>MHBH01000079.1 GCA_001804805.1 Lentisphaerae bacterium GWF2_49_21
CTTTTTTTGATTTGACAGGAACCTTAATGGGTGACCTTGGAGTGCGGTGATTCATCACCGCTTTGTATCGCAAAATTTATTTTGCGAAATTTAAACGAGAAATGAATTTCTCTGAACAAGGCGGGAATCAGTCTTCGCTAAGAAGCTACGCCCGACACTGTGAATTCCCGCACTCCATGTGATTCGCCTTGCTCATCAATAAATCATTCGAATCCGAAGCAATCAATAATTTCTTTGGTTCTTGTCCTTTTTTCCCTGTTTCCCATCCTTGACATGCATGCTTTATAATATATTCTATATTTAATAAAGCAAACAACCAATGCCAATAATAATAAGGAGCAAAGGACATGGGAGCAAACAGCATCATCTTCGCCGGAGTTCTATCCGTAATTGTTTTTGCAATCTCTTCAGCATCCGCAAGGGCCGAAGATGCCGCCGCCAAACCGGCCGCATCGTTCGCGGAATTCGACAGGAAGGCGCAGGCGGGCGATGCCCTGTCGGTCGTTTTCTTCGGCGGTTCCCTGACCTATGGTGCCAATGCGAGCGATCCCCTGAAGACAAGCTACCGCGGGCTCATGGCCAAATATCTTACGGAGAAATATCCGAAGGCTCATTTTACATTCCATGACGCAGCGATCGGTGGAACCGGATCCGATCTCGGACTTTTCCGTCTCGAGAGGGATGTCCTTTCCAAGAAGCCGGATATTGTCTTTCTGGATTTCACAGTCAACGACGGTTATGACCAAAAGGATATAGAACCTCTCATCAACTACGAGACGCTGATGCGCAGGATCATCGCTGCAGGCGCTCCGATTGAGCAGATGTACTTCGCATTCAAATGGCAGTTCGGCAATGGTTACAAGCTCGATGAGGTCTACCGCCGTACAGACCACATGAAGTTGTCGGCAGCGTATCACACGGGGCAGGGAGACCTCTATCCGCTCATGCAGGAGACGATCACAAGCGGAAAAAAGAAAATCGAAGAGCTCTGGCCTTTCGATGGCGCGCATCCAGATGATTGCGGATACGAGGTGTTCTTCGAGGCGGCTAAGCTTGGATATGAAGCGGCTGTGAAGGAAGGACTCGTCTGCAGTGTCCCGGAGAAACCCGTTTTCGGCGAGATGAAGACCATCAATCGCATACGTCTGGCGGACACCCAGCTCCCAAAGGGCTGGACAAAGGCCAAGACTTTCCGCACTTCGCTCTGGTTCGACGGGCTTACAAGCCGCTGGATGGGCGATGTTGCGATGTGCGACATCAAGGACGCCGGGAACATCGAACCGATAAAGATTGAGGCTGAAGGTACTTTGCTCGGACTCTTCGGCGAAGCCAACCAGGACGGGATGGATGTCGAGGTGAAGGTCGACGGGAAAGTCCTGCCTTTCGCGAAGAAGCAGAAGGACAAGTCTGGAAATGTTACTATGGAATATGCACCGGTCTGGCCGTTCAAGATGACCTACGGTCAGGGCAACCTCTTCATCTGGCGCAAGAGCCTGACAGCACTTTCTCCTGGAAAGCATGTGATTGAATTGACCCCCGTGATTCCGGAAAACGGCCCGAAGAAGGCCCAGCTCCGCATCGAGAGCATTTGCATCGCTGGACCGTGAACTTTCGGCACATAAGATGGGGCTGAAAAACTTGAAGGCGGTTGTCTTTTATCGAATGATTTATGAATAAGTTGAAAAATAAATCTAAAGGTCTTGAAGGTGGAGAAACAAGTTTCAGCCTTTCATCTCCTGGACGCCTTCTCTGTGAATATCTGGAAAATCCGATTGGGATCGGGACAACTGTCCCGCGTCTTTCGTGGGAGCTGAAGCCTCTTCTGCGCGGAGCGCGGCAGGGCGCCTATAGGATCGTTGCCGCATCAACTCAGGAGGCGCTCCTGTCGGGTAAATATGATCTCTGGGACAGCGGACGTGTCGAATCCGAACAGTACATCCATGTCGAATATGTAGGCAAAACTCTCATGAGTGGACAGATCATTTGGTGGCGCGTGATGGTCTGGGATGCTGAAGGGATTGCCTCCGACTGGAGTTCTCCTGCCAGTTATGAAATCGGACTGCTGTCCGACAAGGACTGGCATGGCGAATGGATCGCCGCACCGGAAAATATATCTTCTCCTCTGATGCGAAGGGAATTCGAGCTCGCTGACAAGCCGGTGAAGCGCGCAAGGATATATGTTTCAGGACTTGGATATTCGGAGCTGTATGTCAACGGAGTTAAATCAGGCGACAGAGTCCTTGATCCTGTCTGGACAGATTATGACAAACGTGAAATGCGCGATCTTCTTTATCCCTACGCCGACCGCGGAGGAAAACGAGTCTGCTATGTCACCCATGACGTGACATCCCTTCTGGTGACTGGAGACAATGCTATCGGAGTGATGCTCGGAAACGGAATGCATAACCAGAGGATTCGTATTGCCGAAGGAAAGATGTGGTACGGGCGGCCGCGCATGATCCTTGAACTGCGGATTGGCTACGCTGACGGCACGCAGGGTATCGTGGCAAGCGATCCTGAATGGATCTGCTGCGAAGGCCCTATCCTCTCCAACAACGTCTTTGTCGGTGAGATCTACGATGCGCGTTTTGAGAAGGAAGGATGGGCGTCGCCGAAATATGATGATTCGTCATGGGGCAATGTCGAAGCTGCCACGTCTCCATCCGGGAAACTGACAGCGCAGACATGTCCTCCCGACCGTGTCGTTGAAACTTTTCCGCCTGTGCGCATGTGGACCTCCAGGGAAAACAAGACCATCTTCGATTTCGGACGTGTCTTCAGCGGATGGGTGAGGATATTTGTACCTGGAGGTTCCGCCGGTGATGAGATTGAAATGCGTTTTTCCGAGGGGATTTCCAAGGGCGGCGAACTTGATTTCAGCAGCGCCGGAGGGGAAAAACAGATCCAGCGCGACGTTTTTATCCTTTCTGGAAAAGGCGATGAGACCTATGAACCGCGTTTTGTCTGGCATGCGTTCAGGTATGTTGAGATAAAAGGATGGCCGGGCAAGATCGACATGAGCATGGTAGATGGCCGTGTGGTCCACTGTGATGTCGCCAGGACTGGCCGGTTTACGTGCTCCAATCCTCTTTTGGATAAGATCAATGAGCTCTTTGTTTCTACTCAGCTCTTCAACATGCATGGCGGAGTTCCGAGTGACTGTCCGCACCGCGAACGGCTTGGATACACTGGAGACGGTCAGCTTGTTGCTGCTGCTGCGTCATGGAACCTTTGGATGCCGCAGTTCTATACGAAGTGGACAAATGACATTGCCGACTCCCAGAATAGCGAGACGGGATTTGTTCCGCATACTGCGCCGTTCTACGGAGGTGGCGGTGGCCCGGGCTGGGGTTCCGCATGCGTGATACTCCCATCTGTCATGCAAAGCATGTATGGGGACATCCGCATCGTCGAACAGATGTATGGATGCATGGGGAAATGGCTGAAATATCTCGATGGCAAAACTGATGGTGCTGATATTATAATAGAAGAGGAAACGGGTAGCTGGTGCCTTGGCGACTGGTCACTGCCGGCCGATATGACAGCTTTGATGAAGGAGAATATCCTGCCGCCATCCCTTGTGAATACTTTCTTCTATGGTATGTGTGCAAAGCAACTTGGGAACATGGCGCAGATTCTTGGACGCGCCGATGATGCTAAACGCTACAAGGCCAAGTCTGCGAAGATCGCAGAAAGTTTCCATAGGAAATTCTTTGACAATGAACGTGGGACATATGTGCGCGGACTGCACGGGACGAGCGCGTTTGCTCTCGTTCTCGGTGCGGTTCCTCCAGAGGAAAAAGCCAGGGTTGTAGACAACTTGGTCGAGCATGTGCAAATAGCATGTTCCGGACATCTTGACACCGGAATAATGGGTACGCCTGTGCTTCTTGAGGCGCTGGCGCAGGAGGGGCGTTTCGATGTGGCGTATGAGATCCTCAGCAAGACGGATTTTCCGGGCTTTGGCTTCATGATCGCATCCGGAGCAACTTCGATGTGGGAGAACTGGGCTTTTGAAAATGGATCCCATTGTCATCCGATGTATGGAAGCGTCTGTGACTGGATGTACCGGTATGTCGCGGGGATTCGTCAGGATGCTGATTCCTTAGGATTCAATAAAATAACGATTGTACCTTGGCCCGGTCCGGAACTGACGCATGCTTCCGCCAAGGTGAATACGGTGCGCGGACAGCTTGATGTCAGATGGGAAAAGGGCAAGGGGCTCTCGCTGGTGGAGGTGGATATTCCTGTAGGCTGCAGTGCAAGGATAATTGTCCCAAAACCAGATTCTAAAGAATGTAAAATCCTTGAATCGGGAATTCCATTGGTTCCGGGGAAAGGAAGATTGCCTGCTGGAGTCGATAAGATTTCGGATGACAAGGATAATTACATAATTAATGTGGGTGCTGGCAGGTATGTTTTTACTGCAGCTTAAGATTTTGTATTCAAAGGTAGGGACGGGCTTCAGCCTGTCCCATAATTAGATATAAGAATGGTACATGCTGAAGCCCGTACCTACTTAAAGGAAAAGCATGAAACACATAATAGAAAAACAAAAGAAGATACCGGTGATGTTCGATGTGGATGTCGTTGTCTGCGGCGGCGGAACTGCAGGCATGGCCGCGGCGGTCTGCGCCGCACGCAAGGGGCTTTCCGTGGTGATCGTCGAGAGGACGTCAATCCCCGGAGGAATGGTCACGCATGTGACATACTGGACTTCGGATTTCAATAATAAGGGCGGTTTCGCCCGCGAATTCATCACGAAACTGTACAATGACGGCATTTGTATCAAGCCATATTACAATCCCTGGCCGATCGTTCCGTATTTCGATTCGCTGATCGAGGAGAACAAGATACGCGTCCTGTATCTTTCAAACGTTGTCGCTCCCATCGTCGAAGACGGAAAGCTTTCCGGTGTTATTGTGGAATCAAAGTCCGGCAGGACCGCGATAAAGGCGAAAATAGTTATTGACGCCACCGGCGATGGCGATGTCGCTGCCGGTGCCGGAGCTGACTTCAAGCAGGGACGCAAAGGTGATGGAGCGGTCCAGGCGATTTCCTTGACGCAGATGCTGATGAACTATACGGCGGGACAAATTGATTATAAGAGGATGTGCGAGATAATCGACAAGGCGGTGAAGAAGTCCGGAAAGAAATACTGGTATCCCTATGACAAATGGCATCCGGGGACAGTGGTCGGGACAAGGCAGACGCTGCTTCAGTCAGTGCCGCATGCGACCGGATACGATCCGACAGATGCTGTTCAGTTGTCAGACGCAATGATTGAGATGAGAAAACAGGCTTATGACCTGTTCATTCTTCTCAAGGAGAACACTGAGGAGTTCAAGGACATAGAATTTGGTCCGTTTTCCTCGATCCCCGGAGTTCGGGAAAGCAGGCGCATAGTCTGTGACAAGATGGTGACTAAGGCTGATATCGAATCAGGCGCGAAATATGACGACGGGCTTTTCACGGTGGCGCAACATGTTGACATCCACAGGCGCGACAGGAAAGAGGCTCCGATAATTGTAACAAAGACGATCCCTTATCACATTCCATACGGGGCGCTTCTGCCGAAAGGGCTCGAGAATATCCTTGTGGTTGGTCGCTGCATAGGCGGCGAGCACGAACCGCTTGCCAGCTACAGGATCATTGCGGACTGCATGGCGATGGGTGAGGCGGCCGCGATCGCTGCGAAGTTCGCAATCAAGGGGAAGTGTTCGCTGAGGAAGATCAATGTCGGGAATCTGGTGAAGGAAATGTCTGCGCTGGGATATGTGCAGTGAAGACGGTTGAATTGGAATTATAAACAAAGGAGGGCGGACATTCTTGTCCGCCAGTTCGCGGGTTGGAAAACCCGCGCTCCTTTTATGCCTGAAGGCTTATTATGACAATAAAAAAACTGAAATACAAATTGGGTGGAGATAGATGGAGCGAACTTCACGAGGGGAAGGAACTTGCAGTTGGTGTCGGTGAGGAAATCGTATTTGAGCTTTCCTCTGGCGGGCACTGGTATGGGCACGGCTTTGCCCATGAACAGCCTTATCCTCTTGAGAGAGGGAAGATAGACAACCCAGCATTTGCCGTGAACAATATCCAGAGCCCAATATGGCTTTGCTCTGCAGGATTTGCGATCTTCGCAGATACCAGCGGCAAATTGAAGGTATCCATCAACAAGGACAATGACGGGATGCTGCGGATAATCACAGTCGAGAAATCTGCCACGATGCGGATTTTTCATGGCGGATCGCTTCCTGAAGCCTGGAGACAGTTGGCTTCCGCTATTGGATGGCCGAACAAACCTCCTGCCCGGGAGTTCTTTGAGGATTCCATATTCTGCACTTGGACGCAGTATCCACGAGCCATCACCCAGGAAAGGATACTCGACATGGCACGGCAGATACGCAAGCAGGGATATCCTTGTTCAACCCTGACAATTGACGATCGATGGGAAACATGTTTTGGAGAACTTAGTTTTTCTGAAAAGTTCCCCGAGCCTAAACAAATGATAAAAGAGCTCCACGGGCTAGGATTCAGAGTTCTGCTGTGGGTCACTCCTTTTGTCAATGTCGAAGCACGGAACCACAAGGAGCTGGCTGATGCAAAGATCCTTGTTCAGGCCAAGGATGGCAAAGGCGCCGCGCTGCTGAAGTGGTGGGGTGGAACCGCTGGGCTTGTGGATCTGACGAATCCTTCCGCGCGCAGCTGGTTCAAGGCGCAGCTCCTGCGTCTGAAAAAAGATTTTGACGTCGACGGATTCAAGATCGACGGAGGAGATGCGAAATATCAGCCGGACATCCAGATTTCCTCGTGGAATGACTACCGTGGAGCATCCGGATATCTTGATGAGCTCCTCTCTGTTTTCGAGGAAGTCGCGCCGAACATCTGCGAAAGTCGCACGGCCTGGCTTTCGCAGGGTAGGCAGATAATCTGGCGGCAGGGCGGAAAGGATTCCCACTGGGGATTGGATAACGGATTGAAGGCGGTAGTGACGCTGGCGATGCACATGTCGCTCATGGGTTACGATATCCTGATGCCTGACATGATACCGGGCCGCGTCCAGACTTTGCAGAGCGATATGCCTCTGCCGACCGATGAGCTCATGGTCAGATGGACGGAAGTTTCGGCGTTCATGCCGGTCATGCAGTTCTCGTATTTCCCATGGAACTACTGTGCTGGGACGGCAGGTATCGCCTGTGTATATTCCAGGATACACAGGCTGCTGGGGAAATATCTCGCGAATAATTCCTCTTTCCGGAAAGCTCCGCTGATCCGCCCGTTATGGTTCGACTATCCTGAAGTCGAGGAATATTATGGGATTCCTGACCAGTACATGCTTGGAAAAGATTTGATTGTGGCGCCGATCCTTGACACGGAGGTCCATTCCAGGAAAATCCTGCTTCCTTCAGGCAAGTGGAGGGAGCTTACCACAGGAAAATCTTACACCGGACCTTTGACTCTCAAGAAATTTCCAGTAAAATGTCCGGGCATACCAGTTTTCATAAGAGTACAGAATTCGGAACTCTTTGACATCCTGCACAAGGAATTTCTAGGGCTGCAAGGGATTACGGTCAAACCTGGAATAACAACTTCGAAATATTTGTGCGGTCTGGACAGGGATCTGTCTGTCACGGGATGATCGTGTTTATATGATATGAAGCAATATTGTAACCGTTAAGCTGTGATTTTTGTTTTATAAGTAGGGCGGTTTTTACTTGTCCTGAGCCTGTCGAATGGAAACCGCCAACCAAGTGTCGGGTTAAAACCCGACATACTTTTAAGGACAAACAGCTTCATTTATTCCGGCATAACGGTTATGCAATTGGCCCGTCTTGGTATTTAATGAGCAAATGAAAGGATATTATATGAGTACAAAAGATAAGCGTATAAAGCTGGCATTGGTCGGTTTGAATTTCGGGAAGCATATCATTGAAAGCCAGCTCCTCGACGGACCTGGCAGCAAATACATCGAACTCGTCGGGATCTGCGATCTTGATGCGGCGAAGGCGAAAACCTTTGGCGGGAAATATGCTGTCCGTGTCTTTGAATCCCTGGACAGCATACTCAAGGAACCGGAGGTAGAGGCCGTCGGGCTTTTCACCCCGCCTCGCGGACGTGCGAAGCTGCTCGACAGCATAATCAGCGCCGGGAAACATGTGATGACCACAAAGCCGTTCGAAGATGATCCTGCGGCTGCGATGGCGGTCCTGAAGAAGGCGAAGAAGCTCGGGAAGGTCATTCATCTGAATTCTCCAAGCCCGGTTCCCTCGGATGATATCAGGCAGATCTTCGAGTGGCGTGACAAATATAAGCTTGGCCAGCCGATTTCCGCGCGCTGGGAGACATACGCAAGATATTTTGAAAAGGCGGATGGAAGCTGGATGGATGATCCCGGGAAATGTCCGGTAGCGCCGATCTTCAGGCTGGGGATCTACGGGATCAACGACCTGCTCCAGTTATGCGGGAATCCGAAGGAGATACACGTGATGCATTCGAGGATTTTCACCGGAAGGCCAACGTCGGACAACGCCCAGATGTCGATCAGGTTCGAGAACGGATGCGTCTCGAGCATACTTGGGTCATTCTGCATCAATGACGGCAATGTGTATCCGAACAATCTTATAATCCATTTTGAGAAAGGGACCGTAACTCGCTCCATACTCTCTTCGGAGTTCTTTGGCAAGACCAGGGACAAGGTCACATTGACGCTCCAGGCCCTCAAAGGGAAGGATGAAAAGGTAACGGAGACGGTTTTCATTGACAGGGATGCCATTTCCGGAGGATACCAATGGAATAATTTCCACAAGGCGGTACGCGGTGGAAAACTCGAAAACGAGATCAGTCCGGACCTGATCGTGAATTCAATACGCGTCCTGAACGCCATGAAGAAAGATCAGTTTTCGAATACGTCAGCGATGATTGATTGAAACGAGTTATGTTTGTAGTTAAGCCATTATTGGCTGTTCTTTTGAGAATTTATAGACGACACGCAATAATGCGTTAACTACCAACGAATGCAGTTCCAGTTGATCAATGGCGCAAGGCATGTTCTTTGAATTTATAGTATAAACAGTAAATGCGGCATGCTGCTGTGCATCTAAAGGAATAGGAGTATTCAATAATGAAAAAGCATCAGCTCAAGGCAAAAGAAATTCCGTTGAACGATTCATATGACGTGATAGTCGTCGGAGGTGGGCCGTCCGGATGCACTGCGGCTGCCGCTGCTGCACGCGAAGGGGCGAAGACACTGCTAATCGAAGCGACATCTTCTCTCGGAGGAATGGGGACGACTGGACTCGTCCCGCTATGGGCCCCGTTCTCAGATAAGAAGAGAATCATCTACTGCGGGATGGCGCAGCAGGTCTGTGAAAGGTCAAAGGCCGGAATGGCGCACGTCAAGAAGGACGATCTCGTCTGGTTGCCGATTGATCCTGAGCTCCTCAAGCGTATCTACGATGATCTTGTCATTGGTTCCGGGGCTGAAATACTCTTCAACGCGCTCATGGGATCCGTAGAGGTGGAGAACGGTGATGTCACCGCAATAATTGTCGCCAGCAAATCCGGTCTTACTGCGTACAAGGCGGAAGTCTTCATTGATGCGAGCGGAGACGCGGATCTTGCAGCCTGGGCTGGCGCCAAATTCCAGAAGGGGGATGGGAAATCAGGGGAGCTAATGCCCGCCACCCACTGTTTCACTCTTGCAAACGTGGATGAATATTCATATAAGACATCAGTGCTGGATTGGTGGGATTCAACCCCGGGCTCATGGCGCCATAGCATGGTCAGGAAATACCCGGGATTGACAGACGGGCACATGTGCAATGCTCATGTGGGGCCTGGAGTAATCGGATTCAATGCCGGGCACATCTGGGATGTGGACAACACCTGTCCGGAAAGCGTTTCCAAGGCATTGGTCGAAGGCAGGAAGATAGCCTGCGAATTTCGCAAGGCACTTGCCGAATTCCATCCTGCATTCAAAAATTCGTTCCTCGTGAACACCGGTTCATTGCTGGGGATCCGCGAAACCCGAAGGATCATTGGTGATTATGTCCTGACAATTGATGATTATATGGCGCGCAGATCATTCAAGGACGAGATCTCCCGCAACAGCTATCCGATTGACATCCATGCCGCGAAGAATGAGATCGGCAAGGCCAAGACAGGAAAGCTGAATGTAATGGAGCGCTACGAACAGTTCAAGGCCGGTGAGTCGCATGGGATACCTTACCGCTGCCTTACTCCCAAGGGGATAAGGAATGTGCTTGTGTCCGGACGCTCTGTTTCGTGCGACCGTCTAGTACAGGGAAGCATACGCGTGATGCCGAACTGCCTCTGCATGGGCGAGGCTGCGGGAATCGCAGGTGCGATGGCATTGAGAAAGCAGAACGATGTCCATGCCATAAATACGGATGCGCTGAGAAGCAGGCTGAAGAAGAACGGCGCGTATCTGCCGTAAGGGATGAAAAAATTTGTACTTGTTAGTTTTTGAATTCTCTTGAAGTAGGGATGGGCTTTAAGCCTGTCCCATTCTTAGGTATTAGGATGGTACATGCTCCCTTCGACAAGCTCAGGACAGGAAAGCACGTACCTACTTAACGCGCATACATGCACCAGCATCTTAACAGTATTATTGTTCGTAGTTACTAATAGTCTCATAATAATAACAAGTCATGCTGAAGCGTAAATTGTTTCAGGTGCTTGAAAAAAAGAACGAACCAAGG
>MHBH01000080.1 GCA_001804805.1 Lentisphaerae bacterium GWF2_49_21
GTGCGAGGAAATGAATTTAGAATTTTAACCATTCTGGTGCTGGCAACCTCGTTTCACTCGGCGCCAGACCAAGAGGCGTTCTTGAAATAAAATAAATATCTATTTGACAATAATCAATCTTGTGTTATGCTGTATTACACATGCATACAATAGGAGGAATGAAATATGAGTGTTGCACTTTCAGTACGATTGCCGGAAAGCCTGGCAAAAGAACTTAAAAACGTCGCGTTATTGACGGAAAGGCCAAAATCCTTTCTTATTCAAAAGGCTCTCGAAAATTATTTACAAGACCAAGCGGACCTGCAAATAGCTCTTGACAGATTGCGGGACACTTCCGATCCTGTAATAACAATTGAAGAGATGAGGAAAGAAATTGGCTTATAAAATTACATTCAAGAAGTCTGTCTCGAAAGATCTGAAAAAAATAGATTCCCGCGAAGCAGACCGGATCCTGAAGAAACTAAACACAGATCTTGCTGTAAGCGCCGATCAATTCCCGGAACTGCAAGGACAATTTGCCGGACTTAGGAAATACAGGGTTGGGAATTATCGTGTTATCTATGCCCTGATTGGTGATTCCGTTTTAATTGTCCGAATTCAACATAGAAAAGACGTATACAGAAATTGAGAGAACCAAGCCCCTTCAGGTAATCCGGCTCCGCCGGATTCCTGAGGACTGAGGCGTTAGGTAAAGGTAAATAATATGAAAAAGATTACAGCAATATTTTTGGATGAGGACTATTCCGAATATCAAGCCTTTAGAAAATGGTTAATAAAAAATCGCAATTCGATTTGCGCATTCAGCAAGAATGCCGGAGAACCAGATTTTTCTGATGTCTATCGGATTCATTGTGGCGATGACGTTGAGGATTGCCCTGGTTCTGGCGATGCGAGCATTACAAGATTTGAATTACATACAGACAGAAAAGAGATCGACGAAATAATAGACTCAATAATAAAATGACCTAACTATACGCCTGGTAACTTCGCTACGCTGGATGCCAGAACAAGAGCAGTTCTTATGATGCGCCGGCAACATGGCATTCACGTAACACCACGCAATCCCGGCAGCAACCCTGCAAGATATGATTTCCGATTCTGGAAGATCATTTCATCTTCAACTTGAACTTACGGACGTTCGACCTGTAATTGAATATCCGCCTGCCCCGGTGCGTCGGGAGCACAATAAAAAAACCTCATATTCAATTTTTTTCCTCGCACAGAGGCACAAAGCCACCAAGTATAGATCCTATAATCAAAATTTGCAGCGAAGGGTTCGCCTTCGCTGAAGGATGAAGGAAGAAATAAAACAAAACCGCATGGCTTTGTTTGATTTCCTTTTCATCCGTCGACTGTCGCCTGATTCCAGGCGACATGCAAATTTTCATATTCAAACTCCAATTCTTCCCTTGGTGACTCTGTGGCTTGAGCGAAGCGGGTGCGAGAAAGATTCCCCTGCATTCCCCAGCCAGTTATTCCTCCTTCCTCCCAGTTCGACAATGATATTGACGGGACAAGTTGCCCGAGTCATTTCCCGTTGCAGATCCCGACCCTGAAACGGGGATCGACCTCTTTGATGTTTTCACTTTTCTCATGGAAGACGAAACGCGCAGGTTCGTATCCGCCGTACCCGCCGGTCAGGCGGAATGCGGCGATGAAAAGCCCATCGATCTTGAATGTCCCGGCCTCAGTGAATGTGTTGGTTTCCGGAGAATAGACGTATCCAGACACGACACCGGCTTCCTTCGCATAGCAGAACAGGCCGCGCGGATCCCTGAACATGTCGCCAATGGTGGTCCCTTTGGATGTGGAAACTGGCTGGCCCCATTTTTCACCGTTCCAATACTGGACTGTCACGCGGGACCTCTTCGCATCGGCATCGTACTTCTCATAGCCGACAAGAGGATTTCCAGTCGCCGCATCCGACACTACGCTATGTGTGTGCTGGACGGCATACGGCCTTTCATAGCTGTCACCAGTGTCCAGAACCTTGATCTTGTTCCATTCTTCGGCACCGGAGATGCATTCTCCGAGGTCCGCGCCTGCGGCATCATGCATGGTCTGTGTCTTGACATCCATATACGTGTAATAGATGTCCTTGTGGCACTGGTTGTGTCCGCCACGGCCGGCCAGAGTCAGGACGATATTTACTCTCTCGGGATATTTGCCCTGGGCAGGTTCGAGCTTTATGGCGCCGACATAAAGTTCCTTCATGTCGTCGATATCGCGGTCCATGCACTTGACCGGATTGCTCCAGGTCTTCCCGCCGTCTTCGGAACGACGGAAATATAATGGACGTTCCGGATTCTTGTATTTCGGATCCATGTTCCAGTTGTAGAAGACGAAGAGCGTCCCGCCGGAGGTGATTATCGAAAACGGATATCCTGCCGGATCGGGGAATATGGTCTCAGTCCAGGGCTTGCTCAGGTCTCCTCCATCTGCGCTCCGGAAATAGTGGAGCTGTTTGACGTGCTTGGTCATGAAGACATGGACAGTGCCGTCCTTGCCTGCCACAATGCTCGGATAGTCATGGTAATCCGAGTTGCCGGTGTAGTCCAGCTCCTTGATCTGCACGATCGGGGAGATCTCGCCGCTGGTCTCGTCGATGGAGCGCAACTGGGGGCTCATGCCGGGACCGGGCCATACGACATAGGTCTTCCTGTTGCTGCTGTACGAGAAGAATGTACCGCGTCCGCACTCCGTGCTGAAATTATTTCCGATGACTGTGAAATTGCCTTTGGTGTCGACGGTTTTGGCAGGCTCTTCCGCCAGTACCGGGCAGACGGACAGCGCCATGACGGATGCCGAAGCCAGTATCGTTGCCATGTATCGCAGATGGCTGTACATGAAATTTCCTTTAGTTAATTATCCTCGATGTATCTTCTCTTCAACGGAGCGCGGGTTTTCCAACCCGCGAATTGGCTGACCAGACTTCGCCCAGAAGAGATACGCCATGGCGGACAAGAATGTCCTCCCTCCTTTATTTTGGAACCCCATTCTATTTCAAGACGATCAGCAAGTGCATATATGAAATGATTTACTTTTTACTTTAATCTACCCTGTTCAAAATAGCAAAGGAGCACCTGCCCGAAAAGGGGGTAACGCGGACATTCCTCTCTGCGATTGAAAATGGAATTTGAATTCACAGACAAGAATGTCTGTGCTACTTTTAAATCAAATTACATTTTGAGATTACCTTTTCGAGCAAAGTCTAACTACAAACGGAATTCATTTGCGGACGGGATCATTTATAAGCCTGGCAGGACTGCCGAGGATTTCTTATCTTTTATCGCTTTCCGCCTTGACATCTGCAACCGGTTGCAGTACCTTGAATGTCACGGGAGATGCTGTACCTTTCGGTAAATGGCGGAGGTGAATATGAAATATGAAATCCACGGCGCAGGATCCGGGATGCTGGATTCTGGATTCAAGATGCAATTTTCTATTTACAGGCATCCAACCATCAAGAAACCAGTATCAAGTATCAAGTATCCAGTATCAGTTTTTACTTTGATCGAACTGTTAGTCGTCATCGCCATCATTGCGATCCTCGCGGCCCTGCTGCTGCCGGCCCTGGGAAAGGCCAAGGATCAGGCGCGGTCGACTGCATGCATGAACAATCTCAAGCAGATGGGCCTGGGCATTGGACTCTATGGGACTGACTACGGATACTACCCTCCATGCACGACAGTGGGATACACGACCGACTGGACTTTGCTCCTCAACCAGTATGTAAACACAAATCAAAGTACAAACTACGGAGGCGCCCAGTCTCCAGTCTTCAGCTGCGCGAACGCCCTTTCCAGGACGAACGGACCAAATAACCTGAGCTACTCAGTCCACTACAGCGTCATGCCGGACATGGGGTGGCATAATGGTACTGACAGGCCAATGAAGTCACCGGTACGTTACGACTCCAACCAGATCAAGCGCCCGTCCGACCTGGTCATAGCAGGTGACGGATGCCAGGTCTCTGAAGGTTTTGCCTTCGCCGCCTTCTACAATAGTGACATAGGGTACTGGTACCAAGGCCTTGATCCGGCGAATTCCTGGCCCAGCATAGATGCTTCCCAAAAGGACAACATCGTGCCTGACGGCTTCGCATCCCATAACACGGACAGGAATGACGGAGGAACGGGAAATCAGGCCTGGCCCAGATGGAGACATGGTAACAACAGGATCTGCAATTTCACATTCCCGGACGGCCACGTGGAAGGAATCAAGTTCACTGAGATAAAATATAAGAACGTGGTCTACAAGTTCGTCAACGGGGGATGGTGCGCCTGGGAGTGATTGGAATCATTTTTTTAGACAGGATTACAGGATTTTCAGGATTTAATTCAATTCATCCTGTCAAATATATATCCTATAAATTAAGGAGAGACTTGAATGATCTCATTTACATTGCGCCGCGGTCTTGCGGCGGTTGTCTTCGCGTCGGTACTCATGCTTCAAACTGCTTCATACTCCCAGACTGATTCAAAACCCGGTGAACCATTCGTAATCAATGATCTCAGCTCCAACGTCCATTTCTCCTATCTCTCATGGCAGAACAAGATCAATATTGTCGACGGGCATGCCGTGCTCAAGGACATGAAATGCGACGGTGGCGCAGGTGTCAACACCCAGCTCGATCTCAGTGCGCATGCCAGCAAGTCTCCTGCGTTGAGGCTCAAGACGAATGCAGGCAACACCGCAAAGACGATCAAGATCATCATATGTGATGAAGGAGAACGTTCCGGATACTGGGAGTTCGCTCTCCCGGAGCCTTCGGACAAGTTTGTCACTGTCATTCCCAAGGGCGGCGCCCCTCTCTCCAGGCCGAACACCCTCGAGAACAAGAAGTCTCCTGGAACTCCCGGAGTTCTTGATCTGACCCACATCAAGCAGTACCAGCTGGTCGGCAACTTGAGCAAGGACAATCTGAATATTGAAGTCGATGCCTTGATCCTCGTCGAAGCTGACGCGGATATTCTTGCACAGCGCGAAGCGTCGGCGAAACAGGAGGCCGAGGAGGCCGCGCTCAAGCTGAAAAAGGAAGCTGAAGCGAAGGAAAGGATTGCACGCGACCGCGAGAACAAGATCAAGAAATACGGATACAGGGGCGACAGTTCCCCGGAAATCACCCATGTTTCACTGGTTGCGCCGGACATCATGTCGCTGACCATTGATGCCCAGAAGATCATCCTTCCAAAAATATCCAAATTCGAATCCCTGCCTGACGACGTGAAGAAGGTGGAGAAATTCAAGGACGGCGTGGTCAAGCGCGCCAAAGTCGTCCGCAACGGAAAGGAACTCGGATACCTCCAGGGGAAAGACCTGGACTGGTTGTTCCCTTATGAATCATATGAAGGCGATCCCCTGCTGGATTTCGTTGCGGATCTCGCACCAAACTATACTGTCAGTTCTAAGGACGATCCGGCTTTTGCCGCAGGTGTCAAGCCTGCCTTCGTCTACCGCAAGAGCATTCCGACCAACTGGCAGCTGACAGGCGGATTGATATTCCCCATGCGCCATACGATGTATCTGAAGCTGCCTGCGAAGATCCAGCCCGGGAAGGAATATGTCATATCCACCGAGCTTCCGCTGAACGTCAAAAATCCAACCGTTGCCTTCAAGGCCGATCTCCAGAATGTCAGGAGCGAGACTGTCCACGTGAACCAGATCGGATACCGTCCTGACGATACGGCAAAACAGGGATTCCTGTCGGTGTGGCTCGGTACCGGTGGAGGCTGCAAGCTACCCGACGGTCTGAAGTTCTCGATACTTGATGACGCCAGCGGCAAGGCTGTATTCTCAGGAAATGTCGAATGCATAATGGAAGTCGACGGCAAGGAGGTACTGTGCGCGAAACCTCCGAAGAACTACAGCAATACCGCCGTCTACAGGATGAATTTCAGCGAATTCAAAACTCCGGGAAAATACCGCATCTACGCGGAAGGCATAGGATGCAGCTATCCTTTCGAGATATCAAACAAGGTCTGGGAGAAGGCGTTCCTCGTCCAGATGAAGGGGCTCTACAACAACCGCAGCGGAATAGAGCTCGGACCTCCGTATTCAGATTTCAAGAAGCCGGTCGATTTCAAGGTTGATGCCGGCTTCGTCATCACCCGCACCACCTACGATGCGATGGCAAACGGGAACGAGTCGTGGGGGGACATAGTCAAGGGCGACACTGGCGAGTCTGTTCCCGGCGCCTGGGGAGGATACCATGATGCCGGCGACTGGAACCCCCGCCGCGTCACACATATGAAGACGACGTTCTACCAGCTCGAACTTGTCGAGCTTTATCCTTCATATTTCAATTCCCTCAATCTCAACATCCCGAAGATGGAAGGCATTCCTGACATCATCACCGAGGCCCTCTTCGAGATAGACTGTTTCAGGAGGATGCAGCTTCCTGACGGCGGAATTCCATACGGTATCGAGACCGACGGCGATCCAGGCGTTCCCGATGTGAGCTGGCTCTCCACGCAGCATGCCTACGTGTTTGCCCCGAACATCCGCGACTCATGGTTCTATGCTTCAGCCGCCGCTCGCGCCGCGAAGGTGCTGAAACCGATCAAGCCAGAGCTTGCGAAGGTCTACGAGGACAGCGCCGTCAAGGCCTTCAACTGGGCCGAGGGCGACTACGCGAAGAGGAAAGCGGACGGTTCCATCAGTAAGTTGAAGGACCTGTGGGTCGCCACCGACGCGAGAAACCTTTCCGCTCTTATCCTCTACGATATTTCCGGCGACAAGAAATACCATGATATCTTCATGGATAGCACATGTCTCAGGGATCCTACGACCGTCTGCTGGTGGGCAAAACAGATACAATGCGACGCGGCATTCCACTACGCGCGGCTCGATGACGCCAAGGCCGATCCTGCAATGAAGAAGAACGCGATCAAGGCGGTCACGCAGCAGGCCGACAGGTCTATTGTATATGCCTCGGAAAACTCCTTCAACCTGACACAGATGGACAAGTACAGGCCGATGTTCGGAGGTTTTTTCAGCACGTCTGGTGGAACCGAACTTGCCCGCGCACATTATCTCACAGGCAAGCCCGAATACCTTAAGGGAGTGCTGCAGTCCTGCCAGTTCCAGTCAGGTTGCAATCCGAACAACATCGTCTACACGACCGGACTCGGCGCCAACCCGGTGAAGAATCCGCTGCATCTCGATTCACGCTCGAGCGGACAGCAGGCACCGGCGGGACTCACGGTATTCGGCAATGTCGATTATTGGAACAATAAAGGCGGGTTCTGGGACTGGCCGATACCTCTTTATTTCAGCAAGCCCAACAACTGCTGGCCGAATCCCTACGACTGGCCGCTCACCGAGGCTTACTTCGACGTGTTCCTGTTCGTATCGATGAACGAATTCGTAGTAGACACCTGGGCGTCAAACGTCTTTGTCTGGGGTTATCTGTCGGCACGTCCTGTCCAGGCGGCAGAAACTGCCGCTCCAGTTCCGGCAACCCCTTGAATTACTGAAATGAAAAAGCACGAGGCAATTGAAAAATTAATATAAAGGTTTGTTGTGGAGATAAACCCCGTTGGAGTACAAGCTTTAGCTTGCGTTTGATTGAATATAAAGACAAACTAAAGTTTGTACTCCAACATAAACAATTAATTTATATATTATAGTGTATATTAAGCGCACAAATTAAAAAAAACAGGAGGGAGTCATGAAGAAGTTCTTGTCGTCAGCAGTCGTCGCCGCCATCACCATGTGGGGAGTATCGCTTTTTGCAGATGCCGCCCGTGTTGATCTCGACGCTACTAATGATGGTGTCAAAATTACAGCATCCAAGGTGCCGGAAGGTGGTACTGCCGACAACGCGTCATGGATGGATGAGGCGAAGAACTCCCAGTATATCCACACCGGAATTCCCGCCACCGGCGAATGGAAGCAGTCCTCGTTCTCATTCAAGGCCGACAAAGATGGAAAAGTCACCATAAAGCTCATGGGCGAATGGAAACCGAAAGACCCGGCAAACACGGAAGATCTCGAACCCGTCTGGATCCTCTATGATGACGTCGAAGTCAAGGGCGCCGAACTCAAGAACGGCGGTTTCGACGGCGGATTTGAGGGATGGACAACATACGGCGAACCGACGCACGTTGCAGACCAGGGACACAAGAAGCCGGGCGCAATGAAAGTCTGGCACAATTCTCCTGCACTGCAGGAAATAACTGTCAAGGCCGGACAGGAAGTGACGATCAGCTTCTGGTTCAAGACCGCGAAATAAATTTCGGCCGCAAGAAAATGTAAACCACAGAGGTCACAGAGGAAGATTCTCTGTGTGCTCGAAGACAAATAAAGAGGTAATTGCACAATACCTCTGATGAATTGATTGCTTATGTTGGAGTACAAGCTTCAGCTTGCGTAATTATATACGATGTCTAAACATAGTTGACATTGATGCGAAGCATCTTTCGGAGTGCGGCGTGTAAGTGTTTCATCCCGAGGCCAAGGGCTCTCGGGGCGCCGCTTTAGAATCTTAAAGCGCTGCTGACACAGCGCACTCCAAAAGAGCGACAACTTATTTTTGTCGCTCTATATAATAGAAGACAAGCCAAACTAAAGTTTGTACTCCAACGGGGTTTATTCCCGCAATAACTGTTTTATATAAATGAATTCCTCTGTGCCCTCTGTGGTTAAACTTAAAAGGAGTCCAATGAGAATCAAGATCGGAACAGCAATCCTATCCCTCGGCATGATGCTTCCATTGTTGCAGGCGCAGGCCGCCGATCCACTGCCAAAACCCATTTTCGAACTTCCATTCGATGGAAGCGCGGACGCCGTCAACGCCACGGGCAAGGTCCAGCCGCTTAAGGCTGAAAACCTCAAATATGAAGACGGTGTCAAGGGCAAAGCTGTTCTCATCTCTCCAAATTCATTCCTGGAATATTCCACCGAAGGAAACCTGAAACAAGAAAGCGGGACCGTCACTCTCTGGTTCAAGCCAAACTGGCGTGCGTCCGAGCAGTCGAGTGATGTCAGGTCCAACTGGCATTGCCTTTTCTCCGAGCCGTTCCCGAAAAGCGCCCTCGGGAAGGATACCCGGCACGGATCCGGAGCCCTGTGGTTCTGGTTCTGGGGGGCCCACTTCAGAGGCGATGTAAGCGACATCAACGACACCTACCTGACTGCAGGCAACCAGGGACTCGATAACAGCAAGTGGGTCCATGTGGCGATGACCTGGGACGTCGACAAGGGGCATTGCATCTACATGAACGGCATCGCCTGCGGAATGCCCGGCGACGGCAACTCACCTCTCAACGTCAAGAAAGGGGCGAGGGACTTTTCAGCCCTGAAGAATAAATTTGCATCCTTCTTCGTAGGCAGCCAGGAACGCGAAGCAAAAGCCGACGGCCTCATCGACGAACTTAAGATCTATGACAAGGCTCTTACGTCTGCCGGGATCAATTCCGACATAGCCCTGATATCCAAATTGAAACTCGATTTCCTCCCTGCCTACTGCATGGAAGGCGACACAACGGAAATCAAATGGAACCTAAAGAACATCTCCAGTCAGGAAACAAGCTGCTCCTGCGCCTGGAGGATAGAGGATTCCCTTGGTAAACAACTAGCTGGCGCCAAGGTGCAGGGCACGATCCTAAAGCCCGGCGAAGCCCGGGAGTTCTCCGCAAAGTTCATGGCTGCGACAAAAGGTGCATACAAGCTGATCGTGGAGACAGGTAACGGACCGACTCTTTCGTCAGACATATGGTCGCTCGGAAAAACCAATCCCTATCTCAAGGAGGCCGGATCCAAAATGGACACCAAGCTCCTCGAGACAATCGATTTCGTCAAGGGTGTTCCGCCCGAACGGTTCACGTCCATCGGCGACTGTGTGAAAGGAACTCTTGACGGCCGCACTTATTATGAGGCAGGCCCGAAGAAGAACGACCGTTTCGCAGTTAAACTAGATCTTCCAGCCGCCGGTGTCCCATATCTCATCGAATGGGATTATCCTGACGACAAGGTGCGCACCATGGAGATGGTTGGACAGGACGCAAAGAATGCGGGCAACGACTACGGACTTCAGACGGGAGTCTTCTGCGGCGACGAGTATCCACTATCGATGAAGACGCTCACGCACCGTTCGATCCTCTGGGCGCGAGCCAAGAACAACGCACTTATCTTCATGACCGCCAGGGCGGGAGGCGGCCCGGCGGCTGTTTCTGAACTGCGCATATATTCCATACAGGGCGGACTTCCGGACGCCGGCATAAAGGATGCGCCTCCTGTAGGTGGATGGACACGCACAGTCGGCATCCATTTCGAGGATCCCGCCATTGGCTACGATTTCGGAATGGAACGTCAGCTCATGCCGGAATACGAGGAGACTCTCGACCGGCTCATCGCCTACATGAAGTGGAGCGGACAGAACTTCCTTTCATATCCTGCCGTCTGGTACCATGGAAAGATGGGATTGACCTACCAGCCGAGGCAGCATCCGGACAATTTCATTGGTTGCATCCTTGCGAAGTTCGCAGCAAACGGACTTGGATTCATGCCGACGATCAACTTCCAGAACATAGATGTCCCGGAAAATGTGATCATCAACGCAAAGACTGTCTCAGACGGCTCCCTGCACAATTCACCTGTGATGATCCTTTCGGACGGCAAGCCAAATCCGGGCGGCTGGCACGGCACTCCGCCGAACTTCAATCCCCTGCATCCTGCCGTCCATGGATATGTGGACGCGCAGATTGACGAGATGCTTGATCTCTACTCCGGAAATCCCGCGTTCAAGGGAATCGTCATGCACCTCACAAAGCATACCATCCCCTGGTTCGGCGACATCAAGGCCGGATACAACGACTACAATATCGACGCCTTCGAGAAGGACACCGGCAAGAAGGTCACAGTCGATCGCAGCAATCCTTTGCGTGGAAAACTATACTACGACTGGCTCATGGCGAACGCCAAGGACGAATGGATACAGTGGCGCTGCCAGAAGATCGCCGACTGGTACAAGGCGGTCGCAAAAAGGATGGCCGCAAAAAGAGGGGACCTCAAGCTCTCGCTCTGCAGCTACAACCCGACCCTCAGCGACCACGCCAGAGATCCCCGCTTCAAACAGCCGGACTTCGCAGATATCATCGACAGGGAGTGCGGCATCGATTCGAAGCTCTATGAAGGCGTGCCCAACATCATCCTCGCCCAGACCATCTATCCGTCCGACTACCGTGAAATGTCCGGGGCAAGCTGGCTGGCCTCCGCTCGTGCCGCCAGCCGCGACGACCACATGAAACCAGGCATCTACGCCATGCTGAACAGCGCCTCATTCCCCTGGATCAACATGCATGACCGCTACTTCGAGGACGCTGTTGGCAGAGCAGGGAAATGGTACGGCGGCGACGGCAATCCTCTCAAGGCCAGCTGGCTGACTGAGACCGGATGGCGCGTCTCAACCCTCAATCCGAACATCAACAGCTTCCTGGAACACTACGTCATGCCGTTGAAATACAATGACGTCCTCGGTTTCACCAAGGGCGGATTCCTGATTGGAACCTGCGGAGTTGAAGACAAGCTCGCTGAATTCTCCAGGGCATACAGGCCCCTGCCCGCAAAAAGGTTCACAGATCTTGCGGGTTCGACGGAGACGACAAAGTGCAGGACGCTCACAATGCCGGACGGAACATGGTTCTACGCGGTCAACACCGGTAAGGAAGCTTCTTCGGTTTCCTTCGTATTTGATCGCGCGCCGGGAGCCGTTTCGGATCTAGGGGCCGGACAGGAGCAGAAGGTCTCGGATACGAAGTTCAAGGTAGACCTGAAGCCATACCAACTCCGTTCATTCAAGGTCCAGAAGGATGTCGCGGTCAAGTCCGTGGAGTGATAAATATTCACTGAAGGATGCCCTTCAGCGAATATTTATATCAGGAATGCAGCACAGGTGTTTACCCCGTCGGATGACTGGGGTCTCGCCTGCCTCGAGGCGATGTGCATTCGGAGCCGCTTCTTAAAGAATTTGCCTTAAGAGTGTAGGACAGGCGTCTCGCCTGTAATTGGGAAATTGAGAAAATACATGATAAGAGACAGGCGAGACGCCTGTCCTACATTTTTCAGACGCTGGAGGCGTGAGGTTAGTCATCAAGTGGCACAGCCAATAATGGCTTGACTACGAACGGAAATCCCCGCAGATGAGGGCATATATAATTCCACAGGTCTACGGCGGATATTCATCTTCAACGCTGAAGGCGTGTGGTGATATAGCCTATGGGTTCAACCCTGTCTACTGTACGCATATTTGCATATAAGAAACATCTCTGGAGACTTGAGTCCCAGAGGGACGAAATGGAAATAGGCAGGGGCTTCAGCCCCTGTTTATTACCGTGGTTGTGTTCGCGTGCCATAGGTACGCGATGTCATTGTCTCGGTTATATGGTTTTCATGGCGTACCTTCCGGCACGCCTAAATACATATATTCCATTCAACAGGGGCTGAAGCCCCTGCCTATTCTCATCCTGTCCCAGCCGGGACAGGAAATACGCTTGTAGTAAATCCTCCCCCTGACGCGCCGATAAACATCCTACCATTTTCCCAATTTTCCCTTTTTGCCTATTGACTCGTGCAACCGGTTGCTATATAATTATGGCCATGGAGGACAGAATCAAAAAAGCGTTTACGCTCATTGAGCTGCCTGTGGCGAGTGGAATCGAACCATTGGTGGCCCGTTCGACAGGCTCAGGGCGACTAGCAGTTCGTCCAATTTTTACATTGATCGAACTACTAGTCGTAATTGCGATCATCGCAATTCTCGCGGCCATGCTCCTTCCTGCACTGAAGAACGCAAGGGATGTTGCAAAGTCATCGGCGTGCATAAACAATCTGAAGCAGTTCGGCCTGAGTTTCGCATTCTACACTACTGATTTTAACGACTATTATCCCAAGTTCCGCTGGCCGGAAGCCATCAACCCGTATATCAATGGAACGCTCATGGGATCTGCCCAGCTGCCCGATCCCGAAAGCAACAATTCCGCCGTCGACAAGGTAAAGCCCATGGACCTGATCCATTGCCCGAGCGCCCCATATCTCTCCTCCGACAACCAGAAGATAACTCTGACATATGGCATGTGCGGAATCACCTACAATGCCGGCGGAAACTGGTGGAAGATCCTCATCAACACGAACCACGCGGAATCGACCGCCGGATACGAAGATCTCCTGCCTCAGGTCAAGATGACACAGGTTGTCAGGCCGGAGCAGTTCGGAATCCTCACTGAGAACTGGGATACTCACAGTCCGGAACAGAGCTGCTGGACTTCGACCTGGTGGAGGTTGCAGGTCGCGAACAGCCAGAGCTTCCTCTTTCTGCATGGGAAATCCTCAAACGCAATGCTGGCGGACGGACATGTGGAGGCCCTCCATGGCACCCCTACCCAGAAGGATAACGATCATGCGGACGACTCAATGCTGTGGCAGGTCTACGATCAGAATGATTCGCTGTTCAACTACGACTTCGGCAAAAGCCGCCTCGGCAAGCTGACACCCTCCAAATACCTGCAGTGAGATCATTGGGTGATTTGGAGATTGAAATGATTGGATGATTGACGGTGGCAGGCTCCAAGAACTTCGAACATTCAACTCTGAACATCCAACATCGAATGAATAAATTTACAAGAACACGTCTTGCGACGTTAACTACCAACTGATTCAATTCAGGACATTTGAAATTCGTTTGTAGTCAAGCTCGCAAGAGCTGTTCTTCTCTCTTAGGAATTCTCCGAAGACTGCCTTCTTCATCCACAATTCAAACTTCAAAGTCCAATGTTCGATGTTCATAATTCCTCTCGGGCAGGTATCCCAGTCATTCGGCGGGACAAGTGCCCGAGTTACTTCGTTACGACCTGTTCGACTGTTCCCTACTTCAAAAGCAGCTTCCCCCACTGCCCGGGACGCTTGTAGTTGGAGGTGTCACCCTTCCACACCAGCACCGTCTTGCGCTTGTAGTCCTTGTCCGCATCATCCATGGCGAGACTGAATCCGATCTTCTTCCCCTTGGCAGGAATGAAATTCTTGAACGCTGACCACGGAACGGCAATTTCAAAAGTGTAACCGCCGGGAAAAGCCTTGGACGCGATCTTCGTGCCGCCATCGCCGTCAAGTTGCAGCCACCATGCCGTCGGCTCCGCGCGGTCCTTGCTTGCCGGAGCGAAGAGGGCCTGGAAATCGTCCGCATTTGACAGGAAATCCTCGGTGCTCTTGCGGTCGTTCTCGTTGTCCTTGTCATCCAGATCCATGAATATCTCCAGACAGTCGCACGAATATGCCTCTTTCGCAGGACGGTTCTGCATGACCACGTCATCGAATACCTTCGCTCCGATGTAGAGATATTTTTCATTCCATCTGAGCCGCGACAATACGGAACAGTCCGCCGCGCCCTGCCAGCTGTCGAAGTCGGCTTTTTCCTTGACCGTGCTTTCCACCGCCAAACACAGCGGTTCGTCATCCGACCATTCGGACAGATCACCATCGATCTTGATTTCCCCTTCCTTCACCGGAGATGCCACCGCTTCGTCTGGCGGGGTGAGCAGTTTCATCAGCTCCTCCCGCGAGCGGAACGGCAGTATCCAGATTTTCTTGTCAGTCTGCTGTGCGCCAAATTTCACACTAGCCGCAGCTGTCGCCCCTTCCGGCTGTGGCTGGAGATCCGCGACAGGAAAATCAAGAGTGGAGACCGCGCCCGGCGCCAGTTCTGAAACAGGAAGCGTCGGAGATTCGAGCTTCCAGCCCTTCGGAAGCGACGACCAGCCGACAGTTCCGGAAAGATTCGAAATCTGCGTGTTCCGCAATTTCAGACGGAGCGCAGGCGCTGAACCTTTAACTTCCAGGGAACCGATCACATCTGTCGCCGCATCCAGCAGACGCGCATTTTTAAGCAGCGCGCAGGCCCTCTCGCCATCCTGTCCGGGGAGCGACAGATATTTAGGGGCGCCCGCAAGTTCCACGACGATCTCTCCCTTGTCGTCAGGAGCGGCTGCAATCGGTTCTCCGAAGAAATTTGAGAGGATGAATTTGTTTTTCCCCACGGGAATTGCGACTTTTCCTCCAGTCTTCCAGTTCCACAGCGCAGCAAGTGTTCCTTTCTCGCCGGTAAATATGGAGCAGCGGTTGACATCGCCCCATGAGAGCTGGCGGAAGGAATGCGACATACCGGTGAGCACACGGGCAAGTCCGTTCGCTGCGATAAGTTCCGGGGTAGGCGACTGGTCGAATTCGGTGTGGTCTAGGCCGTAGGGCTGGTGATATCGTATGGTGATAAAACAGCTGTCGTAGTAGAGCTGTCCGAACCAGAAGAACTTCCCCTTTCCTCCGGCGACCGCATTGAGAAGCGTCTCCCTCAGCATGTATTCGGCCTTGAGCTTGAAGTTGGGAATCAGGAACTGCGGCTCATCGCAATATTCCACCGGCACGTTCACCTTGCGTCGCGAATATGCGAGTTCACGGGGGATGTAGCTCTTCTCCGTATGCCAGACGGAAGTGTCCTTGCCGTATGTCTCCTTCATGATCCTGCGCCAGGTCTCCAGCATCTCGTCCGAACCGACGCCGATGGTCCGTTCCGGCGGATTCGTGTCGTAGAGGTGCATTGACAGCGTATCGAAATATTTCGTGCCGCCCTGCTTGAACACGTTGTCGGTGAATGTTCCTGGCTTGCCGGCGAAATCGGAGGTTGCGCATACGCCCACCACGTTGCAGTCGGGATTTCCTTCCTTCGCCGCCTCATAGCTTGCCTTCAAATACGGGAAATATTCTTCAGGCGTCATCCAGAGGTTCGGTTCGTTCAGGACTTCCCAGATCGTGACCTTCCCCTTGTAATGGCTCGTCATGGCGCGCACATAGTCCTTCCATGCATCCAGCTTCGCCCAGGTGATACGCCGCCCGTTGGCGGGATTCTCGACCAGTTTTTCCAGCGCGTATTTGGGGATTGGCGCCTCATGCCCCCAGTACGGCCACATCAGATCTCCAAGGATCGGCATGATTACAAGCCCGCATTCCTCCGCACGTTTCACCATCCGGTCGGGCTGGGAGAAATCGAACTTCCCCTTTTCCGCTGCGATGTTCGCAAAATTAAAGATGTTGAAAGCGCGCACTGCGCCGAACCCGAGCTTCCTCACGATAGGCATCGGATCATTATGGCACGCGAGCGGCCAGTCATCAGGAAGCATTTCGAGCGGCTGTGGCACATACACTCCGAAGATCAGTTCCTCGACCTCTCCAGTGGACGCAGTGAAATATCCCCTGTAATATCCACAGGAAAGTTTTCCAAAGTCCACAGGATACGATGCGGTGCTCCCGGCCTTCATGCTTACCGGGACAGTTCCGGTGAACACAGGTTTTTCCCAGAAGTCCTTGATCACATAGTCGACCTTGCCATCCAATTGCGCCTTCCCGTTGTTGCGCACGCTGAGCGCCGCCTTGCACGGAGATCCGCTTTCAAAAAGTTTTTCCGGACTTGCCACGCTGATCCCGTATTCCACCTCGGCGGACGGCTGGAAATCGGACAGATCCCCCTCTTCCACCTGTACTGCATCTATCCATAGCGAACCTTCCTTGCAGCCCGAATCAATCCCGATCCACGTAAGGCAATAGCCGCCCTTCTTGAATTCGCTCGTGAAGAACGGGAAGGAATATCTCTTCCATTCCGTTGTCACCGGGAAAGCGCCCCAGTCGTTTCCGCCCCAGCTCTCCTCGGCGCAGATGATATTCGCCTTTACTCCCGGCTTGTCAGCCTTCATCCATGCCGACACCGTATACTTCTGTCCGCGCTTCAATGGAATGCGGTTGTAGATGGCGCACACGAATGCAAAATTGTAGGGGCTGTGCAGCTTCGCCGGATCGCTCGCAGTCAGCTTCAGGCTGGTCGTCCCATGCACGGCGGTGGTGGTGTCGAACACCGGCTGGACTCCCGGATCCGCCATCTTTTCATTCCAGCTGTAGGCGGAGTATGGACGGACGCCGTCGGCGCCGGTCTCAAAGCTCGCACCTTCCTTCAGCAAATTCCCCTTGACGTAAGAGGGCGTTTTTTCCTGCTTCGCGAAATGCAGCCGGTATTTCACAATCCCATCCTTAGCCTTCATCTCAAGCTTGAAATTATTCTTGTCCGATGTCCGGACTACGTCCAGTCGCGCTGCAGCCTTCTGGTCGCATGTCAGGCCGACCTGGTCCGCATCCTCGGGGAAAAGCTCGTAACCTCCTACCGAACCATTCCAGTCCTGGAAAAGCATCGACTGGGCCGGTTGATCTGCTGGGAGAGGCATGAAGCGGTTGCCTGCAAGCAATGATTTGCCTGCGAACACCTCGGAAGGAAGCACCAGCGCCACCAGTCCTTCCTGCTTGCCGTTCAATCCTTCGAATTGCGCTGAGACGCTGAGCCATCCGTCATCCTCCATCGAAAATGACTGGCGCAGGCGCAGAGGCTTGTCCTTGGCCTTGGAGACAACTTCAATCTTGTTATCCTTCTTCTCAAGAGCCACGTCCTCGGTGAAATCTATGCTCGTATTATTTTCTCTTGCATTGGGCGCCTCGACCGAGAATACGGGAACGCCTTTCTTCTGGACGGAAACCTGTCCGGACTTGGAAATTGAAATTTCGTAGAGGCCATTCTGCGCCTTCAGAGTTGCGCCTTTTTCCGATACTGACGCTTCCGTTTTTTTGACCACCGTAGCGTTAGGCAGGTCAACTTCGGGGAATTCTTCATCCGTCTGCAGGAGGCATAGGAAGAATACCAAGGATTTTTCAGAAAAAGTTATCTGCATATGATAGTTCTTCTCGTCCCATGCGCGGCAGTCCGCAAATAATTTACTTTTGACCGGCGAAAGGAATTTCACTCCCAGCTCCTGCCCATTGCCGAGATCGAAGCGGAACTTGTTGTTCTCGCCCTTCCAGTCGTTCAGGAATGTCATGTCGGCAGGTTTCTCCACGGGAAACCGCATGTCGCCTTTCGCATCCCAGCGGACACGCCGGTCCTTGAACATCTCAACAGGAAAGATGAAACGGCAGGCCGCCTCCTTGATCTCCGGAGGCGCATCTCCGTATTCCATGCGCACGAGGAGTCCGCCCTTATGTTCGACGATCGTCCTCTTGCATGAGGTCTTGATCTTGTCGATCGTCCCGGATTCCGTCAGCTGTCTCCGCGCCGTATCGACATCGATCTTTGTCCCATCACCGGAAAGGTGCTGGTAGCCGGGATTGAGGATCGGGCCGACAATGTTCACCGCGTTCTTCCCGTCGACGTCGAGATGCAGCGTGTAGAACCAGGGTTCGCGGAAAAGTTTCATGCGGCCGTCGGACGACGCGAAGAATCCTTCCGAGCGGAACTCGAAGGATTCGGATCTGGCGGATGGTGCATTGGAGAAGAGCGCTGCAAGACAAAGGCAGACGTACAGGAGTTTCTTTTTCATTTGTATCCTTATGTGAAAGATTTTCATTATAAATTCCAAGTTCCAATTTTCAAAATCCAAACCAGCAAAATCTAAGAACATGTCTTGCGACATTGACTACAAACGGATTCAATTCATTGAATATGTTCGTAGTTAAGCTCGCAAGAGCTGTTCTTTTGTTTTCTCTTGTTTGAATATTTGAATTTTAAATATTGTTTGGAGCTTGCCCGCCGCGGATTGAAGTTTGGAATTTCCATCCATCCAACCAATCTCCCAATCTCCAAATCACCATATCTTCAAATCTTCCTCGCCACCGTCTTCCCTTCATTGAACCTGATATCCAGAAGCTTGGTACGGTTGCTCCCCTTTCCTTCGATAAGGTAATGGAGCAGCTTCCCCGCCTCGGAGGCAAGTTCATAAATTGGACTGTATGCCATGGTGATCTGGATCCCGGCGGTCTGGTGGACCCATGGGAATCCATCATACATATATAAGGACATGCCCTCCGGAATCTTGATTCCCTTCTCTTTCAGCACTTCTATTGCTGCAAAGGTGGAGACATCTCCCCAGGTGATGATCGCCGTGCAGTCGAGTCCGTCCAGGAATTCCCTTATCTCATTTTTCAGTCGATCAACTTCAAAGTGCCCTGTCTGTCCAAGCAGGCGCGGGTCGGCGTAGAGGCCGGCATCGTTCATCCCCTGCATCCATCCGCGCCGCCTCTCCTGGAATGAGGCCACATGGTGGACATTGTCGAAAAACGCGATCCGTTCATGCCCGAGCCTGATGAGTTCCCTTGTGATCTGCAGTGCGCCCTTGAAGTGGTCGCATTCGACATAGGGCATGTCTTCCGGCAGGGGACGTCCGATTGAGACCGCCGGTATTCCTTCTTTTTTCAAAAACTCGACATCTTCCTGCGTCACCGAATATCCCGCAAAGACGATGCCCTGCCTCATGGACGGAGTAATCCCTTCCTCCCGGACATATTCGACAAATGTCATGTCTCCGCCGAAGGTGCGCAGGCAGGCGCCCAGCTCCAGATCGGAGAGTTCTGAAAGGACACCCCTCAGGACAAGGCCCATGAACGGATCGTCGTCCTTGAGTTTTCGCACGTCGCACGCGATCACGGTTATGATCCTGGAGGATTTCTCCGCCGCCCTGCGCTCTTTTACAAAAGTCCCCTTTCCCTGTATCCTTTCGATGTATCCCTCGCTGACCAGTGCGGAAAGCGCCTCTCGGACAGTATTCCGGCTCAGTCCCAGCAGTTCCGAGAACTCATTGTCCGAAGGAATGCATTTGCCCGGTGAGTAGCGCCGTGACGTTATTTCCTTGAGGAGATAATTCTTCGCCTGGGCGCTTTTTGACAAAATGCAGTTTTTCATCTGATTCTTCTTTGACATTGTCCTGTTCATATCCTATTGTATCTCAGTTGTTGGGTTATCCTACAAGTTAAGATAGCAAATAAATCGGCCGTATCAAGGGCAAATTATAAGAATATTCAGAATAATTTCAGGGAAAAGATAAGATGCACGCTTCCGCCTTCGCTGAGAGGCTATGGCGGACACAGGAAGCTTGGACTTCAAAGTTGAAACATTTTCTTGTTGGAGTACAAACTTTAGTTTGTCTTGATCTTAGCTTGGATTGTTCACCACGAAGGGCACGAAGTTATCGAAGCTAATACAAGAGCGAGGATTGCATTGTTTTTTATAGTACAATTATTTCTTCGTGTTCTTCGTGCCCTTCGTGGTGAAAATGATTTCAAAATAAACCACTGAACGGAGGTGGGAATGAAAATCAGCAATCAAAAATTGAAAATCAAAAGTGTCTTCACCCTTATCGAGCTGCTCGTGCCCTGCCAGCCGACGTGTCCCTCGAAGCTCTCTTGGCGAAGTGGGAAGTTACCCGTAAGGGGACGTAGGCCAATTCAGTCAAAGTTCACTTTGATTGAATTGCTTGTGGTAATCGCGATCATCGCAATTCTTGCGGCAATGCTCCTGCCGGCGTTAAAGAACGCGAGGGATGTGGCGAAATCATCTGTCTGCACCAACAATCTGAAGCAACTGGGTCTTACATTTGCATTTTATACCAGTGATTTTGAATATTACCCCAACTTCCGATGGCCAGAGGCGCTGAATATGTATCTCAACGGAATAGTACATGGAACTTCCGTGCTTCCGGATTCCGACGCCAATCTTGATAAAGTAAAACCTCTGGATCTTATTCATTGCCCGATGGTCCCGACAAAAAACAATTCCGATAAACCTATAACTTTGACATACGGCATGAACGGAGTCTGTGTTGATGGAGAGTTCTGGAGGCGTCTCATCAGGCCCCAGACCAACAATGATGAAGTGTTGCCACGCGTAAAAACTTCCAGGGTTGTCAGACCCGAGGCATTCGGGATTTTGACAGAATTCTTCAGTGCAGACGATCCGCAGCAATCCGCATGGACCGCTACCTGGTGGCGCCTGCAGGTTGGAAACGAGCTTGCGTTCCTGCTGACACACGGTAAAAGCTCAAACGTACTGCTGGCTGATGCACATGTGGGAACTGCCAAGGCAGACAAAGGAAAACCCACCGGATACTATGGGAACATCGGTCTTTTCTATGTCCGTGACAGTGATTCTGAAAATGATTCAATGAACAATTATGATTATGGTGCCTTCCGAAATGCAGGCGCGCTTAAACCCTCCAAATACCTCCAATGATTTCCAGGGGAAAAGGAGAGTGGAGTACAAATGAACGGAGATGAGGATATGAAAAAAGGAGCCAGTCCAACAATGAAGGATCCAAAATATTGCCGATTTAAAATCGGCAATCGGAAATCGGCAATTGGAAATGTCTTCACCCTCATCGAGCTGCTCGTGGCGTGCCCCACGTCGCCAAGGCTATGTGGGGTAAACGAGCCGACGTGTCCCTCGAAGCTCTCTTGGCGAAGGGGGAAGTTACCCGCAAGGGGACGTAGGCCAATTCAGTCAAAGTTCACTTTGATTGAATTGCTTGTCGTCATCGCGATCATCGCAATTCTTGCGGCCATGCTCCTCCCTGCGCTCCATAGTGCAAAGAAAAAGGCCAAGGAAATCCTCTGCGCCAGCAACATGAGGCAGATCGGCATGATGATATCCTTGTATTCGGGCGACTATGACCTATGGCTGCCAACCTACAATGCCGGAATATGGTGGACCAGCAACCTGGATGATGTACAGCGCCCGATCTGCGAATTCTGGCCTGTCCTGAAACCATATATTACCAACAAGGAGACCAACGTTGATTTCGACAGCTGGGGCCAGATCCTATACTGCCCTCTCAGCACGAAATACAATTTCATAAACAAGGAAAGCGGAATTGACTGCGGTTTCAGGTTCTCCGGCTGGTCCAGGGGCAACTATGTGTTCGAGTTCCAGGAGCCCCCGAGCTACTGGGACCCGCGGAGGCCCAGGAGGATAACTACAGTGAATCCGCCCCATGGCCCCTTCGGATGGGAGCCTTCTTTCGACAATTACAGGATCGTCCAGGATCTGACCACCAACGCTTCCGTGGCCAGCTATTCCAACCATCTCAACGTGGACAGCCCCGGCTCCCCCATTCCCAGGGATTATGGGAATTTCATGTTCGTCGACATGCATGTTGAAAGCCTGCACAACGGAGAAACCGGATATAAGGGGACTTCCTGGTGCGACCAGTGATGGGGTGACATGCAGAAAGTTCGAGAGTTCGGAATTTCGTAAGTTCGGAAGTTTTCAGGCTTTGCTTCTTTACGCATGGAATGCGTTGAATAATATAGCCTATGGTTTCAACCATAGGTATCGTATCCAAAAAATGGAATCGCCCTGAAGGGGCGGAGTATATTCCGTCCCTGCAGGACGCATCTTTTTCCCATATATTACTCCAAGTCCCGAACAATGTTTAAATTGCAAAATTACTGGAAACTTGTTAGTAGTCAAGCTCGCAAGAGCTGTTCTTTAAAAGTAGGGACGGCATTTATGCTGTCCCATTCTGAATGTTAAGATGGTACATGCTAAAGCACGTACCTACTCCCAAGAACATGTCTTGCGACATTAACTACAAACGGATTCAATTCATGGAGTATGTTCGTAGCCTGTCGCGCCGTAGCATCTTTGCGAAGGCGGGTTAAGCTCGCAAGAGCTGTTCTTCTCGGGCAGTCATGCCCGAGTTACTCCCTCGCAAACGCCTTTCGATTGCAGTCTTTGCACCCACAAGTTATAATATGAGCTTATTGCAAAAATATTTTCAGGAGAACTAAGGAATGAAAATAACTTTTCTATTGGAAGGACTTGCCATCATGGGAATTATTTCTAGCGGCTTTGCCGATGATCAGGCCAGCAATGTCGAGCTCGCAGGCGACTGGAAAATCACCGTCAGCGTGCCCGGCAAAGGACTCAAGGCCGACTTCACGATTAATCCGACCGATCCCGTAAAGGTGCTCAACGAAAAATATCCAACTCTCCCGGACTTCAATCCGAAGGCCTGGGGCGGATGGCAGAAGGGAATCGCGCTGAAAGGCGTCAAGGCCCAGGAATGCACCGTGAAGAACGCCCTCGATCCGAAATCGCTCAAAATCACGCAGGGGGATTCAGGAGAATCATTTGCAAAGGGCACGGACTTCGATGCCGATCTTGACTGGGGCGGCGTCGGACGGCTCACGGCAGGAAAGATCAAGGCGGGCGTACCCGTCCTCCTAACTTATGAATACACACCCCAGCGCATAGACTCCGTCGTCATGGACGCGGCAGGAAAATCCTTTTCGCTGAAGCCCGGGACGCCGCATGTATCTCTTCCAAAACCTCCGGAACTCGTCTCCGGTGAAACACGTATTGCCAACATTTATCTGCCCGCAGGAAAAACGGAGAAACTCACGACCGCTAACATATTCCCCGTCCTTGAACAGGAATTCCCCGCGGAACTTTCTGCGAAGTTCGCAGGTGCCGCCGAGAAACTCCTTCCGAAAACACTCAAGACCCTCAAGGCGGGAGGAAATCTGAAGATCCTCGCCTGGGGTGACAGCGTCACCGACGGCGGTTTCCTGCCTGACAAGGATAAGGACCGCTGGCAGTGCCAGTTCGTTTCTCGTTTGAAACAGAAATTCCCCAATGCAAAAATAGAACTCGTCACCGAGGCGTGGGGCGGACACAACACCACGCAGTATCTTGCGGAACCGCCGGGATCAGTCCATAACTACAAGGAGAAAGTTCTGGCGGTAAAGCCGGATCTCGTGGTGATCGAGTTTGTCAATGACGCAGGATTGAAGACCGTCCAGGTGAACGAACGCTACTCTAAGCTGCTCGCGGATTTCAAGGAGCTCGGGACCGAAGTGATATTGCAGACTCCGCACTATGTCAGGCCCGACTGGATGGGACTGTCCAGCCAGCGCGACATTGACAACGATCCCCGCGAATATTCGAAGGCTCTGCGCGAATTCGCAGCGAAGAACAATGTTGCTCTCGCGGATGCTGCGGAGCGCTACGGCAGGCTCTGGCGCCAGGGGATTCCATATCTGACGCTGATGTCGAACAACATCAACCACCCCTGCCCCGAAGGCATGAAGCTCTTCGCCGACAGCCTGATGTCGCTTTTCGAATAGGGTTTTACACAGGAGCGCCGGCATCCTGCCGGCAAAAAGAATGTGGTACAGGCGTCTCGCCTGTAATCTCTTAACAATGTAGCACAGGCATCTTGCCTGTGTCTTATCTCTCTGGCTTTGCTGGTAGTTAACGCATTTTTGCGTGTTCTCGGATTGGAAAACTACAGCCAATAATGGCTTAACTACTAACGAAATTCCCTTGCAGATAAATGAATTCCGATGGAAGCGGGGGGAGATAATAACAGCTTCCGCCGTCGCCAAGAAGCTATGGCGGACAGGCCGCTGTAAAAACAAAGCGGTGAATAATCACCGCAGTCCAAAGTCAGGACGAAGCGCCTGACGTAAAGATGAAAAGACATAAGAATCGGAGAGCCGTCCCTACCTCGGGTAAAAAACGTAAACACTATTATGAACTCATTAATAATCCGCCTCGGGCGGATTATTTTTGGGAAGGAAATGCCGGCCGAAGGAATATTCGGTCTTTTTGGGGAATGCTGTTTTGTTGCCGGATAATGCCTGGTGAAATGCCGGAAAATTGTTGTTCAAATCTTCCCTCACCTCAAAAGGTTCCCCCGGTCGGCAAAATCATATATCCTTGTTTTGGCATATTATAATACACGGAATAAAATCTGCATATGGGGTATATCCCTACCATCATTTCGGCGGGTTGCATCTTTCATTCCATGCATTAAATTTAACTTCCGGGAAAAATCAAACAAAGGAGTACCCTCATGCTCATCAAGGAACAGACCTACGGATTCTTCATCCCCTGCGTATCCCTCATGGGAATCGGATGCCACAAGGAACTCGGTGCAAGGATCAAATCCCTGGGAGGCAAAAAGCCCCTGCTCGTCACGGATGACGGCATGACGAAGGCAGGAATGACTGCCCGGATCGCAGATCTCATCAAGAAGGACACCGGCATCGCCGTGGTTGTCTTTGACAAGGCGGTTCCAAATCCTACCGACAAGAACGTCGAGGAAGGTCTTCAAGTTTTCAGGAAAAACGCCTGCGACATGATCATCACCCTCGGCGGCGGAAGCGCACACGACTGCGGCAAGGGAATCGGAATCGTCGCCACGAACGGTGGCAGGATCCACGACTTCGAAGGCGTCGACAAATCGACTAAGGCGATGCCTCCGTTCATAGCCGTGAACACCACGGCCGGCACCGCGAGCGAAATGACCCGCTTCTGCATCATCACCGACACCTCGCGCCACGTCAAGATGGCGATCGTCGACTGGCGCACGACTCCTAACATCGCAATCAACGATCCCTTCCTGATGAGCGGTATGCCTCCGTTCCTGACAGCCTGCACCGGCATGGACGCACTGACGCACGCCGTCGAAGCTTATGTTTCCACAATCGCGACACCTGTCACCGACGCATGCGCCCTCAAGGCGATAGACCTGGTCTCGAAATATCTCCGTCCTGCAGTTGCGAACGGATCCGACATGGAAGCGCGCGACCGTATGGCGTATGCGGAATTCCTTGCCGGAATGGCGTTCAACAACGCGAGCCTGGGCTATGTGCATGCAATGGCGCACCAGCTTGGCGGATTCTACAATCTTGCACACGGAATGTGCAACGCGATCCTCCTGCCTCACGTAAGCAGGTTCAACCTCGTGTCGAGCGTTGACAGGTTCGGCGACATCGCCGTCGCCCTCGGCGAGAACATCAGCGGCCTTTCCAAGAGGGCCGCCGCCGAAAAGGCCCTTGACGCGATCATGGTCCTTTCAAAGGACGTAGGAATCCCTTCCGGACTTGCCGTGCTTGAAGTCAAGGAACAGGATTTCGAGGTAATGGCGAACAATGCGATGAAGGATGCATGCGGCTTCACAAATCCAAGGATCCCGAAGCTTGCCGATGTCATCGCCATGTACAAGTCGGCGATGTAAGGGTAAATTAGTTTCAAGTTTCAGGTCCAAGATTAAAACGATTCCGTATTTGTCAGGCGAGCCTGACTTTGGATTGCGGCACCCCTGTGCCGCTTTTCTTTTTTCCGCGGAAACTGATTGCACGACTTTTTAACTGCAACCGGTTGCAGTTATCCGGACAAGTTATATCTTACTGCATGGAAATCAACGGAGGAACCTATGCATAAGAAAATTTCAATCCGCCTTTGCCGCCTTCAGGAGACTCTCCTTGCCATTCTTTTCTGCTGTATGGCTGCGGATCTCGCGGCGGCCGACGAGAATGTGATCTGCTCCCGCGAGCCGGTGGTGGTCGCCGGTGTCAAAGGACAGGCGCTCAACTTCGTCACCTCCGATCCCGGCATGTTCGACTGGAGCAGCAGATCCATGCTTCCAAATGCGCCGCGTCCATTCCTCTGCGGACAATCGGGGACGATCGCGCTCTGGTTCAAGGGCGAATATCTCTCGAAGGATCACAGCGTCCTCCTGGAACTCGGCACCCACAGGGACGGACTGTTCACCGACTGGGACGGCATCATGCCCGCAAAAGGCGACTGGCCCGGAGAAACATTGACGCTCGCGATCCAGCCGAAGAAGGCGCCAGGCGATGGACACGTCGCTTTCTGGGGCAGTGCAGGCGGCACGGATTTCGGTATCACGTCCTCAAATACCATGGATCTGAAGAGCTGGCATCATGCCGCAGTTGTCTGGCAGCCCGGAAACATTAAACTCTTTGTGGACGGCAAGCTGGCGGGGAGCGCTGCAGTGAAGTCAAACGACTTCGAACTTGCAAGCTACTTCCATCTGGCAGGCAGTCTGTGGGGAGGCAACGCATTCAACGGGGCACTCGACGAAATCATGATCTTATCCAGAAGCCTCACTCCGGAGGAGATCACCGCGCTGGCGCAGAAAAAGGATTTCACCGGCGATGCCGCGCTCAGCTTCTACATGCCGTGCGACGGCAGTGCCGTGGCAAAGGTTGAACGGCGCGATCTTGAAAGCGTCCTCGCCGGCAAGACCGTCTTCAGGGCCGCCCTGGGCAAGTTCCGTTTCTCCCCTGTCGGCGATCCGATCCGGATGAAGCTGAGCCTTCCGCAGGGACCGGCGGACGAGGAGCTCACCGCAGATCTGTCAATAAAATCGGAAGACGGCAGGACAGTTTTCCAGACCTCCGAACGTCTCCACCGCGATCCTTCCAAGACAGTGGAGAAGAATTTCAGCGCCACCGTGGAACGCTGCGGGATCTACTGGCTTTCATTCGCATTGAAGGGCGCCGACGGCAAAACGATCTTTGCGAGATCTGCAAAGTTCGGCGTCATCGCGAAACTTCCTCCCCTTTCTGAAATTCCCGACACCTCACCATGCGGATTCTGGCCCGACACCGCCCGCACCCAGCTCGGTACAAAATGGATCCGGCTCTGGGACGCAAGCGCATTCAGCTGGACCGCCTTCGAGCCGCAGAAAGGCCGTTTCCACTGGGACTACCTCAACGCTTTTCTGGAGGACGTAAAGACCTGCGGCGCCAAACCCCTCCTCTGCATCACCGGCACACCTAGGTGGGCCTCTTCAATGTCGAAACAGGAACTCGATTCACTCAAGAAAACAAATGCCGAAGGCTACAGCGTGATCCCGGGCGCAGGCTGGGCCGGAACTGCGGCGTATCCTCCGTCAAAGATATCCGACTTCGAAAGTTTCCTCCGCGAGCTGTTCAAGCGCTACAAGGGCAAAATCACCGCCTATGAATGCTGGAATGAGCCTGACACCACCCATTTCAAAGGAAGCGCCGAACAGTATGTCGAAATGCTCAAGACGATGTACCGCGTGCTGAAGGAGGAGGATCCAGGCGCGATCCTCGTCGGAGGCGTCGGCTCTGGCTATCCACCATGGAACACGAAGATCTTCGGCATGGGCGCAGGCTCATCCATGGACGCGCTCTCGATCCATCCCTACTGCATGTTCGATCCGATATTGGACTACCATAAAGGTTCGCTCGGTCAGTTCGCATCCTTTATTAAAGAGAAGGAAAAGGAGCTGGGCCATCCGCTGCCGGTCTGGGCCGATGAACTTGGAATAGTCAATTCGCCGCTGGGAAAAGAGGAGTTCATAAAGAAATATGGTGCTGAGACCACGCCCGCTGAAGGAGTCCTCGCCACCTACAAGGAACAGAGCATCCGCTGGGACATAACCATGCAGCTGGCGCTGCTTGCGATGGGCAATGACAATAAAGTCTTCCCCGGAGGCACGAACAACGCACGCTACGACGACAAAAGCCTGGCGTTCGCGGCGTTTGCGAAAGTCGCAAGCTTCAGGAAGACCGCCCGTTTCTTCACTGTGAACGACCAGTCGCTTGGGGTAATGCTCGAATGCGAAGGTCGCAAAGATGATCCGAAAAGGATCGCGGCCTTCTGCGGCGCAGGCTCCGTCGTGTTTCCTCTGGACGCCCCGCAGGTCAAGGGCATGGACATGTACGGCAATCCCGTCGAGTTCAAGACGGAGGACGGCCTGCTGAAGATGACACTCAGCGCCGACGTGACCTATCTTTTCGACGTCCCTGCGAACTTCGCAGGAATCCAGGTCGTCTCGATCAAGCTGCCAAAGGACTCGAAAGCCAGGCAGGCTGTCACCGGCGAACTTATAATATCCAATCCCTACAGGCATCAGGAGACTTTCCGGCTGGAGGCGAAATCTCCGGAAGGCTGGAAGATCGAGATGGAGAAAGTGACGGCGACACTTGAACCGGGCGCAAAACTCATTGTCCCTATGACAATCCAGAGCGGTACTTCGACAGGCGACGTTGAGATGGGATTCACGGCCACTGACACCAAGGGGAATGTCTTTGCAAGCAGGCACACCATGTTCAATCTCGCCATCGTTCCGATGGCAAAGCTTGCGGCGCCCATAGATCCGGGGAAGGAATCCTCCTGGAAAGATTTACCAGTGCTTGCGACAGTTGACAGCATCAGGAATGTAAACCTCGGTCAGCCGAAACCTGATTTCCCCGACATGCCCCACTGGCTTGGACCAAAAGACCTTTCATACCAGATCCGCGGCGGCTGGCGCGAGGACGGAATCTACCTGTGGATCGATGTCACTGACGACAAGCTCCATCCCGGCAAGGCGTCGGACTCTCCCTGGAACATGGACGCCGTGGAACTTTTCATCGACCTTCTCAACGGCAAGACTCTGACCGGCGCAAGGACTGATACCGAGCAGATCGCCGTCGTTCCATCGCTGGGCAGGGAGTTCGCCCCCTGCGAACTGAGATTCTGCGATGCCGGAACCGGTGCCAAGGTCCAGTTCTTCGGAAAGAAAACTGAGCGCGGCTATATCGTGGCGGGAAGGATCTTCTACCGTTCCTACAGCAAGCTGCGTCCGGACTTGTGGGTCGGTTTCGACGTGAAGGTCGACGACTGCGATGATCCCGCCGCAAAGGAGACGCGGAAGGCGTCGATGACCTGGAACGGCGACGAGGAGAACACCGGACGCACATCGAGATGGGGCCGTTTTGTCCTGACCAAAGGCGCAGCAGGTGATCAGCCCGGATCTTTGATTGCGGCCGCGGACGAGTTCAAACCGCTGCTGCAGAAAGTCCTTGTCAACGGGCAGACTCTTTATGAAGCCGGCTCCAAGGACGGTGTAAAGACAATTGATGTTGACGCTTCGGCGATGGTGAATCTCCAATGCACGTTCGTGAACAAGGGCAGCGCGCCGGGCGAGGATCCGTTCAGGGTATTTGTGATAATAAATGAAAATTGGAAGCAGGTTTCCGGTGCAGACTACACTCCGTCAACGCCAGCGACAAAATGGGAGAAGGACAAGCCGGTCGTGGATACGACGAGCACGGATCTTTCCACGCTCAAGGGGAAGACGCTGGATGTCCTGATCGGCCTCTATGGCAGACAGGACAGGTTCAGCCTGATCAACGAAGGCCAGGACAACGAACAGCGGCTTCCTATCGGGAAATTGAATATCAAGTGAACAGGCAAGGCGGACAATTCAGCCACAGACTTGCACTGACTAGCCGCAACCAAATTTGAATTATACGGATAGTATTACAGATTAATTCCATGAATTATCAGCTTCTCGATTGCTTCAAGATTAAATTAAAATATGGGCGGAGACGGATGCCTGTGATTATTCTTTCTTGGCTTTGCTTGTAGTTATACTGTATCGCATTCATTGATATAGTAATTCGGTTAAAGTATGTCGGGTTTTCTGTGTCCGCCGTAGCATCTCAGCGAAGGAGGGAATCCGACGTTTAATTGTCGGTTTAACCACAGCCAATAATGGCTTAACTACAAACGGAATTCCCTCGTAGATGAAATCATTTATATTTCCTGTAAATCCTGCCTGCCACGGCGTAGCTCGAAGAGCGTAGACGGGTTATCCTGTCTGAATATCTTAACTTTGTGTCTCCGTGCCTCCGTGCGAGAAAATCTTATCTGTGTAGTCTGTGCCTGCCGCGCCGTAGCCTTGGCGAAGGCGGGTGTTCTGTGGTTTACATCAAGATTGGCAAGAATATTGCTTTGTTAAAACTCCTGGAGGTCATTTTATGGATTCAAAGCATTACAGGACAGGAAAGGCCATGATTGCCGGGGCTGACGCCGTCGGTTCCGCTTTTACCTATGCTCTTGCCCAGGTCGGGCTTGGCGACGAGATCGCATTGCTTGACGCCAGGCACGAACTGGCGGTAGGACAGGTAAGACATGAAAGACGCAAGAATCCCGGCAAGCCCGACATCAGCATCCGTGAGGAATTCATCGATTCGGAAAGCTGAATTGGCGCATAGCAGGAATTTTTCACCACGAAGGACACGAAGTTCACGAAGATTCTTTAACCATCCGCCGTCGCTAAGAAGCTATGGCGGGACAAGCAGAACACACAGATTACACAGAAAACTCAGCTTTAGATTAAAATAAAATATGGGCTGAGACAAAGTATTGCTCGGAAGCGATTCGTTTCCGAGTAATACGTTTCGTCTGCCCATAACCTTTCTCCGAAAGGTTGTTTGCCATGGCAAACATATTTTACAGGATTAATACTTGGTGACTCCGTGACTCCGCTGTGTCGGTCGTAGTTCTTCTGAGGAGAACGAAGACTTATGCGAGGACAATCTTGCTTGCCTTGCGCGAAGGCGGATGATTCGTGGGCAAAGCTACTGATAACTGGTTACTGATGACTATTTAAAGGGAATCTACAGATTACCACTTGAATTACAGGCTAGTATATATACAGTGAAATTACTTGGTTGTACTGTATGAAACGGGGGTCTGAATAAAGGGGGATTGATGAAATCCGCGAATCTCGCATTCCGCACCACCGCCTCCACAGTTCCATCATCCCGTCCTTGTCATTTATTTCTTTATCAATCAATGCGCTTATCTCAGTAAGATTAATACGATTTACATATTAGAATCAAATTAAAGGCCAGATTTTTGATTTTAAGGTCATTATTCAAGGCTAATTACTATGTTATCATTTAATAATCAATATGTTAACCATCCCCGGGGATCGTAAGAGTAAGATATAGATCCCAGTTTATTCATGGTTTGGAAAATCATTATTAAGTTTTGACAACACAGAGGGAGAGATATATGGGTATCTTGCTAGGCGATCTACTGATGAGAGATATCGATTTGAAACAAATATCTCGCCTTTGGACCCAAGAGTTTCGGCGCAGAAGAGATGAAGCCGCAGACCATCGTTACTACATACTTTGTCACGCGCAAGAACTTACTCGTCAAATGGATGTTCTTGCAGATTGTGGACTTCAAAGTGACATAAGATCTCACATTCAGGGTAATAGACTCTCGTTCAATCGAAACTGGGTAGATAGTATTGACCGCACGAAACCAATTATGCGCTGGATCTTTGACGCAGAAGATTTAAATGATCCCCATGCAGCTCTTGCAGCACAATTAAAAGTCCTTTTTGGAAAGCACCGTATTAGCCGTTACGCAATAACCTTGATCCAGTGTGATCAGCATGACTATATTGTCTTCTTAGAAGCTCATCGTGAAAAAGAGTCCATATTTGAAATTGCAGAGTGTTCAGATATTTCTTTAATCGCCGAGTGTACTATTATCTATCTAGCATTATTGAAGCGTAGTCAACTACGCAGCGCTTCCGATTGGGAAAAGGCTGTTCATGAGCTTGTGTCTCCTCTTGACTTTATCTATTCCAATGCGGATTTCTTTACTAACTATTTAACTAGAGCTGATGTTAAAGATGAACTTAAGCTTAAAAAGCTTGAGGATTTTCGTCTAATCTCTCGCCTTCTTATCAACCGTCTCCACCAATTTCGATTTGCATTTGCTGGACTTCCTGAAGGCAATCTCAAGGTTAATGAAATCAACTTGTATAAGCTCTGTATGCCCATTACCCATCTATGGCATCACGAGGCTCGTCGCAAAAATCTTAGATTTGTTTACGACGATCTTAAGCATATAGATAATATTTGGTCTGATGAGGAGCTACTTCAATTTGTTCTTTTTAATCTAGTTTCGAACGCGATCAAATATTCCAGCCGTGGGACAGAAATAGGTTTATATGCACGAAATAATGGCAAACTATTTGTTGTAGGTATACGCAACCAAGGAATTGTCATCCCAGAGGAAGAAGGATTTCTTATTTTTGAATCAGGCTATCGTACGGAAGAAGCCCGTCGTGTAGATTCACGTGGCATGGGTATAGGATTAGGTGTATGTCGACAACTTATGCTTCGCTTGAAAGGGAAAATATCTTTAACCAAATCCGACCAAACAGAGACTATTTTTGAAATCGAAGCTCCACTACTTAAATGAGAGGAAATAAAATGAAGCATAGAATCCTTTTCGTTGAGGATGACTACATTACGATTGACTGTGCTGTTACACATTTGGAGATATCAGGACACGAAGTACATGTCTGTGAAGAGATCGCGATTGCCTTGTCACGACTTAGGTATGAGAATTTTACAATGATATTCCTTGACGTCATGCTTCCTCCAGGAGATCAGTTTTCACTTACGGAAACTGTCAATGGTAGATACACTGGCTTACGAGTACTAGAGAAAGTTTTTACAGATGAGCATTACAAACAGGCTCGTAGTGCTTCTTGGTTTCTTATAACCAACTGGCGTGACGAACCGGAAGTTGATGCAGTAGCTATTTCACACAATATCCCTATTCTTCGAAAACCACTCACAATAGAACAAATAAACGAGGCAATTTCAAAATGAGTATTGAAACAATCATAACAATTCTTTCATTAATTATGACATTTCTTGGTGTTGTGCTAACAATCGTTACTGGTTACTTAGCGTATCTAGGCGCTACATTAGAGAGACGTGTTCGCGAATCGATGATATGCTTTGTAGAAGAGAAGAACCGCGAAATGCGTGATCTTGTAGATGCCCGTCTGTCGCTCGTTGACATCGCAGTGGAGGCTGTGTGTTCGGTGAGAATGGATAGACAGGGAAAAGAGGTTGAAAGTGAATTATATTTTCTTCGCCATTTGAGTCGATTAGCCAGTAATGATCCTGTTGAGATTGACAAGGCTCTCGGTGCACTGGAGGCAGCTGGCGAAACAGTTCAGCATCTACTTCCATACGTTGAGAGAATTAGGAACAAGAGCAATTGGCCTCAAGAATGCAAAGTTAAATTTGAAAAGATATTACGCAAAAGGATTGAGTCTGCCAGGCAGCAACCTATCACGAAATAGAGTAGTAATAGAAGACGGTACCATGCTGGGCATATAGTTTAAGGAATAAGTAACGACGTTATTATTTTTGGCATCAATGGATCTTTTCGAGAGGCTGTTGGGAATAGTGACGGGATTTACGGATAATCAAAACACGAAACATTAAAGATATGGTTATAACTTATTATATCGCAATGTCATGTCCAGCATGGCACTGTCTTTTTCTGCTAAAATAGGAGCTCATAATGATGACATTCCCATACATATCACAAATTGTAGTTAACAACTGTTATACTTATCAAAACTTTAGAATACCAAATTATGAGCTTAGTCAAATTAGGCACATTATTTTGACTGGTAAGAATGGGTCAGGTAAAACAACTATATTAAATAGAATTGCCTTTTTGTTATCTCAATTACATGATGGAAAAGATAGAGAGAAGGGGATTAATGACTTAAAAAATACAATTCGCGCTAACATGAAACATTCTCTTCGTAATAGCTGGGAACAGCAACTTCAGTATTATAATGATATTGATTTAAAATATATCGAGGGTAATGCTAACGTGTTAATAGAACATCCGGAAGATTATATTATTTCTTTTTTCAAAGCACATAGAAAAGTTGATTTGAAGGAAGTTGAAACAGTGACAAAAGAAGTTGAATTCATTAAGCTTTTCAAGCAGAATGATACAAGTGGTTTTATTAATCAATTTAAACAATATCTTGTAAATAAAAAAGTTTATGAAGCTTTTGATTACATGAATTCTAATGATTTAAAAATTAATCAAAGCAAATTATTTTTTGACAATTTAACTTTAACCTTAAGATCTATTTTTAAAGATGATCAATTGGAACTTGATTTTGTCCAAGAAAGCTTTGAGTTTTATTTAAAACTTAAGGACGATAGGAAGGTAACATTTAATCAACTTTCCGAAGGATTCTCTGCATATTTAAGTATCCTTATGGATTTATTAATGCGAGCCGACTTGCTGCGAAAGGATAAAATTAATTATTCTCTTGAGCCGGAAGGTATCGTTCTTATTGATGAGCCTGAGACTCACTTGCATTTATCAATGCAATATGAAATATTGCCGCTTATAAACAAGCTTTTTCCAAAAATACAACTTGTTGTGGCTACCCATTCCCCTGCAATAATTTCCAGTTTAAAAAATGCAGTTATTTATGACTTGACTAGTAAAGATGGAGCCTCGGATTGGGTTCTTGGAAGTAGTTTTTCTGAATTAATGATTAAGCATTTTGGACTTGAAAATGAATACTCGTCTTTTGCAGATAAAATAATTTTCGATATTAACAAGGCCGTACGAGAGAATAGCATCGATAATTTAAGAGCTATTTTGATTGAGAATGATAGATACTTGACGCCATCATTAAGATTAGAAATAGAAAGCCAAATAATTAGTATTAATAGCAGGGCTGATTAATATGGTAAACATAAGTAGAGGACTCGAAGTGCCGGCTTCTTTATCCACTCATGAAATAAAACTATATATTGATCAAGTAATTCTTTTCAAAAATGATCCAGTTAATAACCCTAAACCAGAAAAGCCTGTTTCTTATAGGAATTCAGATTTGTTGTCAGCATTTGACAGAGATTTTTATTCAAAATGCTATTTGACAGAAATGAAATATGTTAATTCATGGAGTATGGATATTGAACACTTCATCCCTCAGTCAGAATGCCCGGAATTAGTTTATGAATGGAAGAATTTATTCCCTGCTGATCACTACTCGAATATGATAAAGCCAAGAAATACACCAACTGGTGGATATTTAAATCCCTGTGAGCCAACAGAAGATGTTGAATCAGAAATAAAATACTCCTTGTCTTCTTTGGGTGCTGATCCCCATTTTGAGGCTTCTAATGTTAGGAATCGAAAAGCACTGAATACTTGTGAACTTCTTGAACGTATACACAATGGTCATGATGAGCCAACAAAAAATGCAACTAGCGATTTAAGACACGCAATACATAAGAAATATATAGAAATATTAAATAAAATTATTAAATGGCAAGCACATCCTGAAGGGACCCAGGAGAAATATCAAGCAAAAAGGGAATTAAGAGATTTATTGTCACGCAAGTCTTCTTTTACGATGTTGTGTAGATCAATACCTGCTGTTAGAGAATATTTACCAGCTGACATTTATGATTAATAAAGAAAATCGGCGCCATTAACTTTACCTGAAAGGGTTGAAAGGGGTCTGACCCGAATGGCGCTAAGATAAGCGGGTTTTATAGTATCTCTTAATATGCTGTATTTCCATGAAGACATGCCTTGGTGCAGTCATCCACTGACAGGGCTTGGGTCTCCTTTTCACTGCCCTGGGCTCGCGCCTGAAGGGTCTTTCCGGAACCATAGATTTGGCAATGTACAGGAGGGTCATCGTTTAGGGACGTTCCCACTTATGTAATTGATGCATAGTGGATTATAGAAAATAAACGCCATAAAAGCCGCCTTAAATGCGAAAAAATGGCATGGAAATCGCAAATAAGACGAATACCTGATACAGCCAATAATGGCTTGATCCGCCGTACGCTACGAGCGGGGTAAAAAGAGAGTCCAAGAAGTTGCCGGCAGTATCCCCGTCGAATGACAGGCGGGACGCCTGTCCTACATTCTGGAGTCCAAGAAGGTGCTGGCGCTCCATAGGAAAAAAAGAATTACAGGCGAGACGCCTGTACCACGTTGTTAAGAGTTGACGGCGTTCCGAAAGAACAAGAACCTTCCGTCCCTGCAGGACGAATTCTTTTTGGGGATCCGTTACCTATGGTTGAAACCATAGGCTGTATTACTCCAACGCCTTCAGCGTTGAAAATGGATTGAACAATTGTGGATGATGTGGTCGTTGCAAGTTATCTCTTTGATAATAAGCCAATAACAATTGATTATCGGATATTAATTGAGGCTGACGAGTGGTATTTTATAGGCTGTTTTCTGCATTTAGTTTAGTAGCTTAGTAGCTTAGGGACGTTCCCACTTATGTAATTGAAGCATAGTGGATTACAGAAAATAAACGCCATAAAAGCGGCCTTAAATGCGAAAAATTGGCCTGGAAATCGCAATTAAGACGAACTCCTGCTACAGCCAATAATGGCTTGAGTTTTTATCTGGGATGCACTTGAATATGTAGCACGGATGTGCTACAATATGGATAACAAAGAGGTTTATCATGAGAACGTCAGTTGTCAGGGCAAGGATTGAACCGGACTTGAAGCTCCAGGCGGAGAACATATTCAAGGCCATAGGAATTTCCCATACGGACGCCATCAGGCTGTTCTATAGGCAGTCAGTCATAAGCAGAGGCATACCTTTCAAGCTGAAAGTCCCGAATGCAATGACTTTGGCGGCTGTAAAGGAGCTTGAGGGAAAGAAATCCCCGAAAAAGTTTTCCTCTGTCAAAAAAGCTCTCGAATCCCTGGAGAATGACTGATGCTCGACATTGTCTTCTCCAGCCAATTCAAAAAGGACTACAAGAAGATCAGGAAATCAGGCCAGAAGGATATGTCCAAACTCCAGCATGTCATGACAATCCTTGCAGAGGAAAAGCCGTTGGATGCAAAATACAGGAACCATCCTCTCAAGGGGGAACTCAACGGATATTACGATTGCCATATTGAACCTGACTGGCTTCTGATATATCGGATTGATAAGAATGCCAACTGCCTTAAACTTGCCAGAACCGGTTCACATTCCGAACTTTTCGAGTAACTGTTTTCTGCATGTAGGGCAGTTCTCGATGAGAACGCCTCTTAAAGCAACCGCGCTCATCCGCCGTCCCCCGTCGCCAAGGGGCTTCCGCCTTCGTATAGAGACTTCGGCGCGACATGATGGGGGACACGGTCGCGTCCTGTAGATATCGGAGAAGATTCCGTCTACGCAAGGCCTACGCCGTGACAAGATGGTGGACAGGCTTCGAGCGGGGTAAAAAGAGAGTCCAAGAAGATGCCGGCAGTATCCCCGTCGAATGACAGGCGGGACGCCTGTCCTACATTCTGGAGTCCAAGAAGGTGCTGGCGCGCCATAGGAAAGAGAACCGTTCCTTCCGTCCCTTCAGGACGAAATCTTTTTGGATCCGTTACCTATGGTTGAAACCATAGGCTGTATTACTCAACGCCTTCAGCGTTGATGAAGTGTAGCACAGGCGAAACGCCTGTTCCTTCTCCTGTATTTCCATGGTTTTCAATGACACAATGGCATGCGAGACGCCTGTCCTACATTCTGCTAAGAACAGAATCAAATCCTATACTATCAACTACTGGCACCAATGCCTTACAAGAAGTTGCCGGCAAGATGCCGGCGCTCCTGTGGAAAGCGGACACAGATCCGCATCAGGAAAAAAGAAAAGCGGCACAGGGGTGCCGCACTCCAAAGATTGCTTCGCAATCATAAATTAATCACAGGCATCCTCCTTCGCATGGACGCTACGGCGGACAAGAGATGCCTGTGTTACATTGTTAATCGTCTCGAAATAGTATGGAGTTTCAAAATAACGGAGGGCGGGTTTTCTTACCCGCCAGGGAAAACCCGCGCTCCGTTGAAGAGGAAAAGCATTGAGACGATCATTACCTCTTCTGGGCGGCTAGATAGCCCCAGACAAAGACGTTCTGCTGCCAGGTGTCGATGACGAACTCGTTGGTCGAGACCAGAATCCAGACATCGAAGTAGGCTTCCTGCAGCGGCCAGCCGTAGACGTCGGGCCAGAGCTGTTCGGGCTTGTTGACGAACTGCATGTTGATGTCCCAGAAGCTACCGCGGAAGTTCCAGATGTCGGAGTTTCCGAACACCGAGAGTCCGACAGGCGTCGGCTGTCCCGAGGAACGGGCGTCGAGCTGCAGCGGGTTCTTAACGGGGTTGGAGCCCATGCCGGTGGTATAGACGATGTTGCCAGGGTTGCATCCCATTCCGAACTGGCATGACTGGATGGCGCCCTCGAGATATTTCTTGTCGCCGGTCAGGAAGTGGGCGCGCGCCACCTCCATGCCGCCAGAGACGCTGAAGAAGCCTGCGAACATGGGCCTTCCTTTTTCGCGGCAGGTGACGTTGAAGGCGTTGTTCTTTGCGTAGTCCATGGAGAAGTCTGCCAGCTTGAGCACGGCGGCACGGGCGTTCTTCTTGATTTCAGGATCGGTCTTGGCGTCGTCCATGCGGGCATAGAGGAATGCGGCGTCGGTCTGGATGCCCCCGCCCCAGGAACAGATGTCCTGTCCGGGCTTCTTCAGGAAGGTGCCTTCCATGAATACATCGTGATATTTCTTGTCGCCTGTGATGTCATAGAGCACCAGTGCCGAGGCGTTGCGCCAGTCCTTGGCCTGCCAGAGCTCTCCTTTCATCTTGTCGAGGGTTTTATCGGCGACCTTCTTGGCGTAGTCCGCTTCGGCCCAGGTGAAGGCCTTCACGGCGCTGTCCTCGTAGACCTTCGCGAGTTCCGGCTTGATCGGCCGCAAAACCTTCGCAGCGCGCGCCGCCACGGCGGCGTAGAACCAGGAGTCACGGATATTCGGTGCGAGGACATAGAGATGCTGCGTGGAGAGCCAGCTAATCTCGCCCGACATCGGGTCGGTCTCCGATTCGATGCCATAGGGGATTCCTCCGTCGGGAAGCTGTATGCGGCGGAAACAGTCGACCTCCCAGAGCGCTTCGGTGATGATGTCGGGTATGCCTTCTCCGGAAGTGGGAGGGATGTTGAGCTTGATCTTGCTGAAATATTCCGGCATGATCTCAATCAGTTCCAGCTGCGAGAAGGTGGTGTTCATGTGGGTGACGCGGCGCGGGTTCCAGTCACCGGCGTCATGATAGCCGCCCCAGGCGTTCTTGATCACTTCGCCAGTGTCGGTCTTGGGCAGATCTTTCATGTTGTACTGCCCTTTTTCCATGACGTCGAAGGTGGCGCGGGTGACCACGCAGCCGTCATCGGGGTGGAAGTCGCGGGGCTTCTTGTATTCGCTGTAGGGCGGACCGACCTCGATGCCGCTACGGTTGTTGTAGAGGCCTTTCATCTGGAGCTGGAAAGCCTTTTCCCAGACCGATTCGCCGATCTGGAACGGGTAGCTCGAACCAATGCCTTCCACGCAGACACGGAAGGTGCCGGGGGTATTGAAGGCGCTGAAGTCCATCTTGTATACTGCGGTCTGCGCGTAGTTCTTGGCGGGCTTGGTCCAGAGCTCCTCCTTGCCGTCGATGTCCATGACCAGCTCAACCTTGCCGTTGAATACGGGCTTGCCGCTGCCGTCCTCGACGATGGAGAAATTCAGTCCGTCGGGGAACTTCAAGGCACCGCCGGTCCCGAGCCATACCGAGAGCAGCGCCCTCTTGTAGGGATCGTTCGGGTGGTAGCCGTTCTGGTTGACGTGGACGGCCTCGCTGAGCATTTTCGCATAGTCGACAGCGAACGTTGGGTTCGGGTTCTTGAGGTTGATCTTCTCGGTCTTGACCGAATATGTCTTTCCAGCCTTGAGGGTGGACGGCATCTTCAGGTAGACGCGGTGGCGCGTCGGATAATTGCCTCCGGGCAGCGGCACGTTGGTAGGAATGGACTTGCGGTGGACTTTTGCCGGCTTGACGCCGTTGGCGAAGTCCGGGTCGTCCTGTGAGGTGACAGTGAAATTATCGGGGTCGTCGGCGAGGAAATAGAGGAAGGGGTCGCCTGCGATGTTTTCGCCGTTGGTCAGCCAGTCGAGCTTGATGCCCTGCAGGATGCCGAGGAATTTGCCGTTGCGCATGAGCTTGGCGCGGCGGATTCCGTTGTTCGCTCCGCCGTCGGGCCATTTCTCCTCAATCTTCTGGTCTCCTTCCTGAGGTTCATATTTGACAATGGTCGATGATTTTATCCACTGGGCTTCGACGGTGAGGGAGAGGATGTCGGGTGCGACCAGGGAGACGTTCACGAGAGTCGGCGAATTCTCGCCGCTGTAGCCGTAGCTCTTGATCATGGCGGCGCGCTTCTTGGCGGCAGCCTGCTTCTCATCCTCGGCCTTTTTCACAGCAGCGGCCACTTCTTCGGCCTGCACTTTCACGTAGGCCTCGCGGTCGGCCAGAATCTTCGCGTCCGGCTCCACGAGGAGCAGGGCGTCGATCTCTACGTCGAGGGTTGCTTTGCTCCAGTCGCCGCCCACGTGGAACTGGGTGACGTTCGTCAGATCCACGTCGCCCGGCTTGTCAGGGCTGTCCTTGTCTTCCTTCACATTCGGATTCGAGAGCGCGGCGGAACCCTTCGCCGTGACGATGGTGAATTCATCTGCCGGCGCCGGCGTCTGGAAGGTCCAGCGTCCGCTGTGCCCCTTGCTGTCCGAGATGATGACGTACAGCCCCTTCCCGGTGTTCGCCGGGTTCGCCTTGATCTTGAGCGCGGGAGAGCGGCTGGCATATGCCGAGAGATCCATCTTGAGGTTGACTCCGCCGCCGCCCGAGCACTTCAGTCCCTTCAGTACGAGGTGGCCGTTGGCGGCCGTCACCTTGTCCTGCCAGTCCACGTAGGTGAAATCCAGCGTCTTGTTGAAATCGTTCAAGACAAACGGTGCGGCAGGCGCGGCATCGGCGGCGGCTACGTCGCCACACAGGGCGGTGAATGCGATTACGGCCAGTGACAATACCAGAGCCCGTCCTGAAAATAATTTCCTGATCATATGCTCTCCTCGATGATAGGTATTTTAATTTTTCTCCGTGAATAGCCCATAGAGTAGTGCAACCGGTTGCAAATATCAAGCCGGGAAAAATACAATTATTTAAAATAAAACAGAGTTATCCCACAGGATGACGGATGGATGGATGAAATCTTTTTTGGGCTTTTGGAAATCAAGCAAAAATGTTCTCGCACAAAGGCACAAAGGCACAAAGCCGCAAAGTAGGAATAATTGGTTTCAAGAGTGCTCCAAGGTTAATAAAATATGGACTGGGACAAAGGATTATTCGGAAACGGATGTCCGCTTCCGAATAATTCTTTCGTCTGCTCATGACCTTTCTTTGAAAGGTTGTTTGCGATGGATTCGACAAGCTCACCATAAACAAACATATTTTACGGGATTAAAACTTGGTGTCTCTGTGACTCCGTGCGAAGATATCTTCAACGGAAGCCCTCCTGCGTCAGGATATGGATTGTTGAAAAATACAGTGATTGATTCCGAAATGTCGCCAAGATAAGACACAACTAAAGTTGTGAACTCCTACAAACTGATGTCTCAATCCTGATCATCACGTAACCAAGTTTTACGCACAAGCTACATGCATTCAAAGGGCATGAATTATGCTTTGTAAACTATGGGGATTTCTGATAATTAGGAATGCCCCGGATTCAATCATCCTCGAAAGGCAGTGGGTTGAACGCGATAAGCGAAATCGCTTTACATAACAACACTGTCCCAAATAAGCTGGGACGGATGGTTGGATGTCTGGATGATTGGATGAATGGGTTTGAAATGAATCAGAAAACGAGTTCTTATTTCTCTTTTTCATTTTTTCACATCCATCCAGCTTGCCTCGCCATAGCTTCCCAGCGACGGCGGGTCATCCATTAATCCATCCATCCTGAAAACTAAATCGAGGAGGATGTGTCATGCCGTTATTTAAATATGTGGCGATGGATACAGTTGGCAAGGAGATAAAAGGATGTCTTGAGGCCGCCAGCGAGCAGGCCGTCAACCTGACGCTGAAGGAGCAGGGATTGTTCCTGACGGCTGTCAGCGAGGGCTCATCGAAGAAACCGGCTAAAATGGCGAGAGCGGAGGTCAAGGGCGGGTCGAAGGGCTCGATGATGGCGGGCTTGAATCTTTCGTTCGGACAGCCGGGGCTGAAACGCAAGGACCTGATGATTTTCACCAGGCAGCTGTCGATCCTGCTGGATGCGGGACTTCCGCTGGTCCAGTCACTGCGGATCCTCGAGGACCAGTCGACGAACAAGGCTGAAAAGAACATCCTCGGGAATTCCGCCAGGTACATAGAGGAAGGATTGACATTTTCCGAGGCGCTCACCCAGAATCCGAAATCGTTCGACAAGCTGTACATCAACATGGTGAGGGCCGGCGAGGCGTCGGGCGCGATGGAGAAGATACTCAACCGTCTGGCTGAACTCCTCGAAAAGGCCGCAAGGCTCACAGCGAAGATCAAGTCGGCGATGGTGTATCCGATCGTCGTGCTTTCGATAGCCGTGATCATTACGTCGGGACTGATGATCTTCATCGTCCCAAGGTTCGAGACCATGTTTGCCGAACTTCTGGGGGATAAGCCGCTGCCGGCGCTCACCCGCTACGTGATCGAGATCAGCAACATGCTGAAGGACCATATACTGGCGACGATAATCGTCATAGTCTTCCTCTGCGCCGCCTACAAACTGGCAAACAGGACAGCGAAGGGGAAGTTCGCGTTCGACTGGATTAAATACCGCATGCCCCTTTTCGGCCCCATCATCTCGAAGTCGGCCATAGCCAGGTTCTCGAGGACCCTCAGCACGCTGATGTCGTCGGGGGTGCCGGTGCTCAACGCCCTCCAGATCGTGAAGGAGACATCGGGGAGCGAAGTGGTTTCAGCAGCGGTCCAGAAAGTCCATGACGCCGTCAAGGAGGGTGAAAGCATAGCCAAGCCCCTGGCGGCGACGCATATCTTCCCCAAGATGGTCGTCAGCATGATCCAGGTGGGCGAGCAGACCGGAAAACTGCCGGACATGCTCGAGAGGATAGCGGACACCTACGACGAAGACGTGGACAATGCGGTCGATGCGTTCACCTCGATGCTCGAGCCTCTGATGATCGTGGTACTGGCGGTGCTTGTCGGGACAATCGTAATTGCCCTCTTCATGCCGATGATCACGATCATAACCGAGATGGGAAAAGGGTGATTTGGGGAAGTTACCATTAATCGGTAATCAGTGGTCAGGTGACAGTAATCAGACGACAGAGGACAGACGACAGGTGTCAGTAAGATTGACCACGGAGGCACAGAGTTAAAATTAATTGGGAACGCTGAAGGCGTTCCAGGAATGGGATAAAAAATAGTGTGTGGCAGGGTTTCACCCCATAGCATGCGGAATCCCGAAGGTTATCATCCTCTTGCCACGGTAGTGTTTTACCCCATGGGAAAGCAGGTTTTCACCCCATGGCGGGCATGCGTGTCACGGCTTATACTGCTTTCAGAGAGAAAGATTGATTTTAAAACAAGTAAAAGAGGAGAACGACCATGTTATACACAATTGCAATTATTCTGATTGTGCTTTGGCTGTTGGGGTTGATTACATCATATACGATGAGTGGATTTGTCCATGTTCTGCTTGTCGTCGCAATCATCATGATTCTTGTGAATTTCATAGGTGGCGGCCGCAGGACGGCTTGAACCGTGACCGGAATCAGCGATGTGATTATGAAATTCCCAATGCAGGCCTCCGCATTTTGAAATATGGGGTGGGAATTATTGCCTCCGTCCCTGCAGGATTCATCATCGTATTTCATGTATGACAACGTATAATACGCACGCTAAAGCTGTGAACTCCAACGAGTGGAATAAATCCATTTAGCTTATATTCTGACTTCCATATTCCCGAACTTTAGCACTCCCGCACTCCCGAACTTCTCTTGAATCTATTTCTTCTCGCCGACGTCCTTGATTTCCTTCGGGGTGATCACATACCTCATGCATTTCTTCATCTCATAGCCGTGAGTGCAGCCCTGCTTCACTTCCATCGACTTGTTCTCGTGAGGGATGTTGTTGTAGACGATCCACACGCTGGACGGCGGACAGGTGTAGTCGCCGTAGTTGGCAATGAGATGGACCTTGGAATTGATGCGTTTCGCATGGAAGACGGGGTCGAAGTAGTTCAGGGCTTCATTGTAGTCAGGACGCCATCCGCGGAGCCTGCCCAGGGTGATACCGCCGAAATCGCAGCACCATGGAGACCATATGCTGCTGGAGCTGACATCCTTGTCCAAAGCGGCACCCCACAGGCCCTGCAGTCCGCCCTGGCTCCCGCCGTTGCTCTGCAGATCCTTGCCGTTCCATTCTGGAAGGGACTTCACGTATTCCAAAGCCCGCATAACGCGCATTGCCATTCCGTAGTAGTAGGTTTTTTCGCGGTCGGTGTTCTCATCCTTCTTGAAACAGTAGTTCTGAAGATCCTTCTGCAGCTGCTTGAAATACTCGTCATCCTTGCCGAGTTCCATTCCGTGTGCGTTCACATCGAAGACGATCGCCTTGTCATTCAGCCCGCCGGGAGGAGTGTGCTTCCTGACTCCGTATCCGTGGAACTGCAGGATGCCGAGCAATGATTTCTCCTTGGCGTCCGCGGGAACAGTCAGATAGCCGGTCACCGGCCTTGGACCGGCGCAGTCGATCTTCACCTCATAGATCTTGACCTTGGGATTCTTGCTGGGCACTTCCTTTTGTTCCGCCTTGAGCGGGACTTCCGCCAGCTTTGCTTTGGTGGCTTTCCAGAATTCATCGAAATCCTTCGGCTCCTCGACGGTTATCAGCTTTTCCGGATCCACGCATGCGCCGCCGTCAAAGAAAATATTTCCGTTCTTGTTGTCTCCCCAGCCACCTACAAACCCCTGCAGGTTCTTGCCGTCTTCTCCGAACGCGTGTGCCAGGATGCGGACGAATCCGGGCTTGTCAGTTGAAGTGGTAACTGTCAGCCCTTTTTCATCTACGACACCTTCGCCTTTCTCGGTCTTTCCGTCATCGCCAGTGCGCGTCCATTTCACTGTCTTGCCGGCGACCGGGCTTCCATTGTCAAGGACACGGAGGGTGAACACCATTTTCTCGCCAGGCTTGTAAATCGCCACATCCTTGTCAGTCGTGCCACGGATGGAATATTCGGCGGCGCCTGCGGTTAAAGCCAGCAGCAGACATGACAACAGGCACAATGCTTTTCTCGACATGATATCCTCCATATTCATTTATGTTCGAAGTTTTTTATGCGAAATGAAAAGGCAATATACATTCCCGGCAGGGACATGCAATTGCCGAGAGGCAGTTGTCAGTAATCAGACGACAGAGGGCAGACGACAGAGGACAGCCTGCCGCGGCGTAGCCTTGGAGAAGACGGGAGGTCGGAAGTTGAGACATAAACTCGGATCCCTTGATTCCATGGGCTCTCCGGATTACTATGGTGTCCCCATCCAATTTTTGCATTTTATTTTTAGTACGGATTAAGTAAACGACATAGTTTACTGAATACGTACCTACAACGCCTGCAGGATCGCATAGCAGATGAAGACGAGGAATGCATTCATGGCCATTCCTGCGACCGACATCCATTTCATGTTCTCATGCTTGACGAGTCCTTCAATTCCGCAGATTATCCCTGCGCAGGCCGCCGTAATCATCACCATAAGCAGGGAGCTGGCGGGCAAAGCCAGAGTATGATTGATGCCCTGCATGAGAAAAGCAGACACGAGCAGGATCATGGGCATGCATATTGAAACGGTACTGTAATATGTCTCATGTACTTTCATGAGAGACTCCTTTCCTGTTCCAGGATCCCTTGAAGCAGATATTATGCCAGAAAAATCCTCTTAGTAATCGGCAATCAGTAAACAGTGAGCAGTGAGAGATCCACGCGGCAAGTCGCAAAGAAGCAATTAACCGCTGATGAACGCGGATAAACACAGATTTTCCACCACGAAGGACTCGAAGTTCACAAAGGGGAATCTGTTTAATAAAATATGGGCTTTCTGTGTTAATCTGCGTTTATCTGCGGTTGATTTGTACTTCGTGACTTAGTGGTCCCGACGCATGAGAGGGCCGGGATCTTCGACTTAGTGAGAGGATATCTTGATTTCCGGGATTCGGAAGTTCTATTTAACAATACACAATACGGCGGACGCATGATAAGAAGTCCGCCAGCAAAGGAGAAAAGATATGGGATGCTTAATTGCAGCTGTCGCCCTGGCCGTGCCACGGGTGTTGATGTTCGTCGCCCTGCTGTTCACGGACTGGTTCGGACGTTCATTCGATACACATCTGTGGCCGATACTGGGATTCGTGTTCATGCCGTATACCACCCTCGCCTACATGGCGGCCATGCTGAACAACAATCATTCGCTGTCAGGCGGCTGGCTGGCGCTTTTTATTTTCGCCGTTCTTGTTGACGCCGGTCACTTTGGCGGAAGCGGGCTTACGTACCGAAAAAAATCGAAAAATCCGTGAGCACGGATAAGATATCATTATGATGACGGCTGCACTTAAGGGATGAAGATCATTTCCCATGCGGAACTTTCGGCTGCTCGGGATCAGCTGTCGTGATGCTGAAATCATGGCCCTTGTGCGCTTCTGGTGAAACCGGCAGGTCGGTTATGATCAACGTCGTGCCCGATGTAATGATACCACGCGCATTCTCAACAAACTTCGGGGGGATCTTGGTGATCTCCGACAAAGCCTTCACGTCCAGATTCTCTCCACCGCCGATATTGGTTACAGACAGCCAGTCGCGCTTCCCGTCAGAATCCACGCTGTCAAGTGCAGAATAGACATGGCTGCCTGAAATTGCGACCTTCTTGTCCAGGTTGAATGCGGTACGCCCGATCTGGACGCCGTTGCGGAACACATAGAGAACCGAGTCTGACATGCTGAAGATGATGGACACCGCTCCTTCTGCGGATTTCTCCGGCTGCCACTCGAAACCGGCGGCCGGCAGTTTCTCCAGAGGCGCGTCACCGATCTTGCCGCTGAGCAGCAGTCCGGGGCTTGCCGTCTTGCCAGGCGCATACTTCTGGTCCGTGACAATGACAGTCGAGCTGTTTTTCGTCACCGAATACAGTTTCTCGGCGAATTCCTCCGACAACCGCACGCAGCCGTGCGAGGCGGGATATCCGGGAAGCTTGCCAGCATGCAACGCGATGCCGTCCCAGGTGAGCAGCTGCATGTACGGCATCTTCGCCCCCTTGTAAATCGTGGACTCGTGGTCGACCTCCTTCTGGAGGATCGTGTATATCCCTGCCGGCGTTTAATTCTCCTTGCCGGAGCTGACGGTAGACCGCCCGATGCGGACACCGTTGCGGTAGACGTAGATCTCCTGTGACGGCAAACTCACGATGACGACGACCGGCCCCTTGGGCGACACTTCCGGGATCCAGACGTATTCGCCCGGCTTCAGTTCCTTGGGCAACGGTTCGATCTCGCTGCCCCTGGTAAAGTTATTCTGGGCTAAAGTCGGATAGAAAATCGCAAAGAATACCAATGTAACAAATATAAATTTCATGGCTGCTAAAGATAATATGGGGAGATTGGAAGTCAAGATGGGTCAGCAGCCGTCGGCCTGCGGTTGACTTATCCTCCGTGGTGAAATATCCGACTCCTCCTGCCGCGACGTGACATGCAGTCATCTTGTATTCCTGTCGTTTCATGATTACTTTCCATCATGACGAAAACTAAAATTATTATCATCGGCTGTCTTTCGATTCTTTTGCTGGTGATGACATTGCTGGCCGCAATAGGCGTGGCATTGGTGCTGTACCTGTCAAGGAATGGTGATGTTGCGAATTCCGCAGCGCCTCCCGGCGCGGTGACCGGCAGGATGGAAACTGGCGCGAGTGTCAGCCTTCTTTCCGCAACCGTCAAGCCCTCCGGAGGCATCATCGAACTGCACAAGAAAGGCAGTCCGCTGGACGGATTCATCGTGGACGTCCCGGAGGGATCCTATCCGGACGCTCGCAGTTTCCGCATGTCGTATGCAGCAATTACCAAGAATACTTTCGGCCCCAATTTCAAGGATCTCTCTCCACTCATCACGATCGACAATGGCGGCAGTTCCGCCCGGCACTACATGAAAGTGACAATCCCGGTCAAAGTCCCGGCCGGAAAGTTCGCCATGGGATTTCTCTATAACCGCAAGAATGGAACACTGGACGCCCTTCCCATGTTCAAGAGGACGGAAAGTTCGGTCACGGTGGCGACCAGGCATTTCAGCGACGTGGTCGTCTTGTCGGTCGATGAATCCGAATTGTCCAAGGAATTCAAAACCGAATATAAAATGGAACAGGACAACTGGTCCTTTCCGAACTATGGCACGTATTACCAGTCCACCGGCCTGTGCAATGGCATGAGCCTGACCTCAGTCTGGTATTTCCTGCACCGGAAGAGTATTGAAGATCCCTCATTGTACAGCCGGTACGACAACAACGGGCGCAACGACAAGACAATTGAGCGCTGGGAGGATGATTCCCTGGGATACCGCTTTGCCTCCATAATGCAGTTCTACGCCAAGGCGGAGATTTCCACGGACTCCAGCGAACTGTCCAGAAGCGACATCCAACTGCGGGACGAGATCTCCTTTGCCCTGCGGACAGGCAAGCCGCAGGTGCTGGGGCTGACACATCCTTCCGGTGCATGCCACGCCATTGTCGCATATGGCGTGACGCCCGAAGGGAACATCATGGTCGCCGACCCGAACCGGCCGACCGATCACGAAGCGGTACTGAAGTATCAGGACGAAAAAATGGTGGTCTACAATGCCGGACTGGGCGCGGGGTCGCCTCCGATTCCCTTCGACCGGGCCTCACTCGTGGGCAACCAGGACAAGAACTGGGAGACGATCGCCGATGAGTATGAAAAGGTCAAAGACGGCTCCATCGGCAAGCATGTCTTCCCAGATTACAGTCTGGTGTACAAGGACGAAACCGGGAAAAAGAAACCGCTTGTGGACGGGACGATCATCGGCGATCAGAAACTCTGGGTGGATTCCCCCTGCGAGGATAAGAATGTAAAAGTATTCCTGAAACCTTACGCCGGAACTGACCTGCTCGACTGGGACAAGGACGGCTGCATATCGCTGAAACCGGGATTGAACGAGATCGGTTTCCTGATCCTGGGCCTGACGGACGTGATGGATGATAACAGCAACAAGGTCAAGATGCCGATCGACTTTGTCTACAGGAAAATCATTGTCTCTCCTGTGAAGATCGATCCGTCCGCACCGACCTTGGACGTGGGGCAGGAGCAATCTTTCCAGGTGCTTATGAATCCTCCTCCCGCCAATGCCAAGTTTGAATGGACGGTAAATGGCAAGCCTGTTCCGGACTTCAACAACCCATACAAGACCAAGTTTGACAAGGAAGGCACCTACGAACTTGTCGTGAAGGTGTCCGACGCCAATGGAAAAGAATTCGGTTCGGCAAAGTCCACTGTCAAAGTCGTTCCCAGGGAAGGCGGCTGGGTGCTGGTCGGAAAACCGAGACTGGTGAAAAGCCAGCCTCCTGTTTCCGGACTGACATTTTCCACGAACAGCGCAACCTACAAGAAAAAAAGCATTCAAGAGCGGTTTGTACGCACGGGGACTAGCTATGGCGCCCCCAAAGTGAAGCAAAATTTTACGGCCATTCGCGAGGTTAAATTTACCTTCACCGCACCTCCTCAGCGAATGAAACCGGGCGATATCATTCCCTTTGCGAACAGCGTCAATGCGTCCACATCGTATCCGGACTCGCCTGAAAAAGATCGCAATGAGTGCCTGAAGGCGACGTCGGAGTATGCATGCGACCAGGAACTGCATATATGCGTGGCGAACAGCTATAACGCAGATGACGACAAGAATATCGGCTCGCTGGCTTTTCCATTCATCAAGCTGGACAGTGGTGGCTCGAAGGGGAGCACGCAAAAGAAGAGCTTCAATTTCAAGGTTCCGGAATGCGGGAAGCCAAGAAAAAAGTCGAATGAGGAGATCAATAAGGAGATCTTCGGGGAAAGGAAGGGCGACCCGGTGTACAATCCTCTGGATTTTGGATTCAACAAAAAAATCCATCTGGTCTATCATTTTTTCGGAAGGAAAGACGGCGGGGAATACATGATCGCGACCTATGAATATCAGGGCCCGGGGGCACCCTGATTTTTTACCTGAGCTGAACAGGAGCATGAAATGAGAAAACGATATCACTGCTAATAATGCTCGTCGTCCGCCCCTACTTCACGGCTTCCGTCGTCAATCCGATGGTCACGCTGCTGCCCTGGATCTTCTTCTCGAGGTTTCCGCGGAGCTTGTCGATGACCTTCTGGACTTCGGCGACCGTCTTTTCAGGACTGAACTCCAGGAATATCTCGATATAGACCTTGCTGCCGGAACGCCTCGACCGTATCCCGTGGACCTGCTGGTAGTCATCGAAGAATCCGACCAGCTCCTGCAGGATTAGGATCTGGCGCTCCTCTTCAAGCGTCCTGTCGAGAAGGTCGTAGATGGAGCTGGAGAATATCCCCAGTATTGCGGACAGGATCGAGAACGCTATTATCATTGAAGCGGCAGGATCTATGTACACCGACCAGCTGTATTTCTTCAGCAGCAGGCTGAGTGCAAGGGAGATCAGGATGAAGAGATTCCCGATGAAGCGGGTCAGGAAGAGCCGGGTCTGCGAATCCATCAGCGGAGACGAGGAAGACTTCGCGAGCTTCTTGTTCTTCACGTAGAGGGAGCCGTTTATCACTAGGTAGAGCGACTGGGCGCCTACGCTTATCCAGACACCGATTCCGGCGATATGTCCGGGATGGAATATGTTCCTGATCGCGTTCACCATGATTATGACGAACGAGACGAACATGACAAACCCGACGAAGATGCTCAGCATGTTCTCAAGCTTGCCCAGCCCATACTCAAAAGACTTGTCCCCCCTGTTTATCCGGCGCATCGCCATCCATGAAAGGAAGATCGCGAGAAGCTCTATTGAAGTCTTGAGGAAGTCCGCAAGGAGGACGCTGGAATTGGCCATGATGAACGCGACGGATGTGATGATCGCGTCAAGGAGGCCAGCTATAAACAATCCTTTTAACGCCGCTTCCTTGGATTTACTGTCTGTCTCTGGTAATTCTGACATCAGGATTTCGCTTTATGCTTTTTCACTCGCTCCACTGCCTCCTCGTGGGTTCCGGCAACGTCGAGTATCGAAAGGAAGTTGCTGATCTCAAAGACCTTCCTGACATTTTCCCCGAGGGCACAGAAGACGATCCTGGTATTCTTGTTCTTGCTTTTCTTGAGGGCGACAAGCAGGACTCTCAGTCCGGCGCTGCTTATATATATCAGTTCACTGAAATTGGCCACGATCCTGTCGCCCTTTTCTATGACTTCGGACATCTTGGCTTCCGCCGCCGGAGATGAGACAGAATCAAAGTGCCCCTTGAAATGGACAATATGGATCCCGTCCTCCTCATTGTGCTGGTGCTGTATTTCAAAATGCTCTTTCTTGCTCATTCGTACCCCTGGATTACGTTGATGCTGGTTTAATCAGACGTATTTTCAGTTCTCAATAATACCCCGAACTTGTTTATTTTCAACAAGGCCTGTGGATTCGACAAACCCGCCTCGCAACGGCAAATCTCCCGCCCAATTGTAACCTTCAGGAAGCAAATACCGTATAAAAGGGTATGTTAAGGCATCCGATAAATACTCTATAAAAGGAAATATATATGAAAATCAAGACACTCCTGATCGCGGCAGCCGTCACCATCACCACTCTTATCTCCAGCCAGGCCGAAGAGCCGGCTAAAAAGAAACTCGCGCAGAGCATCCCGGAAGAAGTCATGTTCAGCGTCCGGCTGGATCTTAACGCCGCCCGGAAGGAAAAAGAGACGAAGACAATCCTTGACGCCGCTGAAAAACAGTTCAATGACAAGCTCGAGAAGATCGGAGAGTTCAGCGGACTGGACCTTGGTGACATCACCTGCGTGTGGATCAATGTCGTAAAGGACAAGGAAGTGCTCATCATCCTCGAAGGCAATTTTGATACTGAAGACATCATGAATTCCCCGGTCGTGGCCAATTCGAGGAAATTACCGAGGCTCGGAACCCTTACGACCATCGAAATGAAGGATGAACAGAAAAATGAACTGAACCAGGGCGTCCTCATCAATGAAAACATCGTCGCCTTCGGACGACCGGAGCTAGTCGACAAGTTCATCAGCAAATACGTCGACGGAAAAACCGGATGGGACAAGGACGGACTCGCTGTCATGGACAGGCTTGCCGCCTCCAATGCCATGCTCAACCTCTCTTTAATGAAACTTCCTGAACAGGAGATCCAGCAGAAGCCGTTCCTGGCCAATCTTGTCAATGCCAGCCTGGAAATGAACATGGTGGAGAAGAAGATCAGCGCAACGGCAAAAGTCACCATGCAGGACGAAGCGAAGGCCAAAGCCCTCAAGGACCTGCTCAGCGGCCTGGTCGTGCTCGATATCACAAGCGAGATCAAGGTGGACCAGCCGGAAATCAAGAAGGCAATCATTGACGGACTGAAACTTGGCAATGAAGGCAGGACGGCCACACTGTCATCCAGCATGGACATCGAACTGCTGCGGAACCTGCTCAGGAAAAAAGGGCTGGAGCTGAACTAGGAACTGTCGTCAGAAGACAGAAGAATGGGACGGGGAAGTAAACAGCTTGCCGCAGCGTAGTTTTTAACGAAGACGGGTAATCAGTAAAAGTGACTAGTAGAGGCCATTTCAAATTGCCTCTTTTGAATAATATTGGGCTCAATTAGTCGTTTTTTTAAGGAATAATTAATTTTCTCTGACTGTTGAATGAGTTCGTCTTTTCTTCCCTTCATCGGTTGGATATTCCTTGTCACGCATTGCGTGATAAATTGGATACTTGTCCTGCATGGCAGGATTGGATATTCAGTCTTTCCATTCGAGTTACCCACTCGATCTGAGAAAGAGCCTTATTTCCAAAAACGGGAAAAGGATCAGATGGTCGGAAAATATATCCTCATACAGTCAGCAATATGCGCCATCATCAACATGCTGGTCAATCCGGCTCTGGCATGGGCCGTAAACACCAGGATGGGATTTGTACCGCTCTGGGGGGACGGCTGCATCATGGTCGATACGACGATCACGTCCTTCATAATGCCCCTGGTGGTGTCGCTATTCACGGTGGCAGGAGTGCGCAGGTCCATCAAGACCGGACAGTTCGCGGGCGCAGGCGGATTTCCGCGTGCAGGATTCCTGCTTTCCCGCATGCCCTTGAATGCCTGGGGACTTGGCTGCATGCTCGGATTGGCTTCAGTCATCATCGTTGTCCCTCTCTCCTATGGACTCTTCCGCCTCTCCGGAGTTTCCGGTCTGCCATTCATGGAATTTGCCCTGTTCAAGGTGTTATATACTGGACCGCTGGCGTTTCTGATCACTCGCTGGGTGATCATCAGGCAGCTGGCTACGGAAAAATCAAACAAGGAGGATGCTGTAATATGAAGGTGAAAGAGTATTTCAATGGAAAAGTATGCGTGGTTACCGGCGCGGCTTCAGGAATCGGTTTTTCCCTGGCGGAAGCCCTCCTGCAGGCCGGAGCAGTCGTATGCATGGCTGACAGGGACGCAAAAATGCTGCAGTCCTCGGTCGCCCGGCTTTCCGCCCATTCCGGACGCATCCGTTCCATGGTCGTCGATGTGACGAAACAGGAGCAGGTGAGGAAGATGGTTGAAGACACCGCCTCGTCCAATGGCCGGCTCAACGTATTGTTCAACAATGCCGGAATTCCCGGTTCGCTGCCGATCGGCGACGCGACCATTGAATTCTGGCAGCGTATCATAGACATCAACCTCTGGGGAGTCATATACGGAATCAATGCCGCCCTTCCGATCATGAGACGCCAGGGATCCGGACACATCGTCAACACCGCATCAATGGGCGGACTCCTGCCTCTGCCATACCAGGTTCCCTACTGCACCACCAAGGGAGCCGTGATATCCCTCAGTGAAAGCCTGAGGTATGAACTCCGTGATGAGAAGATCAATGTCTCGGTAGCGTGTCCCGGATATGTTGTCTCCCGCATTTACGGATCCGGAAAAATTCCCGAGGATGCCATTCCTGCGGAAGAGGCCGTCCGCATCATTCTTGAAGGGGTCGCAGATCTGGAAGGCATCATTGCGCTGCCAGAACCATCCAGGAAGCTATGGGGTGAATACAGGAGAAATCCCGAGGCTTTCGACATCTGGGTCCGGGATCTGGCCAGACAGCGTCTAGCAAATCTGAAGTCACGCGGATCAATTGAATAGCATCACATATGAAAAATAAAACTTTCTTGAATGAAGGCCGGCACCATGCCAATGCCGTTAACTTAAGTGTAACATTTTAATAATATGAGAGTTAGATTGTTTTTCCTCTTTACGCATGGAATGCGTTAGGTAATAAAGCCTATGGTTTCAACCATAGGTATTGAATCCCAAAATTTGTTTTGCCCTGAAGGGGCAGAGTATATTCCGTCCCTACAGGACGAATCATCTTTTATACGAAACCTGTGGCTGAAGCCACAGGCTATATTACTCAATCCCTTCAGGATTCGTCATCAGAATATCAACGCATTCGAGGAATATTCCAGGGCCGTCGCGGACATCTTCGTCAAGGACGCCAAGTCGCAGAAGCTCCCGATCGCTAAATGCTTCAAATAAGATATTCGGCCACAGACTTTCACTGGCTAACCGGCCACAGACAACTCGGATATTTCACCACGAAGGGCACGAAGTCCACCAAGGGGAGTAATGCAAACATATTTTACAGAATTAAACTTCGTGAGCTTCGTGCCCTCTGTAGTGAAAAACTCCTGATTTGATGTATTGTTTGAAAATTTTAATCACTGTGCAAAGGGGATCTTATGATATCTGGAAAAGTTGTCCGTTGTTTTGGGAAAGATTTGTTTCATTGGATGCATTAGTTGCGTTGATTTCATCAAGTACTGTCTTCTGCAAGCTTCCACAGAAATAAAAAAGGAGCCGTTTTTAGACGGCTCCTTAATGAAAATTGTTCCCCGGCCTTACGAAAGGTGCTTGCTTACAAGCTTGGTCATGTCGAACATCGATACCTGATCCTTCTTGAAGATCGGCTTGAGCTTGTCATCGGCGTTGATCATGCGCTTGTTGTTCTTGTCCTGGAGGTCGTTCTTCTTGATGTAGGCCCAGAGCTTCCTTGTGACTTCCGTCCTTGGAAGCGGATTTGGACCCACGATCGCCGCCAGAGTTTCACTGGGTTTCACTGGTGTCATGAACTTCGAATTCGCCATTCTTTCCTCCTATTGTTTTAGGGGACATCCATGTTCCCCTGATTTTAAACTGCCTCAAAAATAGCAGGGCGGTGTAAAAATGCAAAGATGGAGTCTTTCAAAGGATGTGTATATTCAAATTCCAAGTTTCCAGTATCGAGCAGCAATTAGTGCTCCGTTTTAATTATCTCCACATTGACCTGCTGTCCTTCCTTGAACTGCCAGTCAAGCTCCTGGAACACGACTGTTTCATTGTCCTTCAAAGGGGTCTCGGCTATTGTCACTATGAACTGGTTCACCTTGAGGGAGCCGGGATCCGCCAGGACTACATGGTCGTATGTCGTGCTATGGACAAAAGCGTCCATGGGCTTGACCCTTACTTTCTCCACCGTGAATTCGAGGGGCAGAGGTGTCGGAAAAACCTGATCCTTCGCCCTGAACACAAAGTTGCCTTCGTCGTCCTTGTTCAATGCGGCGGGCGGGATCGTCAGGGAGATCTTCCCTTTTTCGATCTCCGTCGCGAAAACTATCTGGATCTGGCGGACCTTTGCCATCTTGTCCTGTTTTTCGGAGAGTTTCGGTATCGCCTTGGGCTCATTCCTGGCAAAGAGGTCGATGTGATCGGAGAAGGCATATCTCCGGTCAAACCATCCGCCGGAAGGCTGGTCGGAGCCGACCGGATAAATGCTTATCTTGTCGCGGAGGCTGACGCCGTCCATCGCCTCCTGTGGCAGTTTGATCCTTATAATCACCGGGGAGATCATCGACAGCTTGACGACATTTGTCCCCTGCGGGACGCCCACACCGGCCCTGAAAAAGACTTCTTCGACCATGCCGCTGAACGGCGCATAGATATTGCATGAGTCCAGGTCCAATGCCGCCATTGCCAGGTCCTGGCTGTCCTTCAGGAGTTCGTATTCCGCGTTCTTGCACAGGGTTTCGGCATTGAGCAGGTCCTTTTCACTTATCGCATTGCCCTTCGAAAGCTGCAAGGCGCGTTCGTAGTCTTTCTTCATCTGGTTAAATGCGGTCTTTGACATCTCGACTTTCAATTCCGCCTCTTTCAACGCCATCTTATAATATGTCGTATCCAGGGACGCCAGCAGATCGCCCTGCCTTATGATCCTGCCATCTGCATCGACAAGCGGGCTTTTCACAAAGGTGCCGAACGGAGCGACATACGAGACGACGCCGTTCTTGGGAAATGACAGGAGTGCAGTTTTCGCGCATACCACCTCGCCCTGGACTTTCAGGTTTTTCGCATTCTGGGCATTACACAAAACTGCAATGAAGATCGTTAAAATAGCGCATATGCATTTTCTCATGGACAACCTCTTTTTTATAAGTGCCATTCCCATTCCATTTCGAACCCTAACTCCGTATTTTAGGTGGTTAAACTTGAAAAAGCAATGGGTGAACTGGGATTCTTCCGGATAATGGTATGAACCAGATGTTTCTTCTTTGAAATTAGCCATGATTGCCAGTATCTTGTCCGATTGAAAAATATAACTCCGGAGGAATTATGCTCCACATGAAAATGAAACCGATTTGCCCGCTATTCATTGTTTTTCTGCTGTCAATAATGCTTTCCGCCGCAGATTCCAATCCAGTGATCGTCAAGAATGAACTGGTGCTGGAAAGCGGTCCGGGCAGATATGCGCAGGTCCGCCACATAGTGCTCAAGGGATCATATGAGCAGATCGGAAAGGCCCTGGGCGAAATCGCCAGGAAGGACTACAAGGCAAATCTCGTCAAATACGCCAGTCCCATATATGCCAAGGCCCGTCTTGAATACATGAAGAAGAACAATCCGCCCATGGCGCAGTACATGAAGGGCATCGCCGGCGCCTACGGGCTCTCCCTGGAAAATACAGACTTCGATACCAGCTATCTTTATTACTGCATGGACTCCCCGAAATGTTCGGCGGTATTCTTCCCCGCAGAGATATCCGCGGACGGGAAGAACTTCTATGTCAGCAACAGGGACTACTATACTGCAGGCATGTCGGAGATCATGGGAGGCGAAAAGAAGCCGGGCGAGATTGACTTCCTGTCGCGCCTCTTCGTGATCGAAACTTATCCTGACAATGGATACGCTTCGATCGGGATCGGCGGACTCGACCTGCTCAACACACGCATTGATTCTGTCAATTCAAAGGGTCTTGCCGTAGCTGTCCTTGAGGATGACACCTTGGGCATGGAGCACACGAACAAGGATCTTTCACGGCAGACCGGACTGACCCAGTACCAGACCGTGCGGCTCATCATCGACACCTGTGCGACGATGGATGAGGCGAAGCAGGTGATCCTGAACAACAAGATATCCACATCAATGATGCCGGCCCACTTCATCGTCGCCGACAGTTCCGGCGCTTCCTTCATCTATGAATGCTCTCCGGACGATTTCAGCGACCGCATCATCGACAGCGCCAAGGGAAAGCCTGCGGTGATAACCAATAATTCAGTCTATCAATATCCGACCGTCGACAAACTGCCCGAACCTTCAAAGGACGACTATGACACCTTCAACCGGTTCCGCAGGCTGGTGAACTTCGTGGATTCCCACAAGGGCAAATATACTGCGGAGGACGGACAGAAGGCCATGGGCCTCGTCTTCGGCCGTGTCGATGAAGCTTCCGAAGGCGGACCCCACCTGCTGCCGCTGAGGACGCTGTATACCACCGTGGTCAACATTGATGAAGGGAAGATATCGGTGAGGTTCTATCAGAAGGACGGCAAGCTTGATGAAAAGACCAGGCTGCATGAACTGATCTTCACCGAGCCCCTGGAATTCCAATTGAAGAAGCAATAACATGAGTCTCACAGACGAACTTCGCAAGCTTGCGGAACTCCATGAGGAGGGGCATCTCAGCGATCAGGAATTCGCCGATGCCAAGCGTAATCTGATCTCGGGAGATGGGAGGCTTCAGGACGAATTGGATGAGGAGGAAGATGAAGGCTCCGGGGAACAGGAGGGCGAAACTGAGGAAAAGACTTATCAGGCGAGCCGCTGGTCGTCAGGAAATTTCTTTTTCCCGGACAGGCTGACCTTGTCGGGCGATGGCATGCTGTTCCAGAAACGTGCGCTGTTCGGCTCCAGCGAGGAGCATATAAACTACCGGGCAGTTGCATCGATCCACATCAAGAACGGTATTTTCCTGTCCGATGTCAATATTGAAACTTCCGGAGGCAGCCAGCCGATCTTCCTGAACGGCCTGTGGAAATCCCAGGCCAGGGAGATCCAGGACACGATACGTGCAAATTTAAAGCCTGAACAACGGCAGCCAGGCGCCGGTCATCAGAAATAAAAAAGGAGCCGATGTTGGTCGGCTCCTTCTTAAAAGTGTTCCCCTTTCTTACGAGACGTGCTTGCTCACAAGCTTGGTCATGTCGAACATCGATACCTGATCCTTCTTGATGTATGCCCATAGCTTCCTGGTGACTTCCGTCCTTGGAAGCGGACTTGGCCCCACGATCGCCGCCAAGGCCTCACTGGGTTTCACTGGTGTCATAAACTTCGAATTCGCCATGATTTTCTCCTTCTGTTCCAGGTTCAATTGATTATAAAACTGCCTTAAAAAAATAGCAAGGCGGCTTAAAAATGCAAAGACGGAGGCTTTCAAGCGATACGGATTTGCAAATCAACAGTATAAGATTTAGGTTCCATTTAGTTTCAAAGATTCACAGGAAGGAACATCCATGAGATTGATCATACTGATAGTCGTAGACGTCCTAATCGTAATAGGCATCATCGCCATCATCATGTCAATCAGGCGCCGAAAGGACAATGCCAGCACAAACCTTCATCTGCGGAATCCGTCCCCGGGGGGCTGGAACTGGAGGCTTGCTTCAGGGAAACAAAAGCCTTCCGAAGATGTCGTCAATGAACTCGGGGATAAGGAGTCAGTTCCAGAACCTGATCCAAAACAGGAGGGAATGGCTGTCCAGACATGTTCGCTGTGCGGCGCGCCGATGGTCCTGAGGGCGGCGCAGAAGGGCAAATATGCGGGCAAGCCATACTTCGGCTGCTCCAAATATCCCAAGTGCGAAAACACCTCGCAGTATATTAGCCTGCGCGACACGAAGATCATGAAGAGCATACTGAGATGAAAAAATTCTTGTCAGTATAATGGCCAAGATGCTGCGGTATTCGCACCTTTTTCCAGCAGCAGTTTTATCAAGCATCGGATATCATTCTAGGGAACCTCTATTATCAAATCTGCTTGACATATTGGTTCTCCATGTAACAGTACGGACATATTCTTTGTAAATAATAAAAGCCGGGGGGTGCCATTAATTAAGGAAGGATCATACCGATGAGCGAGCCCGTAAAACCCCTCAGGCTGAAAATCAAATCAAGAGTAGTCCTGCATACGCAGAACAGCCGACCGGCACAGATGACTTCTTCGTCCACCCAGATGCCTGATCCCCTCCCTATGGCGACAGTCGCCGGACTTGAGGAACTTGTCATGTCCGGTCACATCCTGGGCATGAGCGCATCCGTGCAGAACGACCGCTTCTGCCTTTCCGCCTGCATAGAGAACAATCCCGGCCTCCAGTTCATAGGACAGGGATCAAATGCCGAAGAGGCAATGGCCGATCTGAAGGCCAAGGTGCTTGAACTAGGCCTGGTGATATAGGCTTGAAACTGGATACTCGCAACTTGACATTTGACGCAGGCAGATGGTAAATATTCACTGAACAATGTTCGTTCAGTAAATATTTACATCTTACGCCTCGAGGCAGTCTGTGCGCCAGTAGCATTTATCCTGACCGCATGTGGCGGCTGCGCCTGTGCCATAGCACTGGGAGTTGCCCTCTGCAGCCTGGATGGCGCGGATTATTTCAACCTTCTTCGCGGTCTTGTCGAGAGAAAGCTTAAGTTCCCTCGCCTTCTTCTTGACTTCGACGATGTTCAGTTTCTTCATAATTCCCCCTATGTTAATTTTAAATATTGGTTCTGATTTTGAATAATTTTCTAGTATACATGCTAAAATTTAAAATGCATATGCGATGGTGGAAAATTGTCACAGGCCTGTTCCATCCTGTCTCCTTACCTGTCCCCGCACCTGTACCGGCCTGTGCCGACAGCCGGCCATTGGCAAAGTACAGGGAGGGAATGTATTGTTAGTAAAAGCGAAAGAAGTATAATAGACATGAACCTTACTGACGAACTGCGCAAGCTTGCAGAACTCCATGCCAGGAAATATGCGGCGGTCATCCTGCTGATGACGGCTTCCGCATTGCTCGCGCAGGATGCCGAGAGGAAAAAGCAGACCTCGGTGAGATTCCATTCAGGCAGTGTGCTCGCGGCGGAAATCCTTCCTGACAATCCCGAGATCCCCATAATCGTCAAAAGGGTGAGCCCCCTGGAACCTCCGTCCAGGATTACTTCGGACGTTGCATATGCCGCAGTCACGGTGAAGCTCGATCCGGGCAGGAGCCTCAGCGTCTATGACTACGTGCTCGTAAACAAGAGGAAGGACGAGTTCAAATGCATAGGCATCCGCGAGGAGGAGGGAGACTACGATTATGAGAAATGGGAGTTCGATACCACGAGAGCTGACAAGCTCTACACGCTTCTCTTCAAGGTGCAGCTGCCTTCCTTCAACGAGGGTATGTCCTACTCGCTGCGGTTTGCGCTTAACAAAAGCAAGGTGGAGGAGCTTTCTCTCCCCTTCGTCAAGATAGGAGGGCCATTTACTTCTCCTTCAAAAATTCCTGCCGAAGGGATGCTCGGAATAGATCCTTCAAAGACGGTAGAAGTCAAGGCGGAAACCGCAAAGGCCGGTGAACCAAAAGCCGGCAAGCCTGCCGAAAATGCGAAGAAGACTGAAGAACCTCCCAAGAAGGCTGAGACAGCGTCGCCTGAAGGCATGAAAGTTGACAAGTCGGCCAAATGGTGCGCCCTCACATATCCTGAGAAGTCTTCTGTCGGACAGACCATGGAAGTCAAGGCGAAGATCACCGGGCTCAAGGCGCCCACGAAGCTCTGCGCCGATCTGCACTGCCGCACGACAGGGCGGGTTTATGCCGGACCCTATTCAAGCGCCGAACCGCAGGAAATAAAGGCGGATGGCGAATACACATTCAAGTTCGACATCAAGGACAAGGACAATCTAGAGTCGGTGCATCTTCTCGTCTTCCAGTCCCCTACCGGAAATTTTGACGACCAGAAGGCTTCAGTGACGGGACCTGACATAATGATATCGGGTGCGACAAAGGTCGCTGTTCCCGAGAAACCAGTCATTGCCAAGGAGGAAGCGGGCAAGAAGCTTCCCATCGATGACGGGGGATATATCCGAAGCTGGCTGGCTCTGCCTGCGATTCCCCTGAACACCAATATCTCCCATACGGAGGAGATGCTTAAACCATTTTTGCAGAAGGATTTCTTCCCCAACCAGAAGACGGCCACGCCTAAGGAAAATGACAAGGTCGCTGTTGACGGCAGGGAGATGGCGTGGAAGGCCTATCATACGGACGATCCCTGCTGGAAATTCAATTCGCCTGTCGACAACTCGCTCTATTATGTTGTTGCATACGTAATCGCCGAGCAGGACATTCCCAACGTAATCTTGTCGATTGGATCGGATGACGGCTCGATGTGGACAGTGAACGGGGTTGAAGCGATCAGGGTATATGCTGGGCGTGCAGTGGAAAAGGATACGGACAGGTCCCAGCCCCTGACATTGAAGAAAGGCACGAACGTCATCCGGGCTTTAATCATCAACGGAGGAGGAGATGCCGGTGTATGTGCCAGGCTTGTCGACAAGGATGGAAATCCTGTCAAGAATATCAAGGTTGCCACTGCTCCTGCGAAGTAAGATACTGAATCTTACTTCAGTTTGATTATAATAACATCCAAGGAGACCAACAGGAAATGATCATATCATCTGGAATGAAAGTGTTTGTTACCGGGGCTTCCGGCCGTATCGGAAAGCACGTCGTCAGGAAGCTCGCGTCGTCAGGCTACCGCGTGAAGTCGTTTGACAGGGCCGAACCTGAACAGACGCTCCCCGACGTAGAATATGCGCACGGCGACATCAACGACTTCAATTTCGTCCTCAGCCATATGAAGGGCGCGGATGCCGTCGTCCATCTCGCGGCACTGCCTGCGCCAGACAGGGGGACATCGCAGGAAGTCATCAGGATAAACGTCCTCGGGACGTTCAACGTATTCCGGACAGCCATCGAGAACGGAGTGAAGAAGATCGTGCAGGCCAGCTCCATCAACGCCCTCGGTTCGGCATACGGGATAAAGAAGTTCAACGTCCAGTATTTCCCGATCGACGAGGAGCACCACTCCTCGATAACCGATCCTTATTCCCTCTCCAAGAAGATGGACGAGGATATTGCGGACTACTTCTGGCGCAGGGAGGCGCTGTCAAGCTTCTCCCTGAGGTTCCCGGGCGTCATGGACACGGCGACATTCCAGTTCGGACATATGGACAGGGAGCTCATCCTGAGGGCGATCACGGAACTCGAGGAGATGCCAGTAGATGAGAGGATGAAGCTGATAGAGGACGTCTTCAAGGACATGGAATCCGTCATACAGGGCTGGAAGAAGGGCAAGATCTCGGAGATGGAGGATCCTGTCCTGCAGATGAAGATGATCAAGGCGAGGATCATATTATGGGCGAGGAAGAATTTCTGGACCTACCTCGACTACAATGACTGCGCCCAGTCGGTGCTCAAGTCGCTGCAGGCGGACGTGAAAGGCTCGCATGCGCTGTTCCTGAGCGCGAAGAGCAACGGGACAGCCTTCGACACCATGCGCCTCATCAAGGTCTTCTTCCCCGAGGTCAAGGAGTTCAAGAAGGAGATAAAGGGATTTGAACCGGCGGTCAGCATCGACAAGGCCGTGAAGATGATCGGGTTCGCTCCGGAATATGTAATTAAGACGGGTAAGGAATAGAACTGCCATCATGAAAAATGTACTTATCTTTATTGCTTCTTTAATTTTTAAGCTATTCGCTCTTTCTGCTTTTGTCTTTGCTATGTATTTTCTTCTAAAATTCAATCTTCCATCTGATAAATCTACAGCATGGGGATATCTAATTTACATAACGATTGGAATTTCTCTTCAATTCGTTTTTGGTGTTTTTGGGATGTTAATATCTCGTTTTCTTGTTTGCAGCACTCCGACTTGGAATGCGAAATATATAAAATGCCTAAAAGTGGTTAACATATCAAATTTTGCAGCACTTATAATTTCAGGTTTAATTCTTCTATCCCAATTAATACTTTGGGTAATTGAACTTATGGCGTAGTATAGGTGGAGCTGTTGGTCTTCAGGGACGGGGAGTTCAAGTCTCAAAACGATTAAAAGCCCAAAACTTGTAGGAGTTCACAGCTTTAGATGTGTCTTGAATAGGAAACGGATGTGATATGTCGCCACCCTGCGGGGACTTACTGTTTTAGATAAATTAATCACCCCACGCTTCGCATGGGGCTACAATATTTCGCCTCCTGCGGAGGCTCTGGCAAGACATGGTAATCCTACAGAACTTTCTTTAAATATTGAAATATATCTTAAGCCCTCGCAGAGGGTGGCATGCTGTAGCCCAAGGCGAAAGCACTATCTACTATACGCATTTTTTTGAATCTGTCTTGAAGTTTTATGATGAGCGAAGCGAATCTTTGGAATGCGGCAGTCATCTGCCTCTTTGAGTTTTTCGCTGGAAGCAAAAAAACAGCTCCGCTGTAAAAACAAAGCGGTACATGAGTACCGCAGTCCAAAGTCACCCATTAAGGTTCCTGTCAAATCAAAAAAAGACCTATTTAAAAGAAATCTTCAAATTTCCCTTCAAGACACATTTTG
>MHBH01000081.1 GCA_001804805.1 Lentisphaerae bacterium GWF2_49_21
TCTTGTTATTGCGATCATAGCAATTCTCCTTGCGCTGCTGCTCCCGGCCCTCAAAGGGGCGAAGGACATGGCAAAAAACATGGTGTGCATGAACAATCTGAAACAGGTCGGTCTGGCACTTCCCCTTTACGCATTGGACAACGACGGCTATGCGCCAAACTGGCCAATCTACAACAAGCTCGCAATTGCTATCACTGGAACGTACAAGGGCGGCAGCGGCAAGGATCTGGTTCTGACATGCCCTCTGCGCGGTAACTGGGGCGCTGCTTTGAGCTTCGGGGATTATAGGACGCCTACATGGTTTGTGGACATCCCAAACTACAGAAGCTCGCAAATAATCTCGATCAAACAGCCTGACAACCATGTATTCTACGGGGAATGCTCCCTGAACGTATCCGGATTAATATGGGCCAATATCGACTGGCTGAGATACAGTAACCGGACGAATTTTGTTTTTGTCGATGGACATGTGATGATGGTGAACAGAAACAGTCAGAATACATTCAGGTGGACCAACAACTGATAAATCAGAGCTGATTTAAATCTGAATAATAAAGGGAATCTCTAAAAATTGGCAATGTCGCCCCATGGGTTGCGGATTATTTTGGCTCAAAAATCTTCTTCATCAACTGCCCTTTCGGCCTAATTTTCGGCATAGTATTACTTTTCTGCTAAAACGGCCTTCTTAAATACTTTGGCGATTAAAATTTCAATAAACTGCCAAAGATCTATTGATATATCTACCATTATTATATATAATACAGCATATAACAGATAGGCGTATACATGCTTATTGGTGTAAAAGAAAGAAAAGACCACAGTCCAATCTACTGCCAGATAGCTGAGTCCTTGCGGAACAAGATATTCTGCGGGGAATATGCACCGCTGTCCAGGCTTCCGGCAGAGAATGTATTGTGTGAACTCTATAAGGCCAGCCGTGTAACGATAAGAAGCTCCCTCAAGAAGCTTGAGACCGAAGGACTCATCCACAGGGTAAACGGGAAAGGGACATTTGTTTCAGAGCTTAAAGGCAAGCAGCGCCAGATCATTCTGGTGCTTGACAGAGCCCCAAACGAGTTGCGGCATCTGCATGAGCTGGTCATGGGGGCGCTAGTCAAGGCGCAGGAGGACGGATTCAGCGTGCTGGTTTCGACCTGCGCCCAGTTCAGAGGCTTCCTTGAGGAGGCGATCCACAGCCCCGTCCGCCAGACCGGCGCCCTTCTCCTCCGTTGCCGCGAGTTCCATCTGGAGGACATAGCTTTCGCAGAGAAACACGGTATCCCCTGCCTTCTGGAAGGCTGCGAGCGCCTGAAGGGGCTCAACTGGCTGGCCGTCGACAATGAAGATGCCATGAGGCAGATCGTGGATCATCTTTATGGTTTGGGGATAAGGAGATTTGGGATATTCAACGCAAAAGTTACCGCCTCATGGTCGTCATTTGCGGAGCGTTACGATGCGACCATAAGACGTATTGCGGAACTCGGAGTTCCCAAAGAGGATATTGTCACAGTAACACTGCCTGCAAATTCTGATGTGGGCAGCCTCCCCTACTGTCTGACATCTGAGTTCTTCAAAAATGGAAATTCACCGGACGCGATAATCGCTATGAACGACATTATTGCCGTGCAAGTCCTCAGATGGCTCGGAGATAACGGGTACAAGATTCCACACGAGATCGCAGTGACGGGCTTTGATGACGTCGATATCGCCAAATATGCAAATCCTCCACTCTCAACAGTCAGACAAAACTACTACGAGGTTGGCGGCGAAGCCGCAAGCCTGCTCCGCTCAATGATGGACGACTTCGACAACAAGCGTGTGCATATCTCACGGAAGCTCCAACTGGTCATAAGGGAAAGCACTGCCGAAAGCTGCTTGCGCCCCGCACCCGCAAAAGATGGACCACTTTTAATTCCGTAATCAGATGACGGCATTTCCATAATTTAAGGAGAGCTTGATGAAAATATTTGAAGGCAACATGCACGGAATAGGACTCGGAGTCTGGCTCACAAACTTCAAGCACCCGCGCTTCAGTATAGTCGACGACTGGGACCGAAAACCGCTGAACGAGGAACTCATCAAAATCATATTCTGACGTGAAGGAGGCTGCTCATATGCATATTTTCTCAATGACCTGCAAGGTTGATTCCGTCCTTGACCTGTTCTCTGCGGTGGAGGGACGCCGTACTGCGGTGAAGTGGTTTAAGGAACATCATATAAGCAAAGTCTACCTGGAAACCTACAGGCATAAACGCTATGCCGGGGCAGAACTTCTAAGGATCGTCAAAGATGACTTTACCGCCGCCGGACTTGAAGTCGCAGCCTGCATTACCACAACCCAAATGAGCAAAAGAGTGGCCACCTGGGGCATCACCACCTGTTTTACAGATCCTGCGGCACATGATTTTCTTCAGGAAGTCGTCAAACGCACCGCAAGTGTTTTCGACCTTATCATATTGGATGATTTCTTCTTCTCCTCTTGCATCTGCAGTTTTTGCGAGAAGGATAGAAATGGGAGAACATGGGGGGATTTTCGAACCGATCTACTTCTGAATATCGCCAGGGAAAGAGTCCTTTTGCCCGCTCGCGCTGTCAACAAGGATGTAAAACTCATCATAAAGTATCCTCTGTGGTACGAAGGCTATTATCGCGTTGGCTATGACGTACTGCGCGAAACAGAACTTTTCGATTACACTTGGGTAGGCACGGAGACACGTGAACCGGATAGCGGCGCGGCTGGGCGACGCCCCCAGACTTCGGCATCGTGGATTCAGGCTTGGATGAATGACGTGAGCAAAGGGAAATGCGGTGGCGCCTGGTACGATCCGATTGACACGAAACCGGAGACATTTCTCGAACAGGCTCGCCAGAGCATCATCGGAGGGGCAAGGGAAAGTCTGCTGCATTGTTACGATTACCTGGCAACGAGAACGCCAGGCCTTGCCATTCACGGGAAGGATCTGGAGATCAAAAATGGCCTGGCGGATGCCGAAGTTTTCAGAAATGAGGCGAACTCATTGCAGGTTCTGGCGGAGACGCTTTCCGAAATGCAGCCCTACGGCATCCTCCTGCCGAAAAAAGCCAATGACGATTCAGAAAAAGAAGCCTATCTGCCAAGTTTTGCGGGAATGCTGGGAATCCCAGTCGTTGCTTCCGCTTCTCTTAAAAACTCTGATGCTGTGTTCCTCGGTGCCCAAGCTGGAAATTTTAATGGGATCGATTCCTACATCGAAAACGCTTTAAGGGAGAACAAATCCCTCGTCGTAACCTCTAATTTCCTGAATATGATTAAGGCCGATTTATGCAAAAAACTGCTCTCCTCCTGCAAAGTTGTACAGGATGATGGGGAGAAAGTTTGCGTGAACGACATCAATGAATCACTTACTGTCCTGCATTGTCCTTCTGATCTTTGGGATCTGATGAGTCTGCAGCAGGACGAACTTGACAGGATGAGGAACAAATTGCTGAAGCCTTTCAGAATTGAATTTTTCGCGCCTTCAAGGGTCTCCCTGCACCTGTTCAAGTCGGAAAATTCCCTATGCGAGATCATTGAGAATTTCAATGATTTTCCTGTGAGCGTCTGCTTGAAATTCAACGGAAAAACAAAGCTTGTGAGAAGCTTGAAGCTGGTTCTGCCAAAAAAACAAAGCGCAACTCTTGCTGAAACGGATGCTTCATATTCTGTCAAGCTCAAACCGCGCTCTATGGCTCTTCTGTCCGCAATAGTATGACACGGCTCTGAATAGAAACTTTTATATGGAAAAATCAATGGATCCAACACCAGTGAAACATCCAGAGGCGGAGATCAACGCAACACTTTCTTCCTGCTGTGGATTCCTTGGAGAAGTCACGCTGACAGACAGTGCCATAATAATTCTTTTTGCAGGCATGCTGGGAGCAGGCGACATGTTTTCCATGATAACGACATCGCTACTCCCTCTTTTCAACGGAATATGCATAATCCCAATGGCGTGGCTGGCCGCCAGAATCGGCAGCAAGAAGCTCATAATAAGAGCATGCACACTGTCTGCAATTGCGTATTTCCTGGCCGTCTCCTCTCCGTTTTTCGGGAAGTGGGCATCCGCTGTTCTGCTGACGGCCATACTGCTTTTCGCCTTATGCCTTACGGGATTCATTGCCGGATGGTTCCCGATGCTTGATTCATTTCTTAGCCGGAAGAGGCGGCCGGTATTTTTCAGCAGAATGCGTTTTTCGCACCAGCTTACAGCGGTGCTTTTCCTGTTTCTCGTCGGTTTTGCCATAGGCAAGGAACCTTCGATATGGAAACTACAGCTGGTTCTCCTGATTGGTGCGATTGTCTTTACTGGACGCATATTTTTTATTTCCCGGATTCCAGTCTTTGACGCTCAAAAGAGAGAAGAATTGGGATTTAAGGACGGACTTATGGCGGCGATCGGCAACAAGCCACTTGCAGGTTTTTCCATCTATCTGTTTGTTTTGAATCTGGCGGCATATGGAACTATCCCGCTTACAACCCTCTACCTTAAGAAACATTTGAACGCACCAGACAATGTAATCGTCATAATATCTGCAGTGGCCTTATTTGGAATGCTTCTGGGGTACTTCTTCTCCAACAAAATCATAAGGCACATGGGGGTAAAGGACTCATTGTTGGCTTTTCATGTGTCTTTGGCGTTTACGAATCTGAGCCTGTTCTTCATTGGCAAAGGCAATGCAATAACATATATCCTGATAGCAGGACTGCTGCTCATATACAGCTTTACAGTTGCGGCCGCTTCAATAGTGTCATCTTCCGAGATGATGGCGCTGGTCAAGTCGGACAACAAAATCATGTCAATGGCGTTCTGTGGCGCATTCTATTACGGCGGTTCCGGACTTTCACGCATGATCTCGTCGCTGATACTGGGAGCTGGACTGCTCTCTTCTGAATGGCATATTGGCACCATGAGAATATGCCATTACCAGACACTGTTCCTGATATACACCGTATTCATTGTTTTCGCGGCGACCTTCCTTATTCTGGTTCCCGCGATATTTCCAAAAGGTGAATACATATATGACGTACACTGAATTATCCTATAGCGGCAATATGGATAAGCGGTCCGAGTTCCCGCATGCCTGAAAAGCTAATGAAAAAACATGTGGCATTGGTCAAGGAATACGCTGCTGAAATCAGTCTTAAATTTCTATAATATAAAGCAAAGGATCTGGTATGAACTTGAAAGGCATGAATGTTCTTGTAACCGGTGGTTCTGATGGATACGGATTCGGGATTGCGAAGGTACTTAAGGAAGCTGGTGCCAATATCTGGATAAGCGGACGGGACCAGTCAAAGCTTGACAAGGCGGCCGAAGCTCTTAATCTCCATACGATAAGGGCGGATGTTACTTCAGGTTCCGATTGGGATCGTGTTTTTAAAACTATTGGAGATCTGGATATTCTTATCAATAATGCCGGTTGCGGAGGCAGTATTGCTCCGGTATCGAAACAAAAAGATGAAGACATCATAAACACTATAAACACAAATCTTACCGGCGTGATTCTGGGCTGCCGACGCGCCGCCGGAATAATGACCGTGCGGCGGAAAGGTATGATTATCAATATTTCCAGCGTATGCGCCCTTTATGCCTGGCCAGGTTGGAGTGTTTATACGGCGGCCAAGGCGGGACTGGCAAAATTCAGCCACGGACTTTACACGGAACTCCGTCCGCATGGAGTGCGCGTGTGCTGTCTGACACCTTCATGGGGGCAAACTTCTTTTAACAAGACCGCTAATATTTCCGGAGCATCAGAGGATCCCGAATTGAGCAGGAAGTGCATTTCACCGGATGAATTGGGAATTCTGGTAAAACAAATCATCGAGGTGCCTGACCATCTTGCGATTCTGGATATCAGCATACTGCCGATGATTCAGGATATATCACCAATGTAGTAAATATTAATATTTTGCTGAACTTCTGCAATTACGGAGGATATGAAATGATGGACGGAATTTGGATTGAGGCAGAGTCTTTTGATACACTTGGCGGCTGGGTAATTGATCAGCAGTCAATGGAGCAGATGGGGTCTGCATATATCATGGCGCACGGCATGGGCATACCCGTGCAGGACGCCGAAACACTTTGTAGCATTCCTGAATCCGGTCGATGGACGGTCTGGGTTCGCACCCGCGATTGGACGGCGCCCTGGAAGCGTGGTACGTCGGGCGGTCGCTTCAAGATCAAGATTAATGGTAAGTTTCTGCCGAAGACATTAGGGACAAACGGTGTCCGGTGGGGTTGGCAAAAAGCAGGGACGGCAGCTTTTGAAAAAGGTGAAGTTAAAATCGCTTTGCATGACATGACCGGCTTCAATGGCCGCTGTGATGCGCTTTATTTGACGATGAAGCCGAACGAAGTGCCCGAGAATGACAAGCATAGGCTTGCCAATCTTCGGAGAAAGCTCCTGGATATCGTCTGCAAGGAAGAGCCCGTCGAATATGATTTAGCTGTTGTCGGTGGAGGAATAGCCGGTATTTCCACGGCGATAGCCGCAATGCGGACGGGTTCGAGAGTTGTCCTGATTCAGGACCGGCCCATCCTGGGAGGTTGTAACAGTTCGGAGATCCGCGTCGGTCTGGGCGGATTCGCCCATGTGGAACCGTATCCCAACTTGGGGAACGTTGTCACAGAAATTGCCCCCATTATGGGCGGCCCCGGGACTTATCCTGCGGAAATGTATGAAGACGAACGTAAAAATAATATTTTTAAATTGCATTCCGATAGTCAATATAGACTTGTCTTGAACGAGCGTGTTATAGCTGTAGAGAAAGACAAAAACGATGGACAGATAATTGATGTCATTATTGTCCGCAATGTGCGTACGGGAACCGAGACCCGTTACCGGGCCAGGTTATTCGCAGACTGTACAGGTGATGCCGTCATTGCAAGAATGATGGGGGCGGAAGTGATGTACGGGCGCGAATCCCGGACGTTTTTCAACGAATCTCTCGCTCCGGAAAAAGGCGATAATCAGGTAATGGGGCTTTCGGTTCTATGGTATTCAAAAAAAGAGAACAAACCGACGACATTCCCCGATATTGACTGGGGTATTGTCTTCAATGAGGAAACCGCTTACTATATCCGGGGTGGCGACTGGGAATGGGAGACCGGACAGTACCGCAACCAGGCCGAAGAAACGGAGTACATCCGCGATTATGGATTGATGGTTACTTATGCCAACTGGTCTTACTTGAAAAACCATTCGCGACGGAAAGCAGAATGGGCTAATGACACCATCGTATGGGTTTCTCCAATAGGCGGCAAGCGTGAAAGCTACCGTGTTGTTGGGGACTATGTATTGAATCAGAACGACATCGAAAATCATATCATTTATCCCGATGCGACAGGTGCGATTACATGGAATATCGATCTTCACTTTCCTGATCCGGAAAATGAAGCCAAGTTTAAAGAGCCGTTCCGATCCTGCGCCTATCATCGAGGGATAGTCAAACCCTATCCTGTGCCATATCGCTGCCTCTACTCCAAGGATGTGAAGAATCTCTTTCTCGGTGGTCGCCATATAAGCATGTCGCATGTCGCGTTCGCCAGCGTACGTGTGCAGCGCACACTGGGCATACTCGGGGAAGTTATCGGCATGGCCGCAAGCATTTGCGCAAAGGAAAACGTCCATCCCAGGGACATTTATGAGAAGCATTTTGAAAAACTCAAAGGCATGATGGAAATAGGCGTGATGAGCCCAGCCTATCACGCATATGGATGCGATGCTTCTGAATCGTATCATTTCAAAGATATTGGTTTTGTCAATATCACTCCGCAGTCCGTATCTAACGCCAATCAGCTTGATGACCCAGTACTGAAGCGGCGAGTCAAGGCATTGAAAGTTCAGCACAAACATGGGCGTCCAGGTCTTTGAGCGATGCTTTATTTTATTTTTCCCTTGACATGTTTCATTATTAATGATACGTTATTTCAACATTAATGAAACCGGGGGGGCAATATGATTCAGTCACTGGAAAGAGCGTTTGATATTTTAGAGTTGCTGGACTGTGCCGGGCCTGCTGGAATGGGTCTTCAGGATATTGGACGTGAGGTTGGGTTAAAGCTTCCAACTGTACACAACATGCTTAAAACAATGACTTTCCTTGGTTATGTAACTCAGGATTCAAGCTCAGCAAAGTACCGCACTGGCGATAAGTTGCGTGCGTTGGGGATGCAACTTGAAACTAAACGGGCCTTTTCTGAAGTAGCTGAACCGCTGGCACGGAGATTAAACAAAGACGTAAACGAAACTGTAACAGTTACGCTCTATGCCAACCGTACCTGGCATACACTGTTTCAGATTTACAGCGAGCAGGAACTGAGTGTGCGGGCTTCCTTGCCGGTAAACAAAAACCTATTTATAAGCGCTACCGGCAGGTGTATTTTAAGCGGACTGCCCAAAGGAGAGCTCGAAAAATATCTGAATACATCGGGAATGCCCCGAGAGGATTGGGACAATATTAATGATTTTGCGCATCTCAGGCAAGCTCTTGATAAAATAAAAGAACGCGGCTATGAAATATACAGAAGAAGGGGATCTCTTGGAATAGGCGTTCCTCTGCGTCTCGTAAAAAGAGGAATTGACGCTGCGATTGGCATATATATGCCGGAAAGCCGCTTCGAAGGCAAACACGGGGATGCCGTAATAAACGCCCTGCAAAACACAGCCGAAGAAATCCGCACCATCATGGAAAAATAAAATCCGGGAAAAGATTTTTAATGAACGCTAATAGAGTTATTGAACGTTATAAATCTGAACTTCTGGAATATGTAACGCCATTCTGGGAAAATAATTGCGTGGACACTGAATTCGGGGGATATTATTCTCTTCTCGACCGTGAAGGCAAACCTTTTAGCACAGACAAATATATGTGGATGCAATGGCGGATAGTTTATATGTTCGCTATTATGTACAAAACTGAGTATTCTCGTCCTGAATGGCTTGATATCGCTGAAAAAGGTTTTGATTTTTTGACCAAATATGGGAAAAAAACTGATGGCGGATACTATTTTGCCCTGAACAGGGAGGGGGTGCCTTTGCAGGAGGACTGCGGACAGTATACCATCTTCTCTGAAAGTTTTACAGCTCTCGGATCAGCCGCCCTATATAAGGCAACGGGAAATGAGAAATACAAAAATGAATCCCTTGCCGCGGCGAATATTTTCAAGCGCAATATTGAACGCTCAGTGGAAACTAAACTTGCCGGACAAACCAGACGTCGTACCTTCGGACATTACATGATATTAATCAATTTGTCCTATGTCATGAATGAATGTTTAGACACTGATGAATACAGTAGTGATATTGATTCATCCATTGAATCGGTCAGAGAATTCTGGAATGAAGATCTGGGATTGATGTTTGAAAACATAAATATTGACGGTTCCTTTGACCTGGAATCCTGCGACGGACGTCTGATAAATCCGGGTCATGCGCTTGAGGCTATGTGGTTTATCATGCAGTATGCCGAGAAGAAAAAGGACACAGCACTGATGAAAGAAATCTGCATGCTGACTTCCAAAATTCTGGAATACGGATGGGACAAGGAATACGGCGGTGTTTATTACTTTAAAGATGCCCTTGACAGGCCGTTGCTTGAACCTAAAACCTGCTTGAAAATATGGTGGTCAAACAATGAAGCTGCTATAGCCGCGCTGTATGCCTTTAAACTTACAGGAGATCACAAATTTTATAACTGGTTTCTAAAGATTGATGAATGGAACTGGAAAAGTTTTCGCGATCCAGAGTTTCCCGAATGGTTTGCTTATACGGACCGCTCCGGCAAGCCGTGCCATTTTTTTAAAGGCAGCAACTGGAAGTCTTTTTTCCATCTTCCGCGTTATCTCTTGAATTCAATACAGCTTTTGGAAGCTGTGAATAAATAACAATTAAAAGGATAAAACAAATGGATTCCATGAATTTGACCTGCAACCCGGAACTCGACATAATATTTGTCCCGTTCAGCCCCATTTCCGAAACTGATAAATTTGAAGTCAGGGTTCAGATAATGAACTCAGGAGATGAGTCTGAAATTGATATTGAAATCTATCTCGATGAAGCTTCAGAGTCTAATCTTTCATGGAGAGGAAAGGCCTTCGCGCAGAAAGGACGGTATGCCTTTGCACAATGTTTTCCAAATATTATTGGCAAATCAGGACAACATAAAATAATGGTCAGATTCTCGAAAGACGGGAAAAATCGGCAGACTGTCAGCAAGGAATTCGAGGTAAGAACACATGCGCAAAACCTTATCGAAGGTTCTTTTATTATGTTCGGCCCGCCTGCCGGCAGGAAACCATGTTCACCATTTTACAATGTAAGAGAATTGACGGACGAACAGTGGAAAGAACAGATTGATTCTTTTAATGAGCTCGGATTCAAAATGATTGTTCCAATGGCGACAGTACAGCTGGAAACCGTTTTGAATTTTAATGACTCGGATGGTGATAAATTAATGAAAGCCCACTATCCGTCGAAAATTTATCCGAAATCAGGAATAAAAGCCCATGACCCTGTAAAGGCGATATTCGAAACAGCCGAAAAAAACGGGCAAAAGATTCTTTTACCTTTCGGGTGTAATTACAGAATTTGCAAACACAGATTGGAAATTATGCGGGAACTTTGGGGGCGCTATGGACATTATAAATCTTTTTACGGCTGGTATCAGCCCTATGAAGTTCCTTTTCACTTATCAGGAGAGCTTTTTGCGACTTTTCTGAAATTGCTTGAAGAGGATAAAAAACTGATAAATGAGATTTCTCCGGCAAAGCCTCTGATGGTCTCAGTTCTTTGCGGACAGGATGCCATAAACGACGCGGTAAGCATGATGCTGTCCAATGGTATGTGTAAAGCCGATATCATAACCCCCATGGATATGGTCGGCATGACAGGGCGTCCCGAGCAGTTAAAGATTAACTCACGTACTTTTTCCGTTTTGAGAGATGCTCTGAAAACAACAGCCATTCATCTATGGGGTAATTGTGAATCTTTTGATCTCACCCCGACTCCTATCATCCCCAGATATAAAAATGGCGGTTTCGACGGTAAATCAGGTTTTATTCAGCAGATAGAAACCTTAAGGCCGTATTCTGAAAAACTTGTAACATTCATGGCTACAGGCATGTTTGCAAAACCCGGTCTGGAACCGGTTATAGGCGGAGAAAAGGCAGCGGAGCAATATCGACGCTATAAAGACTATATGCAAAAGCCGCGTCCAGTCTATAAAAATATTGCCCGGGGACATCCATACACGAAGTCACAAATACCTGATTTCCCGGATAATACTTTGCGTCTGCTGATCGATCCAAACCGCTACGGCTACATTCCTGATGAGAATAATTCATCGACAGATGGATATATAGCAGGAGGACGCTATGGAGGACGCTATGTGGACGCTAGCAAAATCTATGGTTATATCCTGAATGAAAGTAAAAAGTCCATAGATATAGAAGTTCTGTTTGACTTTGAAGCTCCTCAGCCAATCGATATGATCAGGGTTTCGGAATCTCCTCTGTCTCCTCATGCCGGTTTAGGAACTAACGACCCTGACGCTTCGCCGGATTATGTTAGCGTTGAAACCGGCAACACGTTGAACGGAATGACCGAACATGGCAGACTTGACGCATTTGTAAACGGCTGGGCAAAAATATTATTTCCATCAACTGCAAAAAAGAGATTTGTGAAGTTAATTTTCCATAAGGAAATAAAAGCGAATTATCCCGACGGGTCACTGCTTCTGATAAATGAAATAGAGATTTGCAAAAAATACCAGTAGTCGATGAAAGTATTATGTGATTTGGCCGCGGCAGCCCCCATTTCAAGAACAACTTTCCTAAAAGATAAGTTGTTTTTCTTCTCTTCTTTCTTTTCTTCTGTCTTTGAGCGGAGAGGATTTCGATCTCCGAAGGAGACCCCGACGCTCATCCCGTTGGATTCCATGTCTTTCCTCTTCCTCATGCAACCCTCACTCCCCTGTATATTTCCATAGGAGTCATATATTCCAGGGCCTCATGTACCCGGGTGATTCTTCATGAAACTCCAATGCGTTTGATTTGTTCTACATTCATATTATATTCATTCATGGTTAATTTGTGAATGCACTTACAGTAAAAAGGCATATGCTTTTATGACTATTGGCAGCGACATTCGATACGTTAAGGCTTTCCCGCGGATAGCGCGTCAGGGACGTTAAAGTCGGATTTCCCGAGTACCTGTCCAACTTCAATTGCATCTTACATCTTCCTTATGAAAGCGCTATTTATTCCTTGATTAAAACAACTATTTGACTTTTATCCACTGCTTTTGTGTTTTTAAAGCTTCGATACCTGATGCCACAATTGCAGCAATCTCTATGGTTTCTTCACGCTTTACAGGAGAAATCCTGCTGGAGAAAAATTCCAGCATTGCATTTATGAGATTAGGAAAGTAATCCGACATCTTATCCAGGGCAAGAGTATTATTCTCGCCGCAGGCGGAGACGGCGAAAGGGATTCCAGGATTCAATGTGATTGTCGCACGTCTATCGTCATCATAGTCTATTACCATATGGTTTGTCGTCTGATTTCCACACTGCATTACATGCTTTGCGCCGATCCCCATCAGAGAGACAATCATTTCCACCTGATGTATGCTGTATTCTTCAAAACTGCGCCCACCACCGCGAGCACCCGCAAATAATACTTTCTGATTAAGGAAAACATCGTTTTTCGCATTTAGAATTTCTGTTCCAAAGCGCAAAGCGGAAGATGACATGAGAGGAGTATCAAACTTATCCGCCAATTCAAAAAGCCTTTCAGCTGTAGCTCTATCCGGAGCGAAGGGCTTGTCAATATACACAGGCTTGCCGCTGCGCAGGGGTATTTGAGCCAAATGTTCGTGTACCTCCGGATTTGATGGAGCCAAAATGCAAATGACATCACAGTTTTCAACCACCTGTTCTATGCTTTTCCCCGCCGTTATTCCCATTGCCTGACACCACTCATTCAGAGGCTTGCCGCCAGCCGGGGCTTGCTCCCAGGCAAGCGAAACCTCAAACTCACTGCTGAGATTCGAGGTTTTGAACCAATTCGGATAATTGTTGGCATGCCATTCATCGATAAACAAATCAATAAAACCAATCTTCTTTTTCATTTTCACCATACCTTTATGTTTTAAATTTGCCTATTGTTTGATATTCACCTTCCGCCCAGTCCTGCTGGATTCATACGCAGCCAATACTAACCGCAAAGTATTAATTCCGCTCTCAACCCCCGGTGTGAAAGCTTCTTTTGAATCAAGATGGCTTGTAAAGTATTTCATCTCGTTTACCCATGCCGATGCGCTTGGCTTATGAATGAGGACAGTCTCGACCATGCTGGAGCTGCCATCCGGCGCGTTCCGTCCTTTAATCGCAGTAGCTTTGTTCTTGCCATAGTCACAGAATATCACACCGTTATCGCCCATTATTTCTATGCCTGTAAAACCCGAAGGAGATGTCCAACCGCATTCGATATAGCCTAGGCATTTATCCTCGAATTCCATCACCGCCACAACATTGTCATCAACAGGAATATCTTTCCTCAGTGTTGCGACCTGTGCGTATATGCTTTGAACTGGAGATATAAACCACTGAACTATGTCAAATGCATGCACCGCCATATCCATCAATGCGCCACCGCCAGCCAATTCAGGCTTATAGAACCAATCTGTCTTGGCCCACCCCGGTATCGGGCCGCAATGTGCAAAACGAACCCTAATCATATAAGGTTTCCCGATTTCTCCTGCCTCAACAGCTGCCTTGGCCGCTATATTGAGTTCATTGAAACGGTGAGAGAACCCGACCATTACACGGCGTTTATATTCCCGCGCTGTTTTTAAAATCGCATCAGCTTCATCCATATTCAAGGCTATTGGTTTTTCAAGGAGCAAATCTGCCCCGGCTTTCATGCAGGCGATTGCGATTTCAGCATGGAATTTGTTCGGCGTGCAAATCGAAACAACATCCAGTTTTTCCTTTGCCAGCATATCCTTGCAGCAACAGTACTCGCTTGTGAATTTCCATCCTCTATCCCTTACCATCCTGAGGCATTTTTCTTCCGGATCGGCGACGGCCCCCAACTCACAGTTGCTGGCGGCAATATAGCCGGGGATGTGGCATGCCTGTGCAATTGCACCTGCTCCTATAACTCCAATTTTATATTTCTTCATGGTGGCTCCTCTCCTTAAAGTTTGTGTTCAATTATCTTATGCCTGAGAAACTCGCAGGCTTTCCATATGTCCTTGTCAGGATTCTCTCCGACTTCCCTCTCAATTGTCAGGAAGCCGTCAAATCCGATTTCTTTCAGCGCCTTAAGATAGGCGTCCCAGTTAACCGTACCCTCACCAAGAGGAAGTTCGGCAAAAAGATCTCCGGTTTCAGCGACTAGATTCTCAAATCCTCCTTCTGCAAAGGCATCATAGACTTTTACCGGATCGCAATCCCGATAGTGCACACCGTCTTTCGCATGGGTATGTACGATATAATCCCCGAGCGTACGCACTGCATGTACAGGATCTTCATTTAATATCATTATCAGATTTGCCGGATCCAAGTTTACACCGAGACCTTTTGTTCCCGCATCGCATAAAAACTGTTTAAGCACTCTTGAAGACTCCGGACCTGTTTCTATGGCAACTACAACATTATTGTCTTTCGCATAAGCGCCGAGTTCCCGCAATGCCGCAAGCATGGTCTTGTAGATTTCATTGTCCTGGGATGATGGAATTACTCCGACATGCATCGTAACCACATTGCATCCAAGTTGTCTTGTCACATCTATGATCCGCATGCAGGTTTTTACGCGTCGTGGATTATCTCTGGCGACCTGGAATCCATGCCCTCCGAGGTCACCGCAGATTGCGGATATGCCTAATCCACAAGCGGCACAGTGTGCTTTCAGTTCAACACATTGCCGTTCGTCCATCATCAGGAGATCATAGTTCGCGCTACTGGCATATAACTGCACGCCTTCCGCTCCCAACTCCGAAGACCTCTTTATACTCTCATAAAGCGGTCTTTTCAAACTATCAGATATCACTCCAATCTTCATGCCGTATTCATCCTCCGTAAAACTGAATTTTACGCCGTATCCCTTATCACCAGCGACGGCGGAATCGCCTCACTCCCTTCATTTTTCCCATAAATCATGCTTACTAGCTTCTCCACCGCCCTCATCCCTTCAATCTTGAAATTTTGGCGAACAGTCGAAAGAGGGGGTTCGCTGTATTTGCATGATTCAAGATCATCATATCCAATAAGCAGAACATCCTTGCCGGGTTTTATTTTCATCTTCTTTAGAACTGACAGTATGGCAAACGCATTCACGTCTGTGTTTGCAAAAATTCCGGCTGGCCTGGACTTGCTCTTGAAATTACCTGTGAACGTCTTTTCGAAATCAGATATCTTGAACGGGATAGAAGATTCCCCTTTCTCATTCAATGCGCTGTTGAATCCCTCCGAGCGCTTCACGTATATGCTTTCCTCGGCGAAATAGGTTCCGCATTTCCTTGATATCAACCTTTCAGCAGCAAGGCATCCTCCACTGAAATCATCATTATAGATTACAGGTATGTCCTTGAAGCCCTGATAACTGTTGAGAATTATTACGCATCCGCCTTTTGCGCGATAGTCCCGCAGGAGTCCAGCAATTTGAACATGTGTCGACGGATCAAAGGGATAGGTTATTATTCCAGATTTAGAAGCGGCTGCCCTGTCGATGAATTTTGCATACTCAGCATACGAAATACCAAAATGGAAACTCAGGGGGAAATCCAGCCCGGAAGCTTTCTGCGATATCCCGAACATAAGATCTGCAACAAGCCGGTTCGGGATTTCCGGAATGAACACCCCTATCGTTGAATTCCTGCCACGTTTCAGGAACTCCGCCATCCTGTTGCGCTGATATCCCATTTCCCTGGACACCAGCTTTATTTCCCGGCGCAACTCCTTTGAAATATAGGCGTTCTTGTCAGGCTTGGGGTTGAGCGTCCGCGATACAACTGATATCGAAACCCCTGCCTTTTCAGCGATATCCTTGAGTCTGACCATGGTATTTCCTTCTTGTAATGACCTGCGCATTTTATTCGACAAACGTTTGTCGATATCCTTATTATATTTCAGTCCCGCACTATGTCAAATCACTTTTCATGAAATATTGAAACTTTTCCCTTGTAGCGCAGAAGTTAGGAAGTACTCCAAGGGAACTTATGTCAGAAACATCTGCTATCACATGAGAAACCGTTTTATCTATAGGTAGGCTTTCAAGCCTGCGCCTTATTCCAAATTACGAGCAGGAAGCCATATTCTGGAAACCGGTTGTGGCGTTGGCGCTCAGCGTTAACCTTCCGAAAAACAATCCTGATGTCTCGATTACTTCTTCTGTTGATATATCCGACATCTCCATTATAGACGCCAGGAGAAAAGCAATGGAAGAGGGATTGACCAATGTACAATTTTAACAGGGGATATCTTTAATTTGCGCTATGTCCATAACTCATTCGACCTCACTTTCACATGCTTCGTACTGGAACACTTCCCGCGCCCCGCAGAGGTGTTGAAGATTTTGAAAAATCATTTGAGATCTAGCGGAACAATCACGGTCATTGAAGGAGATCATGTATCCGTCTTTTTTTATCCTCGCAGCGAAGCTGCCCACCGGAAAATTCAGCATTTATTACAGTAATGATATTAGCATGTTCCATCATCGATAATAACCTAATGCTATCTGTTATATACTATAAGGATAACTTTGCCAAGAGTGTTGAATTTGACATTATTTAATATATTGTGACATATGACGCTCTGGTTGACACATTTTGTAACGGTCAGGCCTATGGCATCGTTGCCAAGGCTCAGCGCAGTCTCCTGCGAGAGATATGACACCCCTTCCTATCGTTTCGAAGGAAGGCTGAGGAAGGCCGAGAGGCTCATGGTATTCCAGTACACCCTTTCCGGAGAAGGGCGTTTTATAGACGACAGGGGCATGCATCGGGTCACGCCCGGCAAGGGGTTCCTATGCGAAGTCTACAATACAACCGCTTCATATTTCTATCCTCCCGGCTCGGTAAGACCATGGGAATTCATATTTATCACCTTCTGCGGTGCCGCTGCCACCGGAATTGTGAAGGACATCGTACAAAGACACGGTTCCATTTTCGAACTCGATCCAGAATGCAAGCTGATGAAGCATCTCAAGGCATTCAGCGTGTATGACAGAACATCTGTCAGGATATCATCGTCAGCCGGAGCTTCCCTGGTCTTCGAACTGCTGATGACGCTGGATGGATCCAAGGAGTCTGCGGTCGCAAAGTCGTCCTCAAACCGGATCGTGTCTGAAGCCTGTACTATGATCGACGATGGGATCGCTAGCGGAATTTCCGTGACAAGCCTTGCCAGAAAAATGACCATCTCACGTGAACATTTGACACGGCTCTTCAAGGCTGAGCTAGGACAGACGCCACACAAGTACATTGCACGGCACAAGATACGTCTTGCATGTCGACTCCTTAAGGATTCCAACCTGAGCGGAAAGGTCATATGTGAACGCATCGGCGGAATCACACACCAGCATTTTGTCCGCATGTTCAAAAATGAGTTCAAAATGACCCCCAGCCAGTTCAAGAAGACAGGCGTAATCCCGATGTGGTAATTTCGACAAAGTTTGCTGCCGGAAAAGAGTTCCTCATGTCGCTCCTGGAAGTTCGACTTCCAAGAGGGGATCACTTCCAGGCAGCCACCGCCAGACACGACCTCCTTTCGCAAAGAGCAACACTGTCGTGGCGTAATCAATTCATGATCCGTACCGGATAGCGGCTCAGCATTTTTGCGATTCCGGGAATGCGCGCTAGTGAAACGCCATGCGGCATCGTGTCCGGCGCGCCAATCGCCGCGTATTTACTCCGCGCAAGATCATGGCACGCCAGAAGTCGCACCCGGACCGGCCCATTTCGGAACCTCGCAAAGAACTCTCCGGCTTTCCGAATATCCTCTTCCGAATCGTTCCAGCCGGGCATGAGCGGCATTCGGATTTCTAGAGAAATTCCCTGCGCATCCAATTTTCGCAGATTTTCCAAAATTACTCCATTTGCCGAACCGGTACATTTTCGATGGACTTCCGGATCAATGCCCTTCACATCGAAAAGAACCAGATCCGTCCACGGCAAAACCCGTTCGAAATTTCGCCACGAAACATTTCCACACGTATCGAGAGCGGTATGAATGCCGCTCTCGTGAAGTTTCCGAAACAGCTCCGCGCAGAACTCCGGCTGGAGCAGAGGCTCTCCGCCGGAAAGCGTCACCCCACCGCCCGACGTTTCATAGAACATCCGGTCAGCCGTCAGAATCCGGAACGCCTCCGCCACTGTGATTTTCTGTCCGCAAATCTGCAACGCGCCAGAAGGACATGCCTCCGCGCATTTTCCACAGGCCGTACATCCCGCCCGATCCATGCAATGAATCCCGTTTTCGATCCGGTGCCGGGGACATACCTCCGCGCATTTTCCGCAGAGAATACACCGTGACGCGGTCAGCTCCAGTTCCGGTTCCCGATGGATCGTTTCGGGGTTGTGGCACCAGATGCACCGCAACGGGCAGCCCTTTAGAAACAATGTCGTCCGGATTCCCGGACCGTCATGTACCGCAAACGGTTTGATATCTGTATAAATCCCTTCCGTTTCCATGTTCAGACACCCCTTCCGCTTGCTTCCGCTTGCACCAAATAGCTTTCCTGTTCGCTGCGGCTGAGATTGTTCCAGATGACGTTCCACCCGCAGACGCGGACTTGCAAATCCCGGTATTTTTCCGGATGCGCTTGCGCCTCCTTCAGCGTTGCGATACTGAATACATTGAAATGGATCGCATGTCCGTCGTGAAGGATGTATGTCAGCATCAATGCTCGCATAGCGTTGAGCCCGTCAGCCCCTGATACCGCCGAGGGATGCAGCATCACGTCGAGCGGAAAATCGCCCATGAAATGCGTGGTGTCCAGCTTGAGCACCGACCGGATCGTCGCCGTGACCCCATTCCGGTTGGAACCCGGCTGGACGGAGATGTTCTTGGAAAACTCTTCGCCGCTTCGGCGGCCGTCCGGTGTGGCTGGTGCAACCTGTCCCTGAGTAACAAAATTGAACGCGGAGTGCAGCGCCGTGGTATAGAATCCGCCGCGTCCATTCCGGCGACCATTAATTCGCATCACTGCGGTTTCGACCAGTTCCTGCATGATACGATCCGGCATCTCCCGGTCATTGCCGAATTTATCCGGATCGTTCAGAATCAGCGTATGAAGTTCCTCGTACCCTTTCCAGTCGGCATCGAGCGCATTTCGGAACTCTTCCAGCGTGATTCGGTTCGTCTCGTACACGTATTTCCGGATCATTGCAAGGGAATTTGTGGCGGTCGCCGGCCCCATCAGCCAGATGTTTGAATTATTGTAAACCGCCCCTTTTGCATACCCGTCAACTCCCTTTTCGAGACTGGACGCGCTGGTACCGGAAAAGAGCGGCGCGGGATTGACGCGGTCGAGATATTTTTCGAACCCGTTTGCAATCGTAATCGAATCATCGCAAAACGCTTCGACATTGTCCAGGCATTTCTGCATGAAATCATTGAACGACGGGAATTCCGTACTTTCCCGCATCGTTCTCAATACGATCAGCGGCAAACTGAGAATGATCGGAGCGGTCTCCACCGCTTTTCCTCGGACCGAATACTCGTAACATCCCTTGATGTCCGCCGTCCGCGCCTCCTCTTCCGAATACCCCGCCGCAATCATGGTTTTCCGGATGCACGGCTCGCCGACGAAAACGATGCTGCTGCGACCGCTCCGGATCAGGCTCAGCGCCTGATCGATAAAATCGCGCGGGGTATTTTCCGCGACCTTGATCTGAAGCTTCGGATCGTAAATACCCATCTTTCCGTACTCGTCCAGAATCAGGTACGACAGCTCGTTGATCACACTGGTGCCGTCCCGGTTCGTTCCGCCGAAATAGAACGGATGACCGACATAATAATGCATGGACGACACTTTGTGCATGAAATTGCGGAAAATCATCCGGACGTCCTGACGGGTTAACGCGCCGGATTTCAGATTGCTGACATAGTATGGATAGAGCACGCGGTCGAGATTTCCGAAAGAACGCGTCTGGATACAATCCGCGTATTCCGAAAGCTGGAAATAAAGCCAGATCTGGAGCAACGCCTCATAAAACGTTTCGGCCGCGCCGTCGCGCAGATGTCGCAATGCTTCGGCAGTCTCCGCACCGCAGCCAGATTTTTCCGCACGGATGCAGATTCGATCCATCAGCCTTTGTACGGCCTCGTATTCTATCCGAACGGAAGAGAAAAAGTCTCTGTTTTCCGGCGTCATTGCGCTTCCGACTCGTTCGAAAAAACGCTTTTCTGCTTCCTCAGCCCGAGCCTGAAGTCCGGAAAAACCTAAGGTAAGCACTGCATCCCAGTCGGGTACGGTATGCCAGAAATCGAAAAAGAACTGAACTACTCCGGTCTCATCGAGTTTCTGCCGGTGCGGCAAGCTGTCCTTTAAAACGTTTTCGAACAGGCTTTTTTCCCAGATGGGCTGTATCGTCTTTTCAAACGGTTTGCGTCCCCATACTCCCAGCGTCACAAACAGATCTTGAGGCGAAGTAGTGATCCGCATATTGTCGAGAATATACGAAAACGCCTTGGCCTTGATCATCGTGTGCGAACTGTCCTTTTCCCGCTCCAACAACTGGAGAAGGCCCTCTTCGATGGCTTCCGCTGAAAGCCCCGTCTCAGGATTTCCAGGATTTTCGAAATCATGGTCCAGATATTGTTTGTCCAATTCAAAACCAGTCATAGTCGAATTCTCCTTTTTTATAGATTATACCATCGGACCAGATTTTTCTGAATGTCTGAAACGGACAAAATCATGACTTTTTCAGTATTTTCAGTTTGATTTTTCCATCTTCCAGATTAGTCTTAGGGAAACAGGGGAGACCATGCAATGCCTCTTTCACATTTTGAAGAAATCGGACTTCTTCCCTTCTGCGGACAGATGGAACTGAAGTTCGTCAATTTTTTCTACGGAACGAACTCCGGACGCTGGAAGAGCCGTCATCCGCACAATCGGCTCCTGTTTATTCTGGAGTCCGACGGCGCGAGTACGTTTGGAGATGACTCCTGCGTCCGTCATGCGGAACGTGGCGATTGGTTTCTGATTCCGCCGTTCCACGAAATACGTCACTACCACAACGAAACCATGCTCCACCTTTCAATCCACTTTACGCTGTCGGTCTGCGGCGGGTTCAATCCGATGTCGAAAAATAATATGATTTTCAGTAACCGCGATCTGGTTATCGTAGATACCGTCATGGCGGAAATCCGAAAGAATGATATGCTGTCGCTTGCCGTAAGCGCGCAAGTCTGGTGCTGGACGGTTCTCCGCCGTGTACTACCGGAGATCACGGGCGCATCGATTTCAGCGATCTATGCGAATCCGGTCTACGCGGAGCTGTTTGACTTTCTCTGGAAACACGCATCAGCCCAGACCAGCGTCGGAGATATGGCGACTTTCGCCAAAATGGGAAAGGAGTCCTTTGTCAAGAAATTCGTCCGCGATGCCGGAATTTCCCCCGGCAAATTCCTAGACCGTATCCTTACCGCCCACGCAGCGAAAATGCTCTCGGAAAACCGTTGTTCAGTCAAAGAAATCTCCGCCACACTTAATTTCTGCAGCGAATTCTATTTTTCACGTTTTTTTCGCAGACAGACAGACATGTCTCCGCGCGATTTCCGGAAACGCTTTTCCTCCCGTCCCGTTTCTTAATGGCATGATGCGAAGTCCCAGGAATGGATCGTCCCGCAGGACCGGGCTTCATGACAGGAGCAAGCCCCGACTCCGAGCGGTTCTTCCATCTCATGAGCGTGGAAGTCCCCACACCGAGCCATCCCGCGCTTGTCATATAGGCTGTGCCAGATCCCTTCATGATCCTCGCTATTTCCAATGATTCCACTGCATTTACCTTCCGATCATTTTTTTACCGGACTCAGCCCGCTCCAACCGGAACTGGAACGCCTTCTCCCGCAAATCCATCTCGCGGTGGAGCCGCTCGTTCTCCTTCTTCAGCCTTTCGTTCTCCGCAAGCAGGAGATCCGCAGGAGGCTCGGACACCGGAGCCGGAGGCCTCCCGTCCCTCCATGGCCTTCAGCATCGCCTCCAGCGCCCGTGCCTCCCACTTGTAGTAGACGTCCCTCGAGATCCCCAGCTGCGCAGCCGCCTCCGTGACGCTCATCGCCCCCGAGCGCACCTTCATTACCATTTCCAGCATCTCTTTCGGATCCGCTTTCCCTGCCATATACACCTCCCGGGACACAGGTCATCCCGGAGCACTTTCCGGCTGGACTCCCTTCTTCCTTGTTATCATGTCCAGCCTCTTCTCCAGCCGCGAAGGCCTCGGATCCGTCTTCCGATCCAGAAGTCTTTCCAGACGAGTTCCGAGCATCACCTTCTCCGTGCTCTGCCCCGTGTCCAACGCTCTAAACATACCCTCCAGGGCCTGGTTCTGCCAGATGTTCAGCTGCGTCCACTTGATCGTTAGCTCGCGGCATACCGCCGACGAGTTCTTCTTCTCCGTCCACAGTGTCAGCACCGCACGGCATTTCTCCGACGCGCTGAACGACCGGTGCATCTCCTTCTGTTCCTCTGTCTTCGTTGTCATATAATATCTCCTCTGGTTTTTCTGTTTCCTTTCCATCGACACTCATGCTCATCTTCCCTTTGCCAGCCGTGAGAAGCACTGACCTCTCCCCGATCCTCCCGAAGAGATACAGGCTGCTGGCCGGTTTCCCGCGCAGCGCAAGCTCAAGCGCGTTCTCGGTTATTCCCTGTTCTATGGCCTTCCGCACTTCCCCTTGCACTTCGAAGAAGCGGTCCGCGGGACACAGCCCTCCTATGCCCTGGTGCGGACGCTGGTGGTTGTAGTATTTCACCCAGAGAGCTACGCGCTCCCGGGCCGATTCGAAGGTCTCGAAGCGGGCGCGGTTCAGGAACTCGACGAGTATGGTTTTCCACAAGCGCTCGATCTTCCCCTTCGTCATCGGATGGTGCGGTCGGCTTTTTATGTGCCGCACGTGATCCTTCTTGAGCTCACGCTCGAACTTCGTGGTTCCCCTCCAGCTCGCGTACTGGCGCCCGTTGTCCGTCAGCATCTCCTTTGGAACGCCATATTCCGTTACTGCCCGCCGGTAGACTTCGAGGACGGCATCCGCCGTCTGCGACATGTACAGGCCAAGGCCTGTGATGTAGCGGGAGTAGTCATCGACGTAGCCGATCAGATATGCGTTCCTGTCTCCGAGCCGGAACGTGCAGATGTCCGCCTGCCACATCTGGTTCGGCGTCGAACGCTCGAAAAAACGCGGCACAGTTATATTCCTCTTCCGTCTGGCCGCAGGTGCAGCATTCGGATTTGGAAGACCGGATTCAGAGATCACACGGCTCACGGTCCTGGGGCTCGCACCCATCATGAATATGCGCTTCAGAACGTCAGAGATCCTTTTGATCCCCCATTCGGGATTCTCACGCTTTAGCTTCTCGATCTTCTCCTTCACCGGGACTGCGATTTTCTTCCTGGGATTCTTCATCAGGATCCCGCCGATCTTCAGTCCGTTCTCTCCCTTCTGGAGATACGATTTCCTCCAATTGAATATCGTTGCGTCGGATATCCCGAACTCCGTCGAAAGGGACTTCAAACTGTGTCCGTCCTCGATATTGAGCTTGACAAGCTTCAGACGGGTTTCAAAATCGTACTTGAAGATATTTGGAGTTCGGCGCGACCCCCCATGGAGCATAGCTGTCAAGCTAAGGGCTTATAGTGCTTGATGTAAACACCTTACTTTATTTTGAATAGCCTCACATTAAGTTCCACTATCTGCTCGAGAGCCCACTTCGCTTTCTGATAATTGTCAATCATTCTTCTTACCGCCGCCACGCTGTCTTTTTCGACATACACCGTTCTGGTCTTATTGCCTTCTCCCTTGAAGGTGAGAAGATAACTCACTCTTTCCCCTTCTCCTTTTCTCCCTGCATCCAGAACTACTTTGCTGACCGAGCCCTTAAGCATCTCCCCTGTTGCCGACAGCCTCGCCAGCTCCCTCTTGATTTTCTGTTGGATTCTTTTCTTCCCCTCTTGCATTCTCCAGCCCAGCCTTTCTTTTATATATAAGTATATTATACTTATATAACAAAGGAGGCCTCTTGTCAACAGTTGAAGTGGAAATGTCGCGCTTTTTTTCAAACAGGGAAATGGAGGCTCTTGCCAGAAGTACGGCGTTTGTAGAGAGGCGTTCGCCAATAACGGGCTTCAAATTCCTCGTCACCTTCACCACGGGATTGCTGAACACGCCGGAAGGGACACTGGCGCAGCTTGCGGCTTTCCTCTCAGGCGCATGCCAGACTGCGGTATCGGCCCAGGCGGTCGACGAGCGGATCAATACCATGGCCATGGAGTTCATGAGACAGTGCCTTCAAAAATCCATTTCCATGTCAAGACGCCCTCTGGATTTAGACGAGGGAGTCCTCGTCGGCTTCGATCACGTCTATGTCATTGACAGCACAAACTTCGAGCTTCACCCATCGCTCGCCGACATCTTCAAGGGAAACGGGGGAGGAGCGTCAAAGGCCTCGATGAGAATACAGCTTGTGCTGGACTACCTGGAAGGGACGCTGCATGTCGAGATCGGGGATACCAAGCTTTCAGATCCAAAAACGCTTCACGACATCGTGGAGCGTCGTGGGCTGGACATGTCCGGAAACTGCCTCTACCTCTCGGATCTCGGCTATTTCAAGACATCAATGTTTGAGAAGATAGATGCCGTTCCAGGCCAGTATTTCCTGTCGAAACTCATGTTTGGAGTGGGGATCGGGGATGAAAGCGGAGGACAGATCAACCTGCATGACATGTTAAAAAAAAGCTTCCCGACAATGTCGTCAACCAGAGGATAAGGAAAGCAAACGAGGTGTCGGAAAGAAAAGGCGGAATAACAGATGCCTACAGGCTCTTCCTCCAATACGCGCTGTTCATAACGAATCTACCTATGCAGTATGATGTCGGAATGCTCTTCGTCCTCTACAGGATCAGATGGCGGATCGAACTTGTCTTCAAAACATGGAAGTCGATACTGGCAATCCACAAAATCAGGTCGGCAAAAAGCGAGCGGGTCATGTGCGAGGTCTATGGAAAACTCATCCTCGCCGCCCTGTCGTCCATGATGTGCGCAGCTGCAGAAGCATATCTTGACGGCGCAGTCATCAGCCTTCACAGAGCCATGCGCCACCTGAGAGTGGTTGCTGTGTCGTGGGCGCTCTCCATAATGGACGGACTTCTCTCGCACGCAAGGTTTCTGAACAAACTGAAGCAGGATATAGCGCGACTATGCAGAAAGCGGAGCCAGAAAAACAAAAAGACCATCGAGCAACTGTTAAAGGAGACTCTTTTCCCGAATAAGAAGAGGATACATGGATCAATCAGAAACTCTTAGCTTGATAGGTATGCCCCCATGGAGGGGCTTGTTCCCATTGGTAATGGGAATATCGTTGTTAGGTCTTTTTACTTCTTCTACTATCTCTTCCATACTGACTTCTCCTTCTGTTAGTTCTTAAGGAGTGTCAGTAGGTTTCCTGTTTTACCATCAACTCATTAACTGGTAATTAGCACAGTCAACCATGGCCGTCCAAAGTCCATATCGGAAAAGGATCTGGGTCTCATCGAGGGCAGGCTTGGAGAGTTGTGTAGGAAGTGAATTTTCAGGGAAAACTTACAGGAGCCTTATAAATAAAATGGGCATAATGAAAACGCGACATTGTGACACACTTGATCTGCGCAATGAGACATAATAGCTTGATATTGGCTTTGATGAATTTTCAACTTCAAGACTAAATTAGCCTCAGATTTATTGTTATTTCATAACTTGGCATAATTCCAGCTTGTTGTTTTCTCTATGTTCTTTGAAAATATTCTTGATGATCATTTCCAATCATCCTTCTCCTGTTTCGACAGGAATATATGTGGACAGCGGAAACGGTACGCCTATACATATTTCAATTGGTTGGGTATTCCCAAAATTCTTTTGAAGTGGTTAAGGAGTGATTCTTTCCTTGTTCCGGATCGAAAGATTGCCAAATGACTTGCCTCGAATTCATATGAATTGGATGAACAAGTTATTTTGACAAGCCAACGGTTCATGCGCCGGTTATTTCATGATAATAAATGAAGTTTCCTGCGCTTTCAAAAAGCACTAAATATTAGTGCTACGGCATTCAATAATTTAGGATAGAAAGGAGGTGATTAATATGGCAGATAAGCATCGCCCATCAAGAAGAAAGAGCAGATCAAGCTCAAAAGGCAGTGTGTCTACTAAGACATGCAACTTTCGAGTTTGGTGTAATGCCCGGTGGAGAGAGATTTTGGGATTTGCGGCATTGCTTGGAGTAATTGAGACCTGTCTTCAAAAGGCAGGCACAATCTTCGAGTATGTTGAAAAATTCATAAATTATCTCTTCATTTGTTTATATCTCCTTCAGAAGAGGAATCATATATATGTCAATAGCTCCTCCTAAAAGCATCGAGGAGCTTGCGCGCCGTCTTGAAATGGACTGTGTCAAGCTTATCTCCATTTCTGTAAAAGCTCCATTACTTTATGGCAGAAAGGAAATCCCCCGAGAAGGGAAACCACCAAGAATCATTGAACCTCCACACAAGAATCTAAAAGAACTTCAAAGAAAATTGCTTGATACAACCTTAATTCACCTCAGATGTGACGACTCCCTGTTTGCCCGAAAAGGAACGAACACCGTTGATGCTGTCATTCCTCATATATCAAAACCAATTCTTATAACGATGGATATTAAAAACTTCTTCCCAAGCGTATCTCATTTTCAAGTCAAGACCGCCTTAAAAAGCCGCGGTATTCCTGACGATGTTGCAAAATTGATTACCAGATTGACAACTCACAGGCATCATCTCCCTCAAGGTGCGCCTACTAGCGTGGAGTTGGGGCGGCTTGTCATGCATCCTGTAGCCCTGGAGGTAAAGCGTGCTTTAGATGCGACAGGAACAAATTATGCCTTTTCAATGTATGTCGACGATGTTATAATTAGCGGACCCGTTGGTCTAAAACGCATGATAGGAATAATTTATAAAATCTATGAAAGACATGGCTTCAATTTAGATAAATCAATTAAAATGAGAACAATGCGTCTCGGTAAAGACGTTCAAGAAGCACTCGGAATTCGAATTGACAGAGGGATAGAACCTGGAGAAGCTATTCGTTTAAAACTGGCTCACGCAAATAGTAATAGCAAAGAGCATAAGGGGCTTCGCTCATATGCTTCGCACCTGCAAAATAGAAATAAAAAATATTCGGAGAGGAAAAAGTGTAATGTTGGTGGTCGTTGCAAGTTGTGTCATTGAAAATAAGCTGATAACAGGCGTAGGGAAGCATTCGGGGCACACTTTTGCTATGGACTTTAAATTCCAGACTGAAAAGCGCATAGGTTTCAGCCCCAGACAATTGGAAAAATCCTAAAATTCTGTCATTTCGCAGAGATTACAGAATCAGAGGTTGATGGTGGATTCACAAAAAAACATTTATTCAATCCGCCTTTGACGTTTCTTTTAATAGTTCTCTTCCGGTAATCCTTGGGTTTCGTTCTTTAATCCGCGCATAATCTTCAAATGACAGAATCTTATCTGGAATGAACTTGTCAACGGTTCTACCGAGCAGGGATTTCCTGATGGTCTTTTCACGCTTCAAGTCCTCCGGTGTCATCTCCTTGGAATATTTCAACTCCAAGGCGGTCAATGTTGCGACAGCGTCAATTTGCTTTGCCGCCTTCGCGTCCAAGGTTCCAGAACCCAAAGCCCATATCCTGCATGTCAGTTCACTGGAAACGACAACCTCCTTTTTGACAATTGACACCTTGAGATACTTGACAAGAAGCCGGATGAACTCTTCAATGTTCCCATCGTTCTCGATTTCAAAACCAGCGCCAATGATCCAAAAACCTGACTCGCCTTTGCTGCCGGGCAGACTACCATCCGTCTGATTAATCTCTTGATATTCCTTCAAAGTGGACAACACCTGTTTTCGCTGGAGAATGTTCAGGTTGGAGAAAGTATCGATGAACTCCTGGACTTCGCCGGCAAAGCCCGGGATCATTGAGAGCGACACCGAATTCCGACTGAGATGCGGGAGGATCAGCGGATAGAGGTTCTCCCAGGCACCTCCTTCGATGTTTTCCGTGCGTCCGTCAAGCCATCTTGCCACGGTCGTATGAGCCACTCCAACCTTGAGACCGAACTGGTAAGGACTGCCGATTTTCTCTACTGCTGCTTTGATGGCTTTCCTGATATCATGGTCAATTTTCATCCAAAACCTCCTGGTTTTCAAAAATAAATGAAAAATAATTGATGTCCAAAAAGGCACAATAATGCATAACGATACTCAATAATCCACACATGTCAAGACTTAATAAAACTTAAGAAGCCATTATTCGCTGGCATCGCTGGCGAGGCATGACTATATTGTGCATCAATGTTCAATTATGAACATAAAAAGGAGGATGACATGATCAGCAGACAGACTTCCGAAATGGCGGCCAACTTCATCCGGACGCTCGAAAAATCCGGGACGGTCGACAAGGGCGAGAGCAGGGAATTTACGGCGCTCTGCAGGAAAATCGAACAGGACAAGGCAAGGGGAGAGGAAAGACAGCCGGTCGAAATCAAGCTGATTTCCAAGAGGAAAGCGGCAGAGATCCTTTCGGTTTCGGTAAAGACGGTTGACCGGCTGGGCGCTTCCGGAGCCTTGCAGAAAAGGATGATCGGCGGATCAGTCCGCTTCCTGATTGCCGATGTCTACAGCCTTGCCGGAATAAAGACTTCAGGAACTGAAGGCACAATTACATGATTATCGAAATTGAAGATTTCCGGGGAAATCCTGAATGTGCTGGGAAATTGTTCTGTGACGATGACGCGTTGTCATGGAGAGCAAAAGGGCTGATGGAATATCTCCTCCATATTATGAGACAGGGGAAATTCCGAGTCGGACTTCCCGAGCTGACAGCTGCTTCAAGAGATGGGGAAAAGGCGACAAGGAGCGCGATCAATGAGCTGTTTGGCCGTGGATATATTACCCGTCGACAGGAAAGAGAGAACGGTAAATTCCTTGGAACAAGATATGTCTTATCCATGGTTCAAGGGGATTCCATGAAAGAAGAAACCAGTTCACCGCATGCCGTCTTGCGGCAGACATGATTATGCGTGGCAGACAGTTCGAAATCACATGGGGGAATGCAGGCACGGAAATACAGGCAAGGTTAGCTTTTGTACCCACAGGCGGTACAAAAGCGTTTACAGCCAGGGGCAAGCCCCTTCGACCCCGGAATTGAAGAAAGCTTATAAAAACTGCATGAATCCTGTGGGATTTTAGAGGAAGTCGGGTGAGCCCAGGGGGAACAGCTCGACGAAGACTCTCAGAGATGCGGGAGTTGAAGAAGAGGGCGGTAATATCTTCTATGCAGTCAGTATCTTCAATATTTCCTGTTCCTTCTCCGTCAAGTTTCCAGAAGATTTTATGAGTTCAACGGCTCTGGAAAGCCTGCTTTTCAACAGGGATTCTGGATTTTCAGAGGGCTGCTCTTTGACAACAATTCCATCTTCTGCAGAGGAAATCATTGGCAGGGCTGCAAATATCTTGCCTTTGACCTCATGAGTCAGATGCGTGTAATAATCCTGGAGCGTCTTGACATCGTCCCCCATGACCTGTGAAAGAATCATCACCGGAACTCCTCTTGATGCCGCAAATGTCGCAAACGTATGGCGCAGCGAATGGAACCCGTACTGATTGGCCTTCCTCAGCCTCTGCCCTTTCCCCGAAACCTCGACGGTGGTTTCAAAGCCGTTATGGGTGAATACCTTCATGATCCCATATCGGATGGAGGATTTTTCCTGGTAGAGCCTTGCAAGATTCGGCATGACAAAGCCATCTGTTCCACCGTCCCGCTGCTCCGCCTTTTTCAACTCCCTTGAAAGCATGGGATGGATTGGAATTTCGACCTCCCTCTGGATTTTCCTTGTCTTGACAGGGATGAGCCTGATGACATTCTGCTTGAATCTGACGCTGTCCCATTTCAGCAATGCCGCATCGGCAAGCCTGAGCCCCGTCCACATGCCGATATTGAAGAGAAGCCTCATCTCCTCCTTGAATGGGATTGAAAGAGCCGGATCGTCGAAGGAGTTCAGGAGCTTCTCGACCTCCTCCTCCGTCAGCGCCTGCCTGGCGGTCATCCTGATCTTTTCCTTCCGCTTGATATTGTCACGGCACCATACGTTGTCGCGGAAACCCAGTACGATCCTGAAAATAAGATGCAGGGCTTTCACATGGTGGTTGAAGGTGTTCCAGCTGATCCCGTCAGCCCACAGCTTCCTCGCATACTCCTTTGCCATGTCCACGGTAATATCGTTGAGCAGCACCGCCTGAGGATAGTGTTCATTTGTCCATGAAGTAAATTTCTCCAAGCTCCTCTTGTAGTTCTTCAGCGTTCCGGGGCTCGAATTCGGACGGGACGGATCCCTCGTGTAGTTCTCCCATGCGGAACTGAGCCTGGCTTTCCTGTCGTTGAGCAGCCCCCTGGCCTCGGCGATATGGACCGCTATCTGGGCCTTCGTCCTTGCATCGATGGGTTTCAGGAATTCCCCGGCCTTTTCCTCCGCCGACCTGAAATCACGGCACTTGAGGGAGATGACCTTGCGGCTCTCCCCTATGTCGTACTGGAGGTAGTAGACTCCTCCGCGCTTGAAGATGTGCCCCTGTCCTTTTGACCTTCTTTTACCCATGGTGGTTGAAATTATCAGCTCCTGTTTTATGTTGTCTTTGCATGTCGCCGGATCAAAGACAGATATTGCTTTATGCACACACAATAAGCATACAACAGGGAAACAGGCATGTCAAGAGCAAAAACGCCAATCCGATGATATATGAGGCTAAAATAACTTGTATAAACCATGAAGAGCAGGTCGGAAATAGATTTATTTATATAGACTGGAAGCCTGTGCTGCATTGCTAGGACAATTGCCGTTGGTTCAGTGGGTATTCTTCTCGAAAATTCTCTTCAGGTGCACTTGGAGCAAAGTGATTTCGGCGGGAGTGACGCCGTCGATGCGGGTGGCCTGGGAAAGAGTTGAAGGAAGGATTTTTCCAAGTTTCATCCTGGACTCGTTCCTGAGTCCTAACACTGCATCATAGTTGAAATCAGGTGGAATCCTCCAGTTCTCAAGCTTCTGCAGATTCTTCACTGACTTCAGTTCGCGTTCGATATAGCCATGGTAATGCGCAGTGATGATAAGCTGTCGCTTGATCCGTGCGCTCTCGGGCTGTGAAACGTCAAGGCCGGGAAGAGGGAAGTCAATTTTGGCGTCGACATCTCCACCGAGGGATTTCAGGTGATTAAGAATGGACTGCTTTTCGTGTTTCTCCTTGTGGAATCTTGCCTCTGTTTCCGCGAGCCTTCCAGAATATTTCATGAACTTTGCGAACTTCGCAGATGAGAGCAGTCCGAGATCGTTCGCTATCCGGCATAGGCGCAGATCGGCGTTGTCCTGCCGCAGGATCAGCCTGTATTCGGCACGGCTCGTGAAAAGACGGTACGGTTCGACAATTTCCTTGGTGACCAGATCATCGATCATTACACCGATGTAGCTTGTCTCCCTTCCGAATTCATAGGGTTCCTTGTCATTTGCGAATCTCGCGGCATTTAATCCGGCGATGAGTCCTTGTCCGGCAGCCTCCTCGTATCCGCTCGTTCCGTTGATCTGTCCGGCGAGGAAAAGGTTCGGCCATTTTTTCACGGCGAGTCCGCGGTTTATCTGGTCGGGGAATACGAAATCGTATTCGATGGCATAGGCGTAACGCGAGATTACGGCGTTCTCGAGTCCGGGGATCGAATGGATCATCTGCACCTGGACGTCAGTCGGAAGGCTTGTCGATATTCCGTTTATATAATATTCCTGGGTGAACTCTCCTTCCGGCTCGAGATAGAGGAGATGGGTCTCGTGGTGGGGGAATCTTACGACCTTGTCCTCGAACGAGGGGCAGTATCTTGTGCCGATGCCGGATATTTTTCCGCTGTACAAGGGGGATTTGTCCAGGTTCTTCCTGATTATTTCCGCGGTCTTCAATGTGCTTTTGACGAGAAAACAGGGCATTTCCTTTTTTACTGCGCGCGGATAAGCGATGTCTTCCGGGAAATAGCTGAAGGATTCTTCGGGAGATTCGCTCTCCTGCACGATCATGTCCGAGAAATCGATGGTCTTGGCGAGGATGCGCGGAGGTGTCCCGGTCTTGAGCCGTCCGAGTTTGATCTTGAGCTGTTTTGAGAAGGCTTTTGAGAGTTCGGAAGATGGTGGATCTCCGGCGCGGCCGCCGGGGAAATTGAGAAGGCCGTAATGGAGTTTTCCTGAGAGGAATGTTCCGCTGCATACGACAACGCTTTTACATCTGAAATTTTCTTCGAGGTTGGTCCTGACTCCGCAGATTTTTTTATTTTCAATCAGGAACTCCGTGGTTTCAGCCTGGTGGATTATTAGGTTGGCTGCGTTTTCGAGCTCGAATTTCATGGCTCTCTGGTAGCAGACCTTGTCGCACTGTGCGCGGGGCGACCAGACGGCCGGACCTTTTCCGCGGTTGAGCATCCTGAACTGGATTGTCGCCGCATCAGTTATTTTACCCATGGCTCCGCCGAGTGCGTCGATTTCCCGGACGACCTGTCCTTTGGCGATTCCGCCGATGGCCGGATTGCAGCTCATCTGGGCGATATGGTCCATGTTGATGGTCAGGAGCAGGGTTCTTGCGCCAAGGCGTGCCGAGGCGAGGGCGGCCTCGCATCCGGCATGTCCGCCGCCGACCACGATCACATCATAGTTGTACTGGATTGAAGACATGGAAAATTGCCGATTGTTGATATCCGGTTACCGATTTGAAATTCGAGTAGAATATATAATTTGCGGAACTTTTTACCATAAGTATCGTAAAAACAAACGTGGTTTTAAGCTTGAATCCGGCGTTGAGCCGGCATGCCGCTGTTTTTGCCTTCCCATGGTTGAATAAAAGGACTTCTGAATTAACTTATTGGGCTCAGAACAAATCTTGAATACCATGGAGAAAATTCAATGAACAAGAAAAAAGAAGCCGAGAAGGAAAATATCATCGAGGAGACATATGATGAAATGACCCAGTTCGAGGACTTTTTCGTCGCGCACTGGGAGAAGATACTGAACGTCGCAATCGCGATAGTCATTGCCTCCGCCGTCTATTTTGTATATTCAAAGATAAGCGGCACGAAAGATATTGAGGCCTCCGCCGAATTCGCAAGGGCGAAAACCGTCCAGGAGCTCCAGAAGGCCATAGGATCCCATCCTTCCAATCCGTCCGCCAACTATGCCAGGCTCAAGATCGCAAAGCTTCTTGTGGCTGAGAAGAAATATGACGATGCCCTCAAGGCGTGCAGGGAGATAACTCAGGTTTCCGGAAGCGAGGAGGCTTACTGGCAGGCAAAACTGGACGAAGGATATATTCTCGAGCTGATGGGAAAGATGGATGAGGCTGCTGAGAGCTTTTCCAAGTTAGGTCCGGACATAAAGTTCCCGGTGAATGTCAGGAACGAAGCTTCTTATTCAGCCGGCAGGATTTTCCTTTCGAACGGGAAGAAGGACAGGGCCCTTGCGAGCCTGAAGTCGATCGATCTCTCGTCTCCCACCGTATGGTCCGAACAGGCTAAAGGGCTTCTGCGGAGAATTGACTGAAGTAAATATTCGCCGAATCTTTTATTCAGCGGATATTTACATGCAGAACTCCCCGGTGCATGAGTAAATTTGGGAATAAAACATATGCTTCAACAGCTTGTCCCCGGATATAAATTGAATGGAAGATTTGAGATTCTCAGGCTGCACGGCAAAGGGAGTCTCGGGGACACGGTCTACATCGGAAAGCATCCGGAGCTGGAAAAAGAAGTTATAATACGGGTTATGCCGCCGGAAATGGCGGCCGGCACCGATGCAATCCAGCGTTTCATCCAGTCAGTCAGGCTCACCGCCGCCCTCAAGCACCAGAATATCCTTCCCGCATATGATGCAGGAGATGAAAACGGGATACTTTATTTTGTCAGTGCATCCGAGACCGGCCTCTACCTTTCCGACTATATCAAGATGAAAGGCAAGCTTGAACAGGACGAAGCTGTGAAAATAATCATTGCCATTGCAGACGCCCTTAACTGCGCCTGGGATGAAAAGAAGATCCTGCACAGGAACGTGTGTCCTTCGACCATCCTGATTGCTTCAGGCGTACATCCGATGCTGACCGATTTCGGGCTCGCGAAATCCTTTGAGCCCGGCAAGGACTCCCTCACTGTTACAGGTTTTGTGATCGGGAATCCGCAGTATATGAGTCCCGAGCAGGCGCTGGGCGAGAGGGAACTGACCTTCCTTGCCGACATGTATTGTCTCGGGCTGGTGTTCTACGAGATGCTTGCCGGCCGTCCGGCCTTCGATTTCAAGTCGCAGGTGGAGCTCATGGACGCCCAGATGAACAGGGCGCCGAAGTCCCTGGCTAATTTTAATTCCAAGGTCTCCGCCGATTGTATTGCCATCATAAACAAGATGGTTGAGAAAGACAAGAAGAAAAGATATGAGACGTGGGCTGCGCTGATAAAGGATCTCAAGACTGTCCTGGCGGGGAAACCGCTTGCCGGCCAGGCCGCAAAGAAACTTGTGATGGGAAGGGAACCTTCGCAGAAGCCGGCGGCGCAGAAGTCCTTTGCCGCCACGCCTCCGGTACGTCCACCTAGGACATCTAGTCCGCTTCCTGCAATTATAATCACCGTGCTTGCGATGATTGTTATCATCCTTCTGGCAATTGTCGTCCTGAAGTATGCCGGCAAGTAATATATTTCATATATAAACATGGAGGCTGGGATACAATGAAGAATAAAAAGATAGTACTTAAGGATCCGGAGGCCCTGTTCAATGATTTCACGAGGGAGGATCCCTGGCGTATTTTCAGGATAATGGCGGAATTTGTCGACTCGTTTGAAAAAATGAGCACACAGGGCCCGTTGATAACCGTTTTCGGATCCGCCCGGAAGAAACCAGATGACCGTGAGTACAAGGAGGCCGTCAAGATGGGCCGTCTCCTCGCGGAGAACGGTTATGGAGTCCTGACAGGCGGAGGTCCCGGGATCATGGAGGCAGCCAACAAGGGTGCGCATTCCGCTGGCGGAGTGTCCGTGGGGCTCAACATTGAACTTCCGATGGAGCAGGATGCTAATCCATATCTCTCCACACAGATCGATTTCCGTTATTTCTTCATAAGAAAAGTCAATTTTCTGAAATATTCTCTCGGTGTGATTGTCTTTCCGGGCGGCTTCGGCACACTTGACGAGATGCTTGAAACCCTGACGCTGCTGCAGACCAATAAGATAAACAAGATACCTCTCGTTATAGTCGGCGGGGATTTCTGGCAGCCTCTGGTCGATTGGTTCGGGAGCACTCTGGTGGATGAAAAGATGATCCACAAGGAGGATCTCGGATTTTTCAAGCTGGTCGACTCTGCTGACGAGGCCATGCAGCACATCCTGTCCGTCCACAAGAAGGAAGGCCTTGTCCATACTGTCAAGAAATAACCGGATTGTCATTGAAATCACAATTGGAATATCATATAATTGATGCCAATTATTTTTGCGAATGACCAAAGGGGACTTTAGATGATCTTCAGTAGGAACAACCGGTGGGTGCCGCTTGTATCTTTTATACTGCTTTTCATGGGAATATCGTGTGCCGGATGTTTTTTCTACTACTTGACCGCAGTTGATTTCCACAGGCAGGCCCAGGATCAGATCTCATCCGTGGCCTCCATGAAGGTCAAGGAGCTTTTCGACTGGAGGCAGGGACGGCTTGCAGTAGCTTTGGACTTGTCGGGCAGGAACGAACTTCTTGCCGAACTTGAGAAACTCATCAATGAACCCGAGCCCCAGCTCAAGGTGACTCTGAGGATGGAGCTCAACACCGTCGCCATGGCGAACGACTTCTCGTCATTCAGTATTTATGATGATTCATTCAACCTGAGGCTTTCATCCGGGATTGCCGGCAGTCCTGATTCCATTAAGGAACTAAAGGGGCAGATGCTGGAAGCGATGAAAAAAGGGCGTCCGCTCTTTTCTGATTTCCATTATTCGAACGAGTCAGAACAGAACTGTTTTGATATGATTGTTCCGATCATGACGAAGAGGGAAGCAGGATACGCCAAATGCATTGGAGTCATACTCTTCACGGTCGACCATTCCAAGTTCATAATGCCCCTTGTTCAGACCTGGCCGACTCCGACAGCAAGCGCAAAGATCATGATCGCCAGGTTCAAAGGCGAAGAAATATTGGTGATGAATGAGCTTGATACTACAAAGAGCGCGTCGCTCAAATACAGCAGGCCAATAGGCGGCAAAAAAGATTCAGGGCTGACCGAGGAGACCAGGAACGAGGGGGTTTTTGAAGGATTTGACTACAGGGGCAGAAAAGTCCTAAGGGCTGTCAGGCGTGTGCCGGACTCGCCATGGTGCATAATCGCACAGATAGATACCGCTGAGATATATGAACCTCTTGTAGTCAGGGCCTGGGCCATGGGAGTGACATCACTTGCCCTGATCCTTCTTTGCTGGATAAGGTTGATTTTCTGGTGGAACCAGGTGAAGACCGATTTGTACAAGCAGATGCTCAAGAACATCAAGGAGAAGGAGGACGCGGAAGCTTCGCTTAAACGGAGCGAGGATAGGATTTCCAAGATAAACCAATGCCTCCTGAACCTTGGGAACAACTACAGTGAAAACGTGAACAGGCTGACGGCCCTCTGCGGCGAACTCACTGGAGCGACATGCGCATTGTACAACAACCTTCAGGAGAAGACGCTCCATTCAGTGGGCCAGTGGAAGCCCCCGGCGGATTACAAGTCTGTCGACAACGCCGAAGGCCATTTGTGCTATGATCTGATAAGAAGAGGTTCGGACCGGGACATCATGTTCGTCCCCAATCTCAAGAAGAGCCCCTATGCCAATACTGATCCGAATGTCAAGGCATATAATCTGCGTTCCTATGTCGGACATATAGTCAAGTGCGAAGGGCGTCCTGTCGGTTCTCTGTGCGTAGTTTTCCAGAATGAATTCACACCCGGCGAGTCCGACTACAAGCTCCTCGGGGTGCTGGCCACGGCCATAGGAAACGAGGAGAGGAGCCTGCTTTATGAGAAGGCTCTGACGGCGAGCATCGAAAGGTTCACGCAGATCGCCGACAATACAGGCGAATGGATATGGGAGATCGATGCCGATGGCCTGTTCACCTATTCAAACCCGGTCGTTCAGAACATATATGGATATAGGCCTGAAGAACTCGTGGAGAAGAAATATTATCATGACTTCTTTGCGGCCGATGAAAAACCTAGGCTCCAAAAGGAGTTTGATGAAGCGGTCGCGAAAAGACTTCCTGTCATCAAGTTCAACGGAGTGAACGTCCATAAGGAAGGCAGAAAGATATTTTCCGAATGTACGGCCGTCCCTTTCTATAATTCCCAGGGTGTTTTCATGGGATATCGCGCCGTGGAATTCGATGTGACGGAGAGGAGGCAGCTCGATGAGGAGCGTCTCAAGGTCCAGACCTTGAAGACTGTTGAGATCCTTGCCAAGGGCATTGCCCATGACTTCAACAATCTTCTTGCATCGATCCTGGGCAATATTTCCGTTGTCAAGATGAAGCTTGATGAGGATCCCTCAACCCAGAAGATCCTTGACGATGCCGAACACGCATGTATCATTGCAAGGAACCTTACCGGGCGTCTTCTGACTTTTACCAAGGAGGCCAAGACCGTGAAAAGGGCTCTGTCCATCACCGAGCTTATTAAAGATGCAGTCACTTTCGCGTTACGCGGGACAAACGTGGTCGCCGAATTCAATTTCGCTTCTGAAGACATAGACATCAATGCCGACGAGACGCAGATGAACCAGCTGATCAACAATCTTGTGATCAACGCTGTCCAGGCCATGCCTTTAGGCGGGAAGATCAGCGTATCCTGCTCCATTGAGGAAGTTTCAGGAAATGAAGTTCCTGGCATTAGTTTCGGGAAATACGTGAAGATGGTATTTAAGGACAATGGCAAGGGCATCAAGAAGGAGCATCTTGGCAATATTTTCGATCCATATTTCAGCACGAAGGAGAAAGGAAGCGGACTTGGCCTGCCAACCAGCCTGACGATAGTGAAGAACCACAGGGGAACTATTCTGGTCGAGTCGAAAGAGGGGAAGGGCGCTTCCTTCTTTGTCTATATACCGCTCTCTGAAAATTACCCCACTGCCAGGTTTGTAATGGAAAAGGCACCGGCACCGAAGACCAAGTTAAAAGCCAGGATACTTGTAATGGACGATGAGCAGATGGTTCAGGACATGCTCAGGAGGCTCCTTGAATATTTCGGTTGCGAGACTGTGACGTCTTCCCATGGCAGGGAGGCTTTGGACTTTTATAAGAAGGCAATGGACGCAGGCAAGCCTTTCAATTTGGTGATCATGGATCTTACCATACCGGGGGGAATGGGCGGAGAGGAAACTGTCATGGAGCTTCTCAAACTTGACCCCGATGCTAAAGCTATTGCTTCAAGCGGGTACAGCGTTGATCTTCCGGACTTCAAGGAGATTGGATTCAAGGCGATCGTAAACAAGCCTTACACTATTGGAGAGCTGGACAGGGTGATGAAGGAAGTACTGGGGGCGTGATTGGATAATTGAGATTGGTTTTAAGTTTCAGGTGTTAAGTTTTAAGCTATGTTTTCAAACTCCCGCACTTTCGCACTCCAGAACTTTCGAACTTCTTATAACGGTCTTCTCCCGTGCAGTGCTGCCGCAATTGTCGCGGAATCAGCATAGGAGATGTCGGAGCCCGCAGGAAGCCCGTGGGCGAGGCGGGTCACATTGACATTTTTCTTCTTCAGCTCCTCGGCTATGTAGATCGATGTCGCCTGACCCTCGACATCGTTGCTGAAGGCAAGTATGACTTCCTTCACCTTGTCAACGTCGATGCGCTTGAGAAGATTTTTTATGTTGAGGTCGTCTATCCCTTTTCCCTCAAGAGGGGACAGCTTTCCACCGATCACATGGTATACGCCTTTGAAAAGTCCGCTCTGTTCAATGTTGAATATCTGGAAAGATTCCTCGACGGCGCATATTATCGTCCTGTCGCGCGAGGCGCTTGAGCAGATCCCGCATGACGATCCTGCTGAGGAGAGATTGCCGCATTCGGGACAGAACGTGGTGTTTTTGCGAAGTTCGCAGACGGCGGTTCCAAACTCCGCGAGTTTTTCCGGCGGCCATTTCAGCATGGAGAAGGCCATCCTCTCGGCGGTCCGCCTGCCAACCCCGGGGAGTCCTTTCAGAAGGTTTATTAGATTTTGAAATCCTTCCGGATATTCGTGCTTCATATGATCCTTTAGATGGAAAGGCCGGGAATGTCGATTCCACTGGTCACTCCAGCCATCTTTTCCTTGGATTTCATCTTTATCTGTTCAAGGGCGGAATTTACAGCGGACATGACATGCTCCTGGATTATTTCAGGATCGGAGGTCTTGAGGCATTCATCCTTGATTGTGATACGCCTGACAGTAAAATCACCTCCGGCGACGGCTTCCACAAGCCCGCCGGCACTTTCCCCGCGGCCTTCAAGTTTCAAGATCTCATCCTGCACAGCAGCCATCTTCTTCTGCATCTCCTGCGCCTTCTGGAGGATATTCGCCATGTCACCAAGTTTCCCGAACATATTTAAATCCTTCGGTTAATAAGTTTGAACCACCCTTCGACAAGCTCAGGGCAGACAGAACACACAGAAAAGAATTACAATTATCAAATTTCGAGTATCAAGCTGCCAGTATCAAGCAGTTCTCATCCCCTCACATCCACTATCTCTCCGTTGAAAAGTTCCGTTACAGTCTGTACGTATTTGTTTTCGCGGACTTTTTTCTTCACTTCGGCCAGATCCATCAGGTTCTGATGGGGCATCTCGTGCGGGGAGGTTATCCCGGTCTTTTTCTGGATATGTACGGATGCGTTCTTCTTTCCGGTTATCCTGTGGAGGCAGTTGTTGATCGTATGGATGTCACGGATGATCATCGCAACATGTTCCTCCTCGAATTCCTGATCGAAAAGTACAGTTAGTGTTTCATTCTCCCATTTTTCGGGCATTCCTTCCTGCATGTATATCTTGAGGAGCGGCCTGGTGGTGTGGTCTATCTCTGAAATTATCCTGTGCCATATGGCTTCAGGCCCGAGGTTTTCCTGGACTTGAGGAGCTGGTAGGGGATTATGGACGACCGGTTTCGGGGCGGCAGGAACCGGCGGCGGCGGGGACGGGGCAGGTTCGGACTCTTTTTGGACAATTATCTCAGGTGCATCGTATGAGGACTGAGGTTCCTTTATGACGACTTGATGCCTTATTTCAGGCTGTCTGGCCGGTAAAGGGCTTTTTTTTTCAGCCGGTTGTGACGGAGGGGCCGGGATGTTTGGAATATTCAATGAACCTCCGGAAGAGAGGCTGTTGATTTTTGAGATCAGCTCCTCGATCTGGACGGCATGCGAATAGCGCATCGCCTTCAGGATTGTTGATTCGATGAACACCTGCTTGTTCAATACATCGCGGAGGGCTCTCCCGGCAGATGAAAGCTGTTCAAGAAGTCTTTCAATCTTCCTGAGATCAACATCCTTGCCGAGTTCCTTGAATCGGGCGACAGACTCCTCTCCGGTCTCGAGCACAGTCGCAGGATCGTCCAGGATCTTGCAGAGTTCAACGCCCCTGAGGCAGAAAAGCAGATCTTCGAAAAGCTTTTCAAGGTTCTTTCCGTGCCCGGCTATAGAATGAATAAGCTTCACCACCGAGGTCTTGTCGTTTCCAAGGATCGCCGAAACGAGATTCTCCATCTCGGATTCTCCTGTCAGCCCGAACACCGAAAGCACATGCTCCTCGGATATTTCTGCGTTGTCGGACGAGAAGAATGAGATCATCTGGTCGAGCAGGGACTGTGCATCGCGCATTCCTCCGTCGGCCGCCCTGGCGATGGCTTCGATAGCGGGCCTTGATATTCTGACTTTTTCAGCCTCTGCTATTCTGGCGAGGGTGTCGGAGATCTGCTTGGTAGAGATCCTCTTCAAGTCGAATCTCTGGCATCTTGAGACTATGGTCCCGATGACCTTGTGCGCTTCCGTAGTTGCGAAAAGAAATTTGACGTGTGGCGGAGGTTCCTCCACAGTCTTGAGCAGGGCGTTCCAGGCATTCGCGGAAAGCATATGAACTTCATCAATTATGTAGACTTTGTACCGGCTACTGACCGGAGCGTACATTGCCTCTTCGCAGAGATTTCTGGCTTTGTCTACACCAGTATGGCTTGCGGCGTCCATTTCGATGAGATCAAGGCAACTCCCATCAACTATTGAGAGGCAGGACGGACACTTGCAACAAGGTTCTCCGGAGATGAGATTCGTGCAATTTAAAGCCTTTGCGAATATTCTGGCGATCGTTGTCTTTCCAATGCCGCGGGGACCGACGAAGAGATAGGCGTGGGCCGTGCGTCCCGACGAGAGTTCGTTCTGAAGCGTCTTTATGACATGTTCCTGCCCGATCACCTCGGAGAACTTCTGAGGGCGCCATTTTCTTGCTATGACCTGATATTCTGACATTCGATATTTCCGATTTTCGATTTTTGGTTTCCGATTTTGAAATTGAAAATTGGAAATCGGAAATTGGAAATGATTTAAAGCCGCGGCCTGTCCCGACAGGAACACCTGCGGCGCCTGGTTTCATCGTAAGTAGCTGCTTGGTTCCCCATCTGACTCGTTAACGCGACTCCAGCGCACAGGGCCCGGCAAAACAGGCCACGACGGTGTTAATTATAATGTGATTTTAGGAAATTGCACCAGCAATAGGCAAAAAAACATGTTTTTTCCGGGGCGGAAAAAACATCAGCATGCCTTCGCAAAGTATTCGAGGAGCAGGATCAGCTCGTTCCGGAGGTTCTTTCTCTCCACTATCCGGTCGATCATCCCCTTTTTCATCAGGAATTCAGAGGACTGGAATCCTTCAGGGAGCTTTGCCTGGGTGGTGTCCTTGATGACTCGCGGTCCAGCGAATCCGATAAGGGCCTTTGGCTCAGCCAAGGTGACGTCGCCGAGGGAAGCGAAACTCGCAGTAACTCCGGCAGTCGTGGGATGGGTCATTATTACAATATAGGGAAGGTTAAGTTCGGCATGTTTCGCAAGCGCACCGCTTGTCTTGGCCATCTGCATTAGGCTGAGCATGCCTTCGTACATTCTGGCACCACCGCTTGCCGTTACGATCACAAGCGGGAGTCTTTTCGCGGTTGCAAGCTCTGTCAGCCTTGCGACCTTTTCTCCGACCACGGAACCCATACTGGCGCCGAGGAAGCGGAAATCCATTACGCCCAGTGCGAAATCCTTGCCGTTGAGCTTTGCGGTACCGCAGATTATCGCATCGTTCAGTCCTGTCTTTTCCTGGTTCTGCTGGAGCTTCTCGCTGTAGGCGGCGACGCCTTCGAATTTAAGAATGTCGACTGATTTCAAGGTGGAGTCGATTTCAGTGAATGTTCCCGGATCCGTAAGAAGCCCTATCCTGGCAGGGGCTGTCATTGAGTGGTGGAATGAACAGGTCGGACATACGTTCAGGTTCTCCTCAAGCTGTTTCTTGAAGACGATCTCGTTGCAGTCCTTGCATTTGTCCCATATTCCGTGCGGTATCTCTTTTTTCTTTAGAGTCCCCATCCTTGAAGACTTCGATTTCCCAAATAATCCCATGATATCAACCTCTTGCCAATATGAGTATGTTTATTTCCTTCGCGCCGGCATCGAGGAGAGCCGATGACGCAGACGAAAGAGTCGACCCGGTGGTCAGAACGTCGTCAACCAATAATATAACGCGGTTTCTGCAGATATCATCATCAATTGCAGAAAAAGCCCCTTTAAGATTCTTCCTGCGTTCCTTCCCGCTCATGTTCGCCTGTTTCGGGGTGCGTTTCACCCTTTTGAGGACTTTCTTCAAGGGGAAACTCGTCTCTTCAGAAACGATCTGCGATATGAATTCAGCTTGGTTGTAACCCCTCATCCAGTACCTTGTCCAATGAAGCGGTACGGGAATTATGAAGTCTGGCCTGAGCCCGGATTTCTTCAGCAGTTCCGCGGCCAGGATTCCGAACGGCCTTGCGAGGGCGGCGTCGCTTTTGTATTTGAACCTGTGGAGGAGCTCCCTTCCATAATCCTCCATCCTCATCAGGGCAAGCGCCTTTTCCCAGTTGCGCTTCTCCTCCTTCAGGCATTTTCCGCAGACTTCGAATATGCCGTCGTTCTCCGCCCCGCATCCCGGACATGCCGGAGCTTTTACAAGCGGAAGCCGGCTGAAACAGTCTCCGCAAAATCCGGAACCGGACTCAGGCATGTTCTTCAGACATCCGGGGCAGGGGAATGATACGAACTCGGATACGAACCGTTTCGCGAAATCCGCAATGCAGTTGTAGGACATGTTTTTCGAAAGTATTTCCATAAGAGTATTTAGACAGGATTACAGGATTTTCAGGATTTAAATTCCTTGAAAAACGCTTCGTCAATATCAAAGGTTTTGCGAGGAATAAGGCCAAGTTCACAAGCCTCAAACATCTTTACGAGTTTATCACCATCAACAAGTTCTATTGCTGGAACGCCATCTCTTACAGCCTCTTTTCGTGCCTCTGAAGAAAATGATCCAGTCGTCATGATTATTCCTTTGTCTGCTCTGCCAGCCATAGCTCCTCGGAAGTCACGGACTTGTGAAGGGGAAACAGTGCCAGTATAGCGCTTGCATTGAAAAAGGACTTTGAAACTCACAACAGGATTTATCTGTAGGATGCCATGACCATCAATACCTCCGTCTCCCGATCGACCAGTGACCACGACTTGCTCAAACCCAGATTCTCTCAATAGTCTTTGACATATTCTTTCAAATCCGTCAGCAGATAGATTTTGCAAGACCTGCAACAGTTCAATCTTATAGGACTCAATTTTTATTGATTCTGTCTCGTCTGGAATAGATTCAACTTCATTCTTGTTGCTGTTTTTTTCAAATTGTGTATGAACTCTTTTAAAGAGTATATATACTTCTTCTGGATCAAGTTTCGCATTTCGTCCTTTGTCAGTAAGACTCCACACGCCTCTTCTTGAAGAATCGAGAAGGCCATCTTTTGCAAGATAGAATCTGGCCCATGCAATTTGATTTTTAACACGGGATTGGCCGTTTTGGTTTACTTCATTCTGTTCTTTCTCGGAAATTTTCAGTTTATCGATAACCTTATCAATTATTTCTGATGGTTTTGCTGAACCTCCTAATTCTTTCAAGATATCAAGGATTGGAATGGCATATTGAAGAAATTGAGGGCCTTTTTGCTTTGTCATAATTGTCTTTGCTCCCCTCTTAGGTTTTTAGATACAAGACTATTCTTCCAGGACTATTCTTCTGACGTTCTTTTTTCCGGCCTTGAGTATGAGTGCGTTTTTGGAGAAGTCTTCTTTTCTTACAGTGGCGTTCTCATCGCTTATGCGGGTGTCGTTTACGTATGCACCTCCGCCCTTGATAAGCCTTCGCGCATCACTGCTCGATGTGCAGAGGCCGGATTCTGTCATGAGTTTCACGATCCACATCCCCTTGTCTGCGAAGTTCGCAGAAGAGACCTTGTATGTCGGAAGATCGGCGATGGAGCCGGTGTCGGCGGAAATGCTTTTGATCGAGCTAGATGTTTCAATCTCGCCTTTGGGATCAGAGTATCCGAACTTCGAGCATGCGGCAAGATAAGCCTTGGTTGCGGCTTCCTGCCCGTGAGCGAGCTTTGTCGCTTCGAACGCGAGGATTTCCTTGGCGCGGTTTATAGCAGGAGCCTGCAGGGAGGCGAGACGTTCTATTTCCTCTACGGGAAGGACGGTGAAATATTTCAGCAGCTTTTCTACCTGGCTGTCATCAGTATTCCTCCAGAACTGGTAGTAGTCGAAAATAGAAGTCCTCTTCGGATCCAGCCAGACGGCCCCTGCGACAGTCTTGCCGAACTTCTCCCCGCTGTCATTGGTCAGCAGAGGCATGGTCATGCCATAGGCCTCGTTTGACGACATGCGCCTGACCAGATCGACTCCGGCGACGATGTTGCCCCACTGGTCCTGTCCGCCGATCTGCAACGTGCACCTGTGCTCCTTGTTGAGTATGTAGAAATCGTATGCTTGGAGAAGCATGTAGTTGAATTCCAGGAATGAAAGCCCGGTCTCGAGCCTGAGCTTCACAGATTCCGCGGTGAGCATCTTGTTCACGCTGAAACGGTGTCCGACATCCCTGAGGAAGTCTATGTAGAGCATGTTGCAGAACCAGTCGGCGTTGTTCACGAAGATCGCATTGCTGGTGTCGATGAAGCTCGCGAGCTGTTTTTTGATCGCGGCGGCATTCTCCGCGACCTTATCCTTGGACATTATCGGGCGCGCCTCCTGTTTGCCGGAAGGATCGCCGACCAGTGCGGTTGCGCCTCCGACAAGGACGATCGGGATATTCCCGGCCGATTGGAGGTGGCGTATCGCCATGACAGGCAGAAGGTGTCCGACATGGAGGCTGTCGGCCGTCGGATCGAATCCGGCATAGAATATATTCTTCCCCTTGTTGAGTATCTCGGGGATTTTTTCATCATCAGTCGTCTGATATATGAAATTCCGGTCCTTCAGCTCGCTGAAACAGTTGCTTGCCATGTCTTTGTCCGATTCTGTATTTTTTTCGTAACTTAGGTTATAATCTAATGATTGAATTCCAAAAATAAAGCCTTGGAAGCGGCTTTGCTCTTCATTATAAAGAATCTCCGGCCCGTCCGAAAGGCTATGGAGTCCGTCCGTAATACCCCGTTGTTTGCGGCCCGCCGCTTTAGGAGATTATTTATTTTTTGCGGAATCCTTGAACATGCAGTAGATTATGAGAATAATATTGGGAGGCCTTATGAAAACCCGGTTCCTTCTTTCCATTTTTGTATTCTTCTTGTTGTTCAGCCTGAACGCCCAGCAGAAAGCTGATTCACCCCAGGCGAAGCTCCGTGAATTCCAGCAGCTTCTGAAAGTTGCCAGGGAACAGGGAAAGGATACATCCGATGCTGAGAAGCTGGAGGCGAAATCAAGAAGTGCCGCACGTTCCGGGAAACAGGACGATGCATTGGAATTCATGGACAAGGCCGTCAAGCTCCTCAAGGCACAGACGGGAAATGTCCAGACAGTCATTCAGCCGAAAAAACAGCTGAGCGATGCTGAAAAGAAACCTGTCTTCATCATGCCGTTCACACACCATTATGCCGGTCCCGGAGGCTATTATGCTACCGCTGAGGAAGTCAGGAAGACGGCAACAGTGTTCCATGAGCTGAACATCCCCGGTACTTTGTTTTTCGACGGCATCCTCGTTGAACGGCTTTTGAAGGAGGATCCCGCGATCTTCAAGGACATAAATGACTGGAAGCTTCCGCTTGGATATCATGGGGAGGAGACGCATGGCCCATATCCTGTTCCTTCCGATCTCGCAGTCGAGGCCTATAACCTGAAGGAGGCGCAGGGATACAATGGACAGGTTTCCCTGAATACCGGCAAGCCCTGGGATGAAGCTGTCCAGCAGGTGATCGACCGCTACACGCATCATCTTCCCTGGAAGGTGGACGAGAAGACGCGGATGCTCGAGCGGAATGAACCGGCCAGTCATGACAAGTCGAAGATTGGCGGGCTCGCGCTTGTCCAGAAGACTTTTGGACGCGACGTGTCGATGATGCCAAGCCATGCTCTTGAAAATGCGCCGGAAGGTTTCGCATTCAGGAAAATGAGCACTTTCCAGTTTGACCAGCCGGCAATGCCGACAGCAGCCCATGCCCTGCGGATATTCCGTATCCAGGAGCTTGAGGAAAAGGCGATGAGCATAGCGGGCGATAATACCGGTGTATTCTGGTTCATGGGGCGGCTGACCTGTAAAGGCGCTAACGATAAGATTGGTGGGGAATGCGGTGGAAAGATTGGCGGTGTCCGCAGGGTCCTGGAATCGCTTGATCGCAGCGAACCCCGCATTCTGCTGATGGGATTCAGCCATGTCGACAGCGACGATGCTGCGGTCACCGTCAAATACCTCAACAATGATTTCTTCCCGGCAAATCCCGGAAGCCGCTGGGTAAGTCCCGAATCTTTGCAGACGTGTATTGAAGGCGAAAAGGAATACGATCTTTCTCCAGAGGATCTGAAGGGCATTGCCGAATTCATTGTTTCTAACTGGAAGAACAGGCCGCCGGACTTCATCGAATCCAATGGACGAAACTTTTCCCTGTGCGACGCATTCGAAGGGCTTGCAAGGGGGATTGTCAGGAAACATCTTGTCGATTCAGCAAAGGAGTCAATTCATATTGGGAGATTACTAGGTCCGCTTGTCGAGGACGATTCGCCACGCCTGACGAAGACGTGTGTGGTAACGGCGGATGATGTGGCTAAGGCAGCCCATCCTTTTACTGCTGAACTGAAAAAAGTGGGTGTGGAAGCAGAGTTTGTCCCAAAATCATTCATTGTTTCTGGCACCGGTATGAATCCTTCGGAATTCCTTTTTGCGATGGCGAAGGCTTATATGGCGAAAGCTGGAACTGAAAAGGTTTCTGTTGAGCCTTCAAGAATATTTCCTCCATATGCCGATGTGCTGGAACAGATTTTCAAGCCAAAGACGAAACAGCCGTTATGCTATACCAAGGGGCAGTTGTGGACTGTCAAAGCGGCCAGGCTCAAGGGCAGCTCGGCGAAACCTGCCCAGGAAAATACGGAAGCTGTCCCTGTCATCACGGATGCCGGAAAAATACTTATAGTCTTCTCCTCGAATCTCGAAAGCTCATCCGGCGGCGCCTACCGCGAGGACATAACTGGAACTGATCTTTATTCGGCAGTCTATGATTTGAATGGCAACTCGATATCCCGCCTGAAAAGACTTACATCAAACGCAAACGAGGCTGAATGGTTTTCTGTATTGACACCTGACGCCGATTTCGTCCTCTACAACCGCACCGTGCCAAGGGACAAAGGTCCGGCTGTCAATGAGATCAGATATATAAATCTGAAAGATGGCAGTGATAATCTCTTGTTGAACAACGCTCGTTTCCCGTGTGTATCGCCTGACGGAAAGACTCTGGCTTTTTCAGTGAGCGGGAGGGATGGGCATAAGATCTGCATTGCACCTTTGAACAAGTTGCAGAACCGCCTGAGTCTCGGAGACGCAGTGACGGTCGCCGACAGGAAGCAGGGCGGAGACAAGGTTGAGGATCCTTCATTCCTTCCTGATGCGAAGAAGATGGTCTTCCATTTGAAGGAGGATAAGAATTCAGGAGCCGGACTCGGGATAATTTCCATTGACGGTTCAGGTTTTGAAAAACTCACGCCAACCTCAGGTTTCGGTCATGCAGCGGCCAGCCCGGACGGCAAATCAATCGTCTGTACGGTCTCCCGGAACGGGAAGCTTGCAATCATAAGCCGCGAAGGCGAGAGGTGGGGGCGGCCTGCTGATGTTGATTTGTCGACGGAGCCCCTGGACTATGTCAAATATGACGAGAGATTCAAGAATGTTGCGAGGGTCGCGCACAGCTATGTCGAGTGGGCTGGTGACAATAGGCTCCTCCTTACAAGCCATGGTTCGGATGGTTCAGGGAAGTTTTCATTCGCAAGGATCTTCCTCGTCGAACTCAAGCCCGACAGGAAAACTGTCTCTAGGATCTACGACCTCTCCGGTGTGATTGAAAAAAGTTCAGGAAAAAAGCAAAAGGACTTTTGTACTTCAGCGGGAAAGCTGGCGAGGGGTGATTAAAGGCATATTGGATTGTTAAACTGGGACTTCAGAGTTGCGGCTCGCAGTTTCATGGTATATTCTATTGAAGTTAAATATATAGGGGATTCCATCTATGAGAAATATTTTCCTTGCGGTCATCGCAATTCTATTTTTCTCCGGCTGTGCAGGTCTGATGCCGGTTGTCGACAAGAATTATGTTCCCGACATCACGCTCCAGGAACTGGCGGAAAAGATGAAGAACACTGTCGATCCGAACGGCATCTACAGGAAGAGCACATCATACTATCTCAGGCAGGACATCAGAATCCAGGGTAGGAAAATCACCCTTGAAGTCATCTTCAAGGTGCCGAACAAGTCGAGGACCGTTGTTTCACTCGACAATAAGATCCTGAGCAAGACCGTATGCAATGGCGTAAGCGCCTGGAGCATCTCTGAGGAGGGGGCTAAGACCGAGATAAAAGGAGTAGACCTCGAGCGGCTGAAGCTGCTTGATGCCATGAGCGCACCGCAGGGGACAATCCTGGATGTCTTTGAGAAAGTCGAGTTTGCAGGAGAGGATAAAGTCTATGATTCCCCCTGCTATGTCCTGATATGCAGCCCTAAGCAGAAGGAAATCAGCCCTATCGCAATGTATGTCAGCAAGGGTGACTATCTGACAAGGAAGGTGATTACGTCAAAAGACGGGAATCCATATATCGCACAAATAAGGAAATATGCCCTTGTCAAGGGGGTCATGGTTGGTACGGAGACCGAGGTGGACATGAATGATGACGGCAAGTCGGAACTTATGGAACTCACCGACTACAAGCTCAACCTGGAGATACCTGACAAGGAATTCGAATGATAAATTTTTCCAGGAGCTGGAAAAATTTATGACCTTAAGGCAATCAATTCAGCAGGAGCTGTGGAATCCATTTTTGCTTTATCGTATCGAGTGTTCCGTCTTTCTTCATCTGCTCGAGGCATTTGTTCAGGCCGTCCAGCATCGCCTTGTCGTTTTTCCTGACAGCCCATCCGAGATGTTCTTCTGTGAGGGGGGTGAGAAGTGAAGTAAAGCTTGGACCCGACATTTCCCAGACCACGGGGGCGTCAATTATGAATATGTCGATTTTCCTGTCGGACAAGGCCTTTATGCCCTCATCGGTCTCATTGAACGGGAACTTGAGCGCCTTTGTGCATTTTGCAGCGACAAAGTAGTCTCCGGTAGTTCCCAGGATGTAGCCGATTTTCTTTTCGGTGGTCGTGATTTTTTCGATTGTGGAAAATTCGGAGATGTCAGGATTCCTGATCAGGGCCATCTGTCCCGCCCTTATATAAGGTGCGGTGAAATCCACTATCCTAGCGCGTTCAGGCGTAATTGTCATTCCGGACATTATCACATCGATCTTTCCAGCTTCGAGGGCGGGGATGAGATCGTTCCACTGGTATTCACAGATCCTGACTTTTGTACCAGTGATTTTCTCAAGCTGAGCCGCGAGATCGGGCTCTATGCCCTTGATCTGGTTTTCTTCCTTGAAGACGAGGGGCTTGAAGTTCGCCTCGAGTCCGACCTTGATCTCCTTCTTGTTGATCAACGCTGCTATCTCCTCGTTCTTCTGCGAGGCGCATCCGGAAATAAAAAGCGCCAGGATGGCTGATAGGATAAATCTCATTGCAATACCCCCATGGATTGATTGTTGTATATGAAAATAAACGTCTGAAATAAGGAATTTCAAACTTCTCTGCGCATATTTGCATCTTTAGGTGATTCATGATGAGGCCGATAGGTTTTACCGGATGTGTATGCTACGACAGGCCAAGTCGCCTGACAAAAATAGAAAGATAAGTGACTATTATTTTGTTTCTCAACGGGGAATCTTAAATACTATCTTCCTGACCTTTGATTTCCTCCTGCCTGCGGTGATGCATGGCATGTGTCCGTCCTCCGGGAAGAAAACGACGAAGACAGAAGGTTCGAGCGTGATGAAATCCGTTTTGCCCCTGAGCTTCTGGAAATCCTTCTCCTTGTCGTACTTCGTGGCTTCAGTGCATGCGGATTTCGCAGATATTCCGGCCTTTTCGATTCCGGCGGCGATATACTGGACGTCTATATACTTCCGGTGGCACTCGATGAATCCTTCCGACTCATCCTTGGTGAGATACTCCTGCACGAGGGCGAAAGTCCCGTTCCTACCGACCTCATGTCTGCCCAAGGCGAGCTTTGAAAGATTCTTGGTCGAAAGGAACCTGAAGACCTTCTTGAACTCGGGATGCACCGGGAAATAGATGGCGCCGTTCTTCAGTGTGTCTAGAATCATGAAAATACTCCTTCTGCTTCTCCCTGAATATAAGATCCCTGGGAAATAAAAACAAGCCATAGGGATTGACAATGGCCCCTGTTATGATATAATACGCATAATCGACACATGTGTCTATTATAGGAGTTATATGATAAGCGGTGGTTCAATACATTACGTCGAGGAGTTCCACCTCCTCTTCCTCGCCCAGCTGAACCAGAAGCTGAACAGGAAGCACTATGCCCTGAAAGGCGGATGCAACATGAGGTTCTTCTTCCGGAGTCCTCGATATTCCGAGGATATCGATTTTGACGCCATAGGAATTGAAACACACCAGCTCCAGGACAGGATTGGCGAGATATTCAAGTCAAAAGGATTCATGCAGATACTTGAGGCCAGAAAGCTCAGCATTGAAAACCTGCGGGAACACAAACAGACTGAAACAACACAGCGCTGGAAAATGTCAATACACACTCCGTTCTCTGAGATTCCGCTGCCAACCAAGATCGAATTTTCAAAGAGGGGTACAGGAGAGGAATTAATATTTGAATCAATAGATCCCGAGATCGGTGCAAAGCACCAGATGCCTCCGCTTTTAATAAATCATTATCCACCGGAAACCGCCATGCTCCAGAAGACAAGTGCAATAATTTCAAGATCGACTGTCCAGGCACGGGACATTTTCGACCTGCATTTGCTAATTCAGCGCGGGGTGAAACCGGCCAATATAAGGATAAAATTCACAGAGGAACAGCTTGAGATTGCGGAGAAGAACATAATGCTTGTGGATTTCAAGCTTTTCCAGAGCCAGGTTCTCGGATATCTCACCCCGGAATATCAAGGGCAATATGATGACGAGTCTGCCTGGGACGACATCCGCTTGAAGTCAGTGGAGTTCTTAAAAGGCTCATAATATACGGAGTTGACAATGCAGCTTGTCAAAGCACATGCTGGAATTTTAAAGCTGGGCCAGACGGTTTTCAGCACATCTGACATTGCCGTATATCTTCAAGTTTCAGAATCGCATGCGAACAAGATGCTGAGCAGGTTGCGTGCTGCCGGGCTTCTTCTCCATATCCGCAGGGGGCTTTGGGGTATTCCCGGGAAAATAGATCCTCTTTCCCTGCCAGAACTGCTGACTTTCCCATACCCGGCCTATGTGTCGCTGCAGAGCGCGCTTTATTATCATGGGATCATCTCACAGATGCCTTCGATCATATACGCCGTGTCTCTTGCAAGGACTAGGAACTTTTCAACACCACTTGGAACTGTTTCCATCCATCACATAAAACCGGATTTCTTTTTCGGATACGAAAACTTCGGGACAGGAAAGATTAAAATGGCATCGGCTGAAAAGGCTCTTTTGGATTTTATATACCTTGGTCCGGCAAAATCAAGAATTTTCAAGGCGCTTCCTGAATTTGAACTTGCCAGGGGATTCAAACGGACAAAAGCCCTGAAGATGCTCTCAGAAATAAAATCCGATAAAAGAAGGAATATGGTGATGAAGCGGTTCAGCCAGATGCTTGAAGGATTGAATCATGATCTTTAAAGGTTCCCTTAAATGAAAAATCCAATGTCCGTGATATATTAATATCCTGAAAATCCTGCCTGCCGCGCCGTAGCAATCAGGACGGAGGCGGGTTATCCTGTCAAAGATAAAATTGGAGTTCAAAAGGTGACGAAACATAAAGTACTGGTCATAGACGATGAATACACCCTGCTGAGGCTGGTGCAGATGCTCCTGTCGCGCAAGGGATATGACGTCACTGTCGCGCTGTCATCGCCCGACGGCAGGAACATGCTTACAAAGAACGGTCCTGTCGATGTAATAATACTCGACCTCATGATGCCCAAGGAGAGCGGATTCGCATTCCTCGAATGGAAGGACGCTCAGCCCGAGGAGATCAAGAGGATTCCGGTGATAATAAACACCGCCAAGAACATCAAGGAGGAGGAACTTGCATTCCTCCAGCCCCGGAGCGCCAAGATCGTGATGAAGGAAATGAATTTCACGGAGAACCTGACCGCCCAGATAGACTCCCTGTTCAAGGAGAAGCAGGAAACTGCACCAGCATCAACACCGCCGCCAGCGGCAACGCCCCTGCAGACACCCCCGTAAGCTGAGACAAAAATCCCAACTTCCAGACAATTCCCGTATTTCAAACTAAGATAAATAAAAGAACAGCTCTTGCGAGATATAAATTTTGTGCAACAAAATTTATTTCAGCAGCATCGGGACATGTTTCTTCATTTTCTGGAAGCCTAGACGCTTGTAGAATTTTTCCGTGCCCGGCTGGGCGACAAGGCCTATCCAGTCGATTTTTTTCGAACGAAGGTGTTTAACTATGGCTTTGATGATCTCTGCCCCGAGTCCGTTTCCCCGGTATTTTTTCAGCACAACCACGTCCTGGATGTAGGCATCGCTGCAGCCGTCGGAGATTCCTCGTCCCATCCCGATCATCTCACCATCACGGAATGCGGCCGCGAAACAGAAGGAGTCCTTGACGATCCTGTCCAGGAATGAAAGATTCTTCGAGAAGTCATCGCGCCACCATCCTGCGTCCTTGTAGAGACAGATGATGTCTTCCCGCTTTGCCTTGCGGAGGAACCGTATTTTGATGTCTGCAGATTTTTTCATTTGGTGAAAATAGTTTTAAGCTGGGATATGCTCATGAAGATACGCTTCGGACCGTATTCGTTATTATACTCGAATTCCTCCCCGAACTCTTTTTTAATATCCGCATCCTTCGTGTCCGTAAATCCAGCAATGTAGATCCTGCTTCCATCAGGTTCCTGCCATTCTTTAAGGTTTGTGAAATATTCAGTTCCGCGGGCTTTGGCGATTTCATAGAATGCCCGCACGATGAACATGCTTGATCCGACGGATGATCCCATTTTCTCGTAGGTGAGCCTGATTTTCGATGTCTTGGCGTTGCGTTCAAGTTCAACGAGCTTCATCTTGCTCTTGGGATCGCCATAGTCCGCTGAGTCGATCTTAATCAATGGCATTGGGCCTTTATCCGCCTCGGCACAGTAGATGGAGGAGGAGCATAAGCCCACAAGCAATAATACGATCATTATTTTCATTTTTATCCTGGCTTTCTTTGAACTTCCATGGTCTGGCAACGAAGCGAAGTTGCAAGAACCAGCATGGTTCTGGGATTTATTTTCTTTCATGCCTGTAATCAGGTTTTTTATTTACTAATAGTCTCATAATAATAACAAGTCATGCTGAAGCGTAAATTGTTTCAGGTGCTTGAAAAAAAGA
>MHBH01000082.1:0-59341 GCA_001804805.1 Lentisphaerae bacterium GWF2_49_21
ATGGGTGTGAATCCAAATTATCTCAGCGGACGCATTCACAGCACCACGGGCAGGACGTTCCGGAGCCTTTTAAATGAGAAACGGACGCATGAGGCGAAAACGTTCCTGAAGCTCCACAGGGAACTGTCCGTCTCGGAGATAGCCGGAATGTGCGGATTCAGGAATGGAAATTATTTCAGTACAGTCTTCAAGAAGATCACAGGATGTACACCGATCGAATATCGGAACGGTAAGGAAGCTACGTTGAAAGAAAAAAATCTTTGAACTTTCGTGTGATTCGTGTGATTTATGGTTTATATTAAAAGACTTAAAATCACTGTGGTTGTCATATGAAAAAAACAAAGCGTACAGCGAAGATTGTCAGGAAGACGAAGGAAACCAGCATAACCGTCGAGATAAATCTTGACGGAAGCGGGAAAAGCACTGTCTCCACCGGAATTCCATTCCTCAACCATATGCTTGAACTTTTCGCCAAGCATGGATTGTTTGATCTTGACATAAGCGCCAAGGGCGACCTGCAGATAGACTGCCACCACACCATCGAGGATCTCGGGATAGTCCTGGGGGATGCGATCGCGAAGGCTGTTGGCGACAAGAAGGGTATCCGCCGCTACGGCTGGTGCATTCTTCCCATGGACGAGGCGCTGGCTATGGTCTCTCTTGATCTTTCCGGCAGGCCTTACCTCGTATATGACCTTGTTCCTCCGGCCGCGAAGGTGAAGGACATCGACACACGTCTCTTCCACGAATTCTTCCAGGCTCTGTCAGTTAAGAGCGGAATGAATCTCCACATAATCCTCATGAAGGGCGAAGAGGCGCACCACGCCTTTGAAGCCGTATTCAAATCCTTCGCAAAAGCCCTGGACCAGGCGGTATCGTACGACAGCCGCATCTCGGGCGTTCTTTCGACCAAGGGAATGCTGTAGGATTTTCAAGTAACGCGGGCTTTCCAGCCCGCGACTTAATCTCGGGCAGGAATGCCCGAGTTACTTTTCTTGCTGTAGTCGCGTCACTCTGCTGACGTGTTTAAAAGTAGGGACGGGCTTTAGCCTGTCCCATGAATTCAAGAATGGTACATCCTAAAGGACGTACCTACTTACAAAAAAAATCCCGCCGGATGGCGGGATTTTTGGGAAACGTATTCAATATTATTGCCGGCCAGAGGGCAGCGCTCCAATAAGAGCTGTTCAGCTATTCTCCAGCCTTGACTTCAGTTCTTCGAGCTCCTTTTTCAGGGCTTCAGGAAGTTTGCTGCCGAACTTCTCATAGTTCTGCGTTATGTCATTGAGTTCATTTTTCCATCCTTCTACATCGACCGATAGAAGTTGTTTCATGTCATTGCAGCAGAGATTGAGGCCGTCGGTATCGAAATCCTCGAGCCTTGGCAGATTTCCGATGGCGGTAGGATTTGCCTTCACATCTCCTTCGATCCTGTCGCAGATCCATTTAAGGACACGGCTGTTTTCCCCGTATCCCGGCCAGAGCCATTTCCCTTCGGCGCTCTTCCTGAACCAGTTTACGAAATAAACCTTTGGAAGATTTGCCCTGTCTGTGCGTTTTGCCATTGAAAGCCAGTGTGCGAGATAGTCGCCCATGTGGTATCCGCAGAACGGAAGCATTGCGAACGGATCACGGCGCATCACACCTGCCTTGCCAAGTGCGGCTGTCGTGGTCTCCGAACCTGCCGAAGAACCCATGAATACGCCATGTTCCCAGTTGAACGCCTCGTTCACAAGGGGAATCGTGGACGGACGGCGCCCACCGACAAGTATCGCTGATATTGGAACGCCTTCCGGCTTTTCCCAGTCGGGATCGAGAACCGGGCATTGGATGGCAGGTGCAGTGAAACGTGAGTTCGGATGCGCTGCCTTGCGTCCGCAGTCAGGAGTCCAGTCCTTGCCTTCCCAGTCGATCGCCTTTGCCGGAGGAGGAACTCCCATATCCTCCCACCAGACATCCCCTTCGGGAGTAAGTGCGACGTTCGTGAATATGGAATTCTTGGTCAATGACAGCATTGCGTTGGGATTTGAGTTCATTGATGTTCCTGGCGCGACTCCGAAGAATCCTGTTTCCGGATTGATGGCATAAAGTTTTCCACCTTTTCCAATTCTCATCCAGGCAATGTCGTCACCAAGGCATTTGACCTTCCATCCGGGAAGAGAAGGCTGCATCATCGCCAGATTTGTCTTTCCACAGGCGCTTGGGAATGCGGCAGCGATATAATATTTTTTATCTTTCGGGGAGGTCAGTGAAAGGATGAGCATATGTTCAGCCATCCATCCCTCTTTTCTGGCGATGACAGAGGCTAAGCGCAGGGCAAGGCACTTTTTGCCGAGAAGTGCGTTTCCGCCGTAACCTGAACCATATGACCAGATAGAAGGCTCATCCGGGAAATGAACAATATACTTCTTTGCCGGATCGGGTTCGCATGGCCATGGAACATCCTTCTGTCCGGCCTTCAAGGGAGCTCCGATGGAGTGCATGCACGGAATAAAATCGGTCCGGTCGCCAAGGACGTCAAGCACCTTCTTACCCATTCGGGTCATGATTTTCATGTTGACAACGACGTAGCCGGAGTCGGTAATTTCAATTCCAATCTTGTGGATGGGGGAATCAAGCGGGCCCATGGAGAAGGGGATCACATACATAGTGCGGCCTTCCATGCAGCCGCTGAACATGTCCTTGAGCTTCTTCTTCATCTCTACTGGGTCGGTCCAGTTGTTGGTCGGACCGGCATCCTCCTGCTTTTCTGAACAGATGTAGGTGCGGTCTTCGACGCGGGCGACATCGCTTGCGTGCGAGCGTGCCAGATAGCATCCGGGACGGAGCTTTTCATTTAGCTCTGTGAAAGTCCCATGTTTGACGAGTTCTTCGCAGAGATGATTGTATTCTTCCTCAGAACCGTCGCACCAGTGGACGCGGAGCGGCCTGCATAGCTTCACGGCTTCGTCGACATACGATAGAAGTTTCTTGTTTTTTGTAAGGTTTGATATCATCTGTATATACCTTTTATTTTATGATTATTAATTCGATGTTCAAAGTTGAACGTTGGATGTTCAAATTGGTTTTTGGGCAAAGCTCATATTAGAGGCTCTTGCCAGTAATCCTCTTGTATGCGTCAAGATATTTCTCATGCGTCTTTGAGACGATGTCGTCGGGAAGGTCCGGGGCAGGGGGCGTCTTGCCCCAGTTGAGGCTTTCGAGATAGTCTCTGACGAACTGCTTGTCAAGACTCGGTGGATTTCCGCCGATCTTGTACTGGTCCGCAGGCCAGAAACGGCTCGAGTCAGGGGTCAGCACTTCATCGATAAGTATCAGATCATCGTTCATTATTCCGAATTCAAACTTGGTGTCGGCGAGGATTATGCCTTTTTTCCTGGCATAGTCTGCGGCGGTGTTATAGACCTTGATTGAATAATCCTTGGCCTTCTGTGCGAATTTCGCACCAATCATCTCCTTTGACTTTTCAAAGCTGATGTTTTCATCGTGCGTTCCAAGTTCGGCCTTTGTCGAGGGAGTGAACAGGGCTTCATCGAGTTTCTCAGCCTGTTTATATCCCTTGCGTAGCGGAATGCCGCATACGGAACCGGTCTGCTGGTAGTCTTTCCAACCGCTTCCTGTTATGTATCCGCGGACTATGCATTCGACCGCAAGAGGCTTGGCTTTCTTCACCAGCATCGAACGGCCCTTGAGATCATTGGAATATTTCTTGAGCTTTTCCGGATATTTCGAAACATCGGCGGTGATCAGGTGGTTTGGCATCCATTTCATGAGATCAAACCAGAACAGGGAAAGGCCGGTGAGAACTCTGCCCTTGTCCGGAATTCCATTTGGCATCACGACATCGAATGCGCTCAGACGGTCGGTGGCGACGAAGAGGAGCGAATCACCGAGATCGTAGATATCGCGGACTTTGCCGCGCCTCGGCGAGGGGATTCCGTCCATTTCCGTCTGCAGGAGAGCCTTGTTCCTGTCATACTTCATATAAAAATTTCCTGGAAATTTTTATGATCAGGATTCGATGGAGGTGATCTTGACCTTTGTCAGCTCCGAGCGGTGACCCTTGGTCTTCCTGTAGCCCTTGCGGCGTTTCATCTTGAAGGCGATGAGTTTGACACCGCGGAAATGCTTGATGATCTCACCGGTGACTTTCGCGCCTTTGATGGTGGGGTTTCCGAGCTTGATGTCTTTTCCTTCGCCTTCGGCGAGGACTTCCGAGAAAGTCACTTTTTCACCTTCTTTTCCGTCCATCAGATCAACATCAATGATATCGTCTTTCTTGACCCTGTACTGTCTGCCGGCTGTTGCGATAATCGCGTACATTGTTCTATCTCCTGAATTATGTTTATATAAAATTATGCCAACAATATGGTGGCGTTCCAAAAGCTCTGACTTTTTTATGAGAGCCGGTTAATATATCTCAATGCCATGCTCTTACAACTGATTTATTAAAATTTGAATATTTTCTTAAAAATCTTTGTCTAAAAGCCACTTTGAGATAAATTTAAATTGAATACAGGTTTAGATGAAACAAGGTATTAAAGGGAGCGCCGGCATCTTGCCGGCAATATAGCCAGCGGGACGCTGGCGCTCCAAAGATTAACTCAAATACATAATTATAAATTGACTAACAAAAAGGTGGAAACAATGGTAACAGCAATTGTCCTGATCAACGTGCAGCGCCCTATGCTCAAAGAGGTTACAGAGAGTGTCATGAAGATAAAAGGCGTTACTGAACTCTATACGGTGGCGGGTGAATACGATCTGGCGGCCATCGTGCGCGTCAAGGACAGCAAACAGCTTTCCGATATCATTGTCGACAAGATGCCCCATCAGATAAAAGGAATAACCCACACAAAGACACTCATAGCCCTTGATGTCGAGTCGAAGATCGACCTGGCAAAGGCCTTCAAGATAAAATAAATCGGAGGCGATTTATTTTATAATTCCACTGTCTTTCCCGGAGGAAGATCCGTCAGTTTCCCGTCCACGCTGACGCTTACCGTCATTGCGCTCGGATTGTATGCGGTCCTGAGGTTTGCCGCGATCACTACAAGTCTTCTTGCTGCTTCATAGTCGAACAGTTCGATATTCGTGCAGTACCAGATGTCGGGCTTGCCGGACATCGGCTTGAAAATCCTCTCAAGATCGGCCCAGTTGCCGCCAGTCCGGTCGAATTCGTATGTGTGCCCCCAGATATAGATCACTCCGGTATATTTAGGATTACCGTGGCAATTTTCAAAGTTTTCATTTACGGAGACAGTATTCTTCCTGTACATGTGCGAAGTTGACGCCCAGGCAAGCGGTTCCTTTGGCGGAAAGCAGCACGGGCTGTTCTCGCAAGTGCGGGAATAGACTATGCCGCACTCTCTAAGTACGTTGATCACCTTTTCATCATACGAACCGAATGGATATGCCATGCCGCGGACAGGATATCCTACGAGATCTTCAAGCGCCTTCCGATCATTTATGACTTCCAACGCGATCTGGATGGAATCGAGCTTTGTCAGGTGCGGATGTGAAACCGTATGCACAGCCACCTCGTGACCCTTGTAAAGTTCGGCGACTTCAGAGGCGTCAATGTGTCCCGATGCTTCCGTTGACGGTTTGCCGTTCCTGAGAAGTTTTCCGGAATTGAGGTTGAAGGTGCCTTTAATTCCCCATTCATTGAATGACTTCACGACGCGTCGGTCCTGTACGACCCCGTCGTCAAAACTTGTTGTCAGGGCAATTCTCTTTCCATTCGGGAACGAAGGTATCTCTACTCTTGAAGGGGCTTTTGTATCACTCATATGAGTTCTCCTGGAAAGAATTTATTTTTTGATCTTCTTCTGAATCATTGTTGCAAGGCTGCGGATGCGGGGATTTGGATTTTTCATGGAGGCTTTCAAAAGTGGAATAGAAGTAATGCGGGAAAATATTTTTCCGGCATCGTCGAGGCTGCAAGATTTAAGTTTTTTAGACAATACTGGAATTATTTTGGCGTCAAGCCACTCCATGTCTATCTTGTCCTGGATTCTTTCAGTGCCCATCTTTGTCAGGCAGAGATCAATCTCGTCAGGAATTCTTAATTTATTTTTCTTCCTGGAGGATCTTTTCCAAACTTGTTCAAAATCCTCTATTCCCAGATTGTTCGGTCTGAAGAACACGTCTATGTCCATGTCCAGACCAGCTATCCTTATCATTTCCTCTTTTTCCACAATTTTCCTGATTTTCTTGAAGTTTATTTTCTTTTTTGATCTGATACTTATGACTTTGGCATCTTTGAAGAGGGAAAGGGATGAAGCAAGAGCATCAGTCCAGGATTTAGTTCCTTCCGTCGGATCAAGCCAGATGTCAATATCCCTTGTGAACCTTGTGAAACCATGGGCAAGCATTGCCATGCCACCGAGAAGAATGACACGGTTACTTTTACAAAGAGTGCGGATTAATCTTTCAGATTTCGAATCCATCTGCCGGATTTCTCCATTCTACGGAGCAGTTTTATCATTTCTGCAAGCGTGGCCGGAGGAGACTTGGACCATCTGGTAGAATTGTCACACAGGTGTTTGCCACCAGCACTCCGCTTTTGCCGTTTGCGCAGGGCATCTTCAATCTCACAGGAACGATCCTGCTTTATCACCCTCTGTAGAGACGGCAGACGTGGAAGAACAAGGTATTTTCTAGATTTTCTTTTCAAATTCATATTAGAGTTAAAGATTATCCCTTCCAGCAGAAAATTCAAGGTTTTTATGCGGAGTTCTCCGATACGATTACACTCCTATACGCCCTTACTCCGTTTCGCCGATTCACCGGCTCTTCGATTCATTCTTTACTTAGGCCTATACTCCGACGGCGGTTTTCCGAAATGCTTCTTGAAAGCGCGGCTGAAATGGAATGCACTGGAGTAATTGAGCCTTGATGCGATGTCCGCGAGTTTCATGTCGGTATCCCTCAGCCAGGTCAATGCCTTGTTCAGCCGTAGGCTGTCATAATACGACTTCGGCGAAATGCCTGTGGAACTGATGAACACATGCCGGAACCTTCCCTCGCTGAGGCACGCCTTTTTTGCGAGAGTCGCAACCGGAAGTGGATTTTCAGCTGAAGCCTGCATGATCGTGATGATGTTGCGGAGCCTGTCGCGGCCAGGACTGATTTTCCGTTCTCCATCGCGCCAGTTCCTGTACCACTTCTGGAGAAGAAGGTTTATGGACGCGGCGGCTTCTGCGGCGGCTGTTTCACCTCCAGGCAGGAGCCTGACGCTTTCCGCGAGGAAATCCAGTTCGTCCTTTACCTGTCTTATGTTGATCACAGTGTTCAAGGGAAACTTCAGCGAACTTGGATTTTCACATTCGATCCACCAGAACGACCATTGCGGACTGACACAGCCATAGGCGGCAATCATTTCAGGGGCAAGATTGACAAGAGTTTCCGGCAGGCATTTAAGCCTTCTGCCATTTTTAAGCCTTATGAATCCTTCACCAGCCAGAGTGCGAACCAGGATGTTCCCTTTTCCAGGATATCCCTTGTTCCAAGTATTCTGGTAGTCCAGGTCTCCGCGTACCTCCCAGACACGCCTGATGTTCAAGGTTCCTGAGGAAGTTGCCCGGTCAGGTGAAAACAACTGGTTATGCATATAAATTTTCTCTTCGATAAAATTTATGACCATGCGAAAAGTATATGCAAATAGGTGATTTTGCCATTCAAGATATAAAATACAGACGTATTTTATATATATGAAAGAAAAAGCAACTATTGCTTAGAAATATGTAGGAGTTCACAACTTTAGTTGTGGGTTTTATCTCCCGGCATGTTCTTGGGTTGGTTGCTTTGTTTGGAATTTGAATTTTATCATAAAAACCGGAGGTTTTTATCATGGCTACATTGCGCGAGAATCTGCTGAGATCTTTGAGGAGACAGGGCTTTGAGAAGGTTCCGATCGATCCGAACTCGTTCTGTCCGGACCAGCTCGAGGCCTTCAAGAAACGCTTTGGCAATACCGACTATCACAAATGGTTCGGTTCGCCGTGCAGGGGACTGGGCATCAGGGAGGAACAGAAGTTTACAGACTGGAGGAAATACTACCGCCATGAGGAACTTCCACCCGACACCACCTTCAGTTCTTCCGGAGTAGGACACTCGCACCAGCCGGGATGTTTCCATATGACCCGAATGCACCATCCTTTGAAGGGAGAAGATCGCACAGTCGATGAGATCAGGAATTATCCGCTTCCGAAGTTCCACACGGACGCCCTCTCCGAGGCGAAGAAAAGGATTGAAGACCTGAAAAAGGAAGGTCTCGCCTCGATGGTCGGCATGGCATGCACTATATGGGAAGGTTCCTGGTACATGCGTTCCATGGAAGATCTCATGATCGACATGCTCAGCGAAGATGAACGGGCCACAGTTCTCCTTGACAGGATAACCGATCTTTCCTGTGAGAGGATCCGCATTGCCGCGAAGGCCGGCACGGACTTAGTCCAGCTCGGTGATGACATCGGCATGCAGTCAACCCCAATGATGAGCGTCGAGCTTTGGCGTCAATGGCTCAAGCCGAGACTTGCCAAGGTGATAGCCGAGGCCAGGAACATCAAGCCCGACATACTTGTGTTCTACCATTCCTGCGGATTCGTCCTGCCGTTCCTTGAGGATTTGATAGAGGTAGGAGTCGACATATTGAATCCTGTGCAGCCGGAATGCATGAAGTTCGAAGATGTGCACAAACTTGTCGGCGGAAGGATGTCGTTTTGGAGCACGATTGGCACGCAGACCACACTTCCTTTCGGCAAACCCGAAGAAGTGAAAGAAGTTATATTTAAGAATCTCCGTATCTGCGGCAAGCAGGGCGGAATAGTGATTGGCCCCACGCACATGGTGGAGCCTGAAGTCCCCTGGGAGAACCTTGTAGCCATGAAGGAAGCCTGCGAAAAATTTTCGTAATAAATTTTCCGGACGGAAAATTTATACCGCAGTCTTCATCACCGCACTCCAACGGATGTCTGCGACATCGTAGAACAAAGAAAGAATTGCAGGAAGGTTACTGTTACCGCTTTACTTAAGGCTCCGGGCTTTCCCGAGGGCGAACTTGAAGATGCGTTCAATGGCAGTCTTGTCGGTGTGGTATCCCGTCTGCTGGGTTGTCTGCTGGCGGATTACCAAAATGTCCATCCCATCCTGAAGGTTCCATTCAGCGCATATTCCCGGAGAACTCTTTACGAGCAGTCTGGATAGGAATGAACCCGTTTCCTTGCTAGTTTCTCTGGCTTCAGAGGCAACTTTTGACAGCGTATTCTTCATGCCAAGCCCGGACTTTGCAACAAGGACGCAGTAGAGGTACGGATAATCGGCTCCTTGAACGTTGTTAAGCACCACCTGGGTCTGTATGCCGAAGAAGTTTTCACCGATCGCCGGAATCTGCAGGATCAGCTTGGCATCCACTGGCATCTCGCCTTTCTTCCCTTTTACGACCTCGAGCTGGACAGCCATGTTTTCACCATCCTTCTTATTTGCCTCCCAGATGGAATACGCATGCAGAAGGTTTTCCACTTTCACTGTCAGAGGGGCGTTAGTCAGTATGCGCCGGACCCCGGTCACCCAGTGAGGCAGCAGCAGGATGGTTGCATCCACTGATATTGTAAAAGCAAGCCGGAGGTAACCGCAGGTAGACATGACAAAATAGAATAAAATGAAGATTCCCAGGACGGCAATTAGGGAAAAACAGCCCTGGGTGCATGTAATGTCGATGAAGCTCTGGTCCCAGGATTTGGATTTTTTAGCTACTTCAATGATCTTTTCCAGCTGTTTCTTGTCTCCGGCGCGCCATTCCTTTTTTGAACCCATTTCCCCAGGGACGTTTGTGTATCCTTTTACAATTCCCATCATTGACGCCACAAGCAGGAAAACTGAGCCAATGACCACCCAGTCAAGAATCAGCTGTAACGCAAAACCTGCGAGAAGGAGCAACGCCATCACAGCCAGACGACTTGTATATGTCATCGATTTGGCGAAGACAAAATGGATCTCTCCGCAGCGTTTTGGATCAGGCAGCAGCATGCTTCCTCCTTCCGAAAAGTTCGGCGGTGCCCATCGCGGACCAGTAGAGCGGACACGCTCCTGCGCAGGCCGCAAATTTTCCACATCCGTCGCATTCTCCGGGGGCATACTCCTTCTTTCTGAAGAACACAGAGGAAGCGGAGTTCCATACTTCTGAGAACGGTTGGCGCAGCAGGTTTCCTACGGACTGCGGATAGCTTGAACATGGAAGGACATCTCCGTTCGGAGCAACGCTCAGGAGCCCGTCGCAGGCAGCACAGCTCTTGTTGCCGAATCCTTCCGCAAGAGGATTGAAGATGCACATCGGAGTGGGGGAATACCACATGAAATCAATTCCAAGCCGGCGCGTCTCGTTCCTGACAGGCTCGATGACGGGCCATATTTCACTGTATGAAACCTGCAGGTTAGAATTAACTGCGCTCCCGGTGGGGATGACCATGTTCATGGACATACGCTTCATTCCGAGCTTGGAGACTGTCCGGACAATATCCACAAGATGATTGGAGTTTTTAGAATTTATCGTTGTGTTCGTATGGACATGTATCCCGGCTTTTTTCAAAGAAGATATTCCTGACATGGTCTTTTCAAAGGATCCTGGAATTTCAGTGAGGTTGTCGTGTATTTCCGCGGTCGGACCTTCAAGCGAGACCTGTGCAGAGTTCAATCCCGCCTTGTGCAGGCGTTCAGCCCTGTCGTTCCCCGCGAGAAGAGTTCCGTTAGTGATCAGATTCACTCTCAATCCAATATTCTTTGCGCCGGACACAAGCTCCTCGAGATCATTCCTGAGCAATGGCTCTCCTCCGGTGAAGCTGACCGACGGGACTTTGGCATCATTGCGGATCACTTTGAGAATCTTGAGAATTTCCTTTGTTGACATTTCAGACGCATCGCCATCCTTGCGCTGGCATCCGCAGGCTGCGTAGCAGAACCTGCATTTCAGATTGCATCGGTAGGTCACTGCGATCTCCGAGAGCACTGGAAGAGTATTGAAGGATCCGGAATACTGTTCGATCGAAACTGCCTTCCTGCCTCTTCCTTCACCAAGGCATCCGGTCATGAGGCTGCGAAAATCGCAGAGGAAATGGAACAGCTCCCTCCTGCGGTCATCATTGTCGCCGATCTTGGCGGACAGATTGGCGAATGAACCACCTTCCTTCATGAATTTCAGCACCTTGAATCCGGTGCTGTTAAGTTTCATTGCGCGGTTTGGAAGGATGATCAGCAGGAGGTCCTTCTCACGCACGTCGAAATGCGGACTGATATGGGAGAAATAGTCGTCCACCCATGAGAAAGCATCCTTGTTTTTCCATGTTTCAATCAATGTCCACCTCCGCTGACGCAGGCTGAATGGCATGCAGAATGACATGCCGAGTGACACGCCGAATGGCAGGCAGAATGACATGCTGAATGGCACGCCGAATGGCATGCATCGTGGCAAGCAGTATGAACAAAACATCCCTGATAGCATGCAGGACTGTCCATGAAACTCTTGTAGTCTCCGGATATTCCGGTCATCGCGTCCAGACTGCCCTGGACCACCTCGGGTACGGGATTGGCCATGGCCTGCTGGGAATTGTTGTGATAGCAATGGTAGCTGTTGTAGAACCAATAAGGATAATAGTTGTCGTCATTTTGCGGAAGAAGGTTCTTGTTCGCATCTTCAGTTGTCGGGGATTTCCTATCAAATGATTCCTTGAATTTGTCCGTGTAATATTCCGTAGTCGCTTCAGGGTCCGCGTCCCATGATTTCCTGCGCATTTCATCCACCATATGGTTTATCAGTCCTCTCACCTTCTCCTGATTGAGCCTGCCGTCGGCACCGACAGCTCCAACAAGCAGTTTTTCGAATTCATCCAGGTTCGCATTCGGATTCAGGACATCGATACGGCCGTCCTCATGAAGGCTGACCACTCCATGGTTATGGAGTTTCCCTAGCATTATACCCAAAATACGGTTGACAGGAAGGCCGATGAACAAGGCCGACTCAAGGACGGAAAGATTCGGGATCTTCCCTTTTTCCCTGAAAGTTGTGATGATCATCTTCGGGGGAGTCCAATCCTGGTCGATCCAGCTGACATCTGTAAGTCCGTCTGCGGCCTTCAGCATGCTGTTATGCTTGCCTATTACGATTACGAAAAATGCCATGCACAGGATAAAAGCCATCACTGCCAGAACGATGATAGAATATTTCCTTATATTTTCATTGGAATATTTATTACTTTCCTTTGTCGATGGAACTGCGGGTTTATCCTGGATTGTCTTTTCACCTGCCGGCTGGGATACGATAAGCCTTGTATTCAAGTTTTGAGCTTGCCGTGCAGGCAGATTGAAGATGGAGGAGTCGATGTATTCCTGTATGATGAAATGACCTTTTACCGGCACATTCTCCCAATGAATGAGCTGCATCAGCCAGAATTTCCCGTTATATTCCTGCGCACGGTAGTCCATCTTGTATTTTGAGTTCATCCATTGTTCGGTCAGGATTTTCCTTGAAAGGTCTTCGCGGGAGGCTTTGTCGTCGGGAAGTTCCATGGGCCAGTATATCTTCAGGGTATAGTGTCCGAGAGGATCTTCCCACTGCACCGGCGCCCAGTTGAGGACCACGAGTTTCTTTCCATCGGCAGAAGTTGTTTGTGCAAGATTTCCGGATTCACCCAGATCAGTTCCATAGGTCAGGTTGTAGACGATACGTCCGTTTGACACCGAAGCTCCGTTTGCCAGGATCACATCGTATTTTATGCTGCTGACCGGCTTGATGGAAAGATCATACCGTTTGTTCTGGGAATCCAGGGCATAGCAGCGGCTCATGTCGAAGTGGGGTGTGCCGGTATATCCTTCGAAATAGAATCCGTGGAGGTTGAACCCCCGTGGATTGATTGCGACCTGATAGACGACGGTAGCCTTGCCGTCAGGTCGCAGTGAAAGTGAAACCTCTGCGAATTCCCAGTCGATCGCCATGGATGCCATGACTGAAGACACCATGAGCAGCAATGAGAGGAATATTTTACCTATGAATGGGACTTTAATTCTCATAAGCGTTAAACATAAGGCGATACAGCATGAAAGTCAAAAATTCATGGGAAATCCTGTTTCCTGCTTGTATCATCTTGTTATTAGTGTATTATTTCACTAATACACAATGATAATAACAATAGACACGCACAGTGGAATGCCGATTTTCCGGCAGATCTTCGACCAGATCAGCCGTCAGATCCTGACCGGACAGCTCCAGCCCGGCGAACAGCTGCCTCCTATAAGGGAATTTTCCACGGAGCTAAAAATAAATCCAATGACCCTGAGCAAGGTCTACTCCATGCTTGAGTCGGAAGGTTTTCTTGAAAGGCGCCGAGGCATCGGACTTTTTGTAAAGAAAATGGGGAGTTCGGAAAGTTCATCTGTCAAAACCGAGCTTGCAGAGGAAATCCTCAAAGACGCGGCTGTAAATATTTCCCAGCTTGGAATCGATGAGGATGTTGCCATGAAGATTTTTTCCAAGCACTATAAAAAATACAGGAACAAACCGGAGGAATGATATCATGAATACGGAATCCATTGTAAAAATATCCAGTCTCTCGAAGAATTTCGGTAATGTTGTAGCCTTGAACAAAATCAATCTTGATATCAAGTCCGGCAGCATTATCGGCCTGCTCGGTGAAAACGGCTGTGGCAAAAGCACGCTCCTACGTAATATTGTCGGCCTGTATCTGCCAGACAGCGGAACATGTGAGACGCTTGGCCAGTCCGCAAAGGATCTTGATGGGGATACCCTTTCAAAGATAGGATATGTCCATCAGGATGCGGATCTCATCTCCTGGCTCAAGGTTCCCAGTCTTATTAGCTATGTGTCAAGCTACTATAAGAATTGGAACAAGGATCTGGTGGATAAATTCGTCAGGGACTTCGAGATACCTATGAACAGGATGATCGGTGGGCTTTCGCCCGGGGAAAAACAGAGGATTTCCATTCTGATCGCGATCGCCTTTGAACCGAAGCTCCTGATTCTTGACGAACCGGCGGCGGCTCTTGATCCACTTGCAAGGATGAAATTCCTCGATACGCTGATGGAATACATACAGACTCCTGACAGGACGATCATCATCTCCTCTCACATCCTTACAGACATCGAAAAGATAATCGACCATGCTGTCATCATGCACAGGGGCCATGTAATCCGCGACTGCACATTTGACGATCTCAAGGAGGAATTTGTCGAACTTACACTGACGTCGACTTCAGCCGACCTGCCGGATAAGATCCCTTTTGAGGGAATCGTCTCTTGCAGAAAGGATAAGAAACGGGCGGTTCTGACTGTAAAGAATACCGGATTAGACAAAATCCGGGAGCTTGAGGACTCATTGTCCTGCAAAATAGAATCGCGGCATCTTTCGCTGGAAGAGATCTACAGGATAATCATGACTTCGGCAAAGGGGAAGCGGCTATGAATCCGCTATTACAAAATTTCAGGCTGATCACGAGATCATGGATTGGATGGATGTGCATAACTACATTTTTATTTGTATCAGGTTATTACTTTTATATTTCAATATTTCAAGATAAAACCTCTTTTGGAGATTTGACATTTGATATTTTTATGACGAATATCATGGCAAGCTTTTTTTTGACTTTCTTAACAATAGAATTAATTAAGAAACCTTTTATTTTTATGCTGCCGTCATATATACGGAAATCAAGGAAGTTCGTTTTCACATCCGCCATAGTTTTCAACATTCTTATTTTTCTTCTGATTGTCTGCATTATTCTAATCAGGGGAAGCATGCCTGTCGAAGATCTGGCAAATTCTTGGATTCTTCCCCCTACAGGGATTTTGATTTTTATTGTCATGGTTTATTCGTATTCTAGTAGGAGTGGAACAATCACAATATTCGCACTTTGTCTATACCTAGGTTTTTCCAACGATAACATGAAAAATATAAATACGCTATATGATATTTTCATCGTGAGATTTCCCTTGGTGATGATCCTGATTGATCTTGGCATTCTATTGTTAGTTTGGAAGGTTGTTGGGGAAAGAAGGTATTTACGTAATGCCTATTTGTACTTAAACAGGAAAAAAGCAGGATCATATCAGAAAGGCGAAAGTGGAATAATTGAACAATATTTTATAGAATTACTCCAGAGATGCCGTATTGCCAATATAAGAAATATTCTTGGCGCGATATACGAACTTCCACTTTTCGCCGGTGTATCGTCCTTAAAGAACGTTGGAATGTTCTTTATCCTGATTCCAGCGGTCATCTTGCTGTTTTCGGGATATTTCATGCAAAATAAGAAGGATGTCGACTATTTCCTGCCTGTCGTAATTCTTGCAGGTGTCATATGGGTAGGATGTACCCATCTTCTGTTTAAATTCAAGTTTTTTCCAGCCCAGAGTAGGAAGGAAAAACCAAAGATTGCTATTTCAGCGAGTCTTGTGATGACAACATTGTTATGCATTTATATTTTCTTTCTGAATTTTATCATATCTGAAATTTTCCCATATTTTCCGGTGATAAGTTATCAAGGGCAAAATTTTGAGTTTTCATGTCCTCTGAATTATACGATAGCCTTGCTGCCAATGTTCATTTATCCAATTGTAGGGACTGTGTCGCTGGTCGCAAGAATAATCAGTCCCAGGCATCAAACTTACATGGAAATGGGGGTGTTTATGCTGTTTTGTTTTGGATATATCCCTATTATTATCTTTTCCGGATGTCATTTTTCAGACATAAATCAGCTCATTTATTTTTCCCCAGCGGTATGGATTTTCTTCCTTATCCTCCTGAACTACTATTATTCCCTGGCCGACCTTGTAGGACAAAGCGAAGAGAAGCTACAGTAATAAAATTTCCAGACGGAAATTTTATAAGATGTACGAAATCTTATCCCCATACGCTTTATTTATAGGGAAAAACATGTATTTATTGAAATTTTTAGGAGGAAATGGCGTATTGTAAGATTAAATGCCGAAAGGAGGGGCAGGGGGGTGGAAGGTAGAAGAGAGTTTAGATTCACGAATCAATAGGAATATTTGGTGACTGGTCGAAATCAACAAAAAGAGGAGAACAGGATACAATGAACAAATTGACAGCGATGATTGGTATTTGCGTACTGGCGGTTCTGGCAATCATAGTGCAGGCACAGGACAAGACTTTCAAGGTCGACGACGAGGGATACATCCATAACTGGCTTGCCCTGCCGGCAATTGAGCTGGGCGCCGATGTAGGAGACCATTCGGAAGCGACCCAGAAGCAGTATTTTGAAAAAGAATATTTCGCAAAACAGAAGACTGTTACTCCGGCTGAAAACGACAAGGTCACTGTTGACGGCAAGGAACTGGCATGGAAGGCCTACCAGATCGAAGATCCCTGCTGGAAGTTCGATCCGCCTACTGACAACTCCATTTGCTTCGTAGTAGCCTATGTCATAGCCGACGAGGAAATAGCCAATGTGTCCTTGTCCATCGGATCAGATGACAGCTCCCTCTGGACCGTCAATGGAGCCGAAGCGATCAAGATCTATGCGGGACGCGCGGTGGAAAGGGATACTGACAAGTCACAGCCTCTGACATTGAAGAAAGGCGTGAACGTCATCATGGCGATGGTTATCAACGGCGGTGGAGAAGCCGGAGTATGCGCCAGGTTCGTCGACAAGGACGGAAATGCCGTGAAGAACCTCAAGGTTGCCATAGCTCCTGTGAAGTAGATTTGATTTCTGTTTATAAATCGGCCGGAAAGCGAATATCGTCTTTCCGGCCGATTTGTTTTAAGGGTTCCTTTATACGCTTGTTCCGGAAGCAAGGCAAGGGAGGACTGTTATTCTTGATAATTGTCTGGGTCCGATATAACTTTCCCTTCTATAATTAAGGAGGATTTTTAAAATGAAGAAAAGATTTTTGTTTGTGTTCGGTCTGTTGTTCGGAGTAATTCTATCCTTCAGCGGGTTCTGCGAGGACAAGTTCACGATTGCAGTGATCCCTGATTCACAGCAGGAGATCCTGAATGACAAGGATACGCGGCTGAAGAACCGGATGCAGTGGCTTGCCGACAACAAGAAGGACCTGAATCTCAAGATGGTCCTGCACGTAGGCGACATGATGAACTGGGACACTCCCGACCATGCCCAGTATGAGAGGAACAGCAAAGGCTTTGAAATCCTAGACAAGGCAGGAATACCTTATGCCCTGGCCCTGGGAAACCATGATACTGCGGCGACGAAGGAAGGAGGAAGCGCAGCGCCGGGAAACGTCAACACCAATCTCAGGAACACCTCAACATTCGACACGTATTTCCCCACGACACGTTTCAAGGCTTTGGAAGGAGTCTTTGAAAAGGGCAAGGTCGGCAATTCATGCCATACGTTCAAGGCCGGAGGATTGGACTGGCTTGTGATCAGCCTGGAGCTTTGGGCGAGAACTGAGGAGGTAGAGTGGGCGAAGAAGGTCGTGGAAGATCATCCTAGACATAACATTATCATTGTTACACATTCTTTTCTGAATGGTGGCAGCGCCATTGAAAAATCAAACGGTGGCTACGGAAACAACAGCCCACAGTTCATATTCGACAATCTTGTCAAAAAATATGGAAACATAAGGCTGGTCTTCTGCGGACATGTGGGCGGTCATGGTTACAGGACGGACAAGGGTGGCAACGGAAACACGATATATGAATTTGTCCAATGCTACCACGACAACGCGACAAATCCTGTCAGGCTTTTCGAGATAGACACCAAGAACGGAAGTATCAATACCTGGGTGTACTGTCCTTCCATCTCCAAGGAAAAGGACGACAAGTCTTCCTTTACAGTAAAAGACGTCAGCTGGGTTACGTCAGGGTCCGGCAAAACTGCAAAATAGAGGACTTGCCGGAATTTCGAATTCTCTTCCTTTATAAATTTCTGGCTTGCCAGAAATTTATCCGTAGACTTCGCGGTTGAGCTGCCTGAAGAATTCGTGCATGAAGTCGGAACGCTGTTTGGCGACCTTGCGGCCGGTCTTTGTCAGCAGCTTGCCATGGATGTGGCGGAGTTTTACAAGATATTCGCGGTATGCGGAATCTTCTGAGCTGTATGAATCCGATCCGAGTGCTTCCTTCTCCGTGTTATGGAGTTTCGCTCCAATCCTTCCGGCGAAATGGAAGGCCCTGCCAACTCCTACGGCTCCAATTGAGTCAAGCTTGTCAGCATCATAGACGATCTTCTCTTCAATAAGCAAGGGGCTGTGCCCCCCGCGGTAACGGTGGGTTTTCACGCAGTTGCAGACCTTTTTGATGAACTCCTCGTTGCGGAATTCGCAATTTTTGAGGAATTTATCGGCGAGTTCAGATCCTATGACCGCATGGCATAGTTTTCCTTTGCTTTTGAGTTCTTCCGGACGTGCGATATCATGAAGGACAGCTGCGCATTCGACGACCTTCATGTCGGCTTTCTTTTCTCCGTCTGCAATCATCCGGGCATTGTGAAGGACACGGCGAGTATGTTCCCAGTCGTGGCAGCCTGGCGCCGATTCCAAGCGCTTTCGTACCGCATCGGAAAGTTTCTTGAGTTTTTGAGAATAGTTCATAAAGGCAATATATCACCACGAAGCGTTACGAAGGAATCATATTGGACGGTATAGTTTTCTTTATAATCGGTAGAAGCTACAAAATTCCTCAGTGGATTATGTATATTTCATTTTCCAGTCTAAAAGGTCCTTATTTATAAAATTAGGAATTTTAATACGACGTGGAAGATTTCTATAATTATTTTTTGTATAAGCCAGTTCAGTAAGAATAATTATTCCATTTGGTAAAATACTTAAATGTCTGCTGTCAAATAGTTGATGGATATCTGAACGCAGACATAGGCCGTTTTCTATTCTATCAGAACCATTGTATCTCACGTCTATAATATGAGATGCTTCCAAAACATTTTCAATATTAACTCCAGTAATCATACACGTTGAATTGAAAGCAGTTAAAATATTATTTCTAAATATGTTCTGGTTGGGCCTTTCTAGAACTTCTCTTGACACTTTTTTGCGTTCAATATTTGCTGGTATTTGAGTTTCTCTTATTGTTCTAACTACAGTGTCAAGTTCTTTATGAATAAGTTTCAGTTTGCGGAGTTCAAGAACTTCCGTCATTGAAATGCTGGAAAGAAAATACTTCTCATTTTTATTGGCTCTTATTAGATGAATCGTTTTACAGAAACCATAATTTGAAAGGAATAGCAAGAATTCTCTTGCCATCCTTTTATCATTTGAGTTTGGAGCACAATCTGGCCATGTGGAAACATCAATTTGTCCATTACGATGTTGTATTATTGCATCTGCATAATCTTCCAGCTTTGCTTTGGCTCCAGCAAGAGGAATGATAATCATTACAAGTTCAGAAGGAGTAATGTAGGCTTCATTTGAGCCATATTTAACTGATAACTTTGCTAAGACATCCAAAATTAACTCAAGTGGTTTTATTATTAAACCGGCATTGTCCCAATCGTTAGCATCTTCTGCTATTCTTCTGTTAGGAAGCTCCAATGTTTTTACAACTGTTGTTGCAAATTCAACTTGAGTAATTTCCCCTGTAGCTAGCAGTTGACCAAAAGGGCTAACGACAATTTTCCCATGAGTTTCTTCAAGCAATCCCAAAGCTTTCCAATACTGTCCTGAATTTCTAAGTAGGTTTCTGTCCTTGGTTCTTACTAAATCAACCTCTGATTTTGTTTCTTTTTGAACTATAGAAAGTCCTTTCAAAATTTTTGTTGAACTTGGTGCATGATTATTAAATTTATTAAATACACGGAGAACTCCAAGGAAAATTGGGGGTTTATTTAGAGATTCAGTTGGCTGAAAAGTTGCCCAGCGCCACTTGTAATTAGGGAACGGTTTCAATGGTGTTTTTATTAATTTCATGATGGTTTATTCCTTTGGAAATATTGAAGCAACCGCAAAAGCTAATAATGGCGGAACAGCATTGCCTATTTGCCTATATACAGATGAATTAGTTCCTTCAAAAATAAAATCAATAGGAAATGATTGTGTTAATGCTAATTCTCTAGCTGACATCCTTCTGTGATTATTGGGATGGTGTAAAACAACCACTCCACCTTTTTCATCTCCTCTTGCAGTAACCGTAGGAGCAGGCCTTGTTGGATCAATTGCCCTATTTCCCAGATAACCATTGAATTTTAGCTTAAATCTTGAACAAGTATGATTACTCAAGCTATGATAATCCTCGGGCTCGGGAATATTTTTTAAAGCTTCACCAATAGAAACCCATTTTTTTCTGTTAGAGAATAAATCAGGTGTTTCTTCGTGAGTTGGTTCAGGATGTTCCAGATTATATTCTATATCGTTTCTAACACCCAGGATAATTACTCTTTCTCGATTCTGAGGCACTCCATAGTCAGCAGCATTTAATACCTTGTATTTAACTCTATATCCAGCTTTTTTAAAATCGTCTATTATTAATTCAAATACCTTTCCATTTAAAAAGTTCAAGATACCTTTAACGTTTTCAGCTAAAAAGAACTTTGGCTGTTTATCAATTAAAACCCTAAGAAGTTCTAAGTACAGTTTATTTCTTTCATCGTGTTCATTTCTTTTTGCATTGGCGACAGAAAAACCTTGGCATGGGAAACCGCCAACTAAAATATCATGATCTGGTATTTCACATGAGGGGATATCTGATATGTCTTTGCAGATAATGTGCTTGCCAATATTTCTGCGATAAGTATTTGTTGCATCAAGGAAATTATCATTAGCCCAAATAATATTGTGCCCAGCTCTAATAAAGCCAAGATCAAGACCACCTGCACCAGAAAAAAGAGAAACTACTTTCATACTACTATTGCTTTAAGCTGCTTTAATTTATTTCCTAAATGGTGTCCGAATAAAACAGGGACAGCATTGCCAACTTGCCTATACATTGATCCCATTGAGCCGACAAATTCAAAGTCCACCGGAAAAGTTTGCACCAGTGCGCTTTCGCGAACGCTCATTCTTCTATGGTTCTTTGGGTGTTGAATAGCACAAACACCGCCTTTGCCATTTCCTCTTGCAAGTATTGTAGGCGATGGTTTGGAAGGGTCAGTTTTTCTGTGCCCAGTAAAATTTCTGTTAGTTACTTTATATTTTGAATAAATATGATTTTTAAATTTTAATTTCGGGTCTTCTGGTTCTGGAATGTTTTTTAAAGCGTTGAAAATGCTTATCCAAGTGGTTTTGTTGTGTGTGGGGGGGGGGAATTGAAATTCCTTTTCTTTTGGCAAATCTTTTCTTGTTCCTGCAATTATTACTCTAATCCTTGTTTGAGGGACACCAAAGTCAGCCATGTTAAATAATTGATATTTAACTCTATAACCTGCATCAGAAAAATCTTTTACTATTTTCTTGATTGCGTTTCCCTTATCTAAACATAAAATACCTCTAACATTTTCAGCAATGAAATAATAAGGTTTTTTACCTTTAATAACTCTGTGAAAATGTTTGTAAAGTTTGTTACGTTCATCACCTGCGGTTCTCAGCATATTTGCCATTGAAAAGCCTTGGCAAGGGAAACCGCCTACGACTACATCGCAATCAGGGATATCTTCTAGTTTTATAATTGATATATCGCTGCATACTATATGTTTGCCGATATTCAGTCTGTATGTTTCACAACTGTCGGGATCAATGTCATTAGCCCATATAATTTTATGTCCAGCTTTAATAAGTCCTAAATCCAGTCCGCCAGCACCTGAAAATAATGATACGATTTTCATAGTTTAATATTTATTTAGCGCTTTAATATATTTAATTTTATCCTCAGCAACTTTCAATACTTGTGGAGCGCAATCCTCATCTGCAATTTCATAGGCAATTTTCTCACTTAGAAATTGAACCATTAATTGGGTTCTGTCAATCTCCAAGATTTCGGAAAGCTTGTTAATATTGTCTTTTGTTGGTTTTCTATCTCCTTTCTCTATTTTGCTTAAAATAGCTTGGTCAATGTCCAAAAAGGCAGAAACTTGCCGAAGAAGCAAACCTTTTTCTACCCTTTTCGATTTAATGACTTGTCCTAAAGTATGCATTTGAATTATTGTTCTTGACATATTATGTCAAAAATATAGCGACAAAATAAAAATACAAATTCATTTTCTTAAAAATATAAGATTTTTTTCTTACATTAAGATTTTAGATATAAGAAGAGTGCTAATTCGCACCTGTAGATGATTCTTCCAAATCTTCCTTTTGAAATTCCTGACGGTCAAGATTTCGATCTCTTTAATGCTGATTCATAGGATATGCCTTTTCCGTCAGCAAGCTGTTTCCTTGCTTTTCCGATGACGTCCTCGTTCAGCAATATCCTGTTCATAGGGCAATCCTCAATATATAGAATTTTTAGCGACAAAGTTGATAAAAATTTTATCCCTGCTACATTTCCCCGCTTTGCCGATAAAAGGGCATAAGCGAAAAAACCGGGAGACAGGGTTCCAAAATAAGCTTGACACCCTCCTTCCGCAAGCAAAAAAAACAAACAAGGAAGAGGAGATCATGCAAGATCGAGCAAAACACAAACTATGCCGCCGCCTGGGTGTCTGCATCTGGGGGAAAGTGAAATGTCCGAGCGTGAGAAGGCCATATCCGGCCGGACCGCACGGAAAAAACGCACAGAAGAAACTTTCAACCTATGGAGAACTCCTCCTGCAGAAACAGAGGCTGAAGGTCTATTACGCCCTTACAGAGAAACAACTGCACCTTGCTTTCGTTGATGCTAAAAAGGGAAAGACACAGACAGACGAGAAGCTCCTCCGCAACCTTGAACTCAGGCTCGATGCCGCAACTTACCGTAGCGGACTCGCCCCGACAATTCATGCGGCAAGACAGTTTGTCGTCCACCGCCATATAATTGTTGATGGAAAGATAGTGGATCGTCCGTCCTACAAGCTCCGTCCAGGACAGGGATTCAGCATAAACGTCGAAAAAGATGCTGCTCTTGCGAATGTCGCAAAGAACGCGAACTGCGAGGTTCCTCCTTACCTTGAAGTTGACAGGGAACATTGCAAGGTCAAGGTCGTCAGGGAGCCTCTGATAGAGGAAAATCCCACCGGCGTTGAGATCATGAAGGTCGTCGAATTCTACGCCAGATAAAAAATCTGCGATTTTTTATAACAAAAACCCGTCCGTCCGGACGGGTTTTTTATTTGTAAATATTCACTGGAACTTTGTTCCAGGAATATTTACGACCAGACCTGTTTTTCAGTCCTGACTCTTTCTCCGGAGCTGATCGCCCTGTTCATCATGATTCCAAGATATGTGTCCTGTGATGCTTCCGCCAGACTGTAGAAGTCTATTCCCCTGTCCACATAGGCCTCCATCTTTTCGAGGCATGTCGCTATGGCGATCTCATCGTCTGAAAGCCTTCCCGGCACAAAGGGATTTTTATAGGCCCATTCACTTCCTGCCAGAATTCCTTTGAGATAAAGTCCTTCGAGATTTCCATCCTGTCCAGCCTCCTGCCTGAGGAACTCGGTCTGGACAGGGGTTTTGAAATCTTCGAGATAACTGATTTTGGTATTGTTGGTTTCACCGCGTTCACCGCGGACAAGCACACGCGGAGCCCTGATCCATGAGAAATACTGGTCAAATGAAAAATCATAGACTCCCAGTTTTCCGTCGAACTCCAGATATGCAATTGAATGTCCGGACATGTTTATGGTCTCCTTTTCCGGAGCCCCATTACGTCCGGGACCGGCAACGACAGGCGCCTTGAAAGAAAATCCGTGAATGGTGGCGTCATCAAAACCGATGTCCAGGAACCTGCGCATCAGGCTGATCCCGTGGTAGTCATGCGTGACGGAGACCTGAGCCTGGCTAATCTTTCCGAGCTTGCCAGATTTTATAAGGTTCAAGCGGGCCGCATGCATAGGTTGGAAGGCGTACTGTTCCGCGACCTGAACTTTTGCACTTGCGCCAACGGCATTGAAAAGGGATGTCAATCCGCTGACATCCCTTGCCGGAGGAGTTTCCATCAGCACTGGAATCCTGCGGTTCGCGAGATCAATGGTAAGTTTTCCTGCAACATCTGAAGGAACTGACAGGACAACGAATGAATGTCCTGATTTTTTGATGAAATCATCAAGGTTGCTGAAGGTCTTCACTCCCCAGGCGGATTCGATCGCCGCACCCTTCTCCGGATTCCGTACCATCATTGCAGCGACACGGAATTTTTCAGGTAGCATCTTTGCTATCCTGAGGAAAAATTCCGCCCTCCATCCACCTCCTACAATTCCAAATTCAATTTTCTTTTGCATGAATCATATCCTTTCATTCAAAGTATGGCAGGCTTTCCAGCCTGCTTCTTATTCTAAAGTACGGGCTGGAAAGCCCGACCTACTTCAATTTTCTTCCGTCGCGTCCGCCATCTTTGCCCGAGTAGGGCTGTCCCGGATCCCAGTTTACCGAGGCAGGGATCTTGAATTTCTCGAACGGGAATGTGACCATGCATTTGTTCTTGCCGGAGACATAGGCCGCCTCGCAGATTTCCAGTGCGGTCAGCGAGCTCTCGGGAACTGCATAGCTGATCTTGCCGGTTTCAATCATCCGTACCATGTTCTCGAGGTGCGCACGATGTCCTTTTACGGGGAATTCCTCCGGTTTTATGGTCTTCCCTTCAGGAAATTCCCTGTTGAATATATAATATGAATCCTCCCAGCCGTAGAATTCGATTACCCCGAGCATTCCCACTATCCGGAACAGGGTTCCATGGCCTTTCGTGTTCACAGTCACATAGTCACCGGTATTCATGACGACACGGATGCCGCTCCTTGTTTCTGCATAGGTGGCAGCATGTGTTTCAACCTGCATGCCATCGCGGAATGTCCGTGTGCCTGCGTCTATGCTCGCCATGACATATTTGAAGGGTTCGTTGTTCAGCAGATTTACTGTCCAATTCAGCCAGTGTATTCCGGCGTTGATGATGTCCCATTTGTCGTTTTCAATTTCGATGAGCTTGAGTTCACCGATATCGCCCCTGCAGACGCGCTCGATTACCTCGGTTGGCACTTTTTTGACAAGCATACCGTGTGGAACCGCCATGGGAATTCCTTTCTTCCTGACGGCTTCCAGGATTGCCCTGCCGGAGGCGGCCGTATGCCCGAGCGGTTTCTCAACCAGTATTCCCTTGAGGGGCAGTTTGAGGGCATCCATTGTAATCGGCTCATGGCTCGGGGGATATGTGCTGACGCATACTACATCCGTCGGGCATTTTGCAAACATCTCCTTATGATCGGTGAATGTCCTGATGCCGGTATATTTCTGTTCCAGTTCCTTGCAAGTTTCCGGCCTGATGTCAGTAGCGGCCTTGAGTTCGAACATCGGGGAATCCTTTATTCCGTCCATGCTCAGCCTGCCACCGACACCTCCGCCGACTACGCTTAAAGTAAATTTTTTTCCGTTCTGCATAAAACTCCTTTTCCTATATTATAATGTCAATGCACATTTAAACTGTTTTTGCGATTTAAACCGTAGAAAAAAATTTAACAACTGCTCCTCAGGAGCAGTTTCATATCCAGTTCCTCCCTGAGGCTCATGTCCGTCCGCCCGTTGATGATGCCTGTCAGCATTTCCACAGCCCTTTCACCCATTTCAAACCTCGGATATCTAAGCGTGCTCAAAGGAACCTCGAAATTTTCGGCGTCGGGTATGTCGTCGAATCCGAGAAGTTTGACATCCTGTGGGACACGAAGCCCGGCTTTCTTCAATGCCTGATAAACTCCCATGGCCCTCATGTCGTCGGCGCACATCACGGCTTCAGGCCGGATATTTCCCTTGAGAAGGCGGGCCATCGCCTGTTCACCCTCATCCGAGCCATAGGAACATTCCGAGATCATTCCCTGGATGAACTGGATATTGTTATCAAGGAGAGCCTTCTTGTATCCTTCCAGGCGCAGCCGCTGGCTGGTGCTGGAGAAGGGGCCTCCGACATAAGCGATTCTCGAGCATCCCCGTCTGATCAGATGGGATACGCCTGCTGAAATCCCTTCATCGACCTTGCATCTGACCGAGGGCAGGGCGGATGGTTCATGGCAGTTCACCAGTACGCAGGGAAGGTTTTCCGGAAGCTTCTCAAGCTGTTCCTCCTCCTCTCCTATTTTTATGACTCCCTGGAGAGGAGGATTGGCAAGTTTAAGTATCTCATCGGCGGATTCACAGAGATCAACTGCGGTCCTGTTTCCTGCCGCAGAGAGAATCCCCTTCAATATGTCAAGGGGTACGAACCATGAATTCGGATTTGCGGAACGCATCATTGATCCAACCTGGAAAAGGACGAAGACATGTTTGGGCCGGGAACCGAGATAGAAGACGCCCTTGCCCCATTTTCGCTCAAGGAGCCCCTCAGAGACCAGTTCGGAGACTACTCTTCCTATCGTGGCCCGGCTGACGCCGTATTTTTCAGCGAGCTGCCGTTCTGACGGGATGCATTGTCCCACGATGAAATTTTGCTTCAGAAGCATCTTCTTGAAATGTTCGGATCTTGATTTCATTATAAAAAATTCCTTTTATACAACGTTTGTATTCTTATAATGGTGATAAGCCGTAATCCCATATCTGTTGTAGCCGGTCGGGTTGTATTCGTCTATAATTTTAGGATATGTATTATTCATATAATCTTTATTGATAAGCTATTCTAATTGCCTAACTGGTCAGTCCAGTTTCCAGTTAAATTAACACAGGCATCCATTATGTCAAGTGCTGTGGGAAAATATTTATTGGAAAGATTAAAACATGACTACGGGTTTGGATATTTCAGCCCCTTTATGGGAGAAACCTCCACGTGTATCTTTTTTTCCGTATGTTCGCCGGCAATGCCGCCTTCCTTGACGCTCCTGTCGTAGAAGCCATCAAAATCATCATCGATTTTATAATAGACAAATCCATCCGCTCCGCCTGGATTGTCTTCCATGCTCTCATAGTCCACTCTTCCATCGTTGTTCCTGTCCTCATAAAGGATGTTCCCAATCTTCAGCTTGCCGACTCTTTTCGGAATCGTCTTTTGTTCGACAGGTTTTGCAGGCTCTTTTTTCAAATTATCCTTGGGCTTCTCCTGTCCTGCAGGTTTTTCTTTGAGCCTGAAGCCGTTCAGGACAAGCTGCAGGATCGGATGAGGCCACATTTCATTTCCGCTCAGTCCGGCTTCAAGAGGAAGAATGGTCACCGCTTCCGGCTCCTTTTTGTCCGGAACTGTCATTGTGGCATCAAGGTAGACAGTCTTCTTGAGCTTGTTTACAATTGCAAGCATCATCATGACATCCCCCTTCTCGTCGAGTTCCTGCTTGAAGGTGAATTCAATGTCGGCCTTTGCCATCTCCTTCTGGTAGTCGATCCGGGATATCTCATCTTTCTGTATGGAGATATTTATGCCAAAGGATTCCCCCGGGAAGATATAGACATTGTTATCGGCCACATATGGCGTCTTTTCGATTTTCTGCTCATAAGTCCGCCCCTTGTCCAGCTTCAGTTTCAAGATGAACGGTGCACGGAAGACGGCTTTGCCGTCCTTTTCCACGGCGATGGCGGTTTTATCAGGGTGTCTGTTGTCGGTCTTCTGTTCCTGTGAATACATGGATGATGTGAATATGAAGGGAAATATGGCAAGGATGAACAAGTATTCTCTCATGAATCCCCGGTGATTTGAATTAAATTCTCCGATCGTAAATATTTACTGAAGTATCCTTCAGTGAATGTTTACTATACGTTATCATCCAGTATTTACCATTTTGATTTTCCGCAAGGAGGAAGGCTGTATGCCGGTGAATCGCTTGAAGGTTGTCGCGAAATGCTGTGACGACGAGAAATTGTAGCGCAAGGAAACATCTCCCACGTTTCCTTTATCGGATTCGAGGAACTCCCTGGCCTTGGCAATCTTAAGGCGCAGGAAATATTCAGCCGGCGGCATTCCCGTCTCCTGTCTGAACCTTGCCTTGAACCTTGATACTGAAAATCCCATGAACTCCGCCATTTCCGGGACGTTTATCTTCGATTCGACCTTTTCGTTCATGAACTGGATGATTTTATTGAGGTTCCTGTCCTCGACGCGCTTGGGTTTCCCGCCGCATCTGGAGATCTCGATTATGAGCGAAACAAGCAGGTTCCCCATGGTGATCTTCCTCGATGGAGTGTCCGGCATTGGAAGCTGGGCGTAAATCCTCTCGAAAAGCTCATGAACCGCGGGTGACGCATGAAAACATTTCTCCTTTATCATGGAAAGCATTGAATAAAGATCCGCGCTGAAATGAGGGTGAAGTCCGAGAAAGGGCCTGTTTTTCTTCGGAGCCATCAGGTGCAGCCAGAAAAGACTTCCTTTCTCCTGAGGCTGCTTCCCGGTGCTGTGCGGTTCGTCCGGCCTGGTGATGAAAAGATCGCCGCCCTTGAGAAGATAGTCGCGCCCGAGCGCCCTGTAGTTCTGCCTGCCCTCCACAAGGTAGCAAATCTCAAAATCGCTGTGAGTATGTATGTGCAGCGGTTCGATCGCCTTGTCGAACCTGTATGCTCCGAACAACGGCACCTCCGGAAATCCATAATCTGTGAGATTGTGGAACTCCTTGTAATACCTGCGTCTTTCCATTCTCTCTTTTGCCTTTATTGATTTCCCCGGATATAAAGAATCTCCTTGAAAAGGCCGGCTGACATGTGGATCTGCGCAAATATCCGGCATTGCGCCATGGAATGGACAACCGGAGATTCTTTATGTACATAATTATACTGCATATATTATTGAACGCAAGATATTATTGTTGATATATTTTTAGCATGTAACATGCAAAAAATATATAAGGAGAATGCTTATGAATGACAGGATGAGATCGATGTTGATGCAGAAGCCTGAATACATACCGGTTGCGATTGGAATTCTTCCCTCGGCCTGGATGTTGCACCGCGAAAAGCTCGATGCAATTGTAAAAAGGCATCCGGCGATTTTCGGTAAACAGGACGGAGAGAGGGATTACGACAAGGTCTGGAGCGCGACATACATGGCGGGCGCCCATACCGACGCCTGGGGATGTGTCTGGGAAAACGTACATAATGGACGCGAGGCGATTGTGACCAGGCATCCTGTGCCAACCCGCGAGGACGTAAGGAAACTCAAGGCTCCTGGCAAGGATGTTGGACTGCCTCATGGCTTCATGTATCTTCGTCTTGCAGATCTCAGGGGATTCGAGGAGGTCATGATAGATTTTGCAGAAGAACCCCCGGAACTCCAGATGCTCATCGACACTGTCCTGGAATACAATCTCCGCCAGCGCGACATCTGGCTGAAAAACCATAAGGGGAAAGGGGAGATGTTCTATGTCGGTGATGATCTTGGGATGCAGCATTCACTGGCGATGGGCCCGGAGAAATGGAGGAAATACATGAAACCCTGCTTCATGCAGATATACCAGCCTGTGAGACAGGCCGGACATTATGTCTACATGCACACGGACGGGATGATCTACGAGATAATCCCCGATCTGATCGAATGTGGAGTCAACGTGATAAATCCGCAGTTCCGCGCGAACGGACTCGACAACCTCGTGAGAGCCTGCAAGGAGAAGGTATGTGTCGATCTGGATCTCGACAGGCAGATGATACCCTTCTGCAAGCCATCCGACATTGATGCGCATGTGAAGGAGGCGGTCAAGGCCCTTGGAAGTCCGGAAGGCGGACTCTGGCTCAAAGGAGAGGTCGACGACGGCGTTCCTCTTGAAAACGTTGAAGCCCTATGCGATGCGCTTGAGAGATACAGGGGATATTACAGGTAATGACAAGGAGGAACTTGTCCACAGTGCAAATTCGAAATCCGAAGCACGAAAAACGAAACAGATTCAAAGTTTAAAAATTTCAAGCATTTGAAATTTTTGTCTTATTGTTTCGAATTTCGATATTCGAGTTTTGGATTTCAGAATTCAAGGACAAAAAGACGTGAAAATTCTCGGTTAGATACTTTATACCCTTTATATATTCGTCTATCTGCTCCCTGGTGCCGCAGATGCTGACAGCACCTGCGGTTTTTCCATCTTCAGTCGGCATCGACATGTTGCCCAGGGAGATGAATCCGTTGAAATGCAGTTCCGAGATCGGGCAGATGAACATTTCCGCGTCCTTCAGTATTGTCAGTCCGGCCGTTCCTACAAATTCCCCAAGGGTTTTCGGCATAAGATACCTGAGCAAATGATAGAACATGGGGTGGACAATCGCATAGAGCTCGAACAATTCATAGCTCTCGCTTTTTCCCAGCCTTGTCGCAAATACTCGCTGGTTGAACTCCCTCTGGTATTTCAGGAATCCTTCCAACGGGGCTTTTTTATTGAAGAACTTCCTGGGGAGAATGAAAATGAAGCTGATGCTCCGATCCTTGGGATTGTCCATTATCAGGGAAGTGTCCACAGGGAAAATGAACTTCTTGTCACGGAAATATTCCTGCTGTGCAAGACCCCATATTATCATGCTTGACACAGTTGCGGGCCCTCCCATCTCCACATAATACTTGTCGTTGAGATATTTTCTGAACTTGAGGAACCGTTCAAAGGATATATAGATTTTTGCCCGGTAGATGTCGTTCCCGCAGAAAAGCATTTCCGTCTTGACCCCGCCTCCTGAGAGGGAGGGATATATTACAGTACCGACTTCGCCCCATTCCTTCTTGAGGTTCTGGAGCATCTCCTGCATGGGTATCCCATCGACGGGGACGTGATGATACTGGCACCAAAGGTCCGCCTCGGAATAATCGGATGTGAACCTGCAGACCATGTTGAGAAGGCCGAAACCGGGATGGCTGCATGTCCTCATGTCGGGCGTGGACATCCTGCTATGGATAAACTTCCCCTCATCCCTGTCCAAAGTCTGGAACTGTATGAAGGATGCGTTCATCAGCCTTCTGATAATGTGCCTAAGATCCTGATGCCCCTTGAAGGACAGTCCTTTGACTTTCCGGGCCCAGCGTCTCAGCTTCTTGTATATGACCCATGAGCGCTTCTGTTCGCCTACGTTTCTTGTCTCGTTGTATGAGATGATCAATTTCGAAAGGACGTTCTCCATGGTATCGTTTCCTATGAGGGGGGATGCCTTGTAGTTACTGTCGAAATATGGAACAAGCTTGAGCAGATTTCCTTCACCGCTGAATTCCGCCTCGACAATGTCCGTGAAGAATGATCTCTTCCTTCCGGTCATGAAGAAACCCCAGCTGATCGTCCAGCGGCAATCCGGATTTTCACGGATGAAGTCTGCAAGCCTGTCGATCAGGATCTTCTTGGCCAGCCCGATTTCCGCAGGAATGGTTTTCCCGCCGAGATAATTCATCCTGAAGCTTGCCAGGATGAATTTTGAATGTTCCTTGCGGAGAAATATTCCCGTGACTTTGCGCCATCCATTTATTTTTGCCTTGAAACCGATTTTTTTCAGGAGTTGCAGGAACTTTATCAGCATGATTATCAGGAAGGCGCCGAAGCTCCATCTGTCAATGAGCCGTCTCATCTTCATTTTTCTGAGGGGAGTTCCCGGTGTCTTTCCAGTTTTAGGCTGGATTATTCCACTTTTATCCTTCTTGTCCTTCTTTCCGGCTTCCATCTGCTGGACAGGACCGTGTATCATCCCGGTCTCAAGCCTCTCTCCAAGGAAATTCGCCAGTATTTCTGCAGTTTCGAAGGGCATTTCCTCCTGGGGAGAATGTCCGCAGTTGTAGATGATCTTGAGTTCGGAGTTATCCAGATCGGACTTGAGTTTCAAGGCGTCTATGAGATCGATGATGGAGTCCTCGTTCCCCCAGACAATCAGAGTCGGAATGGAGATCTGCCTGACCTTCTCGTGGAAGGATCTTATATTGGCTATTGCGATCTGATTGGCGGAGGCATACAGGCATTCCTTTGCCTTCTCCTGCCGGAGGATGCCGCTGTATTCCCTGATGGCTTCGTCATCGATCTTCTTCTGGTCGAAGAATGCCTGTTTCATCACGATCGAAACAAGCAGTTCCTCGTCCGCCATCTTGACTATCCTGTTGTCAGGAGAAGCGGCAGTGATGTCATCTATAAAATCCGGCAGCTTGTCGAAGATTCCAGCACTGTCCACCAGTACAAGCCTGGATATCTTCGACTTCATATTATCATTGAATAGTGCGAGCAGGCTGATTGCACCGCCCATTGAATGTCCGACAAGTACGATATTCTCCAGGCCCAGAAGTGTGATGAATCCGGATACGATCTGCGCCTGGTCGAAAGGAGAGAGTTTGTCGTCGCACTTTTTCTCGGAATGCCCGTACCCCTTCAGATCAATGGTAATGAACCTGAACTTGCGGGGCATGTACCCTATCATTTTCATCCAGGTATAGGAAGACGAGGCGAATCCGTGGATGAACAGGATCGGACGTCCATCTCCGCTGTCGGTATATGCTATCGAAATACCGTTTATGATTATATGCTTGTAGTCGATTGAATTCATGTATATCAGAACATATGCCCCATCCTGCTTCTATCTGGCCGGCAAAACCGGCTGCCTTCTTTTCTCAGCCTGCTTCTTTGTGGTCACCTCAAGAAGATAATAGGCCACGTTGTCTGCAAATTCCTGGCTGGATGTGATCCCCATATGAGCGGCAAAAATATGCATTATTACGTTCCATTTGATCGGTGATGCTCCAAAAGGCCTCCACAGTCCGCCCTCGCGGTCATCCATGCGTGCACTCGAAGCAAGCACTTTTCCATCGCCAGCCTCGTAATCGCTGACTTCGAATTCTCCTGTATTGCGATCGACCTGCACGGTCCTCCTCGTCGGAACTGAATCCCCGGCAAACAGGTACAGCGCAACGTCATCCGGTGGGACCGTATCCACCTTCATGGCATCCGTGAACTGTTTTGCGCGTCTAAGACATTTCTTCAGATGATCGATGGCGATGGCATGTCTCTCTTCTGCAGTCTTTGCATTCGGAAGAATGATCTTCAATGTCTCGTCATGTTTCGGATTCGCAATACCCCATTTCATTGAGATCCATACTTCCGGATCAAATATATCTACAGGCTTGCCGTTGGGATCGTCCTTGTAGACCAGCGACCGTGTACTGACAAGAGGCAGCATCTGGTAGTACGTAGCAAATGTGCCGATCACTCCAGGCGGATATGCTGGAAGTTCCTTGGAGATCTTGAGGCCCTTCTGCATTTCGACGAAGGTGTCAAGATATCCGGCATTTGGAGTTGCAACGACGATAAGCTTGTCAATATGCCTGGTCCCGCGCCAGTCGAGTACAGGAAGGGATCCGTTTTCCGGGAGATCCTGGCTTCCATATTCGAGATAGTATCTGGAGAGAAGCCCTCCCATGGAATGGCCTATTACATCAAACTGGACATCGTAGTTTTCCAAGCCATAGCACTTTTTGTACTGCTCCTGCATATATGCCCTTTTCTGCTGGATGAACTCATGGAACCTCCCCGCATTCTCAGGAAGATCCCGCCGCCAGTCATAGTAGAAATCAAACAGCGAGAAATATCTCTTTCCTTCAGGAAGAGGCTTGTCGTCGGAAACATATCCTGCTTTTCCAAGTGTCTCGAGCATCTTATCATAGGCGTCCATGCTGAAATGCAGGCCCAGTATCCTGACATCCACTTTTTTCAGGATGGAATCGGGATACACGTCGGATTTCAAATCCTTAAGGGGCTTTCCAATCTCCATGGGAACCGCAAGGCCTTTCAGCTGATCATCTGAAAAGCCCTTGATCACATCAGCTCCCGTAAATGCACCCCAGATGGTCGCGCCGGTCTTTTCATTCTTGAGAATGGCTCCGAGAAAGCCGTGGACTACTATCACCGGATTGCGATCCACTCCTTCATATGCCATGGACTTCCTTGCGATGGTGCTGTAAAGAGGGTGATCATATACAGCTCCTGAATCGTAGGAACCTGTTGAAGGATCGGTCGAAGAACATCCCGTCAGAATGATCGAGATCAGAATGATGGCTGAAAATGCTATCCTGTTTTTCATTTTTTACTGCTCTTTATGTTCGGAGGTTTCAATGTTAATTCTAAAAGCTACGGTAAAATTGGAGGAAATACAAGAAAAGCAGTGCAAATTTAAGAAGAGACAGGGAAATCATGGAACGAAGCTGGCGGGGTTCCGGCCTGTGTATTTCCTGAAGACCTTCGCGAAATACTGGGAACTAGTGAATCCGTTGCTGAAGGATGTTTCAGTGACGGAATATTTCCCCGACAACAGCATCTCCATGGCCTTTTCGCATCTTAGCCTGTTAAGGAAATCTGCCGGAGTCAGGCCGGTCTCCTCCTTGAACTTGTCGTTGAATCTTGAGACGCTCAATCCGACGGCTTCTGCTATTTCGGGCATTGAAAAAGCCCGCCGGTAGTTCTTTTTCATGTAATCTATTGCAATTCGTGAGACAGTAAGAGTCTTATGGATCTGCTGGTTGGCGGAGAAGAGCCTGGCGATCTCTCCTACGATCTGTAGGACAAGCAGCCTGTTGAGAAGAGGGGAGAATGAATCCGTCCTGCCTTCCTTCGCCGCAACCATCGAATTCCTGAGTTCCTGGAAGAGGCTGCATATCTTTTCAGTAGATGCAATGACCCTGCTGCCTACGTCCTTGTATTCAACCTCCATCGCGTTCAGTTCGTTCTTGAATGCAGGAGGAACCTGAGTCTTCCCAGCAAGTTTGAAATCTAATATTATCCAGAACAGGGAGCATGGCTTTATGATCTGAAGTTCTCCGGCATGCTCAATCCCAGGCTGGATCACGGCGATATCACCGCCATGGAGAACCAGCTTCCTGCCTTTCTCCAGGACCCAGGCGACCTCGCCTTTGTCGATGAAGGTTATCTCAAAGCCTGTATGGTCGTGCTTGTTGAGTGCACGGGGCTGGACAAGCAGTTCATATCCCCCGCTGGTCATGAGCGGAAGCCTGAACCATTCCTTTTTGAATTCTATCCTGCCCGGATTTGATGTCTTTGCCATACCCTTCCTGTTTTATCATCTTTCAGACATATAATACGCACTCCGAGGTGTGTAATTTTATCCTAAACATAAAAATAAACGCATTATTAAGATACAAACCGTAATTTATTACTCAAGCGATAATTCACATTATACAACACTAAATTTGATAAATAATGAGGTGGAAGCATGTCTCAGAGCTCAAAAGAAATAATCAAAGCTGCAATTCAGTTCAAAAACCCTGAACGCCTGCCTGTCAGGATGGGCTGCTTCAAGTGCGACGACACAATGTGGATACCGAGACCTGCCGCAGACAAGGTCGTCAACGGGGTCAAGACCGACGAATGGGGATGCATATGGGACCATACGGACGTCAAGAACATGGGACAGGTCACAGGACATCCCCTCTCTGCCCTTTCGGAGCATGGGAAGGTCGTTCCTCCGGATTACAGCCAGGAATGGCGATACAAGGACTGCGAGGAGGTTTTCAAGAAGGCCGAGAAGGAGGAGAAATACACGCAGGTCGGGATATTCATGGTGCTCTTCGAGAGGATGCACTCGCTAGCTGGATTCGAAAACACACTTATGGGTCTGCTTGCCGACAGGGAGAACGCTTCGGCATTGGCCGACAAGATCGTCGACACCCATATTTCCCTTGTCCGGCAATATCAGGAACGTTTCGGCAAAAGGCTTCATTCGTTCAGTATGACAGATGACTGGGGCACCCAGCAGGCAGCGTTCGTTTCAATGGATCTATGGTACGACTTCTTCTTCCCGAAATACAAGAAGATCTTCGACGCAATGCACGAGGGCGGACAGGATGTCTGGGTGCACTCATGCGGCAAGGTGAATGAAATCATCCAGGGTTATATCGATGCCGGAGTAAATGCAGTCAATCTCCAGCAGCCGCGCGCTCTTGGAATCGAGGAGATCGGCAGGCGCTACCGCGGTAAGATAAGCTTCGAATCGCTAGCGGACATACAGTCGACCCTTCCAAAGGCGAAAAAAGATCTGATTGTCCGGGACGCAAATGATCTGGCAAAACATTGGATGTCACCAAAAGGAGGGTTCATATTCTCCGACTATGGCGACGGCGAAGCGATCGGAACTCCTGCGGAGACAAAGATGATCATGTACAATGAATTCAGCAGAGTCTCGGAGGAAATATACGGCAAACCTCTGCCGAAGCCACAGGGTTGAGCAAATATTAACCACGAAGGGCACGAAGATATTACACGTCTTGCGACGTTAACTACGAACGAATTTCCTAAATCTTGACTTGTGTGGTAGTTAAAAGCTCGCAAGAGCTGTTTTTTCTTGTTTAATTATATCCTGTAAATCCTGTTATCCTGTCGAAGATCTTATTGTTTTTTTCACTTCAGTTCCGTGTTCACGTGCATGTGCGAGAACTGCTTCTTGTATGATAGGGGATTGAATCCGGAGATCTTCTTGAAGATGCGCCGGAAGTAGATCGTGTCCGAGAATCCACATGCGGTCGCGATCTCCTTGATGTTCATCGAGGAGTCGAAGAGCAGGCGTCTGGCGGCGTTTATCTTCCTCTCATGGATTTCATCAGTGACAGTTTTCCCATAGGCATTCTTGAATACACGCCCCATATAGTCGGGATTGCACCTGAGTTTTTCGGCTATCCATGAAGTGGTCAGCTCCTTCTTTCCGACATTCACATTGATGAGAGTCTTTACCTTCGCGGCAAGCTCTTCGGATTTTCCCTCCTCGGAAGCAGCCCTTTCCTTTGCGGAAGCAGCGATCTCGGAAAGCATCAGGCAGATCAGTGAAGAACCCTGGACTTCGGAAAGAGAGCCAGATTCCTGTGCGTCGAGATAAGTCCTGAAAAGCTCAGTCATCTTCTCGGGATGTGATATCCTGCATGTTTTTGGAAGGCTCATGATGTTCACGTCTTTGTATTTCTTATGCTTGGACTGGAAGATGAAATGGATCCAGTAGAATGAAAGATCATCCTTGTAGGGGCGGGTGCCGCCATGTTTCTTATTGGCTTCCAGGATGAGAACTTCGTTTGGACCTACGTCGAACTTCTGGCCTTCCTCGAATATCCCGAGGCTTCCAGAGACGGTGAATATTATCTCATATGAGTCGATGACTCTGGTCGGATGTATCCCCTTTCCGGAGGAGACGAACAGTCCGGCCATGGAACGGAGAAACGGTGTCGCTATGCCGATTTTCATAATGTAAAATCTTTTGACAGGATAACAGGATTGACTGGATTGTTAATTGGGAAACTTTCAAAACATACACCACCATAAAACATTTAAAAGAGTCGTCCAGTCGGAATTGTCTTCTATTTATATGTTTCTGTCGCAACGAACATATATAATTCCAACGACAAGGGCATTCACTGCTGGAAGCCCTACGGCGGCGCGAATATCACTTGGCCATGAAGTAGGTACGGGCTTTCTCTGTCCGGCGTAGCCTTGCGCGAAGACGGAAGGGTGTACCATTCTTTAATCCATAGGTACAGGCTAAAGCCCGTAACTGCTTACTTGCCTTTGCATGATGAACACGCAATATTATCCGGACAAATTTAAAAAGGGGAAAACATGACGATACATATGATTACCGGTCTGGCTCTGATATCTGCACTGGCCTCATCCTCTCTCTTCGCACAGGAGGTTCCCAAGCCCGCAAATCCGGAATATCCCGATTTCTACACCGGTGAAAATGCAAAAAGCCTCAAAGGGATTGATTTCGTCCAGTCGATCGCTGTCAGTTCGCCGGCGTATTGCTCGGATATCAAAGGTGATGTGACGGTAACATTCAAGGCGCCCAATATGACTGAGGTGAAAGCTCTATGCTGGCAGCAGCCCACTAAGGAAGATCCAAATCCCTGGGGACATGATGTGAATCTCGCACCAGACCTCAAGCTCGATGCCGAAGGCAATGGAAGTTTCGTTTTCCACGCGGATCAGTTCCCGAACGGTCCGATCACCATTCGCATATACGCAAAGAACGCAAAAAAACAGGATATCTGCGAGCTTCAGATCTACAACCAGGGTGGCGTGGTCTGGAACCAGGGCATTCCGAAAACCCAGCCTCCTGGCGCCAAAGGAATGAAACTTGTCTATGAGGATGATTTCAACGCTCCGCTGTCAATTTCTCCCGATGGGCAGAATGCCAAATATCCATGCCATAAGACCGGTGGTGGCGACTTCAGCGGCTGGCAATTCTCCAATCCCGATGGTGACAACAATCCATTCGGACAGGTCGGAACTTTCATGCGCATCCACGCCTCCAAGAAGCCGGGCACAAATGGCAGATCCGGAATCATCTCCTCGATCCGCCAGGATGGCAGCGGAGTTTCCGCCTCCGTGCCTTCCTATTTCGAATGTCGGTTCATATGCCATTCCGCACCGGGCAGCTGGCCCGCATTCTGGACACTTACCAAGGGAACTTTGGGCATGGACAGAAATGATCCGGCATACGCCGCCACATCCAAGGCTGGCTGCGACGAGCTTGATATCATCGAAGGATATGGCGGATATGGCCGTGGCAATCCCAATTCAGGAGGGAAATACTGCATAGTCACACATTTCTGGAGCCAGCCAAAACCGGATTGGGCAGTGGAGAAAGGTCCCGATGGCAAGCCCAATCCCCTGTACAAACCGTCCAGCACGACGACGGACACAATGGACAAGGGAGGGAAAGGATCCTGGTCATGGACTTTCCATACATATGGCGTTCAGATTACGGAAACTGATACTGTTTACTATTTCGACGATTTTGAAGTCCTGCGCCACCCCACGGGGCCTGTCTCAAAAAGCCAGCCGGCCTGGTTCCTGATAAATTACGCCATAGGTGGCATAAGCGGCTGGAAGATCGATATGAAACGCTATGGGGATCAGAGCGACATGTGGGTGGATTGGGTGAGAGTGTGGAGCGGACGGGCGACGGCTCCGACGGCAACCCCTGAACGCAGTTTTATCTTTGACAAACCGGCTGAAGTCAGTCTGGCATGTGTTACCGAAGGTGCAAGCATCCGTTACACTGTCGACGGTTCAGAGCCGACAGAGAAATCCCAGCCTTACCTGAAAACGCTTTTGATTGATAAGCCCTGTATGATAAAGGCGACGGCTTTCGGGGACGGACTCAAACCTAGTCCTGTCTGTTCAGTTGAAATCGCCAAGGCCAGATCTGCCGAAACTCCTGTCAATCCTGTTGCCGGCCTCAACTGTTCATATTACGAAGGGAAATGGGAATTCCTGCCCGACTTCAGCAAGTTGACACCGGTATCGAAACAGCCAGCAAATATTATTGAGATCACTGGGAACAAGCGTCAGGAAAATTTTGCTCTGGTATTTGATGGATTCATCAGTGTGCCAGCTGACGGCATATATACTTTCTACACGAATTCCGATGACGGTTCACGCCTGCTGATAGGCACTAAAATAGTCATCGACAACGATGGCGGACATGGGGAGCAGGAACGCTCCGGCACCATCGGACTAATGGCCGGCAAGCATGCGATCAGGGTTGAATTCTTCCAGGGAAGCGGCGGGAAGGGCCTTAGTGCAAGCTGGAGGGGACCAGGCATCAATAAACAGACGATACCTGCCGAAGCATTTTTCCATTTGGCGGAAGAAGCTGGGAAATAAATCCGATATTGTACTTATTTCTTATGTTGGAGTTCACAGCTTTAGCGTGTCTCCATTATAATATTATGGAGCGCCGGCATCTTGCCAGCAAAATTAATTGCCAGCGGGACGCTGGCGCTCCTGAGAAAATCCCGGTAAACCGTGATGGTATAACCCAAAAGTCGCTTTTGTCATCTTTTTATGCACTTCCGTAATCTTTTCTAATATCCTGCACAATGTAATTTTGATCAGAATAAAAAAGGAACTATCTATGAACATGCGCAAAAATATCCCGGTCGACTTTTCCAACGTCGAGATAAGGGACTCGTTCTGGTCCCCGCGTCTCGATACCAACAGGAAGAACACAATTCCTACGGTCTATGCCTGGTCGGAGAAGACCGGTCGTATCGATGCCTGGAAATGGAAGCCGGGCATGAAGAACAAACCCCATCATTTCTGGGATTCGGATGTCGCCAAATGGATCGAGGCCGCAGCCTATTCGCTCGAAAAGAATCCTGACAAAAACCTCGAAAGACAAATTGACCACGTAGTCGATCTCATGGGTGCTGCCCAGCTCAAGGACGGATACCTGAACTCATTTTATATCAAGCTTCACCCGAAAAAGAGATGGACAAACCTCCGAGACATGCACGAGCTTTATTGTGCTGGGCACCTGATAGAAGGAGCCGTCGCATATTTCACGGCCACAGGAAAAAGGAAGTTCCTCGATATAATGCTCAAATATGTCGACCATATCTCAAGGACATTCGGACGGAAGCCCGGACAGAAGCGCGGTTATTGCGGACACGAGGAAGTCGAACTCGCCCTCCTGAAGCTTTATAATCTTACCGGCGACAAGAAGCACCTTGAACTTGCTGAATATTTCATAAACGAACGCGGACAGAAGCCCAATTATTTCTCCATTGAAGCAAAGAAAAGAGGAGATACTGGACATTGGGCGTTTTTCGGCGGCAAGGAGAACTACGACTATTATCAGGCGGAGAAGCCTGTCAGACAACTCGACGAGGCTCTCGGTCATGCGGTCAGGGCAGGATATCTCTATTCGGCGATGGCATCCCTTGCGGCGGAGACCAATGACAAGGCTCTTTTTGAAACCTGTAAAAGGCTGTTCGACAATATTCTCTCTAAGAAAATGTATATAACCGGAGGAATAGGCTCGAAAAAGCATGGAGAGGCTTTCTCCTATGAATACGATCTCCAGAACGAGACGGCATATGCAGAAACATGCGCGGCAATCTCGCTGGTCTTCTTTTCCTACAGGATGCTCCAGCTCGAACAGAAATCTGTCTATGCGGATGTCATGGAACGCGCCCTATACAACGGAGTGATGTCAGGAGTTTCCCTTGACGGAAAGGCGTTCTTCTACTCGAATCCTCTTTCGGCATATCCGCATCCGGGAAACATGCTCGAGGAACACGTCAAACCGGAACGCCAGAAATGGTTTGGATGCTCGTGCTGTCCGAGCAATGTGGCAAGGTTGCTCGCTTCGCTTGGCTCCTACATCTACATGAAGGGAGAAGACGAGATCCGCGTAAATCTCTTCATATCCAGTTCGGCTTCAATCGACATAAAAGGCAACCCCGTCCTTGTCTCACAGAAGACCAACTATCCATGGGACGGATCGGTTTCGCTTGAAGTCTCGCCGCAAACTCCTGCTGAGTTCAAGGTATGCGTCCGAATACCGGGCTGGTGCAGGAAATATTCTATCAAGGTGAAAGGTGCCAATATCAAATTCTCGATTGTAAACGGATATGCAATAATAAAGCGCAAGTGGAGCTCCGGTGAAAAAATTGAAATCAACTTTGAAATGCCTGCGACTCTAGTCGAAGCTGATCCAAGACTCAGGCACGACTGCGGAAAAGTTGCGATCCAGCGCGGTCCTATTGTGTATTGTGCAGAGGAAGCAGACAATGGTAAACATCTTTATGATGTTGCCATTGATGTGACACATCCCGGATTTGTGGTCAATTCGGACAATTCGATCCTCAAGGGGGCGGTTGCGATCGTCGCAAATGCCTGCAGAAGGAAGGATGCGGGATGGAAAGGACAGCTTTACCGCCCGTGCGAATCAAAACTGGAGAAATTCCGCCTGAAGGCCATTCCCTATTTCATCTGGGCGAACCGGAAGCCCGGCGAAATGGCAGTCTGGCTCAACCGGGGATAGGGATTAGCTTTTAGAGAAGTTCTGAAAATACATGTAGAGCATGGGCGGATCGGCCCCGATCCTTGATTTCCCATCGCTCTTAGCATATCTTTCAGGCTTATTACGTCAGATCCCCTATCATCTGGAGAGCCGCTATGCGTATTCTGTACATCGATATTGATTCGCTCAGGCCCGATCACCTCAGGTGCTATGGATATGGACGCGTGACAAGCCCGAACATCGACCTGATTGCGAGCCGGGGCGGACGCTTGACGAACTGCTTTGCTTCAGATGTTCCATGCCTGCCCAGCCGCACAAGTCTTTTCTCGGGCCGGCTCGGAATCCATCATGGAGGTGTTGCGCACAACGGAACACGCACTGAACCCTTCTCCGAAGGGCAGGAACGCCGTTTCCGTTCGAACTGGTCTCATACGGCATGGATGCGGCAGCTGCGTAATCTCGGCCACCGGACGGTTACGTTCAGCGGATTCGGGGAACGTCATTCCGCCTTCAACTGGTATGCAGGATTTCAGGAGATACATGATACGGGCCATTTCGGGAAGGAGATCGCAGACGACGTCACCCCTGTTGTTCTTGACTGGCTGAAACGGAATGGCAAGGAACCGAACTGGTTCCTGCATGTGAATTACTGGGATGTCCACGTGCCGTACCGCACACCGGCACAGGCCGGCAATCCTTTTGCAGACGTGCCTCTTCCGGACCCGTGGTTGAGTCAGGAGATGTTGGATATTCATCGTTCCAGGCCAGGACTGCGCAGCCCGGAGGACGCCTGGTGGCTGCATGACGGACGACATCACCCGGACCGCAATCCCTCAAGGCTTCAGACACTGGACGATTTCCGCCATCTGCTTGACGGTTATGATACATCCATAAAATATGTTGACTCACATGTCGGCAGAATCATGGCGAAACTCAAAGAACTTGGAATCGAAGAAGAAGTAGCCATTATTGTCAGCAGCGACCATGGCGAATGCCTGGGTGAGCTTGGCGCCTATGGAGGACATTGCTTTGCAGATGCGTGCACTGGACACGTCCCCTTGGTGATCTTCTGGCCTGGCACCACTGGAATTCCAGCCGGGAGCTCCAGCGACGCTCTTCAATACAATATCGATGTTGCAGCGACGGTTGTCGATCTTCTGGGCGGAACTGTTCCGGATGTGTGGGATGCACGGAGCTTTGCAGGCTCACTGCGTGGAAAAGTGCCCGGACGTAAGGAACTCGTGGTTTCGCAGCTGGCGCAGTCCTGCCAGCGCAGCGTGGTGTTCCGACACGACTTGTCAATTTATTTCTATCTACGGAGCTTTCACAGCGCCTATCATCTGCTGCCGAAGGAGTTGTTGTTCAATCTGACCAGCGATCTCCATGAAACGAGGGATCTCGCAGGCGAACTGCCTGAACTTGTCAAGGAAGGCAGGACGCGCCTTGAGGACTGGCGCCGGCAGATGCTGGCAGGCAGCCGTAATCCCGATCCTCTTGATTTGATCCTCTCCGAACCACCAGAAACGCCTCTTGAGAAATATGTTGGCTGGTTGAAAGGCACAAACCGGGAACACTGGATTGAAAAGTTGCGAAAAGAGAAGTCGGGCAACATGGATATTTAACCTGTCACGCTGTTTTACTCGGTTGCACGCAGGGATTTGGTACTCTAAAATATAAAATTCTGTAAATATAAAGAACAGCTCTTGCGAGCTTGACTACAAACATATTCTTAAGCCCAAGAATTGTATATGCTCGTAGTTAACGCCGCAAGGCGTGTTCGAAATGGTAAAGTCGATGGTATGCCAGAACCGTTAACTTAAAAGTATAACCACGCTATTTTTCAATAAAGAGATTCTGTTACAATGCGCTGTAGGCGCAGGATAATAAAGCCTATGGCTTCAGCCATAGGTCATGGTTTTGAAAATGTATCCACCCTGAAGGGGTGGGGTAAATTCCCTCCGTCCCTACAGGACGGATCTATTTTTATACGATACCTATGGCTGAAGCCACAGGCTATATCCCCCTATCCCTTCGGGATAAAGATATTCAGATATTTTCGGACAATTCCCTATACAGATTTATCAGGAAATCCCTGTTGTCGGCGGAGAGGAATCTCATTGTTCCGCCCATGCGGCTGAAGGTCTTGCAGTAGCGCAGATAATATGACGGATTGTCCATTGGAGGTTCCCCAACCTTGCTCCAGTCCCAGGTGCTCTTTGCAAGATCAACGACAAGCATGAAATGGTTGTCGATATGTTTCCCCTTCTGGATACAGAGATTTTGGGACATCGAGAGGGATTTCTCGAAGATCATCGGTGACATCACTGCCGAACCGACCGACATATAGACTCCGCCGTCAAGATTGCTGACCTGTTTCGCGAATACCAGGAAGTCGCGGAGCGCCGTCCGCCCAATCGCAGCCCCATGGTTCATCGGATGATTGTAGATGATGTCATGCCCGAACATCGGATGTCCGGTGAACGAGACACCGAGACGGTACGCCGCCGCCTGTACGCTGTATTTCTTGAACGGGTGATAAATTTTCATTTTCCCGGGGGCCAAAGAAAATTTATTAATGATGAAAAGAAGATCCGCTGCTGCCGCGGATTTATCCAGACATTTAATATTCATGACAGCATCTTTAAGTTTCTTGCTGTCAGGAATATTAAGGCATTCATTCTGGATCATTTTCCCGACTGATTCACCGTATCCGAGACCTTCATAGGCTCCGACGACAATGGCAAGGTTTATAAAGAATCCTGTCTCCTGCCAGATCCCGAATTCGCCTTTCTTCACATTTGTGCCGACATCTTCGCTAGTGTTGCTTTGGTATGCAGATTCCCAGTCGTGGATTATTCCCGCGCCGTTTGTGGCGAGATGGGTGACCCAACCGTCTTCAATAAACTTAATAAGCACCGGGCCAAGCCCGTTCTTGATGGAGTGTGCCCCGAATGTCAGCATCACGGACTTCTTGTTCTTCCTGGCCTTCTTAATCCTATCGGCAGTCTCCTTCAGGATCTTTGCATCATCTCCTTTGAAGCTCCTGACCTTTGAATCGACGGTGAGGTGATCCCTCTCGATATTGACTTTAGTGTACCTGTCCTTCAATGGTTTGATCTTAAGTTTGTCCCGGTCCAGCATTGCGTATGGCATAATGATAACTCGCTTTCGTTAAAGTATGTCGGGATTAATCCCGACGGTTGGCGGGTTACCCCAGTCATCCGACGGGGTACGAAACCCGCCCTACTTATAAGGTATGATGATAACTTCCTTAGATTATTGCATTATATGGAGCGCCGGTCTCCAGACCGGCTCTTTATGCCGACCTGGAGGTCGGCGTTCCCTTGGAATTTAAATCTTGAGCAGTTCGCTCAAGATTTCAACCTGTGAATAATCCGGGATGATGATGTCGGCCCCGGCGCGGATCAGTCGGCTGCGCTTCTGCTGGTTCAGGCCGAATCTGCGCACTTCGTCGCTCGCGATTCCGACTGCTAGTCCGCCGCGCTTGTTGATCTCACGGATCTCGACAGGTCCATCGCCGAACGCTACGATCTGTTTGGCGTTCTTCGGACCGATGTCCTTGACTATCCTGTCCATAACTATCTTCTTTGCTTCCTTTGTCACGTCGCCGACCGCGCCGTAAATCCTGTTATCAAATAGGTTGGCATATCCAAGGGCTTTGGCTTCCTCGATGACATCATCCTCGTCCGAGCCGCTCGCCATGTAGAGGGTAATTCCAGAGCCATGGAGCTTGTTCAGGAACGGGACGACACCTTTGATTGCGAAGTCATCAATGTTAAGTTCGCCTCGCTTGAGCTTCTCGATTCTTTTCTTTACAAGTTCAAGAAGGGCCGCGTTGTAGATTTTCTTATATCCGAACTCGTCCAGTACTTCCTTTTCCGGAACAAAACCGAATTCCCTCACAAGTTTCACGAGTCCCTGCATCTGCACGAGTGTCTGGACACCGGTGGTGCTGTCGATGAATTTCCTGACACGGCTCAGGACCTTGTGATATGTGGATTCATCGGCCTTGGCATAGACAGGACCAAGTATGGCCTTCATCATCATCGGTTCCATGATCTTCTCCCATCCTTCGCGGAGGACGGAGATCGTGCCATCGTGATCAAAGATTGCATGGGATATTTTTTTGACAGCTATCGGCTCTCTCACAATCTCGATCTCAGAATTCCTGTAATACTTCGCTGATCGGATGTCGTCGGCTTTTTCGGGAGTAAAGATGTAATCAGTGTCAGTTCCGATATTCTTTATCTCTTCAGGAGACGCCGTGCCTGTCTGATAAAGCTTCTGGACGGTGATGCCGGCGACGAAATTACCAAAGGTCGCAGCACTGACGGGATCTTCTCCTGAAGCCATCGCGGCTGAGAGCCCAGCCAGCATGCTGTCGCCTGCGCCTACGGGATCAGTCTTTTCAATGATATGAAGTCCGGGGACCACGGTTATTTTCTTTTCTTCGACAACCAGGCAACCTCTGTCACCTCTGGTGATGAATACAGTCTTTTTCCACTTTTTGGAAAGCTTTAAACCTGCGGATTTCGCATCTTCCTCGGAGATGACCTGGTCAAATTCGCAGTCCATTCCACATAGTTTTGAAGCTTCATAGGCGTTGAGTTTCCTGATAGTTCCCTGATAGAGGTTGCTGCAGCTGCGGCTGTCTAAGAAGAAAAGTTTCTTTTTATTGTCGGAAATGATCTTCTGAAGGCCTTTCTGCAAATTCTTTGAAAGATGGATGCCGTCGGAAACCTGCTGGTTGATAATGACCGCATCAAGACTTCTTATTTCCCTGCTCAGGCAGGAAAGGAGCTTTTTGGCGGAATCATCGGAAAGCCTGTTGTAGTTGCCGAAATCAATCCTGTTACCTTCGACACCGTTCTCGATAGGCTTGATATAGACATGAGTGTTCCATTTTTCGTTTTGTTCGAGAAGGGAATCATGGGTGATTCCAAGGTTTTCCATGAGCGACCGCATCTGATGTCCGAAAGGATCGTGTCCGGTTACGCCGAACACCGAGACCTTTTTCACGCCGATAGCCTTCAAGTTGTTTGCGACATTGCCTGCGCCGCCGAGGCTGTAGAGCTGGGATTTGACGGGTTTCGTCGGGAGTTTGGTCTCTACGGAGATCTCGGATTTGTCCTTGTCGATGTTCCAGTATACGTCGAGGCAGAAATCGCCGATGATCCCGATCCGAGCGCCTACTATTTTCTTCAGGATTTTATCCAGGTCTATCTTATGCATTTAAACATCCCATTTATATTTTTTGACAACAGAAAATATATTATATACGGTCTGACGGAAAAATCATCTTTTTCTCATCTCTGTTTAAGCCAATTGATAATTCTGAGGATTCCGACTTTGATCGTATTATCGAGTCCTAAAAGTTCGCCGGGAGGGAAATACGGACCAAGTTCCCCCTCGATCTGATCCATAGACAGATTTGCAACATATTCTTCCATCTCTGTAGCAAGTTCATGAAACGTCATGGTTCTTTTTTTGCCTTTTACGTTTCTTGCGAAGTTTAGTTTGTCCAGCCTGCCGGCAAGTGTTTTTAAATCAGGTTCTTTGCCCAATACTACGGACAAGTAATAGATGTCAAAAATATCCCTGACCAGCCGTCGTTCGCACCAGGCGGCCAATTTGTTTGACAAAGAAACTTCAAAGCTCATGACTTTGACTGCCCTAGGGGCCAAACCGTATTTCTGCGCAAGGTTCTGATTGCTTAGGACTGAGGAAATACATTCAAGCATGACATTTGCTTCTAGCTGTACTGAGATGTTGTTATCAGTGGAGATGTTTATTCTGAGGCATTTTGAGTTCAGCTGATGCCTGCAGCTGATTCCGGGTATATCCTTTAGACATTCAAGCACGAGATCAACAATATCCTTTTTAGATTTAAACGGGACAAACACATAATCCAGGTCGTTGGTTGATCTTGGCGAATTTGTAAGCCTTAGCGCCATTCCTCCTTTCAGAATGGCATGGGTAGTAAGACGATCAGCTATCCTGTCCATGATAAAAACCAGAAGATGCTCCTGGTTTTCAAACTTTTCTGTTTTCATTTATAACGCTCCTGACAAAACCCGTGAAATTCAGATTTTTATAATTCTCCAGATATTCCATTAACTTTTCAAGGTCCAAAAGATCAACATTCATGTCGCAATATGGGTTGAAGTTCAGCTTCATTCCTTTCTTATAATAATACAAGGTGTCTATGAAAGCCCGTTCGTTGTCTGCAATCCTGACACCTCCATCTGTTTTTATTCCAAATCCGAACATATTACTGTCCATTGTCACAAACCGGACTGTTCCGAAATTTCCAGAGAATATTCTGGGTCTTGGCTTTGGGGAAACAGCAACAAGGTATCTGTCAGGCACTTGAGCGATGATGCAAGTCCTGGCAAGTACGGTGAACAGGCTGATGTACGAATCCGGATCGATTTTTCGGGAAAGGATTTCCAGGCTGCATTCCTTGCGGACATAGATTCCACGGCAGAAACGATAGATTACTTTCATTTCAACAAGCTTGGAGACAAGACGCATGAACTTCTCCGGTTCATCGCGGGGGATATCAAGGCAGACCATAAGGTCGGCGCGATCAAACACCCCTCCCATCTTCGGAGAGATATCTTCCAGCTTCCTATCGATTTGTATGATATTATACATTGATAATAAATATTGAATATAATAATATAACTATCAATATATACAAGTTATATAATGATAATAATATGCATTTGCAGTAACTATAACAATTTTATAGTTTCTGTCGGCGGACGATGCTTGCTTCCATGTTCTGGAGGTGAGAACTGAACCAGACAATCCAAATATCCAGATCCCTTCCTTGTATTTCAAGGATATTTCAGTTTCAAATGCATTAAGCTATGTTGCCAGAAAATGTGCTTGTGAAAATCAAGTTTACTGAATGAAAGGTTCTTCCTTTGGACAGGCATGATTGAAATTCAGGAAATAAGGTCTATATTTCCTACCCATTGCATCATTGAACTTGTCGCTGGTTGCGCTTCCCGACCTGATCTTCCGATGCTATAGGGGGAGTTTAACCCAAACAGGCGCTTTTTCATAGGAAAAGATCATGAATGATGCATTTCCCGTCCACAAGCTGAAGACCAAGGCGAAGATTCTTCTGTGCAGTGTATTCGGCCCATATTCCAAGAAGGATGAATATGGAAGCATGGAGTCGAATTCAATCGAGCTCTACCACAACCAGGTGACCCGCGTCCAGGGTGCAATGTCGCTCAGGATGTTCCACCGGTCCTTCGGACTTATGATGATCCAGGAGAACATAGATGCTCCTACGACACTCCTTGATTTTCCGACCCGCGACAGGTTCATAGAAGAACTGAAGACAAAGAAATATGACATCATAGGTATCAGCTCGATCATACCTAATTTTCCGAAGCTGAAGGAGATGTGCAGGCTTATAAGGGAGATCCAGCCGGACGCTACGATCGTGGTGGGCGGGCATATCGCAAATATCGGCAATCTCAAGGAACGTGTTGGTGCCGACTATGTCGTCAGGGGCGAAGGCATACGCTGGTTCAGGAAATTCCTCGGACAGGATGAGAATGCACCGATAAAACATACTGCGGTATTATCATGTTTCGGCGCCAGGATGATGGGTATCAAACTTTCAAACAAGCCACGCGATACTGCTGCCATCCTCATACCTTCGGTCGGTTGTCCGGTGGGATGCAATTTCTGCTCCACTTCGGCGCTTTTCGGAGGAAAGGGCAAGTCCATCCATTTCTACGAGACAGGGGATCAGCTTTTCGAAGTGATGGACGGTCTCGAGAAGAAACTCGGGGTAAATTCATTTTTCGCCCTCGATGAGAATTTCCTGCTTCATAAGAACAGGGCGCACCGTCTCATGGAGCTCATGAAGAAGCATGATAAAAGCTGGGCCATATTCATATTCTCTTCGGCGAGAATACTCAGGCATTATACCATGGAAGAGCTGCTCAGCCTTGGAATATCCTGGGTATGGATGGGGATCGAAGGCAAAAACAGCCAATATGACAAGCTTCATGGCATAGATACAAAGGAATTCATCAGGGAGCTTCAGGAGAACGGCATAAGGGTACTGGGATCATCAATCATAGGCCTTGAGGATCACAGCGCCGAAAATATCAGCGAAGTGATCGACCATGCGGTGGCCCACAACTCGGTATTCCACCAGTTCATGCTCTACACTCCGACCGAAGGAACTCCTTTCTATGAGGAAATGAAGGCAAAAGGACTTCTGCTCCCGGAATCGGAATGCTCTCTCTCCGACGCCAACGGCCAATACCGCCTGAACTACAGGCATAAGTTCATCGAGAAAGGCAAGGAGGAGGAATATCTCATAGAGGCCTTCAACCGCGATTTCAAGGTGAATGGACCAAGTGTTGCACGTCTTGTAAGGACGACTTTTGACGGATATATGAAGCATAAGAACCATCCCGACGAACGTATCAGGAGGAGGATCAGGCGTGATGCAAAGGATCTTGCGTTCAGCTTTGCAGGAACCATATGGGCCCTCAGGAAGAAGTTCCACGACGATCCCAAGACACGCAAGGACATGGATATACTTCTCAAGGAGATCTACAGGGAGTTTGGCCTTAAGACCAGGATGGTTGCCCCTCTGATAGGACTTTATATCTACAGTTCCATCGGCAAGGAGGAGGAGCGGCTTGCGAAAGGCTGGACTTACGAGCCTCCGACATTCTATGAACTGAATGCCGCAGCCCTGTCCTTGAGAGACAAGTAATATATTTTTGTGCTCAATATGCCAGTTCAGAGGAGATTTCCTTCAATGATGGCTGGTAAATTGCATTTTACGTATTATATTGATAATCAGAGATTTAAATAAAAACTTCTCAACGCGTCAACCCTACCGTAAAAAGAGGAACTTATCATGGCTGCAAGTAAAAAGGCTAGTAATTCTGAAATCTTGAAACAGGTAATATATGAAATGCTCAACTTGGCCTATCTGGTTGAGATTCTCGGGAAAAACAGGTGCTTCAAAGGACAGAGCCGTGTTGAGTCAAATGATGTCATCCTTTCGGCCGTAGCAGTCAAGTTCAGGCTCCTCTATGATTTCCTCTACAGTAAAAAGGCGAAAGCCTCCAATGAGCATTCGGTAGATGCGTTTTCGGCCCAGGACAACTTCAATACGACAATCAGGAAGCCGGAGTTTGCAGGACTTGATTCTACCGGCATGTTCACCAGCGAATCCGTAAGCAAGTATCTTGTCCATTTCACTGAAGAGAGGATCTCAAAGCCCAAGGAACTTCTCCAGCCGAGATTCAAAGGTGGAAATGAAACCTATATCAAGAATTCCTCGCTGATCCTCGCCAGCGCTGAAAAGTTTGTAGACGCCCTGGCAAAGGGCGACTGCATGAATATCAACCTGGAAAGTGAAAACTGCATGAAGGACTTCAAGAAGGCCATTGAACGACTGAAGGAAGTTGCCCAGTTCAAGGAAAGCTATGTAGTATAAGAAGCTTCTGGCTGCGACCCGCATCCTATCAATCATGCTGGAATATCCCTGCTGCACGTTCTGCGTCATCAACACGCCAAAGTGGATGCCTGCCCATGACAATCCGAATATCGCAGAGGCGATTAGGAGGGTGATAGGATAATTTTGTTGGAGTTCACAGCTTCAGCGTGTCTTGAATTTTCAGCCAATTTCGCCAGACATTTATTTCCTGCAGAACCTTCGGAGCAGGAGACGCATTATCTCCGAGTTGAAATAAAAAGAGTAAATATAGATCAGAACCTTGCTTGACTTATTGTAGTACATAGATATACTAACAATGTATTACATATAATAAAGGAGTGACAACCATGTATCAGGCGACGGGCTACATTGACATATACAACATATGCAGGGATCGGATATTGAAAGGGGAGCTGCCGTCGGGCGACAGGCTCCCGAGCATACGCGAATACGCGAAGTCATGCAATGTTTCCACCCTTACCGCCCAGAGGGCCTTCGCCAAGCTCCAGCAGGACGGATATATCAGGTCAAATGGAAGGCATGGCTGCGTTGTCGTCAATGACTGGCAGGATAGCAGCCGTATGTCCCAAGTGGCAAAAGGCATTGAAAGGAACAAGCAGGTTCTGAATGTCGGATTAATCGTGGGCTGGAATGAAGGCGACAATTATACTTTTCCTCCATTGGTGTCGATCGAGAGGATATTGACCTCCAGAATATATGACAACGGAGGATCTATAAGCCGTCTTATCCTTCAGTCCGGCAAAGTGGAGGAATTGATACAGGCGGCACTGAAAACCTCCTGTAAAGTATTTTTCCTTCTTGCCGGCAATCCATTGGAAATTAAAAATATTAATTTCCGCCTGGAGCAGGAAGGATTGCATTGCATTGCATTCAATGGCAGCATGGTCTGCGGCAACGAATGCGATACGATCTGCGTGGACGATGGATGGGCGTTCAAGGAGATGTCAAAAAGACTGTTCAAGATGGGGCACAGGAAGATTGCCCTTGTCGGCCTGGATCCCGGTGGGCGCGGCTACGGATGGATGGCCCAGCGGATCAAGGGATGGAAGGATGGAATAAATGAAATGGGCGCGAAGACTTCATCCAAGAACATATACCTCTTCGATGACTGCTCTGATGTCAAGGACGCCATCAAGAAACTGCGCGGATACACCGCCGTGGTCTGTGCAAACGACCTGCTCGCAGAAAATGTAATTTCAGACTTAAGGTCTGCCGGCATGGATGTTCCGCGAGATATCTCTGTCACCGGCTACGACAATCTGCCCCGGGAATCGGTGCAGAACGAATTGACGACGGTGCTTGTTCCGGAAGAGAAGATCGTATCGTCCTTCATCTCCCTTGCGCAGACGAGGATCTCGGGAAGCACTGAAATAGGAGAAAGGGCCATCCTCATGGTCCGCCCCATCGTCATACCGCGAAGCTCATGGAGAAGCATCAGCAGCGAAAAGTAAAAATAAAGAGGTATCCCAGCTATGAAAAACAGAAAGCTCAGCCGTTGCTTAATTTCGATCTTCTGCCTCATGATCCTGCTGGTGATGCAGGCCTGGTCATTGGCTGCGCCGGACGCGCCAAAGGACGCAGTTGTTGCTGCAGGACAGAAGGACATGGTACAAATCTCATATGAACTTCCCCTCGATGGCCCTCTGCCAAAGACATATCTTGTGACTCTTGCTATCGTGGATCCGAAAAATACCGACTGGATCGTCAGTACCTTCGTGGCAGGCGAACCCCGCACCGTGACGGAGGAGAACAAGGGCAAGTTCACCGAGACATGGGACGGTCTTGACGAAAACTACATGCCAGTTCCTCCCGGAGAATATGGTGTAAAGGGTATTTACTCGCCTGCAAGGAAATGGGAAATTGACGAAGACTGGCATGCAATCACTCCGAAATTCGCGGAGGAGCTGTCCGCCTGGTGTCCATCCCCAGACCAGAAAGTTCCGAAGAGTCTTTTTGGAGGAGATACATGCGGCCAGCCTGTCAGGGATGTCGCCGTCGGCCCCAACGGCATCGCAGTATTTCATTATCAATATCTGGAAAACGGTCTTGGCACTCCAATGTTCGATCTCAAGAAACCGATTGGTCCCGGACAATTCATAAAGGCATTTCCGAGCGGAGGGGCGGCAGGTGGCAATTGCGCAGCGACTGACGGTGAGACAATATGGGCGTTCAGTACCGACGGAGGCCCCAAGTTCGTATATCGGCCGGACGGCAAATCCTTCGGCAACAGCCCGGGATGCAACCGCGCCAATTCATATCCTCCCGAAGGCTGGGTCACAGCCATGGCTGCGTACAGGGATGAAGCCGCGAAAAAATCCTTTGTCTATATCGCACAGCGCGGGAAGATAGGCGAAAGAAAATTTCAAAACTGGACGGATCACGCTGAAAGTGAGAATGAATTCATAAACAAGATTACCGTGCATGACGGCGACGACGGGAAAATACTTGCCACCGTTCCAGTTGCAAAACCCCAGGGCATGTCAGTGCGAAACGGACGCCTATATGTCCTTCACGTCGATGAAAAGGGTCTTGTCGTCAGCTCCGTAATGCTAAAGGATGGACTTCCAGAAGGCAAGCTGCAGGCAACCTTCAAAGTTCCGGCCAGCATAAAGCCGTTCGATATGGAAACGGACGGCAAGGGACGTTTCTATCTCAGCGATTCCAAGGCGAATAAAGTATATCAGCTGGATGCCAGTGGCAAAATCCTCCTCACCTATGGCAGGCTTCCAGCACAAAAATCTGGCAGCTACGATCCTGAAACCTTCATGTCACCGGAAAAACTTGCAATATGGAAAGACGAGAAAGGCGAAGACCGTCTCATAATCGTTGAAGTCGCAGGCCCCAACCGCGTCAGCGAATGGAGCACGGAAAAAGCCGTGATGCTCAGGGATTTCACATCCTTCCAGAGCCTCGCCAACGGAGGTTTCCACGGACTTGATCCCGAGAATACTGAACATCTCTACATCGCCGGACAGCAGGACTGGCTGACCCGGTTCAAAGGGGACTTCAAGAAACACACATGGACAATAGACGCCGTGTGGCCGGATGTTTCCGGCATAAACAAAGGAGTTGTGATCCGGACCAATGGCAATCTCTATATTGCGGGATCCCAGAGCGGCAACATCTACCGTCTTGCAGGCGACCGCTGGCTGCTGTCCGCCGGGATCATCCGGAAGGAAGTGGACAAGAAACCTGCTTATTTCCTCTGGCATGACTCCAACGGAAATGGAATCGCTGAAGATGCCGAAATGAACGCCACCCAGATGCCAGGAAACCTGATGACATATCATGGACAGAACTGGCTCGAGGACCTTTCCTTTCTAGCAATTGGACAGAACAACCGAGACGTCTGGCGCCTGACTCCAGATGGATTTGATAAACACGGCAACCCCATCTTCAAGGAATGGAAGAAAGTGTTGACGGATCCAACATTCGAAGCAAGGGCCAAGGGTGTAGTCGACGCCATCTACGGCGGAAATGAGTCCGGTGACAACTTTAACAGCGACTGGATGCAGGCTGATGGTTCCCTTAAAGAAGGTTTCTGGGTGCAGGCGAGAAGCGGCTTCAATTTTGATGCCAATACAGGCTCACAGCACAGGCTCTCCTACTACGCTCCCGAAAAAGATGGAAGTTTCAAGCAGAAATGGCGCGTCGGAAGAACCGCTCTCCAGTGGACCGCACGGCGTGGGGAAATCTACGGGGCCATGCGCATCCACCGTCCGATCAACGGACTCATAAGCGTGATCGACCAGTCGCGCTGCGGCGTCCTCCTCTACACCCAAGACGGACTTTATGTTGACACTCTCTTCCCTGACGGCAAGCGCGTCTCGGTTGAAAAAGGCGGCTTATATCTGCTTCCAGGCGAATTTTTTGTAGGATCTGTATTTCCAAATAAGGACAATGGAAAGATCTATTTCTGCCTGGGTAAATACACGCCGTTGATTTTTGAAGCTGAAGGATGGTCCCTGAAGGAAAATCCTGTAAAGCCCCTGGTTTCAGTCCAGAAGACAGTGAAGCTGGCTTCATCGCAGATCGCATCACCTCCGGAAATAGCCCTGAGCATCCGCGGTGGTGCAGGCACGGCAAATCTGGCCCGGTTCTCTCCGGCACTGGGAGGAGCAGCGCTGGATGGCTCCTTGACCGGATGGGAGACCTGTGAACCCGTGCAATATAAATCCGACAAGGACCAGACCGTGGAAGTGCGCTGCCTCTACGATGCAGAGCACCTCTACCTGCGCTGGCATGCCAGATTCAGCAATGTCTTTGAACTGAAGCCGCTCCCACCGCTGCCGCGAATCTTCACCCATGACCAGCTTTCCAACACCCTCGACTTCTATTTCCAGGGCGATCCTGAAGCCAAACCCGGTTCCACAAATGGCCGTCAGGGAGATGTACGTTTTGTTTTTGGAATCTTCAAAAATGGAGACAAGGAGGAACCCGTCGGCATCGGCATGTACCCGACATGGAATGGGAAAGGCAAGGCAAGTCCGCAGACATATCGTACACCTGTAGGAGAAGCTTCATTTGCGCACATCGGCCTAATCGAAGGCGCAAAATATGGATATGTGATCGATGATGACAAAAAAGGCTATGTGCTGGTCGTCTCCATTCCCAGTTCGGCAATTCCCGCATTGAAGACGCCGTTCAGCAGCAAGCTCCGCACACTCGTGAATTTCAGCGCTAACTTCGGCGGACATAATAAATTCTGGTGGGCGAACAGCGATGCAAGCGCCAGCAAGGAAACCTACGACGAACCCAGTGAAGCGCGCCTCTATCCCGGATCATGGGCGCCGGTGCAGTTCAAGGGGCTTGAAGGAGGAGTTGCCATAAGAAAATGGCTCATATGCGGACCTTTCGGCGGTCCCGGCGCGGAGAAACTTACCTGGGATCCAAATGGAAAAATGCCTGGCACTGAGAAAAACTGGAAGGATGCGACAATAGAATTCTGCGAAGCCCAGAAGTATCCGCCCGATGATGGGAAAGTTGATACGAAAGCCGTCTTTAAAGGTGAAATCATAAAGGGATACTGGAATGATCCTGGCGAAGTACGGTGGAAAACAGCGAACTCTGTGGATCTCGACACCCGTGTCATTCTCGGAGGCGGAGGACAGGTCTGGTTCGGAGCCGCATGGATCAACGCACCGGCTGCGACTGAACTGGAATTCGAATTCCAGGGGCACCCCATGACTCCGCTGAAATGGTTTTTAAATGGTGAAAAGATCGATGCGGGCAAATACGTGGATGCTATACCTTTCCATGATCATTGCCAGGTGGCCGCCAAGACACTCAAGCTGCGACAGGGCTGGAACCAGATCATGTTCCGCGCATATGGTTTCGGATATTCTCCGTCCCGCGCCGGTCTTGTCCTCAAGGGATCTCCAGACAGGCTATGGCCGTTGAAACTGTCGGCGGAACCGCCGCAGTCTAAATAAGCAAGGAGTTGATATGAAGAAGAAGTTCACCCTTATCGAACTATTGGTGGCCGTGCCCGGCGTAGCCAGGAATCCCTTCCGGATTCCGGCGAAGACGAGAGTACGTTCAATCAGCTTCACGCTGATTGAACTACTCGTGGTCATCGCGATAATTGCGATACTCGCAGCTATGCTGCTGCCGGCCCTGCAGAGGGCGAAGCGTGTCGCAAAGGATGCAGCATGCAAGAACAATCTCAAGCAGATAGGTCTTGCATCGATTGGCTATGACACGGACTTTGGATCTCTTATGCCGGTAGGGAACCATAACAGTGCACGCAGGGGATACGTGGTAAATGATCTGGGAATCCAGATGGCGTTTGGTGCGCTGACCCAGGAATATCTTGGAGCCCGCACTGCAAAAGGAGATCCGTCCTACAACTCTGACCCTGCGAACAACAATTATCTTGCCCTCCGTTTTTATTCTTCTGACGTGGTGAACTGCCCTTTCAGGCCCGCTCTTCCTGCATCTGCCTGGGATGCAAGCCAGGGAAGGAAGACCAGTGTCGACGGCATGGGATATGGCTATTTCAACGGCAGCGCCTATGACAGGAAAATGACCTGTTCAATATCACAGAATCTACTGAAGTCCTTCCAGGATTCCTCCGGACGTGATCTGGGAGGGATTGCGGCAATATTCGGGGACACATCGGACAAGGGGGTTCCTGGTCAGAACAACAACCGCTATTTATATTCAAATCACAAGAAGCCCGGTGCACCAGTTGAAGTCAGTTCGGAACTCGAAGCCGCTGCCTGGCTTGAGAATTCAAATGTGGTCCATGTGGACGGGCACGTTTCCTCATATGATATCAAGCCTGTAGTCCGTGGAATATGGGCGGCGGAATCGTGGTGCTCTCCGCAGTCGGGATATCTGGGAAGTCCAGTAGTCAATCCTTCATCTGGTGTCTGGCCATTTGCCGATCCTGATGGGAATAATACTAATAATGTCACAATTATCGGGCCATTCAATAATTGAGACGGCTCTGGCCGTTTTTGATTTGTATATACGTATAAAATTAATAATAATAGGAGAAGCTAGGGATGAAGACAAAATTACTGGTGTTCATGTTTCTTGCAGCAGCTTTGCTGTGCGGGTCTGTTTCCGCCATTGAGACGGAGAACAACGGAATACGGATCCTGCCGGCGGGAAAAGTGGTGGTTGATGGAAAATACGACGACTGGGATCTGTCGGGAGGCATATTCACATGCAGCGGAGTCGAGACCAACCGCGACATATACAGCGTCTGGGTCCACATGATGTACGACAAGGATTTCCTGTACGTTCTTGCGCGCTGGAATGATCCGACTCCCGTCAATAATCCGGGATCTTCTAAAGGAGATTTCGGCTTCAACGGGGACTGCCTGCAGATCCGGTTCATCACAGGATACGAAAAACCTGGTGAAAAGGTGAGCCACTGGACATGCTGGCGCGACCGTGAAGGTCTTGATGTGATGGACATAGGATATGGGCGTGAATTTAACGAGGGAACTGTCCGTAATGCGAAGGAAAAGGGCGCGATGCAGGCGTTCCAGGTGAATGCGGACCAGAAGGGGTATACACAGGAAATCGCCATACCGTGGAGTCTGATAACGAAGGACGGGAATCCTCTCAAGGCCGGTGACAGCATGGTGATGGCTGTCGAGCCGAATTTCACTGCAGGACTTTCAGGGCGCATCACGATCAAGGATATTTTCCGTTCCGGAATAGTTCCAGACAGAGTCTTCACGTTCCGTGCCTACAAGCACTGGGGGACCGGCACTTTGGAATCCAAGGGAAAGGCAGATCTCGCGCCTGTGCGGCTTTCGGACGACAGATATTTTCCGGTGGTGATGAAGGATGGGAACCTGACAGTAGACTGGACGGGCCTCATCGTATCGCAGCTCTGGCCCGGATTCAAGAAGATAGATTTTGACATGCCTTTCGATGGATATGTCTCGATGAATCTCATCGGACCCGATGGTGTCGTCGCCAGACAGCTTCTTACGGAAAATTATTTCCAAAAAGGAAAACAATCGGTAGACTGGGATGGACTGTCTTCTCCATCGCACCGCCAGCCAGGAACAGTTCTTCCCGCAGGAAAATATACATGGAAGGCGATCGCCACCAAGGGGTTTGGCGTGACTTTGCGCGGATGGGCTTCCCACAGCGGAAAGGCTCCGTGGACAAATGGACCTACTGACGACTGGGGCGGTGATCACGGCGTACCATCCGCATGTGTATTTGATGGGACGCGGATTATCATGGCCTGGAACGGCGCTGAAGGTGGTAAGCATGTCCAGGGAACCGATCTCCAGGGCGTGGTACAGTGGGGCTTGAAGAACACAACCGGTGCCGGAGATCCGAATGTCATAGCCGTGGACGGAGGAACTGTCTATATACTTAACGCATTCTATTCCAGCATTCCACCAGTAATGACCCGTGCGGATTCCTCGAACGGAACTTATTCCTGGTGGAAGGGGCGCGACTCCACGGTCATGCCAATCAAGGAGACTTGGGAAAAACCGGAAGGCATGCCTGACCACTTCGACGGTCTTGATGCGAAGAACGGCAAGCTCTATGCGACGTGCAGCGATCCGCGCATTCGTCCTGCTGATGTCGTCGACATGAAAGCTTTCTTGATA
>MHBH01000082.1:59356-60986 GCA_001804805.1 Lentisphaerae bacterium GWF2_49_21
TCGTCGACATGAAAGCTTTCTTGATAAAGATGCAGGCCGGAGGAGGAGTTCTCGACGGCATTGTGAATTCACTTTCCGAAAGAACAAGGAAGAACATTTCCGAATGGCTTGCCGGGCAGCAGGACAAGGAGCCCAAACCAAAACGCGCAGACAACAAAGATCCTCTGGATACTGTAGTCGGTAAGCTGAATGAAATGATCGCAAAGGAGGCCACAGGGGCCGCAGCCCAGGCGAAACGCAGGGCGGTTGATGCTGCGCTGGGCGGATCCCTCCGCAACTTGAACACCAATTTGTTTGTCATACTTGATGGAAGCACCGGAAAGGTTGTTAAGACATGGCCTCTCGAATGCGGATCATTCGTACGCGCCGTAAATGACAATCTCGTCTATGTGCTTACAGGGGGAATTGCGTCGCAGGGAGACACTGCCGGAGGATCATCGGTTGTATCAATCGATCCCGCGACAGGCAAGGTGACACCGTTCATACAGGGGTTGAAGAACGCACGTTCATTGGCCTTGGACAAGAATGGGAAAATGTATGTGGGCGTCGCCGAACCGGATCAGCAGGTGCTGGTCTTCAGCAAGGAAGGGAAACAGATTTCCTCCATAGGCAGGAAAGGCGGCCGTCCGGCTGTCGGAGTATATGAGCCCGCAGGTATGTACAAGCCGTTCGGAGTGGCCGTGGACAATGAGAACAAGCTCTGGATTATGGAATCAAATTTCTATCCGAAGCGTGTGAGTGTCTGGAACACGGATACTGGAGCCCTGGTCAAGGAATTCTTTGGCATGACCCACTACGGCGCATCGGGAGCCTCTATCAATCCCCAGGATCCGAATGTCGTGTTTGGGGAGGGATGCGAATGGCGCATCGATCCGGCAACAGGATTTGCGAAGTGCACTGGAACAGTCGAACAGGACCTGCATGGCTTTGCGGCATTCCGCGAGGGTGCCGACAAGAAACTTTATCTGCATCTGGCGAAAGGTGACGGTTACGGGCCCTGCGATCACTTGATCTACGAGCGGATTGGTGAAGGGAAATATGTCCTGCGCACTGCATTCCTTCTTATAAAGGATGCGGAATCCAAGCCGATTGGAATGCATCTCTGGACTGATGAGGACGGAAGCGGCAAGGTGGATCTCAGCAAGGCCGCAAAGGTAGATTTCGTTGTCATGTTCACTGGCTCAAACCACTGGTCGCTTAACCTCGGACTTGATCAGACCCTCTATGGATATGATCCGGCCAAAAAGCGTCTGCTCCGTCTTCCGTTGAAGGGATATTCCGCCTGCGGTGCACCGAAATATGATCTGGCAGGAGGAGAAGTCCTTCCACCGCAATACGCAAAGGGATACCAGCCCAACTACAGCTGCGCGATTCCTGACGCCACCGGAAAGCGCCTGCTGACGATAAATATGAATACCAACGAATGGCAGTGCTTCAATCTGGAGACGAACAAGATGCTGTGGACTTATCCCAACCCGTATTTCCAGGTGCATGGCTCGCACCGTGCGCCGACTCCGGTGCCTGGTCTGACAAGGGGTGCGTTCGGTCCGGTTGGAATCGCGAATCTTCCAGCTCCTGTCGGCACGCTATGGGCAATCAACGGGAATCTCGGGGAATGGTATCTGCTGAA
>MHBH01000083.1 GCA_001804805.1 Lentisphaerae bacterium GWF2_49_21
CCTTTCTTTCTAGTTGTTTTACTTTTCGAAGCTAATTGTAATATAACTTCAGAAAAGTCTGGAACCTTATATGTCTATCAGGCCAAGAGCCTGACATGCAACATGGTAATTTTATTGAGGTGTTTTATGGAGAGTATGAGTTTCTCAACAAGCATAGTTTTTTCAAGTAATGAAGCTTTTTATATGAATTATTCATTTTGGGTGTCGGCTTTCTTCATTACGGCTGATATTATTTGTTTGCTTGTCTGCATTATCTTTTTCAGAAGACGTAAAATCTTGTTAGAACTGATGCACAGAATATTCAATATTATCAGTATTCTTATTCTATTTGCAGTAGCTACACTGGCCTTCTGGCAGTTATCTTCAAGTTTTTATTTCATAGCAACAGAGGGACTTTCAGCCGCATCACAATCTATGATATGTATGTCGATTTCCCACAACTTAAAAATGATTGCATTTGTATTACCATCGGTTGCCGTTGGTTTGATTTGCTCTCAAATCCTACAAGCCATCAATTTAAGAGCTCAAATTCAATAATGTGACTGTCATCTTCTTCACGCATTGAAAACCGGTGCCATGCTGGAAAACCGGTGCCATGCTGGGCAACTTATTTATGAAAACCGGTGACATGCCAATGCCGCAACTTAAGGGCAACCTCTTAATAATAGAGGTGTTATGTTATTTTATCTTTACGCATGGAATGCGTTAGGTAATAAAGCCTATGGTTTCAACCATAGGTATTGGATCTCAAAATTATTTTGCCCTGAAGGGGCAGGGTATACTCCGTCCCTACAGGACGAATCATTTTTTCATATATGTCCTGTGGTTGAAACCACAGGCTGTATTACTCAATCCCTTCAGGATTCATCATCAGGTGCCAGCCTGGGCAAGTAGCTAATGACGATTGAATAGACTGTTAATTGCTGTCTGAAAATCCACCTCGATCATCTCCTGCAACGCGCAATTATGTCGCCTCTATACAAATTTTTGAATCTGTTTTAAAGCTTTATGATGAGCAAAGCGAATCCGTTGGAGTGCGCAGACGGCCTGCCAGCCGTAGCCTTGGCGAAGGAGGGAATCCCATGTAGTCTGCGCTTTTGTTGTTTGCCAAAGCCATGAATGACTTAAAGACAAAGCGGTGACTTTGTCACACGCCCTTCGACAAGCTCAGGGCTCGCACTCCACACGGTCAGGCCGAAGCGCCTGACGTAGAAATGAAAAAGGCAGGATATAAGATTTAACAAAACTGTTTTCGATTCAGGGCGGCGACATAACTTAATGGATCCTGCAAAATGCCACCCATTGACTGTTTTTTAACCACATCGATGTATATTAAGGAAACAAAGAAGGTGTTATCATGTCTCCCGAAGAAACCAGGAAAAACCAGATCAGGAAGTTCATGAAGCTTACCCCGATGGACAGGCTTTCATGGTGTCTCAACACCGGACATGAGATCTTGTCCCTCCTTCCAGAAGCGAAAAGGAAGAAATATCTGGAATTCAGAAAGGTTGCAAGACGAAGTGAAACAAATTCATTGGGCAGAAGTTCTTAATTCCCTTGCCGGAGCCGGCATGGAGTTCGTAATCATCGGGGGCGCAGCCCTCAGCCTCCATGGCATCTCCAGGACAACATTGGACATTGACATAAGAATTTCCGCGAAAGAGACGAATATCCGGAAGCTGATCAGTGCGTTATTTGACATGGGACTGAAACTTGATAATGAGGATTTTACTCTGCTTATAGACAAGCCTGAATTGCTGTATGGCCAATGCATATCCTTCTCCGTTCCCAAAGGCCCCCAGATTGTAGATGTTTTTCTGGACAGCCCTAGCGATTTTAAAGATTTGGTGAAAGGTTCAGTGAAGCTAAAGATAAAAGGCAATGATGTCCGAGTGGCCTCACTGGACCATATCAGAAAATTAAAAGTTGAAACAGGGCGTCCCCTAGATCTTGCGGATGTGGCTCTCATCGATGAATTCAAGAAGCTTACAGGATTTTGAGGCCTTCGATCTCGGAAAAATGCTTGTCAAAGGAATACAGAGCCAGCCCATCCCTCATTGCATTGGAGGCGATCCATATATCATTGACAGGAATCGGACGTCCCTTGGTTTTCAGGCATTTCACGATCAGGGCGTAATAATCAGTGGTCTCCATGTTATGATGCAGGACGTCTACCCGCGGAGTGTCAAGGAACGATTCAAGTTCCGCCCTGTTGGCCTTCTCCCTGCTACCCATCTTGAAACCGGAGAGGAGTTCAGCTATCACCGTCACGTCAACACCGATGTAATCGCAGTTTCTTAGAGTATCCAGGACCTTGGCATCATTATTCTTGAAAGCCGCATATATGTTTGTGTCTATGGCGATTCTTCTCATTTCCAGACTTCCTCGTCGATTTCCTCGAATATCTTGATGTTCTTGAGGAATGATTCGGTCTCTTTCCTGTCCCATCCTCCGGCAAGGCGGTCAAGATCGTCGTACTTCCTGAAAATAGGCTTCTTGTCAATGCCGCTGGCCTGTTTCAATGTCTTTATGACCCAGAGGTTGACGCTCAGGTTCTCCATGGAGGCCCTTGTCTTGATCGTCTTGTCAAGGTCGGGCTCAATACCGCGTATTGTAATAGTTTTCATGGCAAACCTCCATCTTGTGATTGCATAATTAGCATACTATATGATTGCATTTTATGCAAGCACTATTTTGATTGTCATATTTTTTATTTTTGCTTCTTGACTTTTGAAACGAAAGCATTATGGTTTCGTTTCGTAAGCAAACAAGGGACACTTTGATGAACGAGCGTTTTGAGCGTATACTAGACATACTTCTCAAGGAGAAGACGATTTCGGTCGGCGAACTCAGCAGCCGTCTTGGCGTCAGCGAGGTTACGATTCGAAAGGACCTTACCGAGCTTGAGAAGCAGGGACGACTCCTCCGCAGGTACGGCGGCGCGATCCCCGCGGAAAATCCCCAGCAGGTCGTCTCACACCTCAAACGCATCTCCCAGCAGCAGGACGAAAAGCACAGGATTGCGAAATTCGCAGCTTCAATGATAAAAGACGGTGAGAACATCCTCCTCGATGCCGGTTCCACCATACTTGCCCTTGCAAAGGAACTGCATGGACATGAAGTCCGGGTCGTCACCAACAATCTCGCCGTGGCCAACGAACTCCTCCCCGATGAAAAGATAGTCGTCGAAGTGATCGGCGGAACTCTCAGGAAGGCCAGCGGAGCGCTTGTCGGCCCCTGGGCATGCAGGGCGCTCGAAATGATCCGTGTCGACAAAGTCTTCCTCGGATGCTCCGGATTCGATCCGAAGCTCGGGTTCTCCAGCGAGAACGCCGTCGAGGCCGAGACAAAACAGAAGATGCTGGACTGCGCCCCGGAGATAATCGTCCTGGCCGACCATACGAAGTTCACCCGCCCTGCCTTTGCGAACTTCGCAAAACTGGACGAGATTACGAAAATTATTACTGACAGGAAGCCAGACGACTATATCTTTAAGGCAATTAAAATGAAAAAGAAGGAATTAATAATAACTTGATTTTTCTGACAGGATAACAGGATTTTCAGGATGAATTGAAATTATTTCTTAATCATATTTAAATCCAGTAAATCCTGTTATCCTGTCAAATATTTCGTGTCGTTCGCCTGTCCTGAGCTTGTCGAAGGGTGTGTTTCGTGGTTAAAATTCTAATTATAAGGAGAATCAATATGGTACCGTTCAAAGTAGATCTGAAGAACAAGGTTGCAGTCGTCACCGGCGGCGGTGGAATCCTCTGCGGAGCAATGGCTGAAGCGCTTGCCGAATGCGGTGCGAAAGTCGCAATCCTCGACCTCAGGCAGGACGCTGCCGACAAGGTTGCAAAAGCTATTACCGACAAAGGCGGAGTCGCCATTGGTGTTTCCGCAAACGTCCTGGAACTCGCCAGCCTTCAGCAGGCGGAAAAGATCGTCTGCGACAAATTCGGTCCCTGTGACATCCTCATCAACGGCGCCGGCGGAAACCATCCCAAGGGCACGACAAGCAACGAGTTCCTCACAAAAGATGATCTCGCAAAAGTCGGAACCAAGGATTTCGTGTCTTTCTTCGACCTCGACCCCGAGGGGATCAAGTTCGTGTTCAACCTGAACTTCATTGGAACACTTCTCCCGACACAGGTATTCTCCAGGAAGATGGCGGAAAAAGGAAGTGGCGTCATCATTAACGTCTCCTCCATGAATGCATTCTGTCCGCTCACCAAGATTCCGGCATACAGCGGAGCAAAGGCGGCCGTCAGCAATTTCACCCAGTGGCTTGCTGTCCATATGTCCAAGCTCAACATCAGGGTCAATGCGATCGCCCCGGGATTTTTCCTGACCGACCAAAACCGCGCACTTCTCACTAAACCTGATGGTTCATATACCGCCAGGGCCGACAAGATCCTCAACATGACGCCGATGGGCCGTTTCGGGAAGCCTGAGGAGCTCATAGGTACCCTGCTCTGGCTTGCCGACGACAAGGGTTCGGGATTTGTTAACGGAGTAGTCGTGCCGGTGGATGGAGCGTTTTCGGCTTATTCGGGAGTTTAATCAAATAATACCTGAACGTCGAACATTCAACTTCGAACGTCCAACTTCAAAATAAGGAATGTTTGAAAAAGGAAATTTATAAAGAGAAGAAAAACATGGATTATGTCGCACAACTGAAGGATCTTCCGAAGAAGCATGATTTCTTCATCGGCTTTGACAGCGATGGCTGCGTGTTCGATACGATGGAGATCAAGCACAAGGAATGTTTCTGTCCTGCCTTCATCAAGCATTTCAAGCTGCAGGCCGCAAGCAAATATGCGCGGGAAGTATGGGATTTTGTGAACCTGTACAGCAAGGATCGTGGAAGCAACAGGTTCATCGCAGTCCAGAAGGCGTTCGCGTTGATGCGCAATCGAAAGGTCTTCAAGGACCGCGGAATCCATATCCCGGAAATGAAATCACTCGATGCCTGGCTCAAAGAGGAGACGAAGCTCGGAAATCCAACCCTTGAAGCAAAGGTGAAAAGCTCCCCTGACAAGGATCTCGAAATACTTCTGGGTTGGACCAAGGAGGTCAACAAGAGGATTGAGGACATGGTCTATGGCTGTCCTCCGTTCCCGGGAGTAAAGACTGTGATGGACAAGGCAAAGTCAAAAGCGGACATGATAGTTGTGTCACAGACCCCTCTCGAGGCACTTCAGCGCGAGTGGGTTGAGAACAAGCTGGACAAATACCTCTCCTGCATGGCCGGACAGGAGCACGGAACGAAGACTGAGCACCTCAAGTTCGCCACCGACGGCAAGGGATACAGTACAAACAAGATCCTCATGGTCGGTGACGCACTTGGCGATCTGAAGGCCGCCGAAGGAAGCAATGCTCTTTTCTTCCCGATCATCCCCGGCAACGAGGAGGCTTCATGGAAACAGTTCGCGGAAGAAGGCATAGACAAGTTCTTTAATGGTACATTCGCAGGCGGATACCAGAAGAAGCTGCTCGCGGCCCTGGACAAGGCGCTGCCGGCTACGCCGCCATGGAAGGATTGAATAATTTAATAATTTGAACGTCGAACATTCAACATCGAACGTCCAACTTCGAAGTAAAGAATGTTTGAATAAGAAAATTAAAGAAATCATGGTTCGACGTTCAAAGTTCGATGTTGGATGTTCGATGTTTATGAAATTATAGGATAATATGAAAATCGTATGCGACAACAAGATACCGTTTCTGAAAGGCGTGCTTGAGCCCTACGCTGAAGTCGTCTATCTGCCGGGTGCGAAGATCGCCAAGGCGGATCTGGCAGACGCCGACGGGCTGATTGTCCGCACCCGTACGAAATGCAACAAGGAACTGCTTTCAGGAACCAAGGTGAAGTTTGTCGCCACGGCAACAATCGGTTTCGACCATATCGATGCAAACTACTGCGAATCAAACAGGATATTCTGGACTAATGCCGCTGGATGCAATTCCGCGTCGGTAGCACAGTATGTAGCCTCTGCAATACTCAATCTCGCCGTGGAGAACAAGTTCTCTCTTTCTGAAAAGACACTCGGTATCATAGGAGTCGGAAATGTCGGCTCAAAAGTTGCGAAGTTCGCAAAGACCGCCGGGATGAAAGTCCTCCTGAACGATCCACCGCGCGCCCGCAAGGAAGGCGACGAAACAAGTTTCGTTTCTCTTGAAAGAATCTTGGCTGAATCAGATATAATCACGCTTCACGTGCCTTTAAACATGACTGGACCTGACAAAACTTACCATCTTGCAGATAAAATATTTTTCAATTCCATCGCGAAGTGCGCATGGCTCATCAACAGCTCCAGGGGCGAAGTATGCGATACAATGGAATTGAAAAATATTTTAAAAACGTCCCGCATTGCTGGCGCAATCCTGGACGTGTGGGAGAACGAACCTGAAATCGATCTTGATCTACTAGGACTTGCGAAGTTCGCAACTCCGCATATCGCCGGGTATTCGACTGACGGAAAGGCCAACGGGACCTCGATGAGCGTCCAGTCGCTGGCGAAATTCTTCGAAATCAAACAGCTTGAGAACTGGTATCCCAGGGAAGTACCAAAACCGGAAAACATTACGATCAAAACCGGCTGCAAAGGAAAAGCCAAGGAGCAGATTTTGCTGGAAGCAGTAAAATTTACATATGATGTCAGGGAAGACGACAGAAGGCTGCGTGCTTCTCCTAGGACATTTGAGAAGCTTAGGGAGGAATATCCATTGAGGCGTGAATTCAAGATCTTTAAAATCACTTCCCATGATCTTCCTGGCGACTGCCTGAAGATTTTTAATGAGCTTGGATTTCAGATAGAATAGTAATTTTAAATCTAACAAGGAGATAGAAAAATGGCGAAAAGTGCAAATGGAAAACTGGCGGACATCGGTCTTATCGGGCTGGCTGTAATGGGAGAGAACCTCGTATTGAACATGGAAAGCAAGGGATTCACGGTGGCGGTGTTCAACCGTACCGTCAGCAAGGTCGACGATTTCATGAACGCCCGTGGCAAGGGCAAGAAATTCATCGGATGCCACAGTCTCGAGGACCTCTCGAAGAATCTGGCAAAACCCCGCAAGCTGATGCTGATGGTCAAGGCTGGAAAGCCTGTCGATGATTTTATCGAGCTCATCCTGCCCCACATCGAGAAAGGCGACATCATAATCGACGGTGGCAACAGTCATTTTCCGGACACCGTCCGCAGGACGAAATATCTTGCTGAAAAAGGAATCCTCTACATTGGGACAGGCGTTTCCGGCGGTGAAGAAGGCGCTCTCAGGGGGCCTTCCATCATGCCTGGAGGAAATCCAGCCGCATGGCCGCATGTAAAGCCCATATTCCAGGCGATCTCCGCGAAAGTTGGAGATGGCAGTCCGTGCTGTGAATGGGTCGGGAACGACGGAGCCGGACACTTTGTCAAGATGGTCCACAACGGAATCGAATATGGCGACATGCAGATGATCTCGGAGGCGTATTTTCTCATGAAGAACATCCTTTCAATGTCGGCCGATGAAATGCATGATGTCTTCACGGAATGGAATAAAGGTGAACTCGACAGCTATCTTATCGAGATTTCGAGGGACATCCTGAAGAGGAAGGATCCCGAAACCGGCAAATATATCATCGACATAATCCTTGACACTGCAGGCCAGAAGGGAACAGGAAAATGGACAAGCCAGGCGGCTCTCGACCTGGGTTCCCCTGCCCCGACGATCGCGGAAGCGGTTTTCGCGAGATGTGTTTCGGCGATCAAGGAGGAACGTGTTGCGGCAAGCAAGGTTCTCAGGGGCCCTGCAAGCGAATTCAAGCATTCCGGCAACAAGAAAGAGATGATCGAGGACATCAGGAAGGCCCTCTACGCCTCGAAGATCTGTTCGTATGCGCAGGGATACCAGATGATGAAGCTGGCCGCCGCAGAATACAAATGGGATCTGAAATACGGCGAGATCGCCCTCATGTGGAGAGGCGGATGCATAATCCGCGCGAAGTTCCTCGGCGACATCAAGGCCGCATTCGACAAGAATCCGAAGCTTGCCAACCTTCTGCTCGATCCTTTCTTCAAGAAGGTGATCGACGACTGCCAGACTTCCTGGAGGAAGGTCATTGCGACGGCTGTCCAGCTCGGAATCCCGGTTCCGGCTTTCTCTAGCGCCCTTTCCTACTACGACTCATACCGTTCAGCACAGTTGCCTGCGAACATGCTACAGGCACAGCGCGACTATTTCGGCGCGCACACGTATGAGAGGATAGACAAGCCACGTGGCCAGTTCTTCCATACAGACTGGTGCGAACTCGGTGGGACGACAACGTCTTCGACGTATATCGCATAATAAATTTCTATGAAATTTATAACAAAAACGGGGCCGGAAACGGCCCCGTTTTTTTAAGTAGGGACGGGCTTTAGCCTGTCCCATCTTAATTAAGAATGGTACATGCTAAAGCACGTACCTACTTGTTAAAGCGGACACAGACGGGCTTGCCCACTTTTATCAGCTGACCTGTTGGTTCCAGCAGTCCTGTTTCCTGATCGATGCGGAAGACTATTACGGAGTCTGAGTCCTGATTGGCGACAATACAGAATCGGCCTGTCGGATCTATGTTGAAGTTCCTCGGGTTCTTAATTCCTTGATTCTGGAAGCCCAGCAGGGACAATGTCCCTTTTTCAGGATTGATCCTGTAAATGGCGATGGAATCATGTCCGCGGTTGGAACCATAGAGGAACTTCCCGCTGGGATGAACTTTTACTTCGGCACATATGCTTGTTCCTGAAAAGCCCTCCGGCAGTGTGGAGATTGTCTGGATTTCAGACAGGTTTCCAGTTTCCGGCTCATGGATGAAGGTGATTATTGTTTCATCAAGCTCATTAATCAGGTAGGCAAACTTTCCGTTTGTATCGAAAGATAAATGCCTTGGTCCTGCTCCGGGCTTGATTCTTATCTCCGATGAATCGTCTTGCAGAAGCCTGCCGGATTCGGAATCAAGCTTATAGACCATAATCTTGTCGATGCCCAGATCTGCGACATACGCAAACCGGTTGTCCGGACTGAGATTCACGCTATGGGCATGCGGCTCCCTCTGGCGCCGGGGATTTACACTTGAGCCCGTGTGCTGGATGGAACTCGCCGGTTCAGCCAAAGAACCATCCTTATTTATAGGAATTGACGCAACGCTTCCGCTGCCGTAGTTCGCGACCAGCAGGACTCTGCCGTCCTGGGAAATACAGAGATGGCAGGGTCCTTTTCCTTCGGAAGACGTCTTGTTGATAAATTCAAGTTTCCTTGTCGCCTGACTGATTGCAAATGCACTCACCGCCCCCGGATCCCGTTCTGAGACTGCATACAGGAACTTGGAACTGGGATGTATTTCCAGAAAAGTCGGATTCGGTGTCGCACAGGCAAGGTCAGTTCCAGAAAGCTTTCCCGTTTCAAGATCAAGAACGGCGTGATAAATCCCCTCGGAAGAATTAGGGCTGGTATAGGTTCCAAAGTAAACGTCTATTGACTTAACTTCCATGATATTGTTCTCCATTTAATTCAATTGTCGAGTTCAGATTTTAACCTGTACGGTAGCCTGAAAGTCAAAGTTCCCATGTCAATTCCTTATTTGCAAGATCATGCAATAAAGAATCATTACTAAACTGTAAAATCAAGCTCATCTGTGTGTTCTTTCATTTTCAGAATGGAATTCTGCTTGCGTCATCAACAGACCCGTCCGCATACAGGGCATTAAATGCGCTTTTCATTCCCAGTTTGCCATGATACGGGCCAGCATCGATCATTATGGCAAAGTTCTCCGGAGACACCATGCCTCCGAACGGAGTTGTGTCATATTCTCTTAGGCCGGCCCGTTCATTGCCGGGAAGTTCAATCTGCGGCCAGTTCCATACGTAGCTGCTCCCTTCCGTGGCATAAAGATTTTCGTTTTCGTCTGGACATTGGAATATCTGGGTATGGTTCTCCATGGTAAGCGCTGTGGAGATAAGGGTGCGGGTGGGATTCGCAAGCTTCTGGGACGTGCAGTTGAACGGATAGAAACCGTTGTTGCTCTGCTCGTATACCTGGATTGCAAGCCCGACCTGCTTAAGGTTTGAGACACAGTTTATCCTCTTGCCCGACTTCTTCGCACGGGTGAGCGCGGGCAATACGAGCGCCATCAGGATTCCGAGAATGGCTATCACTACCAGAAGTTCCACCAGCGTGAATTCAAACGTCCAGTTCTTGCGTGTCCCGCCGGCATCCATAATTTCACCGAGTCCCTTTTTTCTTAGCCTGGTTCCTTACAATTTCGTACATCGCCTCAGTCAACGGAGCTGACTCGGACTTCTGTTTCCCGCTCAATCCGAGCAGGAAAAACCTGGATGCACCGCGCAATGCCCCGTTACCGCCTGGGCTGTCAAACAATTCCGCTATTTTCTCGGGGTTTTCCAAGGCCTTCCTGCGAAGCTCATCGGCAGATTCCCTGATGATCCTTTCCCTGATTGAAAAGGGCAGGGTGAACAACAGCTTGAAGGATTTATCAAGTTCCTCATAAGTCGCAGCGGCAATTTGTTTTTCCGTAGCAGTCGGATCCTGCAGCAGTTTCTTTTTTTCTGCTTCAGGCATGCTCCTGAATGAAACGTCAATCTCATTTAAAAGCTGTTTGGGATCGATATGCTGTGGATTCGCTATCGCCTTCTGGATGGCCTTGGCTTTTTTTATTCTTTCGTTTGTCCATATCCCCGCCAGCATTACGGCAAAGAATACTAATATTCCTGCCGTTGAAAAGATGAACTTCTTTTTCCTCATATATCCTTAATGACTTCAAAGGTTCCCTAAATTATTCAATGATGGAGTTTGCCTGTGGCGTGACATTGAGGCGTCTGGCATTGAATTTGTCGATAAGTAGATTCCCGCTTCCGGCAGGAGCGGAGCCAGGGCTGACAATCTGCATTCGGACCGCAATCCGCCATCCTTGCTTCAACGCCATCTCCCCGTCCCACTTGAATTCAGGAGGGAATCCGCCATATCCGTTTGCGCTGTTCAATTTGAACTCACCCAGATACCGGTACTTTCCCCCTTCGGCATCAAGCATGTAAATGGTGACAACAACAAAGCCTGCACTTTCAGAGATGCGCTTGCTCAGTTTTCCTGAAATCTCCATTTGATACCATCCATCACTTGGGGCATTGAAGAAGACGACGGAAGAAGGACTTCTCTGGCCGCCACCGGAAGCCTGTGCCGAGATT
>MHBH01000084.1 GCA_001804805.1 Lentisphaerae bacterium GWF2_49_21
GTAAGTTTTCGTGCATCATTTTTTCTCATATCCAATACGATAGCACACAATAAATAAAAGTCTATACTATTATGAGACGATTAGTAAAGGCGATGCTCCGATCGCCGCTTTTAAGAAGGATGGTCCGTTTCCGCACACGGTTGTGGATATGACGACGGTATATGAAGGACAGCTCAAGAGCGCGGTGCGTGGAATCGGTCTTTGCGAGGACGCTTCAGTGCTGGTGCAGGATGATCTTCAGGCACCTGACAGCAAGGTGACTGTACGCTGGGGCATGATCACTAGGGCGGAAGTCAAGATTACCGGGGACGGTGCGGCAATACTGGAGCGTGATGGAAAGAAACTCGAGTTCCGTGTCCTTTCCCCGTCCAGCGTGAAACTGAAGATCTACGATACTGAGAAGCCGCCGCGGGAATATGATGCCGAGAACAAAGGTACGTGCATGATCGGATTTGAAGTTCCCGTGGAAAAATCCGGCAAGGAAAGAATTTCAGTATGGCTGGCGCCCGCCGGAAAAGCGGGGAATGCGCCGGAACTGAAGGCGGTGGAGGAGTGGGGAAAATAGAAAACAATGAACTTCGAACATTGAACATCCAACTTCCAACATCGAATGGGGAGAAATGGATTGAGAATTTAGAAGACTGTAATTCGATACTTGATACTTGAAACTGAAAATATTGTTGGAGTTCACAGCTTTAGCGTGTCTTGATTGATGACGGGTGATTAGATACTTGAAATCGGAAATCGGCAATTGGCAATCGGAAATAGAAAATGAATACCGCAAATCAACCATTATTCACATGCGTCCGCTGCGGGCAGTGCTGCAGGTGGCATGGATATGTCCAGATCTCCGAGGAGGAGATCGAGCACATTGCGGAATTCACAGGAATGGACATAGCGGAGTTCTATGAGGAAATGATCATGCCCGGAGACGGCGAGGGAGTTTCACTGAGCGAGAAGGAAGACGGCAGCTGTCCGTTCTATGTCGATTCCCCGCCGGGATGCAGGATTTACGAATGCCGTCCGGCGCAGTGCAGGACATACCCGATCAAATGGAATAATCCGGAGAAGCCGTGCCCGGGGATCAGAAGGCAGAACATCGAACATCCAACATTGAACTTTGAATATAGTAAATTGAAATTCAGAATTTTTAAGGAGCGCTGGCATCTTGCCGGCAAAGAATGAACTTCCAGCATCAAGTCAGATGGACTCCCCCGCAGATTTACACAGATTAGCTCAGATAGAATAAAATACATGACCTTTGTTCCAAAGGTAGTTTGCCTATGGCAAGCATATTATACAGGAGTAATACGTTGCGTCTTTGCGCCTCTGTGTTAGAATACATCTTATCTGTGTGAATCTGTGGGCAAATATCTAAGCTTTATATTTATCTGAGCAATTCTGTGCCCACTTTCAAGCGGATTTATCTTGATTTACACTCAAGAGCTGGATATGTTAAATAAACTTGCAATTAGGATTTCGAGGGGCTGTAGATGAGAAACAGGGAAAGTACATTTTTCAAATTCAATTCCCATCGCCTTTTCGGGTGCCTGATCCTTCCGTTCCTCCTGTCGATACTCCCTGCATGTGTCAGCATTGATGATGTCATGACCGAGAGCAAAATCCTCAAGACCGGCAGTCCCGCGCAAAAGGCGGCCGCCGCCAAGAAGCTTGTCGAATACGGTTCAGATTCAGTAACAGAGCTCATCGATGTGTTGAAATACAATGATCCTGAGACCAGGCGGCTGGCGGTCAATGCGCTGGGGCAGATCGGTGATACGGACTGCCTGATGTCGCTTGTCGCCATGCTGGGAGATGAAAACGAACTCGTGCGCAAGGAGACAATTGAAGTCTTCCGGAAGTTTGGCAGATATGGATTTCCCGCCCTGCGGAGCGGACTCGGATCCGCCATGGATATCAAAGGGCGCCTCAATGCCCTCCAGCTGATCAGTGAGCAGAAGGACACCTCGGCAGTACCGGATATAATTCCTCTGCTAGGGGATCCGGACAAGAAACTTCAGGCCGAAGCAGTGCAGACCCTTGTGCTGTTCTCCCCAAGCTCCATCCAGCCGCTCATTAACTGTTTCTCCAGCAGCAACCCGGACGCCATGGCCAACGCTTCACTCGCTCTGGAAAGAATCGGAGAGCCGGCGGTAGTTCCGCTGATAACGGCAATGCAGTCGGATGACTGGCAGATCCAGGAGAGATCCATCCGCGTACTTGGGAAACTGAAATCTGAACAGGCGCTTGATCCGCTCCTCGACATCTTTTCCGATGACGACGTAAGCGTCAGGGAAGCTGCAGCGGCGGCCGTGGGCAACTACAAGGACCGGGGATTTTTGCAGATCCAGAAGAGGCTGGAAAGCTATGGACAGGATGAATTCATTGAACGTGAAGCATTGACTCTGGCGCTTGGCTACGCGCAGACTCCGGCCGCATTGGAACTTCTCAAAAATCTTTCCGAAGACAAGGAAGTCAGCGTAAGGATTGTCGCCGCAAGATCTTTGGGTCTCAACCGGACGGATGCAAGCAGGATTCTTTTGAAGAAACTGCTGGTCGACCGTGACTGGCAGGTCAGGCGCCGTGCCGCCGCCGGGCTGAAGGCGATGAACTGGAAACCAGAGCTGCGTCAGGAGGAGTTGGAATATATGCTGGCGGAACAGGACTGGCTCGGACTCGTCAAGGCCGGTAAGGATTCCTCAGGAGTGCTTCAGATAGCGATGAACGACGAATCCGGCTGGGTCCGGATATCGGCGGCCAACACGATGAACCAGATCAAGGACATCGATGCCGTCCAGTTGAAGAAAATGGCCGAGGGCGGCGAATCGGCGCGCAATTCGCTGTCAATGGTCCTCCGCGAAAAGGCGACTGCCGGAGACATTCCGGTCCTGCAGAATCTGATCGCCGACAAGGACTGGCGGAACAGGAAGGAGGCGGTTGCTGCTTTGGCGCATATACGCTCCGACCAGGCAGTTGATCTTCTGCTTAAGACTCTGGCCGCCGAAAGCGAACCTATTGTCAAAAAGAGCATCATCGAATCTCTCGGAGAACAGAACAATCCCAAGGCGGTGGCTGCGCTTGCCGCCGCGGCAGGCGACGAGAACTGGATGGTGCGCAAGGCGGCTTTGTCGGCCATCGCTGTAACGGATTCATTCAAGGACATTGAAATGATCCACAAGATGCTTTATGACAATAATCAAATGGTCAGGAAAGCGGCTGCTGCGGCACTGCTGAAAAAAGGCTGGAAACCTGACACTCCCCTCAAGATCGCCGAGATTGGCGCCGCAGAAGGCGACTGGAACAAGGTCGTCCAGCAGAAAGCGGCTGCACTGCCGGTGCTCAATCATATCATAAAGGCGGACTCCGATTCCGAGATCCGTGTGAACTGCATCAACTGCACCGGAAAGATTGGAGCGCCTGAATCCATGCAGCCATTGAATGAACTCCTTAAGAACGACAAGGATCCTGCGGTCAAAAGGGCGGCGGCTGAAAACTTGCGCGGATACGGCCAGTCATCGGTCAAGCTTTTTATAGAAACTTTGCAGGTCGGAGATATGTTTGCACGCAAAATGGCGGCTGACCAGCTGGGCGATATTAAATATTAAGAATGGTAAATATTCACTGAAGTATGGCCTTCAGTGAATATTTATGATGGAGGAATTGATATAATGATGAAGTTCCCGCGAAATTCAGTGGCTTGCATGCTTGTGCTTTTCATGTGCGCTCTTGCTGGCTGCAGCACGCCCCGGTCGGAAACTCTTCCGCAGGGCGCGAAGGGCGAGTCCATTGTCGGGCTTTCACGGAGCATGCAAGACGATGAGAGTCCTACGATAAGGGTGGCCTCAGCCCTGTCTCTTGGCAAAATCGGAAGCCGTTATCCAGACTTGGAACTTATCGATGCGATGAGATCTGATCCGTCGATCAATGTCAAGATAGCCGCCATCCGCTCCCTTGGACTGATCGGAGGGGAGAGGGCTCTCCAGGCGCTGAATGATTATTCCGTGGATTATACGACCAATCCAATGATCGCTCCTGAAAAAGCCGTGCTCGATGAATTGAAGAGCGCAATTGAGAAGGCTGGAAAAGGAGGAGGGAAATGAAAAGGGCATTCAATGTCTGCTCAATATTCCTGCTGGCGGCAGTGGCGGCCATGCTGCTGTCCGGCTGTTCAACTTTCATCAGTGCGCACAGCCAGAAAAAAGGCATGATGAAAATGTACGGCGGCGGCTACTACAGCCGAGCTTATACAGAGGCCGCCGACTATATGAAAAGCCGCCAGGATACCGGAGACGAACTGATGTGGCTGATGGAATGCGGCATGATCACGTTCGCCCAGGAGCGCTACAAGGAAAGCCTTGATTATTTCAACAGGGCCGAAGCGGTGGCGGAGGATTATGAGAACCGCGCGACCATCAATCTGCGCGGGGCGATGTCGGAGGTGGGGGCTGCGTATACAAACCAGAACGTCCTTCCCTACGAAGGGGATTTCTTCGAGAAGATACTGATCAACTACTACAAGGCCCTCAATTATTATGCGCTGGGGGAGCCCGAAGCGGCCGGCGTGGAGCTGCGCAGGGTCAGGTACAGGCAGAAGAATGCCGAACGTGATTTCCAGGAAGATGTCTACAAGGTGACCAGCGAAAATTACAGTACTGTCGGATCTCAGCTTTCCGGAAATGAGATCATGTCCAATGACCGTGTCGTCTCCGACAAGAGCGCGCTTGCAGTCAAATGCAACAATAAGCTGGGCCTGTATCTGAATCCTGCGGTTTCCTTCCTGTCCGCCGCGGTCTACCTGAGGGACAATAACTACAACGAGGCCCTGGTCGACTACCGGAAACTTTATTTTGTAGACGACGGCAATCCTTTCTTCCGCCGCGGCCTGGTGACCTGCGCCCGTGAGATCGGTTCAAATCCTCCGGAGGAGCTCGCCAAGGAAGCACCTTACGATTTCAAGCTGGCCGAAGACAGCGTGTTCATAATCTTCGAGAACGGCCTTGCTCCGGCACGCGAGGAGCGCCTCGTAGAACTTATCCTGCCGCCTCCAGTAGGATACATAGGATTTGCCTATCCAGTCCTGAAGTTCTTCCCGGACAAGATCAAAAACGTCAAGTTCTACGGCAGCGGCAATCTTGAGATCGGCGATACGATGAAGTTCTCCGACATGGAACAGATTATTGCGAATGACCTGTCAAATGACATGCCGATCATCCTCCAGCGCGCGCTTATTTCCATAATGGTCAAGGAAGCCACAAGCATTTCGCTCCAGATCGCGGCACAGCAGATCCCTCATGTCGGCGATGCGGCCAGGCTGATGGTCTTTATCGGTGCGTCGATCGCGAAAAAGGCTGTCAACCGTGCAGATACCCGCTGCTGGGAGACCCTCCCCCAGGAATATCAGTGCAGTCTTTTCAAAAGGCCTAATGACGGTATTGTCAAGGTCTGTCTCATTGGGGACGATGGCAATGTGATTGACAATGCGACCTTGAACCTCGGCAGCAGGCCGGGCCTGAAGCTCATCCTTCTGAAATCCAATGGATTTGGCTCCTTCAACCTTAAGCTTTTTGAAATGTAGCTGAACCTTGATACTGGATACTTGATACTGGTAACTGGGGATTTTTTAATGGAGCGCTGGCCTCCGGCCGGCAATTGGATTAGTATTAAAGGAATGTAATATGACAACTCATCGTCCTCCTCTGAAATGGACAGCCTATGTATTTCTCTTTGCATTTATTCTCACAATTGCTTCCTCTCTCATCTCTTCCGCCGCCAACAAGCCTGCGATGCCGTCAATTGCAAAACCTGTGATGTTCAACACGCCGGAGGCTGACAAGATCCTCGCGGCACTCCAGATCTTCCCACCGGACAATCCCTGGAACGAGGATATCTCCAAGCTGCCTGTCCTCAAGAATTCCAAGGCGATGATCGCAGGCATCGGCGCCGACAAGAACATCTCCTACAACTTGGACATGTCGTTCATCGTCGTGCCCGCCAACCAGAAGAAGGTCGATTTCAAGATCAAGGAATATCCCGACGAATCCGACAAGGGGCCGTTCCCGATCCCTGACAACGCACCTATTGAGAACTGGCCTCTCGACGGCCGGATCCTCGAAGCCGCACAGAAGGCGGAGGAGGATGCCGACAGGCATGTCATCGTCGTCGATCCGGTGAACCGCAAGCTCTACGAGTTCTGGCAGGGACGCAGGACGGATGCCGGCTGGGAGTGTTCATGTTCCGCCGCATTCGACCTTTCGTCAAACAAACTGCGTCCAGACGGCTGGACATCGTCGGATGCCGCAGGCCTTCCGATCTTTCCGGCGATCATCCGCTACGACGAGGTTGAAAAGGGAATGGTGGAGCATGCGATGCGTTTCACCGTGAAGAACAGCCGCCGGGCATATGTCTATCCCGCCACTCATTTTGCTAGCAGGAAGACCGATCCGGATCTGCCGCGCATGGGTGAACGCTTCCGGCTCCGTGCCGATTTTGACATTTCAAAATTCTCCCCGCACATCCAGGCGATCCTCAAAGGACTGAAGAAGTATGGCATGATCGTCGCTGACAACGGCGGCGACTGGCGCCTGTCCGTCGCCCCCGACAGCAGGATAAAAGGCCTGGAAGAACTGAAGAAGCTGAAAGGTTCTGACTTCGAGGTCATCCAGACAACAGGCCCGCGGAAGTAGGGCAGGCTTCGATGAAGCCGCCTATAATAAATTGAATATCCAATGTCGAACAAGGAATATCGAATGTCGAAGTAAAGACGGAAGTATCTTAACGAAGGCGGATGCCTTTGCCACTTTGCTTGCCGCGGCATAGCTTCCAGGCGAAGCCGGGTACCTATGTGTTGTAATCCGCTCTCTTCTCCGCGATCTTCAGAAGCTCCTTCTTTTCCGGTATTTCATAGATGAGCATCCTGTGTTTCCTGCTAGTCTTGCTACATCCATTTAATCCTGTTATCCTGTCTATAAGTCTTCTTCCCAGCTTCTCCGGATCCTTCAGCGCCTGGCATTCCCAGATGACAATTGTTTTCCATCCGAGCCTGCGAAGTTCGCAGAGATTTCTTTTGTCGCGCTCGATATTCCTTTCAAACTTCTTCTTCCAGAATCCGACACGCGTCTTCGGCATCGTCGCAACCTTGCACCCTTTGTGACGGTGCCAGAAACAGCCGTGCACGAAGACAGCTGTCCTGTGTTTCGGAAGGACAATGTCCGGACTGCCGGGAAGTTTTCCGTGTCCGAGCGAGTAACGGTAGCCCATGCGGTGCAGGACAGAACGGACGATAATCTCCGGCTTAGTGTTCTTCGACCGGATCCGTCCCATTATCCAGCTGCGCTTTTTTCGGGTAAAAATATCCATGATTTTAAACTCCAAGTTCCAAACACCAAAATCCAAACAAATCCCCAATTGAATTTATTCGTTTGTAGCCTGTCGCGCCCGTAGCTTCTCAGCGAAGGCGGATTAATGTCGCAAGACATGTTCTTGGATTGTTTTCTCCTTTTGAACATTTGGATTTGTTTGAAATTCGGAATCTAATATAAGGTTGCGTTGCCTAAGCGACAAATTGATTTTGTTTTATACACACGTATAGTACTCGAAAAGAGAAACGAGGAGGTTGCTATATGCGTAATATATTTATTGTCTTTGCTGGATTTGCAGTGCTGTCGGTGTTTTCCGGATGTGGAACCTTGAACCAGAAGGTAGGCGGACCGCAGCTGACAGCTCAGGCGATGGAATTTGCAAAACAGATCCCTGCCGATTCGTCGTACATGTCCATCTCCTACGAAGATAAATCTGCGTCCACCAACAAGTGGGCCTCCAAGGTATATCCCATCTTCCCCGTCTTCTATTGGTCAAACCTAGGAAGTTTCACCCCGCCGGCTCCGGACTATGGAGTACGCACTGCAACTATCATCTTTCCGGTTTTCTGGGTCTGGCGCGATTCGGTCTACAACGAGCGTGGCGAAAGGACAAACTCCGAGATCAACTTCAACATGGATTTCGTGCTCGGATATGAAGATCGCGTGACGCCGAAATCCTACGACTTCAGGTGCGGCATCCTCTGGATCCCCGGGATAGGTCCGTTCCTCGGGGTTGGTCCGGAATTTTTCCAGTTCTTCTGGGTGCCATTTACAGACTTTAAGTAAAGAGTGTGTTTGTCAGGTGCGAGAAAAGAGATTTCAGCGAAACGTTGGAGTTCACAACTTTAGTTGTGGGTTTTAGCTGCTGGGGTCCCGTAGGCAAGCAAGTAATATTGAAAATACATCATGGATGATAAAGACACAAAATCTTCAAGTTGGACAGGAAGCTGGATATTTCTGGTTTTTATTGCCGTGTTGGCTTTCCATGTGCTTGCCATACTGGGCATCGCTATTTTCAACGGCTGGAAGTTCCCCGGCACTGAAACAGCCAAGACACAGAATCCAACCCCGGTCCAGCTGCAGGCCCCAGAACTTGAAAAGAATAAGCTTCCGGAAACAGCAGAGATGCCTGTTCCGAAGGCGGAACCTGTCAAGCGTATCGAAAAGGTTGCTTCGCCTGAGCTTGATGCCTTGGCGAAGGAGCTGCTTGCAAATACGGACAATGAGGATGTGGTCGTTCCGATTCCGAAATCCCAGGAACCTGTTCCGACAGCTGCCAAGAAGGATGACGTGGACAGAATCATTGATGCCGTAGCCGATGGAGTCGATCATGAGAAAAACTTCCCGAAGACATCTTCTGTGGAAACAGTCAAAAAGGCGGCTCCCGCCGATCTCGACATAGCCGAACCTGTAAGGAATCCTGCATCAGCTGCAGCTCCGAAGGTGAAGACGGCTTCGCCAGTGAAAACGACCGCGGTGCCTCCCCTTGTTGTTTCAAATCCAACAAAGAAGACCTTGACGTCAGGGGACGCCTATGGAACCTACAATGTGCAGAAGGGCGACACCCTGAACAAGATAGCCCGCCAGTTCAACACAACTACCGACATTCTTTCCAAGATCAATCTGATAAAGGATCCGCACAGCCTGAAGGTGGGGATGACCTTAAAAGTGCCGAAGAAATGAATCGGGTTTGAGCAATCACAGAGAGTGTGCATACCTGTAAACTGGATGTTTGAATTAGTTTTAAGTTTCAGGTATTAAGTTTTAAGTAAAGAACAATATTGTCAGAAATAGCAAATGCTTTTCTTATCACCTCTTTTGTTCCATAACTATTGCCTTAAAATATTTCCAATCCCTGCTTGAATTGGTTTTGTCGGTGTGGTAATTGTATCGCCGTGAGCGGTAACGAAAAAAAGGAGCCATATGAAAAACACATCTTGCCTTTACTCGGTCTTGATTGCCTTGTCACTTGTTTCATGCCAGGAAAATACGCCCAAGCAGATGGCAGGGGAGCAAGCATCCGCGCCGGTAGCACAGACATCACCTGCGGTGAAAGCTTCCCAGCCGGCAGTCCAGCCAAAGGCATTGGCCGAATTCGATTTCACGAAGCTGAAACTTGTGGATGTAATTGACTGTGCCGCGGACAATGGCGCACACGAACTGCGCCAGTTCCCCGATGCCAGCGCAAGCGAGATCCAGGAGATACTCGGTAAAAAATGCCGCGTTCTCAAGATAGGCGATGCGGCAAGATACATGGCATACAAGATTGGCGCCGGCAAAGGGCTCAAGCCGAAAGGGGCATATGTCCTGGCAATTGATTATCCCGAGGACAAGCCGCGCGCGATGTTCATCCAGAACCGCGGATGCGAGACAGGAAGCGGCTTCGCCACAGGACAGGCCTCCGGCGACACCATCATCGGAAAATACGTGAACAACAATCCTGAATCCCTGAAATATCCGCTCGCGAACGAATACAGGAAATGGACACACTTCTTCTATCTCCATGAGAGATTCCCTCCGTTTGGAACAGAAAGACATGGGGATACTCTGAGGTCGATGACACCTTACCAGGGATTCTGGCTGATCATTTCACAGACTGATCTCAACAACGATCCATTGTCGGCCGGTGCAGCAGTTGCGAAGATCGCACTTTACGAGATTGAAAATCCGGAAGCGTACGACGTGAAAATAAACTATCCTCCGGCAAACCTTCCGCGCAGGCACATATTCGGTCGCGAGGAGATGGCGGACGGCGTAGTTGCTGTTCCCCACGGACAGGACAAGCCGCAGGCCCGTGGTCTGGACAACCCGAACGACTGGTTCGAGATGAAGATGAAAAACATAAGATTTCTCGGTATGAATACATTCTCAAAAGATCTTCTTGAGTTCGGGCACAACCAGGGTTGGGACCCAGGAGACGACAGTTGGATTCAGGCATCTACGCCGCAGCGCTGGAGCCAGATGGTAGAAACTCTTTCGACCAAATACAAGGATCTCTACGTCCTTCCATATTATGAATACGGCGGTGCCACAGGCAAGGGGCAGGTCGGGTACAGAAAAGTTGTGCAACCTCTTTCGAACAAGAAAGGCATGTTCTCGCACATTGATTGGATTGAGAAGAACGCACACATCGACATAAGCGATCCGGACGCGCTCGCTGATGCAAGGAGGATGCTTGACGCTACGATAATCCGCTACAAGGACAAGGTGAAATTCGTAGGAGCATGGATACGTACGCGTCCGACACAGATGCCTGTCAGCTTCAGCGACATGACCCTTGCGAGATTCGCAGAGGAGACGAAGGTGAAAGTCACGCGCGAACAGCTTGCCGCCGACAAGACCAAGCTTGATGCCTATTACAAATGGTGGTTTGAGAAAAGACATGCGTTCATTGCGGAACTCGCAAAATATCTCCGTGAAAAAGGTGTAGGCGAAGACGCCATCGTCCTTCTCACCACGGATACAAGCGAACCCGGACGCGAACTTCCGGGGAACGTTCTTGTCACGGATGACATTGAGCTGTGGAAGAATACAATGGACAAGCTTCCGAAGAAACGCACTCCGCTCTCCTATGACCAGGTAGTGAAGGACAACATGTATGGAAAGGAACTGCTCAAGTCGATTGGCGGAACCTGGGGCGAATGGGAATGGCAGCACTCGTGCCCTAACGCGGATCCTGCCAACTTCAAGAAGAAGGACGGGACTGTCGTAGATTATTCGTTCAACCGTCTCTATACGGTGTCTGCGCCAGAGGCGTTTGATGCATTCCGTTGCGGTGAGGGGCTCGCGATCATGCGGCATTATACTCTCAACGAGAACATGATGAACGACGCGAAGGACAAGGAGATCATGGGTTATTTCTGTTCGGATGTCGATCGCGCCGGACCGTACTGCATGATGGCTGAGGCCAGGGCGGTCGCGAATGGTGATCCGCGCTACATCGGATATCTCAACGGCAATACGATGGCCAGGGGGTTCCCGCAGTATGTGCGTGCTTTCAACGCCGCGTTCCTCGCGCTTCCTGCGCTTCCGAGCAAGGTGATCGCAAATGCCGCTTCGGATCCGGAAGTCGTTGTCAGGGAGATTCCGACGGGGAAGGACGGGACTTATCTTGCAGTTGTCAATACTGGGTTTTCATCCAAGAAGGATGTGTTTGTGAATATCCCAAAATGCTCGAAGCTCCTGGATGCGGCAACTGGTGCTGAACTTGGCATGACTGGTGGAAAACTGACAGTTTCGCTGTATCCCGGTGAACTCAGGGCATTGTGTGCAAAGTAAAGGAGCGCTGGCGTCTCGCCGGCATTATAATTGAATCGGCGTGGCGGAGTATAGGCAAAGGACACAAATATTGAATATCCAATATCCAACAAGGAATGTCCAATGATGAAGTGAAGAATGGACATCCAACTTCGAACATTGAACATCGGGTAGAGACGGAATCAAAAAAGTAACTTGGGCATTCTTGCCCGAGAGTATTCTAATTCAAATCGCGGGCTGAAGCCCACGCTACTTAAAGGAGAATTATGAAACACAAGACTTCCTGTTTGCGCAAGATAATTATGTCTGCCGCAGTTTTGGCTTTCGCGATGCCTCTTCTGATCAATGCCGCGGACGATTTGAAACCGCTCCAGAACCGCATCCTCAATGTCGTCGATTCCATAGGACATGTAGGCGCCTGGCAGGTAGATAACTGCAGGGCGCGTCCTGCAGCAGGAGTTGAGCCGAAAATTGGTGCCATCGCCGTGGAGATCCATGGGGACGCCAAACACGCAGGTTCTAAGGTCGACGCTCCGTTCTTCGATGGTGAACTCATCGGCTGCAAATCAATCTCTGTCTGGATATACGTGAAGCCTGAAAGCAATGCCACGAATGCCGGGTTCCAGATCAAGGACGCAAAAGGTGAGTGGCTGATGTATACGGTACCTGTTGATTGGACAGGCTGGAAACAGGTCGAGGTTGATCCGGTGGCAGCACCGTTCAAACAGGCATACGAGCAGAAGGAGCATGATGGAAAAGTCGATCTGCCTGTCACTTCCGTGCATGTCGTGTGGTTTGCGAAGGATGGGGGACCGACGTCCCTTGTATTCGATGCGCTTACCGCGAAGAGCGAACTTCGCAGCGGTGAGAGTGGAATACGGTTGAACACGGCAGGTGGCGGAGTTTCTGATGCCGGCAAGCCGCTCGATCAGCGGTTCATCGCGGAAAATTTCGATAATGCTGAACGCAATGCCGAGATCAGCTACACTCTGCAGACCAATCCAGCGCTCAATGATTCAACTCCGCCGGATCCTGTGCTCGGATTCGATCACGCGCTTGGCTGCAAAAACACCTGGGTTATAGACGGCAAAGAAAAAGGTGATGCTAAGATGTGCGACGGCGAAGATACTACTGGAGTTGAAACTCCTTGGGGGAAAGACTACAAGGAGGCGGTTGTGACCGTCGAACTCGGGAAGGTCCGCGACCTGATCGCCATGACTCTGCAGGCGGGCGATGCGAACTGGGTATGGAAGCTTGATGTGTCGGCTTCAGAGGACGGTACGAACTTCAAGCCAGTCGATGGACTCCAGAGCTATAATCTGAACGGCAAATGGGGGCGGCAGAATCTCCCATGGCCGAAACAGCCGGTGAAGGCGAGCGTGCTGAAGCTGCGCTTCCATGACGACGGCAACGGGAAAAACTGCATACGTCTTCCGGTATCGCTGATGGTCTTTGACGGAGCTGCGAACGATACGCTTGCGGTTCCAAAGACAGGGGAAATTGTTTCTTCAGGAAAGATAACTGCCAAGGTACCTGCGAACAATTTTGCTGAGATCTCATTGAAGGGGACGGATCCAATCGGACCCGGTTCTTATCTTCTCGGACTTGAAGTGACTCTCAACGGCAGAAAGGAACTGCGATGGTCGCAATATTTCGTGCGGCCCGTGGATCAAGTCGATACTGAACGCACGCGCCGTTTCGGAATAAACTCATCGGAGATTTCTGTTGCCGAGGATATGCGCAGATGCGGATTCGGATGGGTGCGCTTCGAAAACGCGAAATGGCAGATGTTCTGTACGGCCAAGGATAAATATGCGTTCGACGGCACGGTGGCGCCATGGCATGTCAACCACGATCTGATTTTCTCCACATACCAGAAACTTGGGATGAAAGTACTGCCATATGTGTTCCAGCCCCCGAAGTGGGCGAGGGAAGTGCCTGCCAATGTGAAGAAGAATGAAGCCGGATATCCGCCGAAGGATCCTGCCGACTACGGCGATGCGATATTCCAGCTCGTGGCGCGTGACGGAACTGCGACTGTCGATCAGTCTAAGCTCCTGACGCCTGACAAGAAGTCCGGGCTGAAACTTATCGATGCCGTTGAGCTTTGGAATGAGCCAAATCTGAACGATCCCGGATGGGGCCCGTTCGTCGGGCCGATCTCAAAATATTTCGAAGTGATGCGTGCCGGTGCCGAAGGTTCGCGCAGGGCGGATCCGTCACTGCCTGTAAGTTCCTGCGGTTGGGCAGGAATCGGGCTTGAAGTGATCGGGCAGATGTCACAGTTCAAATATCCGGACGGCAAGACTCCATTGGATTTTGTAGATATAGTGAACGTCCATTTCTACAGCGGACGCGAGGAGCCCGAGATATGCGGATGGGATCCGAACGTGGACCGTGGGACTGTCGCGAAGAGCGGCAACACATATCCGGAACAGATCGAGGATCTCGTTGCATGGCGCGACCAGCTCAAGCCGAAGGCGGAGATCTGGCTGACGGAGACAGGCAACGATGTCGGTGGCCCTATTGGCCGCACGGAAAGATATCAGGCGGCGAAAGTCCCGCGTACGATCATGATCGCGCTGGCTCTAGGTATTGAGAAAGTCTTCATATACCGTGAGAAAGGTTCCGATCCGGCGATGCATGCGGGTGCAGGGCTTCTGCGAAACGATGGCAGTGTCCGTCCGGTCTGGCTCACGACAGCGACATTGATCCGTCAGCTGCAGGGATTCAATGGGCGTGCCCTCAGGCTGCCATCGGCCGATCCCAAGGTCTGGATGTACTTATGGGAGGACGGACAGCGTAAAGTTGTTGCCACCTGGAGATACGAAGGGACTTCGAAGCTTGGTGTTGATCTCGGCAAGGCGAATATAACAGATTCTTTTGGGCATGCATCAACTGTGAATGGAACCGCCGATCTGACGATCAGTGAATTTCCTCTTTACCTCACGCTGACAGCTCCAGGCGCGGATTATGAGAAGCTTGTGTCGGACGCGAAGAATCTGGCGAAGGCAAATGCGGCAGAACGCGCATCTCTTGCCGCCAGACCTGCTTATCTTTTCGATTTCGGTCCGCCAACACAGCGTCTTGGCATACTGAAGGGATATGGCCTGCCCAGGACTTATACTTCGGTAAGCAAGGACAATGTATGGGATGAGAAGAAAGGTTTTGGTTTTGCGAATCCCGCAATGGATGATAATGACCGCCACTGGATCCGTGATCCTCTCGAACGCGATTCATGCAAGGTGAATCCGGGGAACACTTTCAAGTTCAAGCTTGCGCCAGGAAAGTTCCGTTTGAAGATTTCAGCGGAAGGTCTCAACGGCCAGGAAGGGAACATCACGCTCAAGACTGCCGCAGGCATGGAGCAGAAAAAGATCGCCGGCAAGGAGCATGTGGTCGAGTTCGTGGTTGACGGAGGACAAGTGCTGGAAGTCGGGATTCCCGGCTACGGCGGCCTGAACTGGCTCTCGGCGATAGGGGAGTAGGGCAGGTTTCTTTGAAACCGCCAGTCGTCGGTGGTCAGTGGTCGGGTGTCGGGTGTCGGGTGTCGGGTGTCGGGTGTCGGGTGTCGGGTGTCGGGAAAGATGATTAAGGCGGAGCACCCCGAGACCTGAGCACTCGGTTCAATAAAGAATGTGGTACAGGCGTCTCGCCTGTAATTCATTTCTTGTTCTTCTGTAAATTTCAAATCATAGGCGAGACGCCTATGTCACATTCCTAAAACCTCCAGTTTCAAATTCCTATGAAAACCCTCTGAGCGAGGGTATATTGTCAAAATAAGTAGGGTTTCAACCCGCCAACATAAACGTCGGGTTAAAACCCGACATACTTATAAGGATATCAAATCTCAAGGGGAAAAATTCATAACACCATGAAGCTCGAATTCTGTTTTGTATCGCGGCACAATCCCGGGACCTTCGTGAAGTCACATTCGCACAAAGCCCTTGAGATCGTGTATTATACCGAGGGCAGCGGCGAGATCGCGTTTGCCAACCGCAGATGGGATTTCTCAGAACACGACTTCCATATCGCGCCTGCGGGAATGTTCCATAAACAGAAGAACACCGAGGAGCTCTCCGGGATATGCGTCGGTGTCTCCGGCAGCGGGCTTGAGGATCTCACCGGTACCTGGCACGACTTTTCCGGAGCCCTCCGATATCCCCTTGAACAGCTTGTGAAGGAATTGAACGCAAAGGACGAATCCTACGAACTGATCGCCAACGGGCTCCTCGAACAGATCATCGGTCTCACACGCCGTATCATCGCTTCACAGACAAAAGGTGTCGAATCTCCAAAAAATGAGAAGATTGACAAGGCCCTCCATATCATACGTGAAAACGAAGGAAGAGTTTCCCTGGACAATATTTCCGACACCCTCTACATCAGCAAGGACTATCTAAGGCATCTTGTGAGGAAGTCCACCGGACAGTCCCCCCTGCGCCACATAATCAGTTCGCGCATGGAGAAGGCGAAACGGCTTCTTGAGACGACAGACAAGTCCATCGGCGATATCGCCACCGAGTGCGGATTCAACGACATCTACTATTTCTCCCGCTTCTTCAAGCGCAACGCCAAGGTCCCGCCGGCGGCGTACAGGAAGAGGATGAAGATTTGACAGGATAACAGGATTTGCAGGATGTCTCGGAGAACCGGCGTATCGGAGTATCGGCGAGTCGGCAAGAAAAATTAAGAACAGCCCTCACGGGCTTAACTACGAACGAATACAATTTACGTTGAATTGCAACTTGTTTGTAGTCAAGCCCGTGAGGGCTGTTCTTGTTAGCCTCTTTTGTGATATCCGGAAAGTGCAAAAATTACGCCTGTTTAGTCCATTGCGGATTCAAGCATGGAGAATATCTTAAGCGAGGTAAATAAAAAATCACGGGCAAGATGCATCTTAGCCTTGTGGGCAAATCTGCATGAGCAGCGGAGCTGCTTATATAGATTGCGAAGCAAGATATATAAAGGAGACATGGTTCATGAAGAAACCTATTCCAGTGATTCTTGACACCGACATTGGCAGCGACATAGACGATTCGTGGGCGCTTGTGATGCTTCTCAATTCTCCGGAGCTCGATCTGAAACTGATCACGACTGCCACCTTCAATACCGACCACCGTACGGCGATCACGGCAAAGCTGCTCCAGGCCGCGAATCGTACCGATATTCCAATAGGTACCGGAATCAAGACACTGGACCATCCGATACAGGTCAGCCCCTGGATAAAAGGCTTCAACATGAAGAAGTACAAGGGCAAGGTCTATGCCGACGGAGTTGATGCGATGATAAAGACCATCATGAAGTCAAAGGAGAAGATTACCCTAATCTCCATAGGGCCGGTGACCAATATCGCCGAGGCCCTGAGGCGTGAGCCCAGGATCGCGAAAAAATGCAGGTTCATCGGCATGCACGGATCAATAGCGAAGAAATACGGCGGTGAACCGGGCATTTCCGCGGAATACAATGTGGTTGTCGATGTCATTTCGGCGAAGGCCGTTTTTGACGCGCCATGGGCCAGCATGACAATTACCCCGATCGATACCTGCGAAGTGATCAAACTCGATGGAGAACTCTACAGGCGCGTCAAGGAATGCAAGAATCCCCTGACGAAAGCGCTCATAGATTCTTACCAAGTCTGGCTTGGCGGGAAAAGCGACGAGGGCAGGAGCTCGGTCCTTTTTGATACAGTTGCAGTTTATCTTGCATTCGCGGAGGACATGCTTGAAATTGAGGAGAAGCCTGTGGACATTAGTTTTGACGGATACACGAAAGTGAAGGAGAAAGGGAAGAAGATACGCTGGGCCCTCGAATGGAAGGACCTTGAGAAGTTCAGGGAGTTCCTGGTCGGTCGGCTCATATGAACGGAAGGCAGCGTTTCGCAGAAGTCATGAGTTATGGGAAACCGGACCGGACTCCCGTGCTTTATTTTGGGACCTGGCCGGAGACGAAGGTGCGCTGGAAGGAGGAGGGACTTGATGCCGTGATGATGAAAGGGGATTCGGCTGGCCCGCAGATCTCTGGAATGGATACCGACTGGGAGATGTCGCCCGACGGCAAGGGCAATATCTGGAACAGCCAGGGGCTGCTTGAATACCCGCCGCGTCCGCAAGGAAAATGGGAGACCATCGAGGAGGACGCGAGCACGAAGACCATGCGTACTCCGTTCGGGGGAATAGTGCAGGCCAGCAAGATAGGCAGCTCAATCTCGCACACTTTGAAACACGATCTCGATCCTACACGTGAATCCTGGGAAATTTATAAGAAGACTCTTGACTCTTCCGACATATCCCGATGGCGTCCGGGCTGGGAGGAACGCATCAAGCAGATCAACTCTCGCGAACATATGACATGTTTCTTTGGAGGAAGTCTGTTTGGGCGTCTCCGCGATGCACTCGGGGTGGAAGCGATTTCATATCTGCCTTTCGACGATGCTGCCTTATACGAGGAGATGATCGAGTTTCAAGCAGAATTCTACATTGCACTCAACAAACCGCTTCTCGAGAAGGCATCATTTGATTTCGCATATATCTTCGAGGATTGCTGTTTCAATACTGGACCGTTGCTTTCACCGGATCTCTACAGGACATATTTCGACAAGCGCTACCGCAGGATGAACGATTTCTACCATAAGATGGGCATTAAATATGTCCTGATAGATTCCGACGGCAAGATAGATGATCTGCTTCCGCTGTGGCTTGAAAGCGGGTTTGACATTATTTTCCCGATAGAAGTCGGAACTTGGAAAGCGAGTCCGGTGGCGTTCAGGAAAAAATACGGGAAGCGGATGCGCATGATGGGCGGTGTGGACAAGCATGTCATTCCCCACGGTGAAAAGGCTATCCGTGCGGAACTTGAGCCTTTGAAGGGAATTGTCGCCGAAGGCGGTTTCATCCCGATGCCGGATCACCGTATTCCTCCGGACTGCTCGATAGATCAGTTCAGGAAATACGTCAAGGTGTTCAAGGAAGTGTTCGGGTGAATGGGATGTAACTTGTAACTGGTAACTAGAAACTTGAAATTTAAGGAGCGCTGGCGTCTCGCCGGCAACTTGTCCGACTATCTTCTCAGCGTAGGCTGGAGTCAGGCACTCCGCTTGAAGACTGAAGAACGCGCAAACATGCGCTACTACAAACGGAAAGCCCTTTTTGAACTCATAACGTTTTCTGTAGAGAAAAGGATTAAGTCCGTATAGGGGCGTGTTCTAATTCTCTGGTCTTCATCTTTCTACTGACTACTGACTACTAGTCTTTCCTAATCGTCGCGCTTCTGCCATGTGCATCCAGGCCCTCGACTTCTGCGAACTTCGCAATGTAGGGAAGTTCCTTCAGGAAGGATTTCTTGTCGTACTTGAGGATGCTCGATCTCCTGAAGAACTGTTCGACCGTGAGCCCGCTGAAATATTTCGCGGTTCCGGCTGTTGGCAGGACATGGCTCGGTCCGGCGACAAAGTCACCGACCGGCTCAGGCGTCCATTCTCCGATGAAAATAGCTCCTGCAGAATTTATCTCTTCCGCAATGGATTCAGCTTTTCCACATAATATCTCAAGGTGTTCGGGCGCGTAGCGGTTTGCGATATCAACAGAATCCGCGATGTTCCTGACGAGGATGAAGAAAGCCCCGTTCGCCAGGACTTTGGAGACCGGTCCGGAACGTTTGAGCGTTGCCGACTGGGCAACAAGTTGCCTTTTGACTTTTTCAATCAAAGAAGCTGAGTCTGTTACGAGCACAGCCTGTTCAAGTCCGCTCCCATGTTCAGCCTGTGAAAGCATATCGGCGGCGATGAAGTCCGGACGGGATGACTTGTCGGCTATCACCATTATTTCGGAAGGTCCGGCGATCATGTCGATCGCGACATCGCCATAGACAATTTTCTTTGCGGCTGTGACATACGCGTTTCCGGGCCCGACTATCTTGTCGACTTTCCTTATCGTCCTCGTTCCATAGGCGAGTGCGGCAATGGCATATACACCACCGAGTCTGTAGATCTCGGTGGCTCCGGATTTTGAAAGCGCATAGAGCAGTGCGGGATGTATCTTGCCTTCCTTGTTCGGAGGCGTAGCGGCGACAATTTCCCTGACGCCTGCGGTTTTCGCAATTGCGACCGTGTGGACTGATGTTGAAATGAGGGGTGCCGTGCCGCCGGGAATATATGCGCCGATCCGGTTGAGGGGAGAATATTTTTCTCCGAGGGAGACTCCGGGCCTCGGCGAGAATGTCCAGTTTTCAGGAATACGTGCTTTTGCGAAAGTCGCAACATTACTTATTGCGACGTCGATGGCTTTCTTAGTTGAAGAATCAATTTCAGCGCTTGCCCTGCGGATCTCGGAGTCCGATACGCAGAACTGTGACGGGCTGAGTTTCGCCGAATCGAACTTCAGTAGATACTTCAAGACAGCCTTGTCGCCGTTCTTCCTTACATCATCGACGATCTGCCTGACAGGCTTTTCAATATTTGCAGGGCACGCCTGCCTGGTGAAAAGTCTTTCAAGTTCAGGTTTGAAGCATTTATCTTTGAAACTGATAATCTTCATTTGTACATATCCATATTTATTTTGGTAAATCTACACTTGGAAAGGATATTTGCCATGTTGGCGGAAGCAGAATCGTCACCGGGCAGCGTTGATTTTCCTGTTGTACTGCTCCTCAAGATCGGCGATCTTCTTCTGATACTCCTCCTTGACAGCCCTGTATTTTCCCTTGCTGGTGGGATATTCGCCGGGGGTTATGACCGTAGCACCGCACCCGATGCATGACCATCCCGTGCCGTCCCAGGAATGGGTCGCCTTCTTGCCGCACTGCGGGCATGGCATGCTGACGCCTTTGGTTTCCAGCGTCTTCAACTCGGCGCGGATCGCATCGAGCTTGGTATTGCCTTCAGCCTTGAGGGCGGCAATTTTATCGTCGCGTTCCTTGGTAAGCTTCTCTTTTGTGTCACTCTTGTTCAGTTCAGTGGTTTCAAAATCCTTGTCCGGTTTTGATGCGTTCCTCAAAAGGGCGCTGTATTCCTCCGTATATGATTTACCGTTACTTGTCTTGGTGTTGCTGGCGTTCATGCTGTATCCGCATTTCGGGCAGAACACCTTGGACTTCAGGGAATCCTCGCCGCCGGTAAGATATGCGGACATCGGGTCATTGCCGCATTTCGGGCATGGCCTGTTGGAAGCCTCTTCCATTAGGTTGTAGAATTCCTTTAGTAGAGCATCGGCGCTTTTTGCCGAAGCCTGTTTTTCCTTTTTGACATCCTGGATCTGTTTTTCAGTCTTTTGCTGGAGAGGTTTCGGTTTCTCAGGCTCCGCAAGCTTCCTCAGCGGAATAGTAGCGGTATAAAGATTACTTTTGGAGGCGTTGACATTGAGACTCCTACGCTTGCCCTCGTAGCCCGGCGCGGAGACATCGACCTCGTATGTGCCGGACGGGATGCTGGAGAACTTGACGCTCGAACCGCTGCCGTTGTAAGAGTTGTAGCCGTTCAGCTTGACGGACGCCCTTACCGGGGATCCATCTTCCTCATCGACGATCTTCAAGGAGACATCCGCCTCCTTCTTTTCCATAGGAAGGACTATCTCCTTTTCCTTCTTTACGTTCTTGCAGCTGTCATCCGCCTTTGCTATCCTGTCCTTCAGGAACTGGAAGCTGTTGATCCTGGAATCTGCATCGCCTTTCAGATCGACTTTCGAACTGCGATTCTTCTCCTCCTCCTCAGCATCCTTCAATGCCCGTCTGGCGACATTGATGTCGGCCAGTGCGGCCCTTGCCCTCCGCTGTTCCTCCGGATCCGTGCTCTTCAGGGAATCCTGGATTTCCTTTTCCATCCTATCGAGCTGCGTTTTGAAGCCGGTAAATGCCTCGGCCTTGGCGCCGCCGGTCTCAGCCTGCTGCTTGTCCGCGGTCTCCTTCGCCTTTGCGGCTATTCTGCGGTCGTAGATCGTCCCGCCGATGGAGGTGCCGATATCATTTATATTGACAAGCGGCTGTACGGTGACTCCATATACGAACTCTCCGCCCGTCCTTGCAAGATAGTTGTTGAACATCCTGAGCCTTGCGGCGGTCAGGGATGGCTTTTCTCCACGGCCAACGGCTTCCTCATACTTTACGAGTTCCTTGAAGGCTTCGTCATATGCGATAGTACCGGCGCCGACAACGACTCCGACAGCAGGAACACGGATGCCGATTATTGCCACTCCTGCAGCAGCGCCCTTTGCGGAATACTTGAGAATTGGATTTGCATCGTCGGGCAGCATCTCGCCCGCCTGGTTCCACCAGGTCACGGCGTTGACGAGGCCGTCCGCGATGTCGACTCCGTTGCGGAACTTGGGACTGTTTACCAAGCTGGGCCTGACCTGCGCCGGAGGCGGATCAAGATTAAACTGCTCGTTGATCTGCTTGTTTCCGGGGATTTCTGCGGTGAAGGAATCAATCAGTTTCGTCCTGCTTTTCTTGACCAGGATCTCCTGGACCTTGCTTTTCGGAATCCTCTCTCCGGTGTTCTGGCTTATGAATTCGATATCTCCGGACTGGCTTATTGTCTTCTTCACGGGTTCGCCCTTGACATAGGAGAGCACCTCTTCGCCCTGATTGCTGACCACGCCTTTTTCACCGGCATGGCGCTTCTGCCTGAAGTCGTTCAGATCATCCATGTTCTTGTTGAAGGAGTCCTTTGCGGTCTTGAGTTTCTCCTTGGCTTTTTCCAATCCATCCAGATCATGTTTCTTTACGGCTTCGCCGCATTCCTTCTTCGCATCCTGCATCTCCTTCCATGAATCGTTCCTCTTCTTTGCGAGATCCGCATCCCTGGCGTCTGCCACCTTCTGCGTCTCCGTGAAGCAGTCCTTGACAGTCTCCTTGATCCTGTTCTGGAGATCCGTCTTCGAAGTCGTGGTGCGGACACCCAGTTCCTCGGGAACTTCACCATTGTACAGCCTGTCGCATTTATCGAGAAGGTCTTGGAGCTCCTTTTTCCTGGCAGGAGGTGCGTTCTCGAGATTGCTGCCGTAGGTGTTCCTTATCATGCGGCCTGTCATCTTTCCGGTCTCCTGCCAGTTGACATATGACATGTCCTTGGCATCCTTGAAGAGGTTGCCGGTAGCTTTCTTCATGTTGTCCAGGTTGAAGACATGCTTGTCGGAGACCTTCAGCGTGCCGTCCGGCTGTGGCTCCACTGAAATGAAGATCTCCTTGTCGTTTGCGCGGCTGTACGGGAATTCGTTCGTGGGCTTGCTCCTGTGGATGACTATGTTGTCCTTGAGAAGCTCGATCGCTCCGTCGGCGCGCAGCTTGTATGGGATCTTGTTGTCCTTCATCCTTTTCAAAAGCGCTATGAAATCCTCGTCGTCGCGGATCGTCTTCAGCTGTCCAGTCTTCAGCGTGCCCTCATAGTCGCCGAAATATCCCTGTCCTTTCCTGGGATCGCGTCCGGTGAACACGAAATCATCCTCAGTGAGCCCCATGTCACCGAGCAGTTTCTTCATCTTGTCGGCGCGATTTTCCATACTGATGTTCTCGTTCTGCCAGTCCTGCCTTGCAGCCTGGTATTCGGCCGGATCCGTGACGCCTTTTTTCCTTAACTCGGATATTTTTCCTTCAAGGACCTTTTCGCGTGCGTCCTTCCAGTCGGCATGGCTTGCGAAATTCCTGGGAGCCTGGGCATGTAGGAATACAGGAAGCAGGAGAACGAGCGTTGACGCCAGGAGGAACTGTTTGAAAAATTTAACAGGTATTTTCATTTACATGCCTTTCTCCAGAAGGCTTGCCGCATAATTCTTGTTGAGTCCGCCTGCGGATATGACTTTTCGGAGTTCAGCCTCGGCCTCGTCCTTTTTACCCATCTTGAATTTCAAAGTGGCCAGGGAGATCCTTGCGGTCTCGTTGTCCGGCGAGTTCTTCAGGATCCGCTGGAGCGATGCACATCCTTTTTCGGCCTGCGAATCGAGCAGGTAGCACATTGAGAGCGACTTTATGACAGGAGGATTGTTTGCAAGGGCTGGATTCGACTGCAGGATCTTTTCGAGGAGTTCCGCGGCAGAGGCGAATCTTTCCTGTCTGAAATAGCAGTCGGAGAGGAGCAGCGACGCCTGGATGTTCCCCGGATCGGCCTCGAGGGCCTTCAAAAGATATCCTTCTGCTGCGAGCTGCGAGTCATAATCGTTGCCGATCTGGGAATAGAGTTTTCCTGCGAGGATGCTGTATCTGGCGTTCGATGGTTCAATGACGGCTGCGGACTCGGCGTAGGATATGGATTTCAAGTAGAGATCTCTGTCATTTGTTTCAAGGGCTGTCTTTGACATTTCGACCGCCTGTTCGAAACGTTTTTTTGCGAGTTTCGCAGGATCCTCTGCGGGGATTTTTGCTGCCACGTGCTTTGTTTCAGCTGGTTTCTCTATTGTCCTGGCAGCTTCGGACTTCCTTTCAGGAGTTTTCCCTGCCGTCCTGCTGTCTCCAGTGAAAGTGGGCAGGTAATCCGAGTCGTCTGAAGTTGAAGTGCCGGATTTTGCAGGAACTGCGCTTGAAACGGTAAAATAAACCAGCAGGCTCAGTGAAATCAGGCATAGGAATCCTGAAAGCAGGGATGATATTATGAAGAACAGCTTAATGGGCAGGGAATTCTTTTTCCATCTCGCGACAAGCAGAACGGCGAAGATGAGAGCTGACAATCCGAAAAGAATCAGAAGGAAGCCTGTTATAAGGAATTTCATTTATAGGAACTCCGTGTCCAGAAACATTATTTAATAATTCTACAGGCTTTACGCGCCAATTCAAGAATCAAATGTTTGAATACAAAAAACTCTGTGGTATTTTCAGAGCCAGGAGAGGGGGACAGCTAAGGATGGTTAAATGGCGGAATCTGAAAACTTGAATCAAGAAGAAAAGCATGAGGCGAGTGGCATTGCGGCTTTCCTGAAAAGAATCTTCGGGCACATAAGCTACAGGTATCATATCGGGCCCCGGCTGAAGATCCATATAAACAGCCTGATGATAGTTTTTCCTGCCTTTGCCCAATATCTTTTCTTTGACGAACTGGAATACCTGGTTGCATTTGTGCTCTGTGCCGCATTCCTGTCGTCTCTTTTCCTGCTTGCAAAAGCGAGACTGCTTCTAACGTTGCCGTTCGTATTCATGTCCTTCATCTATACGCTGTTCCTGGTCATATACTCTAAATCGCTCGGAGTCACCAGCATAATGGCACTTTTCAACACTAAGCTCGAAGCCATGGTCGGATTCGCGACATCTCCGAAAATGATCACGGGGACCATGGCTTTCATCATTGTCCTCCTCCTGTATGTGCGCTTCATCATTTTGAAGGGGGCTGGCGAGGGGAAGGAGGAGCTTGTTCCCAAGAATAAAAGATATATTCCATTATTATTTCTTATAGCAGTTCCGGTCTTCTTCATACTGGAAATGAGCTATTTCAAAAAGGCATATCCCTTCTCGTTCATGTATGATTCCGGTTCCTATATGAAAATCCTGTCGGAGATGAAGAAGAGCAGTTCGGCCCCGTATTTCTTCGAAGGAAGGCTGGACAGCAGGTTCAAGGACAACACGGGGATCTTCATACTTGTCCTGGGAGAGTCTTCAAGGAGGGCCTCCTGGTCGCTATACGGATATAAGAGGAAGACCAATGTATTCATGAAGTCCTTCCTGGACAAATATCCTGACAACATCTTTCTTTTCAAAAACTATATCACCACCGGACAGACCACCTATCCTTCGATGATGAGCTTGTTTTCAGTCATGCCGTCCAAGGACTTCGCTGAAATCCCGAAATATCCGAGCTTTGTGAGGATAATGAAGAATGTTGCATACAAAACATACTTCCTCTCGACTTATGATAACATCTTCCTCAACTACATATATGCAGACGAGAACATCATCACCCCGTCTGATGATGACGTTTCCCTGCTGCCGACCATGAAGAAGGTCATCTCCGAGGAGACGCACAGCCATAAGAAGCTGATCGTCATGCATCTGAAAGGAAGCCACTTCGCGTTCAGCGACTACAACTACACCTATAAGGACTACATCTTCCCGAGCGACAATCCGATAATGGACAAGTATGACAATTCATTAGTGCATACGGACATCCTTCTCAAGGAAATAGCCGATGAAATCATGAAGAATCCCGAACCGATCTGTGTATGGTACATGTCGGACCATGGCGAAAACCTCAATGATTTCGGGGATGGCAACTATGGACATGGATGCGGAGGATTCACATGCTATGAGCTTGAAATCCCCTCGGTGATGATCTACAACAACGCATACCTGGAAAAGTACCCCAAGATAAGGACGGTTTTTAATAATAGGAATTTCACGGTCTCTCATAGCAATGTTTCACATACCATAATGGGCCTTTGCGGGCTTTATCCGCGGGAATACAAGAAGAACTTCGATCTGTCTTCGGACAACTACAGGTATGAGGAGCCATATGTCATAGACGTTGATCTTTTCCCGATTAAATATTCAAAAGCAAAGATACAGGACTGAGCATGGCCAGTGCAGCAGACAAAGATTCCGCCAGGAAGGCTGTCACCTGCGCCGAGGCCTCCGATACCGGAAAACGACTCGATTCCTATCTTGCCGGAAGATTCACCTATCATTCACGGACTGAATGGCAGAAGATGATAAGCGGCGGGAAGATACGACTCAACGGAGCCGTGGCGAGGAGTTCCCGGAAAATTGCTGGCGGCGACAGGATTGAATATGACACCGCAGGCATTGTGGAACCTGAAGTCGACGGGAATTTCCAGATCATCTTTTCCGACGAACATCTGATCGTGGTTTCAAAACCGGGAAATCTTCCCTGCCATCCCTCAGGCCCCTTTTTCAAGAACACACTGTGGCATATGCTTGCCGGTAAATTCGGGAAGACATATTTCGTCAACAGGATCGACCGGGAGACGTCAGGGCTTGTTATTATCGCCAGGAGTCCCCGGATAGCCTCCGAAATGTCGGAATCCCATGCTGACATCAGGAAAAAGTATATTGCAGTCGTTCACGGCAGGTTTCCGGCGGACTGCCATGCGAGAGGATTCATGTGTGCGGACACGGCAAGCGCGATCAGGAAGAAACGGAGATTCTACCAGGGGCCTCAGGCGGGGAAGGATGATGAATATTCCGAAGGCATATTCAAGTTCCTCGAGTCTAAGGGCGGCCTCAGCATTGTTGAGGTGGAGCTTGTGACAGGACGGCTGCACCAGATACGCGCCACGCTTTCTTTCCTTGGATTCCCGCTGGTAGGAGACAAGATCTACGGTCTGGATGAGAACTTCTATCTGAGGTTCATAGAGGGCTCGATGACCGATGAAGACAAGGTGAAGCTCATGATTGGAAGACAGGCGCTGCACTCATCAAGCCTTGAATTTACCCATCCTGTCAATGGCGAGGATATGCTTTTAAATGCCGATCTGCCGGAGGACATGAAAAACCTGATAAATAAGGAAGGCTGATTTTATATTAGATTAATTGAAAAAGACGGAAGAGAGTTTATTTTTATATCTGATATGTTTTTATAAAGGATTGTTATGTGGCTTTTCTCAATATTGGCGATCATAATGGTGGTAGGGACGGCGATATGCTATCTGGTGATGGGAACGCTGCCCGAAATGTATATCCACATGTTCGCCTATGGATTTCTTCTCGCCGGAATCGGCTACCTGATCGAGCTCATGAAGAAGAGGGAGAAGAACATGGAAGCCCATATGGAATGGATACTCGATAAGAAATTCAAGATCTTTGCCGAGGAGCTCAAGACGATAAGGACCTTGATTTTAAAGCTCGAAGATAGAAGGGAAAGCAGTGTTGAACCTTTGGCGCCTTTCATTCCGCCTCTTGTCCTGCCGAGAAGAGAGAACGGCCTCAAGGATGAGAAGCCTATTTTCTCGGCTCCGATTTCCAAGCAGAAATTTGAAGATTGAAACAGAATCACTGGTTCAATTATGCCAGATATGAAAATCCAAATCCCTCACAAGTCAAGCTGGCTCTTCGGCCGCCCGGTATCGGTATAGAATGAAAACGGGAATGCCTTTCGACTGGAAGCCTATTATATACCGAGGCGTAGAATCGGAGGAGCTCGACTACAAGGCCGCGCAGAACTGGAACAACCTCAACAGGGCCGGAAAGGCCCGCTTTGCACGCCACTGCATGGCGATCGCAAACACCAAGGGCGGCTATATCGTGGTCGGAGTGGGTGAAGACAAGTCCGGACGCCCCTGCATCTATACGGGGGTGAACGACCGCCAGTGCAAGTCATTCGATCCGACCGATGTCGGGAATGTCATCAACAGGTTCTCGGATCCGGCCATAGATTTCGACATTGAACGGCCGGTTGTCGACGATAAAAGATATGTGGTCTTTGTCATCAGGCGCTTCTCGGAGATACCGCACGTCTGCAGCTACAGCTGCAACTCCGAACTCCAGCAGGGCGTCTTCTACATCAGGACGGCCGATGCTTCGAGCCGGCCGGCCTACAAGGCTTCAGAGATACACGGGATCGTCCAGCGCGCACTCAGGAACCAGCGTGAACTCCTCGGCAGGATGCTAAGAGGTATCCTCTATGAGGGGAGGAAGACGCTCGCCCCTGAGGCCAAGAGCGAATTCATTGAACAAATAAGCCATTCATTCAAGATTTTCGACAAGAGGAAGAAGGAATTCAAGCTTGACAGGGGGACGGTGTGGGAGATATCGGTCTTCCCATCTGAATTCATTGTGGACAAATGTTCTCTTTCCGAAATCCGGAAGGCGGTGGAGAATTCAGTTTCCACGACACTTGAGTCGTCATTTGTCTTTCTCGAGGAGAGCGAGGAGAGTTTTTTCACCAATGTTGCGTTCCGCACATTTTCCAAGGAACGCAGGCAGTACTGGCAGGCCTTCAGTTCCGGACTTTTCCACTATATAACAGTTGTCGAAAAGGATAAAAACTCACTGAAATACGATGACATTGTGAAGATGGTCTCCAGCGCGGTTCATTTTCTGGGCCAATATTACTATGAGCTTGGTTACACCGACGAGCTTTTCGGCCTGAAATTCAAAGTCTCCTCCGTGGAAGGTGTACGCCTGACAGGAATCGGAGGCAAGGCAGGTGAAAGTTCTCATGTGTGCCGCATACCTGAAATAGAAGTCAAGATCCAGCGTACGGCCGCCGATCTGATGAGCGGCAATGCCGGACACAGCGCAAGGATAATACGCGAGATCTGCGAGCGCTTCAATTTTCCCCAGGGCAAACATGTGCAGCTTGAAAATATGATAACGGACTTCCTTGAGAAGAGAAATATTTAATTCTGCGGGAGCAGAACTAAATATGTCGGGAAGCCGAGGACCTTGAAATAGGTCAGGACTTCAAATGTCTCCGGATCGTCCGGATTTTCCGCATGGTATTTGACTTTTACAAATCCTTCCAGCTTTCCTGTGACTTTGGCATTCCTGAGAGTCGTCAGATCCATCGCCTCGCAGTTCTTGCACCAGCTTGCAGTAAAGTCGATCAGCAGCGGCAGTTTCTCCTTTTCCGAGTTGGCGAAAGCTTCAGGAAGAGATGAAAGCCATCCGCTTTCAATTGGCGCAGGCCCCTTTTTTGAGATGATGGAGTAGCCGGAATATGCGTAATAGGTTGCAATGGCAATTATGAAAACCCCGAAGACGTATTTGACCTTGACCATCCATGCTCCGGGTTTTGGAAGAAGCGCAAGGCCGGCTCCGGCGAACGGCCATGGCAGTGCCATTCCCGCGCCAAGGAGGAAGGGGAGCAGAAGCCCGTAGAAATCCCCCTGGGAATAAAGATATGACGAGAAAAGCAGGACAGCGATCACGACGGGAGCTACGCATGCTCCCGCAAGCAATGCCGACACAGCGCCCATGGTCATCGCCGTGATCATGCTCCGGCTTTTGTTGTCGGTGCCGGACTTGAGGAATTTTGAGAAGTCGATCGGGAATATGTCGAACATGGCGAGAGCGAGGAAGATAAAAACCAGCGCAGCTGCAAAATTAAAAAATGGAGAGGCGTTGATCGCTCCAAATGTGGATCCGGTGAGGACGGCGGCAATCCCGAGAAGGCCATATGCAAGAGTTATCCCGATTCCATACATCAGCCCGAGGACGAAGCCCTGGAATTTCGATGTGGCATTTGCTCCGGCTCCGATTATGGCCAGGTTCACAGGAATCAGCGGCAGGACGCATGGTGTCAGATTCAGAGCGAGTCCTCCGAGCATGATCAGCAGGAATGAGATTATCAGGTTGCTGTCTTTCAGATTGTCAAACAGCGAATATTTAATGGTTTTTCCCGGATTCACGGAAGATTCGAGGAATGATATGAACTCGCTTGCATTCATATAACCGACTTCAGATCCCGCGAGTTTTGACCTGGCGGCGAGTTCCTTCCACGTTGCGGGAGCTGCAATTATTTTCTCCGGTTCCGGTTTGGGGGCCGGAGATTTTGTTTCCTCCGGAATGGTTTGGATGGTCAGCTCGATCTTCTTGGGCGGATAGCAGAGGAATGGTTTCCTGCTGCAGCCTTGGAACTCGATTGAGGCTTTCAAGGCGCCAGCCAGTCCATCCGAGGAATATTCCCAGATGTTCACGCCTTCTGGATATACAGAATGTTCCTTGTTGAATGCGTCTTTTTCATTTACTGTTTCGGGAGACCGCAGAAGCTTAGCTGTCTTATCGGCTGAATCGGCAATCTGGATCTTTGTCTTGTCGCTGTATAAGTAGCAGTCCTTCTGGATATCGGCTTTGATTGTGATCTTACCGTCCTTTGAGTCGGATGTCCAAGTGAAAGGAGAAGCGGCATCAGCATTTGGCACTGATGAAAGCAGCAGCATTGCAATGATAAATAATTGCTTCATTCGGGTAATCTATCATGGAAACTGGAATTATCTGTTTTTGGAAACGATTTTGATCTCATATCCTACTTTGTCATCAGCGTTTCCGTAGAAGACATTCTGTTCGGGCTGGGGCTGTGCCGGGGAAAGAAGCTCGAATCCATCCTTGGCATAAAGCCTGACGAATGTCGAGAGCTGCATCTTGTTCAGGCTGACTGATGAACTCAGTGTTCCGGAGTCATCGGCTGTGAATTTCAAGATGTCCGCCTTCACTCCGGTTTTATTCAGGCATTCTTTCGCCTTGGCGATAGCGTTGCCCATATCGTCGGTTGTCCATACTTGGCTGACGGAGTCGGGAATTATTGCAGGTTTGTCTGGCGAATATTCCTTCTGTGCCGGAGTCATGAACCTGATGTCCGGAGATGTACTCACGTCCCTTAGGTTCCGAATCTCGATCTCGCCCGGGATGCCGGCGATTCCGGCCGGAGCTTTTTGCGGGATCGTCGAGACTATGCTGGCTGGCGGAGATGTGCGGAGCGGCTGGCTGCCGGTTATCTTGGAATTGCTGTCGGTGAAATTTTTGATATAGACGAAAATTCCTGCGATCAGGATGAAGACGGCTGCTGCTTTCATGAACTGGATAATATAGAAGGGTACCACGGGGTTTTTCTCTGCGGAAATCTTCGAACGTACTTTTTTCAGCATGGTTTCCGGAAAATCAGCATTTTGCTTTTCTTTCATGTTCCTTGCAATGGCTCCGGCCATCTTCGCAAAATCTTCCAGCCTGGACTGGCATTCCGCACAGGAGGCGATGTGGGCCGATTCCGGGCCTTCCTTGGGCAATTCGCCGTCAAAGTATGCGCAGACGATCTCGTGATCCGGGCATCCGGTGGTGTTTTCTTTGATGTTCTTATTTCTGTTCATCTTCAATTCGCTCCGCCCCTTGATTTTACTTCGTCATCTTGCCTTGCAGGACAAGTTCGATACTTGCTCCGCATCAGCGGAGTTCCGTGTTCGATACTGGACATTCACTTTTTAGTCTTTCTGAAAGCGTCTCCCTCGCCCTGGATATCCTTGACTTGACCGTTCCGATGTTTGCTTCAGTGATTTTTGCGATGTCCTCATAGCTCATATTTTCGACATGTCTCAGGATTATGACCTCCTTCAGCGTCTCAGGCAGGGCGTCTACGGCCTTCATGATCCTCGAATTTTCTTCAGCGCTCTCAATTGCCTTTTCCGGACCATTGGAGATGTCCGGGACATCCATGTCCTGGTTTTTGCCGTCATTGCCGAAGCCTTTTTCCGCTGACATGCTGATATTCTGTCCGGCGCCTCTCCTCCTGTTCCAATGGTACTTGTTCCTGGAGAGATTCATCACGATCCGGTAAAGCCATGTTGAAAAGGACGAATCACCCCTGAACGTCTTCAAATTCCTATATGCCTTAACGAAAGCATCCTGTACAACCTCCTCCGCGTCCTCACGGCTACCGAGAAGCCCATGTGCGACATTGTACATCTGTACGCTGTACTTCCTCACAAGCTCGTCAAAAGCAGCTTCAGAACCCGAATTGAAGCTCCTTACAAGCTCAGGATCGTCGTTTTTAACTGTCTCTTCCATTATAGACACCGGATTCCCCGTAAAGTTCCATGCTTTTGAAAAATATCGGATGGTAAGATAATCCCTGAACTGGAAAATTGCATAGCAACTGTCTTTAAATATCTTACGGCTCGTGAGTCTTTGTTTTTGTGAATTCTCTGGCGAGTTTCTGGAAGTCTGCAGTTGTCTCGACCTCCTTGAGCTGTCTTGTCAGCCGGTTAAGCTCAAGGATCTTCCTGGCCATCCTGCCTGCCTCATCATCGTATGCTTCAATGGCCTGGACGGCCTTCTCAAGCTCCTCTTCCTTGACACTGACATTCCTGAATGGCCGTGTCGCATCCTGCAGTGTGCTGGTTATTTTATCAAGAGGATAGGAGTCTTCGATAAATGCGTATATTGCAACTGCGGTTTCACGATCACCTGTTTTGCTGAATGCTCCGTATAAGGCTTCTAATGCGAGCATGCGCGGATGCGCCATGCTCCAACTCATTGAGGCTCCATCTGCATGTGAGCAGGTTATTAGAAATCCGATGGATATCCCGAATCCTCCTTTTATGAACTGATGCTTACACTTTTTCCCCATAATCCTCATATACAATTCCGGAAGAATCCTGGGAATATCTGGACTGAATGTGTCTGAACTCATGAGTCCCCCTGAGGATTGGGAAAGGACAGTCCGTCTGAAAATCGGCAGGCCAAATAGTTTGATTTCCCTGATGTCCGCATGCTGCAGGCACTTTGGACAGATTGCGCTGATATCCCAGGTTTCAATGCCTCCACATAAGTCCACGGCAATAAAAACAAGTAGCGCTATGAACAGGCAAAAGGATATGCGTTTAATTGGAAATCGCCGTTTTGCTTGATTACTCTTAATCATTGCATGTTCTTGGGATTAGAGAAGTAGTAAAAACACATTTGATTATCCCCCAGACTTGCCGTTGCTGGGAGAGAGCCTCCCCCTTGAAAACAAGTCTAATATATTCTGGGCGCAGGCATATTGCAATCAATTGCCAGTACTGGACTTGTCCTTCGTGAACTTCGTGCGCTTCGTGGTTAAGAAATTCTATTCTTTCCGCCGATCCGCCCACTGATAACCCGGCATAAATATTTCGAAATTCGATATTCAGTATTCGACATTCATAATTTCTGCATGTGCCTCTTTTCGCCTCAAAATCCTTGAATCCCAGGCTTTCCGGACTATCTTCCATCCTGAAAAATATCTGACATTAATATGCGCAATAAAGGATACATACAGATCTACACCGGCAACGGCAAAGGCAAGACAACTGCCGCCATCGGTCTGGCTGTCCGTGCCGCAGGAGCCGGACTCAAAGTCTTCATCGGACAGTTCGCCAAGGGCTCGAAATGCAGCGAGCACAAGGCCCTTGCGAAATTCGCAAAGAACATAAGGCTGAAGCAGTATGGCGGGAAATGCTTTATAGGAAGAAAGCATGATGCGAAAGATCTTGCGATGGCACGAAGGGGCTTTGAAGAAATCAAAAGAATGGTCGCCTCGGGCAGATACCCTCTCGTGATACTCGACGAGATAACTACCGCCAATAAATATGGATTTGTGACTGTTGATGAAGTCCTCATGCTGATCAAGTCGAAGCCGCAGCATGTGGAACTTGTCCTGACTGGCAGAAATGCCGACTCGGAACTGATTAAGTCCGCTGACTTGGTGACCGAGATGAAGGAAGTGAAGCATTATTTCAAAAGAGGCGTGCAGGCGAGGGTGGGGATTGAGAAGTGAGATGATACTCGAAACTTGATACTTGTAACTCGTAACTTGAAATTCGAAATTGTAACCTTGAAAAATGCACGACGATAATTTGTTTCTGTGCCTGTCCTCCCTAGCATCTCAGCGAAGGAGGATGTTCTGTGGTTGAAAATCGGCAATTGGAAATTGGCAATCGAAAATGAAGATATTGAATCAAACATTTCTCCAGTGGTGGAAGAAGAACAGCTGCGGATACCGGGCGCTGCTCTTCGACATCGACGGCACGCTCATCGCCGGACGCAAGGTCATGCCGGGGGCTTCAGCTCTTATCAAATGCCTGGAGGGAACAAGGTTCCCGTTCTACCTTTTGACCAATGACGGCAACCATTCCACCGAGGAAAAAAGCGTTATGCTGAAACGTGCAGGTCTGAACATAAGGCCCGACAGGATCGTTTCCTGTGCCGACGCCCTTGTCCCTTTCACCGAGAAGAACATGCTCAAAGGCAAGAAGTTCTTTGTCATGGGCGATCTCGGCAGGCCGAACTTCGCGGAAAAGGCCGGATTGAAAGTCGAAAAAAAGACCAGGAAGATCTGCGAATGCCAGGGCGTGATCGTGGGCGAGGGGACATACAACTGGCAGTCGAACATAAACGCTGCCATGAACTACTTCATTAAATATCCTGATAGATATCTGGTTGTTCCTAATCCTGACAGCTACTGGCCGAACGGTTCAAGCGGTGAACTTGGAATAGGAGCCGGTGGCAAGGCGCGCTTCATCTGTACGATCCTGGCCGACTATGGAATCCGGAAAAAGCCTACTTACCTTGGCAAGCCATACGGCGCGATTTTCAATTATGCCTTTGAAATCCTGATCAAAAGATTCAATCTGCCTGCAAGCCTGCAGAAGAAACAAGTCCTCATGCTCGGGGATTCGCTGGCCTCAGACATCCATGGCGCGAACAGCTTCGGCCTGACCTCGGGTCTTGTCCTGACCGGCATCACCAACAACGACCATATTAAAAAAGCCAAGCCGTCGTTCCGCCCGGACTTCGTATTCCCAGGGATAAACTAGTATGTTGGGCTTTAGCCCGACGCATTTTGCAGATCCATGCTTCAATGAATATTTACAAATAATCCCAAAGTTATAAAATAAATCCGTCAGGATTTATTTTATCATTTCATCCCGAAGGTCTTTTCCTTCAGGTCGAGATAGAACACGTAGTTCTCCCAGCTGACGTCCGGCGGACAGCGATGGTCGCAGAACGGGATGTATCCACCGCGTTCGACAAGAGGGATAAGGGAATTCATATATTCAGTGATGGCCTTGGGGCCGGCGATCATCTTCGTCTTGTCAAAGCCTCCCATGATCCTTAGATCCTTGCCGTATTCCTTCAAGAGTTCGCCGGGATGGCAGCAGCACATGACCTCGAACGGGAAAAGGCAGTTCACTCCGCCTTCGAGGAAATACTTGAGTATCGGCCTGACATCACCGTCGCAGTCGATCCACCAGATGTCAATGCCGTGTTTCTTGAGCTTGGCATTGATACGCTTGTAGCGGGGCATGACCTTGTCCTTGAAGAACTCGACCGATACAAGCGGGCCGTTCTTGAAGCAGATGTCCTCCCAGCCGCTCGCGTAGTCGAACTTGAAATGCGGAAGTATCTCATCCAGGAAATTCTCGATAAGAACGCACTGGTTCTCGATCATGTCCTCGACCATTTCGGGATAATCATACATGGCATAGGCAAGTCCTTCGACAGTTAGCAGATCCCTGACTCGTCCAATCATGGAGCCGCAGTCGACGCCGAGGGGATAGTCGCGGTTCTCCGGATGCTCCGCCTTCAGCTTCTTGATATTGGTCTTCCTGGCGGGATTGCCGGGATTCAGATGTTCTTTCTTGACTTTCTTCCAGTCGTCGGGTGTCTGTATGGATGAACCGATATAATGTGGAATGGTGCTGTGCCCGTCCTTGGGAATTTCACAGATCAGCCCGTTGGAATCAACTATGGTCTTGGAAGTGGCGGTCTCGGAAATAACCTTGCGCTCAAATGAAGGGATGAGCCAGGGTGTGCCAATGCCGGCGATCCTGTCGAAGCTGAAGTAGATATTGGCTTCACCCTCGTTTGTAATCTTGTTTTCAATGAAAGGCTTCCAGAGGCCGTAGTTCTCCTGCCAGTATCCGAACTCCATGTTGAAGCACCTGTCGATCGGCTTGTAGTGCATCTGGTTGTTGAAGCGTTCAAGGTCGGTCATCTTGCTCTTCCATTTCGGACGGCACGGAGTGATGTTGCTCATTGGGCTCCTTTTTAAAGAGCGGACGTGGCAAGCACGTCCCTCCATTTTAAGATTAGCATTATCTTGTTATAATATTTATTCCACTGGCATTGAAGATGCCAGTGGAATAAATATAATCAATATGTTTAAATTGCTAATAACTGGATTATATTGCTATTATGAAGAGAAGAAACTTTAAATTAGCGCTGGCGAGTTCCCCGACGCAGAAGGAACGCCAGATGGGGATCTGGGTTATAAGTTCCGGACACTTCGACACGGCCGACCACGTACTGAAGTCCAGGACTTTCGAGCAGTCCCTGCTCCTGTATTGTCTAGATGGCCGCGGCTCGTTCAGGCTTGGCGAGACAACATACGCCATAGGCAATGGCGACATCTTCTACACGCCCGCCCATTTCAACCACGGATACGAATGCGATCCTCTCGTGGGCTGGAATCTAAAGTGGCTGCATTTTTCCGGAAGCTATGCTGAAAATCTCCTGCGCATCGCCGGGTTCAGCGCAGTCAGTCCTGTTAGGAACATCGGACAGAACGACTCGGTTTCAAGGGGGTTTGACAGGATGAGGTCTATCCTCAAGTCGAAACAGATGGACTACAGCATTGATGCCACCCGCGCGTTCATAGACGTGCTGGTGGAACTGATCAAGGTTTCAGAACCGAAGGACATGTCCCGCAACCTGCTTGAAGCCGTGACCCTTGAAAGTCAGAACCTTGAATCCGCCGCAAGGAAGGCTGGATATTCAAAGTTCCATTTCTGCAGGCTTTTCAAGAAGGTGACAGGTGTGACGCCTTGGACATATGCGGTTAATCTCAAGCTCGACAAGGCGAAGGAGCTTCTGATGAATTCAGATGTCTCCGTCAAGGAGGTCGCGCTTTCCGTAGGGATAAACGATCCGAACTATTTCACCCGCATCTTTGCGAAATACGCAGGAATGTCGCCGGTCAAGTACAGGAAACTCATGTCGGAGAGATAGGGAAGGGGGGGGGCAATCGAATGACGAATAACGAACAGCCGAATAACGAATTTCGAAGTATCGGATTTGATATGTTTAGAGAATATTTGCTTGTAGTTAACGCATTATTGCGTGTTCTTCGCTTTTTTTTAACACAGCCAATAATGGCTTAACTACTAGCATTGTAGAAATAATTTCACAGGAGGATTTCAAAGGAGCGCCCCGAGGCCCGGCGCTCGGGGCAAAAATGTAGCATAGGCATCTTGCCTGTGATTTCTCAATTCTAAATTTTCAGTTGCCGGCGAGACGCCAGCGCTCCGTAACACAGGCAAGATGCCTGTGTTACATTATCAAATCCCAATACCAGATATCAACAATAAATCCAGATTCGAAGTGGCTTCTTGAATCAGATGATTTGCAGAAGGCAGTGAAATTAACAAGGATCTAATCCATCCCATATAACTTCCGCGAAATAAATTTTGCGAAACTAGGAAATGCTCTTTTGAATAGATCGTTTTGAATTCTATTGGCCGTTAATTATTCCTTGCACCATCTAAATGTATTTGCTCCGCGGCGGAATTTACTCGCCGCATGGCGTCCATCAGTTCAGCATAAGGCTTGTCTTCAATAGTGACAATTCCGTAGTTGGAGTTCTCTCCGTCGGGATGCCTTCCTTCCTTCGGCTCATCGGCATATTCGAACCAGTGGTAGCCGACAAATGAAGGATTTTCCAATGCGGCGGCAGTGAACTTCTCAAACGTCCTGGCACGTTCCGCCTGGTTCTTTACCCACATTCCGGCACCCTTAGTGTTGGGCAGTCCGGAGTCCTCGCTCCTGAACGAGTATTCCGTAATCATGCATGGTTTCCCATGAGCAGAATATTTTGCGAGAGACGAAAGCGGTTCCGGAGCGTAGCAGTTGAATGAGATGACGTCGAGATGCCTTGCGGCTGCGGCGATCACCGGCTCCTGCGGGACATATGCGAAACGTGCGCCAAGATTGAGATGGTTCGGGGCCGCCTCCCTGATCGCGGATGATACCGCACTAAAATAATTTTCGGCGACAAGCCCTGCGAAAGCTTCGCAGTCCGCGACGAATGACGCACGTTTCGGATCGGCTTCATTTGCCTTGCGTTCGACTTCCTGGTTCTGCATGTACATGGCATCCCTGCCATAAGGCTGATCTATTTTTCCGGAATCTCCAAGCGAACTCCATCCGCTGAAACTGGTCTTCCATACCGAGTTGAAATCTGCGATGGATGGATATCGGGTCTTGAGCAGCTCTACCGCCGCCCTTCGACCGGGACTGTCTTTCGGCATCGCAAGAAAGAGAGTGAGAAGTTCTTCCGGACCGCGCCAGTCGGGCCCCCAGCGGAGTTCGTTGTCGGCAAACCAGCCCAGGATATTCTGTGTGTCAATATGAGGCTTGCAGATCTTCTTCATCGAGGAAACTGCGAATTTCGCAAAGCGTGGATCGAAGACGTCCGGGAATATCCCGTGGAGCCATGCGTTGCTCCCCTTGTTCATTTCCGCCACGAATCCTGAGGCCGTGTTCAGGATGGGCGTGATTGCCATGCGTCCGCCTTGGACTTCGATTTCCGCCAGCGCGGAATCGGACCAGGCACCGAGCGTGTTGAATCCGAGTTCGCGCAGCTGTTTCACCGTTGCTTCACGCCAGTCTTCTTCTGAACCGTGTTTCTTCAGGCAGTTTTCGGCATATGGGACCTTGTCGGAATTCATGATGCGGTCTGCATGGTAGCCCACATGGCATACCGCCTTGCAGAGGAATTTTTTGCCGCTAGGATCGGTGAACCACCATTTTCCGTCGAGTTTGTCCGTCTTATAAAATCCCATTGTCCCTCTCCTTTATTAATGTAGCACAGGCGTTCTTCGACAATCTCAGCACAAGTCAGGACAGGTCTTGCCTGTGCTTTATTATTTCATCAAAATGCAGAACCTGATCTTCCCGCAAAGATCCTTTTTGAATTCAATCGAATAATATTTTCCTGACCTGTCAAAAATAATTTTTATCGGATTCTCCTGCTCAGGGCTTATCTCGAGGATGAGATGTCCGCCATCTTCTAGACTTTCATGCGCTGTGGAAATAAGTCTCCTGATAAAAGTCAGCCCGTCCTTGCCGGCGATCAGCGCCGATCTCGGTTCATATCTGCGGATTTCGCAGGGCAGGGCGGCGTAGTCCTTTGCGTTTATGTAGGGAAGATTTGCCGTAATGACGCTGAACTTCCTCCTTATACCTTTCAGAAGATCCACCTTGAGGAATTTTACTTTTCTGATATCGTTCAGCCTCATGTTCCTTTTCGCATACCCGAGTGCGACAGGACTGATGTCGGAAGCGTTCACCTTCAGGTCCGGACGTTCCTGCGAGAGCGAGAGGGCTATGGCTCCAGTTCCGGTAGCGATGTCAAGGACTTCTGAATTTTTCGGAGCAAGCTTGATGGCATGCTCTACAAGTATTTCAGTTTCCGGCCTAGGGACAAGAACGCCAGTACCGACTTTTAGGACAATGTTCCTGAAATATGCCTTTCCGAAAATATACTGGAGAGGTTCGTGCTTCAGCCGTCTTTCCAGAATGGAATTCATATTTTGGTTTTGAGCGGTTGACAGGATCTGCTTTTTATCGAGAAGCATTTCGAGCCGCGGTTTTCCTATGGCTTCAGACAGGATCAGTTCAGATTCAAGTCTTGGATCGGAGGTCATGGCGGATTTCAATTTTATTTCAAGGTCGGCAAGAGCACTGGCTATGCTGATCGGGGACTTCACTTGGAAGCCTCCTGGAGAATGTCGGAGAATTCATCCGGGGAGACTTCTTCGAGCTTTTTGCCTTTTGTCTGAAGTTTCTCATTGACCTTGACGGCGGTCTCCGTCATACGCTCATGCGTCTCCTCCGATCCTCCCATCAAATAGAAATTATCGCCCTTGGTGACTCGCGTGTGGCCGTCCTTGTTGTCAAGTCCGAGCCCGAGCATGAGGGCTTTGGGCTTTGAATTCTTCCTGTCTTTTCCAATGTTTTTCATATTGCATAATATTAGAACTTTGCCTTGTTTATTTGCAAGGCAAAGGGCTAATTTGAAATGAATTTCTTTACGAATTCGGTTATCTCATGAGGCTTATCCTCGAAGAGATAGTGTCCAGCCTCATACAGGGGGAGTACTGTCGCCTGCGGATATATGTCCTTCCACTTCTTTAGGAACCCAGGATTGAAACACCAGTCCTTCATGCCCCAGACGATCGCCACCGGCTGTTCGCGGAACATCCACAGTCCGTGCTCGATGCCTACAAGGGTCTCATAGGACGGATCTTCTGGAATAATCGGTATATCCTTTATGAAATTATATACCGCGATCCTGTTTTCGTAGGAGTCGTAGGGGAGGATGAATCCGTCCTTTACATCCTGCGGCATTTTTCTGACGGTCGTCATGCTGAGCGAGGCTTTGCAGAAAAGATTGAATTTCCTTACAAGCATTTCACCGAGCCATGGAGTTTTGCACAAGGCTATCCGCGAAGGCAGCCGGGTGTCCGTGAACGCCGCCGTGTTTGTGATGATCAGCCTCTTTATCCTTTCCGGATACCGTATCGCGAATCCAAGCCCGATCGGGCCTCCCCAGTCATGGACAAGCAGATTTATGTTCTCGAGGTTTAGTGCAAGAAGGAACTCCTCAAGATTGTCTATGTGGGTTTCAAGCCTGTATTGGAAGTTCTGGGGCTTGTCCGACAATCCGCATCCCAGATGGTCCGGGACGATCACGCGGTGCTCCCTGCTTAATTCGGGGATGAGGTTCCTGAAGAGGAACGACCAGGAAGGATTGCCATGCAGCATCACAAGCGGTTCGCCGCGCCCTTCGTCAAGGTAATGGTAATTGTAATTTTTTATCTTGAAAAAATTACTTTTGAAAGGATACATGTCTTTTATTTTTGATATATCCATCTAAATATAATCCCTGATTAATTTACTGACACTCCCACTTCGTCCGCTGCAGCGGAACTCCGACACCAGACACCAGACACCAGACACCAGACACCAGACACCAGATTACTGATTACTGTCCTCTGTCCTCTCCTCACCATTCAACGCCCAGCATTGTGCAGTTTATTCCGCTTCCGATCCCGAGCAGGGCCAGCTTCTGACCGGTCCTGACTTTCCCTTCCTTTACGGCCAATGCCGCTGTTATCGGACATGACACCGAGCCTACATTCCCGAGGGAGGAGAGAGTCGGGAAATCTTTTTCAATGTTGATTCCCAGCGTCTCATACATGAGCTTCCTGTGAGCGGAGCCGACCTGGTGCGTGCAGAAGCAGTCGGGAGTATCGTTTGTCCATCCGAGCTCCTTCTTGAAGAGCTTCCACGTCGAGGCCGCCACCTCAACGCCCTTGAGCATCAGCTCTTCCGAATCCGTGCTCATCAATGTCTCGGTGTTGTCGGACATCCCCTTGTCGGCATTTCCCCTGCAGAGCCTGTTGTGCGAAGTGACCGCGAGCGAATGTCCGCCGATGAACTTGTGGTTCGATGAGCTGATCTTCCTGTCGGCAAGAACGACGGCGACCGAACCGGAGCCGATTGTCAGCGATGAAAAGTATTTCTTTATGGACTGCCGTGTCAGTGACTTGTCATCAAGCATCACCCTGATCGTGCTTTCGAGAAGCGGACGGCTGTTTTCCCCTGCAACAAGAAGCGCCGCCCTGATCTGCCCGAGTTCGATCATGTTTGCGGCGGTTATCATGCCTGTCAGTATACCGAGACATGCGTTTGAAATGTCGAATACTATCGCATCTTCGGGGAGGCCGAGTGCGCTGTGGACAACTGTAGCCGTCGCAGGTTCCAGGAAATCACGGCAGACGGAACACATTATCAGGCAGCCGATGTCCTTCTTTTCAATTTTGGATTCTTCGAGGGCGCTGCGTCCAGCGAGAATGGCTGCATCACTCGGCATGGTGCCCGGTTTCCAGAACCGCCGTTCCTTTATCCCTGACATCATCTCAAGCCTGCCGAACGGGAGTTTCAGCCTCTCATAGACGGGAGAGAGCTTTTTCTCGATATCGTCCGAGGTTATCACCTCCGGTGCGAGCTCGTAGCCGAAAGATTCTATGTTGACATTCTTATAAATCATAATTTCCCCTTTTCAGGGAAAATTATATTAAATGCAGATTTCCCAATTCGATGTTGGAAGTTCGACCTGTCCCCCGTAGCCTTGGCGAAGGAGGATGTTGGAAGTTCGATGTTCATTTTTCCCTTCTCAGTTCCTTTCTCAATATCTCCAGCGCCTTCGCTTCGGAAAATACGCCTTTCAATTTGCCTTTCATGAATACGGCGAGCTTTCCCTTGTTGCCGCCGGCGATCCCGATGTCGGCGTCACGGGCCTCTCCAGGGCCGTTCACGGCGCATCCCATCACGGCAATTTTCCCGATCCTTATCCTGCCGCCGGACTTCCTGATATTTTCAATTTCAGCTTCGACTTTCCCGGCGAGGCCGATAAGATCGAACTTGGTCCTGCCACAGGTCGGGCACGACACTATTTCAGGCTGCGCCTTCCTGAGCCCTGCGCTTTCCAATATCATAATGCCGGTTTTCACCTCTTCAACCGGATCGGAGGTAAGACTTACCCGGATTGTGTCTCCGATCCCTTCGAGAAGCAGTGCACCTATGCCGACTGCGGATTTCACTGTTCCGCGGATGAGAGTGCCGGCTTCCGTGATCCCCAGATGAAGCGGATAATCGGACTGCTGTGAAAATTTCCTATAGGCCATCACGGTCGCAGGGACGCTTGAAGCCTTCAATGATACTTTTATTTTCCTGAATCCGTATCTCTCAAGGATACGGCATTCATTGAGAGCGCTTTTTACAAGAGCGTCTGACAATGCCTCGTCATGGCGTGGCATCCCAGGTTTGAATAGTTTCAATAATTCCCTGGGCAGGCTTCCGGAATTCGCCCCCACGCGGATTGGGATGTCCTTTTCTCCTGCCGCTTCAGCGATGAGCCTGACCTTTGCCTCGTCCCCTATGTTGCCTGGATTGATCCTGATTCCGTGGACGCCAGCTTTTATCGCTGACAACGCGAGCCTGTAGTCAAAATGGATATCTGCGATCACAGGTATCGGGCTTTCCGAGAGGATCCCGGCAAGTTTTTCAGCTGCCGGATTGTCGGGCACCGCCACCCTTATGATGTCACAGCCTGCGTCGGACAATCTCCTTATCTGCCGGATTGTAGCTTTGGCGTTTCCGGTGTCGGTATTGGTCATCGACTGCACGGAAACGGGCGAGCCGCCCCCGACGGGTACTCTTCCGACAAATAGCTTTCTTGTTTTCATATGTTTTGACATAACCCTTTAAAATACACTCAAAAAAGATTTTTTCATAAAATAATCATTTCCATATTGTGTTATTGGCATATAAATGTTAGATTTCGTCTCAATTTACATTCATAAAAACCAATTTGGAGGAATAATAGATGAAAAAGATGCTGGTACTTGCAGGTTCTGTGCTTGCACTCGGCTTACTCGTAGGATGCGAAGACAAGCAGGCTGAAGCGCAGCAGAATGCGAATATTGAGAGTCTCAAGTCGGATATCGCCAGGATGAACAGCGACATTGGTTCGCTCCAGAGCGAAAACAGAGAGCTCAGAGGCAAGATCGGCCTCGTCACTGAATGGCTGAAGAAAAAGGTGCAGGAGGAGAAGGATAAGGCCGCGAAGGCCGCAGCAGCCGTGGCCCCCAAGACCACAACCGCTACAAAGACTGCAACTGGCGCAAAGACTTCCGATCCCAAGAAAAAGATGTTCCCATAAAAATTGCTCCGCAATTTTTATAAATATAAATAAACAAGGCGATGGATTTCCCCATCGCCTTGTTTATTTATCAGGGTATCTTGTTTGGACGCAGCATGGTGTTTGTGAAGGAGCCGGGTGTAAGTGACTCCACATGCCAGTCCGCAAACAGGCAGTTTGTCTTTAAAGCGCCTTTTGTCCCGCTTACTCCGGATTCACGCCAGCGTATCTGCTGCTTGCCCAAAGGATCAATCCCATCAGTGTTCACTCCGACCGTGACCGGGTTGTTCAAGGTGAGGCTGGTTGAACTGTAGGCCGCTCCCCAGACAGCAGCACTGTCAATGGACTTAGCCATAGGTTCCGCGCTCCATTCGCTCGTGGATCTGTACTGGACGCCATCCAGGAGCACAACGACTTCACTGAACCGTCCTATCTGGGGATATGTGATCGTGTCCACTCCTATGGCAAGGTCTGTAGCTCGTATTTCCCGCATGACTGCAGGATTGCAGCTGTAGTGGTAGCCGCCCATCACCTGCTTTGTAGCATTCGGACACATCGATATCTCGGGTTTGTTGATATAGCCGTCGATTACCACTTTCCGGTATTCAGTCTGGTATCCACCAGCCACATCCCATGCCCTGGGCATACGGTAGTTGTTGTCGGACAAGTATAGATCAAAGGCGGTGCCCATCTGTTTGAGATTGCTTACGCATAGGATGCTCTTGGCCATGAACTTTGCATTTCTCAGCGCAGGCAGCAGGAGTGCTGCGAGAATTGAGATGATCGCTATTACGACGAGTAATTCAATCAACGTGAATGTATTTTTGCTTTTATTCTTCATCGTTAATAATATGGCATGTTAAATCGATGATGCCAAAATGTTTATTTCTTCTTTTCCTTATATGTAAAATACTCGGACGGTGTCATGAAGACGCATCCCTTGGCCAGAAGATAATCGACCGCACTTTCGAAGTTTTTGAACCTTTCGCCCTTCCATCCCATTGGATGGCCCTGCAGGACGATATATTCCTTGTCGACAGCGAGCTTCTCGTAGGCCGTCTTGAACTGCTCGAAATCGGGATTCAGCACCGGCTTCTCCAGATCCACGGTTCTTTCCAGTATCAGTTTCTTGCTGAACTTCGGCTTTGCCGGACCGAAGAACCAGACCTTGATCTCAGGGAATTCCTCAAGCACCTTCTCCGTATCCTCGCTGCACGTGTTGAACGGGGTGCCGATGGCGGCGAAATCAAATCCAAGCTTCTCCTTCGCCAGTTTCTGGCTTTTCTCAAGCGTGGCCTTCTGCTCCTCGAAAGGCACATTCTTGAACTCGTGGATCTTCTTTCCGTCGACAAGTTTCTCGGAATGCGTCTGCCCGTGGTTCCAGAACTCAAGTAGCCCCTTCTTGTTCTGTGCTTTTATCCATTCGAAGAATGCGGGCTTGTCCGCATCCAGTGAGTTCGCTATGATCCCGACCGACGCCTTGATCTTCTTCTTTTCCACGAAATTTGCTATCTGCTGCCATCTGGTCGAAACTCCGCTCGCGTCAGCATCCTTGGTAGTCAGATCATCCAGCTTGAGGATTACGATCTGAGGCGCCTTTGCCGGAACCGCTTCCTGCGAATAGAGAGTTGCCAGCGGGGCCAGCGATATCGCCAGAATACTTGCAAACTTTATCATTCTTATTGAATCAGTCATTTTCTTCTCCCTTATTCTAATCTTATGAAACCAAACTTGCTTGCGTCATATGCATTTGTTCCTCTGGCATCCTGCCAGAAAAGCTGGCTTTGGAGCGCCTTGCTGTCATCGACGTCGGAATCATTCAATCCGATGTCGAATCCGATCACGGTTCCGGACTGCGGCTTCAGTTCCTTGAAGCGCTCCAGGGCTACAACGACTTTGACTTCGTATCCTCCAGCTACTGTCCTGCCGGTCACAGAAATTCCCTCCTGCTGTGACAAGTCAATCTTCTTTCCGGAACGGTCCGCCACTGGAACAACGACTATGTCATCTATCTCCAACGTACCTGATTTCACATTCCACATGCCGGCCTGCAGGCGGAATTTCACGGTGTCAGCAGGGATGTCATACTCCATGGACTGCGCGGCCCATTCCTTGCTTGTGCCCTTGAAAGTGATCATGTCGGGGTATTCTCCGGCATGGGCGCCGGCCTTGTCCTTGAACTCGACCACAAGCCGTCCAGTATGCCAGCTCTTGTCACCGGGAACAATATTCTCGTAACGCGCCCGGCATGAAACCTTGATTTTACCCCACTGCGGTTCCAGCGGGATGTCCTGCTGTATGATCGAATTGCCTTCTATCCTGGCGTAGTTGCTCGCTGCTTCCTGGACTTCCTTCGCCTTTGCATCCTTCGGCACGAACCATTCGGTAATGCCTTTCTTGAAGTTGCCGTTCTTGACGAGAGCCTTCTCCGTATCGAGAGGCAGCGGTTCCCAGGAATCCTTAAGTGGTGCGGCGATCTTCAGATGCAATACGCCATCTGCGTACTTGGATGAATGAAAACTTGTTTCCCCGCGGCAGTCCAGGAAAAGTTCGAGCCCGTCGGCGCCCTGTACCCCGCGGCTGCTCCGGACCACCTTGTTGTCTGTTACCTTTGCCATGACCGTCAGGTTTTTCTCGTTCCATCCGACAGATGCCGTGCCTGAGAGATCGCTCTTCCCCTGCCAGGTCTTGCCGGTCTGCTCGTCCCAGACATTCGCGTTGCGCTGCTGTGCGGAATCGATAATAATGTTTTGAACCGTAGAAAACTCACCTTCGGGACATTTCTTCGCCAAAGCCATGCGCGTCACCTTCAGATGGATCGACTGCTCCAGGGGAACTCCGAGTATGTCCGACTTCAGCACGTAGACAAGCTGATCTTTTCCGCCGACCGCCTTCTGCGGGACATCAACGGATTTCTTCTCGCCGGGCCCGAGCTGGAACTGCTGGTTGTCCAATCCCGGACCCTGCACTGTGAAAGACGCGGCCGACTTGAGCGGATTGGTGATGCTGATGTTTGCGGTGAATTCTTCGCCCTCGCGGAAATCGTTCTTCGGCTTCCCCTGCTGGAGCGACGCGACCTGGAAGATTTCCTTGGACGGTCCGGCGTCCCGAGGGAGCCCTGTCATTATCGCGAATTTCTTCCTCGTTTTTCCGGTCACCATGAATCCATTTCCCTTCAGGTCCTCGCGAGTGTTGGCGCCCAGGTGCGGGAAGTTCCAGAGGACGACACCATCCTTTTTGTCGCATGAGAGTGAAATAGTGTCTTCTCCATAGACGGACATCATGAGCAGGGGGCCGCCTGCAGTCTCAAGCCAGAATCCATCCACGCTGCCCTTTCCGCCAAGTTTCCAGACGGACTTCAGGTGTACCTTCTCCTCGGAAAGTTTCAGTTCCGGCCTGAGCGTATTCAGACATTTGATGATGCGTTGGAACGCGGTGTCGATCCTGCTGCGGGCCGCAGTATCTATATTCTCCAGGCCCTTCACCTGCACGTTGCCGGAGGCATTCTTGTATTCCGCTTCGAAGGTCTTCAGGTCCGGAAGCAATGAGCCGAATTCGAAGCTGGTCGAACCGTTCACTGAGGCGTAGAGGTTTTCAGTAAGCATGTTCTTCGATGACAGATCCTTGGAGTTGGGGGTCTTGCTAGACTTCCAGCCAAGGTTGTTGCCCCTGATCTCAAAGAGTATGTTCTTCTGGAACTTGTTGTTGACTCCTTTGTATTTCTCCCTGTCACCGCCGATGACAAGACCGGAGCTGCAACCGATGATTACGTTGTCCTGCATGTCGCCGTGCGCCGAGTGGGCATACATGATTCCGACGCCGTTTCCGAACGAGACGTTGTTCCTGAATTTTCCGGTGTCGGATACTTCGTAGAAAAGCCCAAGTCCTTCGTTGCCGAAAGACGTGCAGTCCTCGATGGTGTTTCCTTCGCATTCGATGTCGAACCAGAGGGCCGCGCCGAAGTTGAACGCCGTCGTAAGCCTTCTGACCGTGGTATTCTTAGTGTGATGTAGCTTCATGCCGCCCGCATCCCAGGCTATCTTGTAGAATTTACGGTTGTTGTTGTGGCTTATGCAGTCTTCGATAAGGGCTCCGTCCAGATGGAATTTCGTGCCCAGTCCATATTTGCCGTTGTATCTGAAGATGCAGTTCTTCACTTTCGCGTAATCACCTCCGACCCAGAGCCCGCCGGCGTTCATGTATTCGAAGATGCAGTTCTCGACTGTCCAGTTGTCGCCGGAGATAACTGCGCCAGCTCCGACAAATCCCTCGCAGGTGTATCCGAACGTCAGATTTTTCAGAATGATGTATTCGCAGTTTTTATACTTTGCCGCATCCTCGAATTTCTTTCCACCGCCGCGCACCTCGGACATCCCTCTCGGGAAAGTCCCCCACGGACCGCAGAGCACCGCGCCACGCAGTGGAATTTCAATTCCGGCCTTTTCCGGATCGTCCAGTCCTTCAGGCGGATGAATAATAAGTTCCCCTTTGCCTTCGGTGCTGCCGTTCCAGAAGAAACGCCCCGGCGCAAGATCCTCTTTCTTCGGAACCCACTGCATCGGAACGCCGTACATGAAGACATTCTCCATCCTGGCTGCGGACATGAACGGGGAGTTTTCGTTTGCGACTTCCGGATAAGTCGATTCATCGCCCCAGTGCCATTTGAAGACATGTCCCCACGGGCGCTTTACCCATAGCTTTTCTTCTTTTGAGAAACCGGAGATCTTGTTGGCGCCGGTGATAATGACTTTGCCTTCTCCGATGAAACTTATAGGTGCTTCCTTGGTTCCGGAATTCATGATCTGAAGATTGCTGCGGTAAGTTCCCGCCTGGATATGGACAGTGTCGCCGGCCTTAGCCTCTTTGCCTGCCTTGTCGAGACTGGCCCACGGTTTTTCCAGCGTACCGGGATTCTCATCGGCAGCACCTGCCTGCTGAGAGACATAATATTCAGCGGCAAATCCCGATGCTGATACCATCGCTGCCATCGCAATTGAAATTAATTTCTTAAAAATCATTTATTTGTCTTTTTCCTATCTAAAATATTTCTTTAGTATTTAAACTCTCGAACTCCCGAACTTTCGCACTTTAGAACTTCCCTGTCAATTCTTATCCCTCTTGTAATACCAGTCCGGATCCCCGTTCTTTCCAGACATCAGTTCGATCTGACTCATCCAGGAGACATGGAGGTCTGCCCAGAGCAGATCGATGCCCTTGCGGTGACGGCTGCCAACTTGGGGAATGAGAGTTCCTCCACCGGCTGAAACAGTGGGAAAGAGATATGCGACCTGCCAGGATATGGTCATCCAGTCTGTAGTGTCGCCGACAATTATGGTTTCCACCGGTCTGGGGATGCGCCCCATCTGCTGCCTGCCAATATCGAATGAAGGGCGCTTCGGATCATTATATCCCATGATGCGGTTCCATCCGTATCCGCCGTCGAACTTTGCAAGTCCGCCTGCCGGGCGCTTGTATGATGGACAGAGGAAGACTCCACGGGTAAGGCTTGGTGACAACATGCTGGTGGCGTCTTCAGCTCCGACATACGGTGCGATTGACAGACGCCACTGCAATGGCGTGTCACCGCCGGTTCCGTCGCTGCGTACGGGATCGTTTGACACTGGAATCCACATCTCATTGTCCGCCGCATAGAGCGCAACGCCTGCGCCTAACTGTTTGAGGTTGCTCAAGCAGACAACTTGTTTGGAAAGCTCCTTGGCGCGGGATAGTACGGGAAGGAGAAGCGCGCAGAGGATCGCAATGATGGCAATTACGACGAGTAACTCGATCAACGTAAATAAAGAGGAAGATACTCGTCGCCCTGAGCTTGTCGAACGGGCCACCAGGAGCTCTATCAGGGTGAACCCTGATGAGCGCTTTGCCCTGCGGGCTACGCCTTGGCAAGCGAGCAATTCGATCAAGGTGAATCTGGCTGAATTGTATTTCTTCATAATAAATATTATGCCACAGGCAGAATATTTATAAATGGATAAAAACACAATTAATAATGCCAAATTGTTTGAAGTGCCTGGTTCTCATGTCTATAGTAGATTAATGCAACAGCGGGGATTGTCGTAATGAATAAAACAACACCTAACATACCACAGCTGGAAAAGGCTGGATACAACATCCACCAGTGCCCGAAGTTCGGGTGCAGGAGCATCCACAGGTCTTACGGGCTGTGGATCATCTCGTCGCGCCGAAGGCAGTCGCCGAACCCGGCCTGGCTGCCAAAACTCCGATATTTCGAGTTCTACGCGATAAGCCACTTGATCGAGGGCAGGGCGTTCTACTGGGAGAAGGACGGAGGCGCCAGACGCGCCTATGAACCTGACCAGGGCGTGATAATGGTTCCGGACCGCCTGCATTACTATGGACGCGACAACACCGAATTCTACGAGGATACGATCCGCTTCACCGGTCCTGTTGCGGACCAGCTCTTCAAGTCGGGAATACTGAAGCCCGGGATAATACACATCGGACATTTCCGCCGTCTGCTGCCGATAATGGATCTGGCCGACAATCCTTCCGACGCCGCCCAGGTCAAGGCGAACATTGCACTTCAGAACTTGCTGATCGAGCTTTATTTTGAGAACCAGAACCTGAACCAGAAAAACCATTCCAGCCAGATCTCGGAACTTCACAAGATAATCCAGTCGGAACCTGCGAAGTGGTGGTCGCTCTCGGAACTCGCCGATATCTGCCGGCTGAGCGTCAACCAGTTCAGGAACGTCTTCAAGAGGGAGACCGGGATGAAGCCCAAGGCATACATCGACAAGATCAAAATGACAAAGGCCGCGGAAGAGCTCTGCATCACAACCAGGAATATTTCCGAGATAGCACTTGCCTTCGGATATGACGATCCGTACCATTTCAGCCGCAGGTTCAAGGAGATCATGGGCGCCTCGCCCGAGCATTACCGCAGGAGCAATACTGTGTGACAAAGAGACCTTTGCGATGAACGCTTCCTCGCCAGACATCCGCCGTGTCGGATTAGCTGAATGAAAATGGTTGGAAACTTATATCTTTTCTTTTTGTTTATACGTCAGGCGCTTTGGCCTGACTTTGGACTGCGGCACCCCTGTGCCGCTTTGCATTTATTTCCAGTTCTATCTGAATTCTGAATCCAAAGCGGCAGAGGGCTGCCGCATCCTGCCCATGGCAGGACAAGCTCCAAACTCGTCCCGCAACCTGCGGGAGATTCGCTTCGCTCATCAATAAATCATTCAATTCCGGAATAGCCATTTCTCTCCTTGATTCCCGGGGCCGCGGAGATATTCATTCTTTTCCTTATTCGCAAAATATAGGCATGGAAATCTAATTTAAAGGCATATGCAGACCATTTTATTATCTATAAGTATCTAATAAATAATTAGTTAAGTGGGAACGTTCCTGTTATGGCTGTTATGGCCCTGTAATCCATCTGCATAATGTTTCAATATGGATCATCTTTCTATAATGCCTATTGGGCTGGCATCATCTTTTCTTTGTCCACCCGTTTGGGCTGCCAGTCGCGCGACGGAAGCTCTGGTGCAGGCTTTGGCGGAGGCTCTGTTGTCTCCGGGTAGGGATAGAAGTCGAGTGTTCCTTTGAGGGTACTGCCATCCATCATGGCCTTGCCTACGACCCAGCCGTCCTGAGGGCTATGTGTGTTGCCGCCGATCTTGCGACGGAAAGATCGTGGCCTCGATTGTAGGCTCTCTCCTTTCAGACCCAACAGCAAGGTGAAGTAGAATTCGCCCCCGAAATCGTATATGTCGGGCACCGGGATAGGCTGAGTATCATCACGGTTTACGTCGGTATACATCGCGACCAGTTTGCCGTCGCGGCGTTCAATCTTCAGTTGCACCGCCAATTACAGGGACGTTCCCACCACACAAATTACAGGGACGTTCCCACTTAACATTTTAATAATCATGATTACACAAATAATAAACAGGCAAAAAGAGGCTTTAAATTGCAAAAACATGCCATAAAATCGAAATTAAGCTAAAGATATCTGCTCAATGACTGATTAGCCCTTTTTCCTCCTTTGATGAAATAGCTTGCAGCCTCTTCGCGGACTTTCAATGACTTTCCGGAAGAGGATGTTTCGGTCTTGCTGAGTTCCTTACTGCCAACATGGATGCGACCGGCGATGCCTTTGACCCACTCCCTGTCGCCTACGGCCAGCGACTCCGTCCAGAAAGACTCTCTTGAAAGCTCCCCGGCCTTTATCTTATCCTCAAGAGTCCTCTCATACCATTCGGTGAACTCCTTCTCTGAACCGTGCCCCGTCTTCCTGATGAGCAGGTCCCGGTTGACAATCAGGCATCTCTTCCTTTTGCCGGCGGTTTCCGCGTACGAGCTGCCAATCCATTCGCGCGGATGCCCGACCTGCCCGTTGCGGACCATGTTGAGGTCGATGTAGAACATGCATCTTCCCAGATGGACTCCGTCCTGGATCAGCGTCGACTTGTACCGGCCCGACCAGTAGGACCCGCCACGCTCCTTGCGCCGGTTGTACCTCTGCGCGGCGGTACCCTGCAGGAACCTCAGCCCCTCGGATATTTCCGCAGGATCCCTGGCCCAGAGAAGAAGATGCACATGGTTGGAAGTGACCATGTAGCCCAGCACTTCCACCTTGTACCGCCGTGTCATCTGCCTCAGCAGTCCAAGATATCTGCGCCTGTCCCTGATGAACTTCAACAGGAACTTGCGGTCATGGCAGCGGTGGGTTATGTGATAGCTTCGGTGTTCAAGCAGTTTTCTGGCCCGTCTAGGCATCTTCTCCAGCCCCCCTCACAATTAAAATCATATCCCGAAATATAGACGCCCTCTGTAAAACATGAAAGCTTATATTTGTAATTTTATGGCATAAAAATCGCATTTAATGGCGCTTTTCAGCATGTTATTATTTGTAAAGCATTATTTGTAAATGACATAGCTGGGAACGTCCCCGTAGTTCACCCGTAGTTGAGCAAAAAGCAGTTGTCCCGAGCGCAAAGTGCCTCGGGACGCTCCGGGGGACAGCTCTTGCGAGCTTAACTACAAACGGATACAGGTTGAAAGAAAGAATATGGAGAGACACGGGCAAGACCCTGTCATCTGACAGGGCAAGTGCTAGCGCTCCAGTAATTAAGAAATTCACAGGCTAAAGTTTACCCGCCTTTGGCGCCGCCGTCGGAGACTGTCGGACTTAGGGTTTTCATAATTGTTTGTAGTCAAGCCATTATTGGCTGTGGTTTTAAAACAGTAGAAGAACACGCAAGAATGCGTTAACTACGAACAATAATACTGCCTGTCACGCTCATTTCTATGTCCGACAGGCTCCGTCGGCGGGTAAACATCTTGCCTGTACAAGTTTTTCTAATTCTTGAGAATTAAGAATGGTACAGCCTTCCGACCTCTCCTAATGGCTATGCCGGCCACGGAAAGGTCGTACCTGAATGGAATACAAATACTGGTACAGGCTTGAAGCCCGTACCTACTTATAATGGGGGAAGTATGGCTGAAATTATAGATCTCTACAGGTTCGGGGAATTTGCAGTAAAGAACAAGTATGTCGATGAGGGGAAGGTCAAGTACTGGCTGATTTGGGTGAAAAGGTATTCGGCCATGGTAATTCCGCCTGGAATCGACAAGTTGTCAGACAGGATTGGGTATTATATCAACAATCTGAGCTGCGAGCCGAAAATTGAGGAGTGGCAGGTCCGGCAGGCGGAGGAGGCGGTAAGGATATTTGAGACGGTGTATAGGCCGGCGTTGAAGAAGCAAGAGGCAGAGGTAAATGCAAAGGATCCATTGCCGGCCGGAGGCCAGCGCTCCGTAAATACAGGGGAGGGACTCGATTGAGGGGAGGATGCGGGAGATACTGAGGGTCAGGAATTACTCCTACCGGACTGAACAGACATATATCGAGCGGGTAAAATCCTATTTCACCTATGCCGAGAAGAACAGCTCTTGCGAGCTTGACTACGAACGGAAGCAAATCACAGAAAGTCGAACATTGAACATCGAATGGGAAAATAATAGAATTCAAGAGGATTCCTCTAGCAAAGCCTCCGTGACTTTGTGCGAGATAGGTGGAGCTACTGGGCCAGGTGTTTTTTTAGGAAGGTGTCCATTGCCTTTATGAAGTCCATGAACTCCTTTCCATCCTCTTCGAAGCCATGGCCGCCATTATGGATGAAGAGCACGCTTTTTAAATATTCTGTACATGCTAAAGCACGTACCTACCTGCGCATAATATAAGGATATGAGAGACGGCATACAATGGGGAGCAATGTATTGACCGCCCCTCATATCCAAAAAAACAATATGCTAAAAGAATCTACACGCTTGCATACTTTATGATATATAATATACTTATCAAAGTAATAACGGTATTTTTATTGAAAATATTCTGGAGGCAGTCCTATGAAATCCTGCAAAGTGGTACTTTCACTCATTGCCTTTCTCACCGTAGCATCAATGTATGCCAAGCCTGCCGATACGAACGCCGCACGCGGGATCTTCCAGACGCCGATAAGTGCGGCGGATCTCGATTCTGCGAGTTTCGCAGAGTATGTGGACGGGCAGGAGAAGAAGATCGAAGCGGCAGATGCGAAGGACAGGAGCGCCAGTCCGCAGTGGCTGATCTGGACGCAGACCGATGGAGGTGGCCACAGCGGGAGGAAGTTCGGAGAGTCGAAGAAGCCCGGGTTCAGACATCTCAGGATCGGATTCCTCTCGGAGAAACCAGTCGGTTCGATAATGATGTCTGGGGATAACAAGGTCAGCGTGTTGAAGCCCGGGGCTGCATATCCCGGGAATCTCGCCGATGAGTCGCAGTGGCTGCAAGGCGAAAGGATATCCAAGGACAAGATCTCATCTGAAGAGCCGGACAAGGAGGGGAACCTGTTCATATGGAACCTGCCTGCCGGCACAAAGACAAGGGCATTGCGGATCACGCATGAGGCGCAGGAATCCGACAAGACATACAATGGATATATTGGCGGAGTCTATGTGCTTCCAGAAAGGTTTGCGAACATCGCACCGCAGGCGCAGTCCGTAACGCGGAGTTCGTCGGAGAAGGCAGGCAGGATCATCAATCAGAGCACCGACGGATTCTGGGGAGCCTGGGAGAACATGAACAGCGAGGACTCACGTCCAAAACTCATTTCCGAGGATCCGGAATGGATGATGCTGGCCTGGCAGCGTCCGACGCCTTTGCGCGGGATCTGCCTGGAGTTCCCGGGCTTCAAGACGGCGGAACTCTATATCTACAAGGGCGCGGAGACGACACATCCCCGGGACGCGGTTGAAACGGACTGGGAGAAGCTGATGGATCTCAATGACCTGAAATGCCTTTATTCAATGCCTCTTCCCGTATGGTTCTTCGATTTTGGAAAAGTTGTGACGACGCGCGCGATCCGCCTGAAGGTCACGGAACCGTTGAATGAGAAGGAGCAGCATCCGCACATAAAAAACAAGATCATGGTCGGTAAAAGGATATGGCTCGGAGAATTCATGGCTTTGCGCGCACTCGGTTCCGATGCGCTTGCGACAGCGCTTCCTGCGGTTACTGAGAAAAAAGTCTCACAGGACCTTCTGATACCGGTGAAGTTCACTCTTCCTGAAGACGGATTTGTCACGCTTGTCATAGAGGACAAGGACGGAAAACGCATTCGAAACCTGATATCTGAAACTCCGTTTCCGAAAGGCGACAACATCGCCTACTGGGACGGCACCGACGATCTTGGACGCGACATTGAAGCCGCAAAGCACGGACTGTATCACATACCGGCGCAGTTTGTTGCCCCGGGGGAATACCGTGTCCGCGGACTTTGGCGCAAGGAGATTCATTCCTTCTATGAGTTCGGAGTATACAATCCCGGCACGCCTCCATGGAGCGTAGCCGACCATACCGGCGGTTGGCTGTCCAACCACTGCGCCCCGATGGCGGCGGCATTTGTCCCGGCGGAAAAATCACCGACAAAGGAACCGGCGATGTTCCTGGGATGCTATCTGACTGAAGGCCCCGACGGACTCGCCTGGGTCGATCTCGACGGGAAAAAACGCGGTGGAAAAGGATGGATCGGCGGCAACTGGACCACTGCTCCATATATCGCATATGACTGGGGGGCGAAGGCGGATCCCGGAGTCCATCTTTATGTCGCATCAATGGGCAGGGCTGAGAGCGGTGAGACCGACAAGAAGAAGAAAAAGGACAATCCGATTCCTGAACTCCGCATCACTGCGCTGACGTCAGGCTCTGACAGGCCGATACTGAAGCATGAATTTGAGATGCTCCCCGACGGCCTGACGAATGTCGGCGGTGAAATCGGCGGGCTTGCGGCATACGACAGCGTTCTCGTATGCAGTCTTACCAGGACAAACCAGCTAATGTATGTCAACGCGCCGGCATCGCCTGATGCGAAACAGGGCAAGGCTGCCGGAACGGTAATTGGAACGGTCAAGGTCGATTCTCCGAGGGGGCTTGTCTTTGATCCGAAGGGGCGACTGCTTGTGATTTCCGGTAAGAAGGTAGTTGAAGTCGAACGGTCAGCCGAGGTGAAGGAGCCCAAGGTGATTATATCCGAAGGTCTTGAGGATCCTGCAGGCATAACTCTCGACGCCGACGGAAACATCTACATCAGCGACCGCGGGAACAGCCATCAGGTGAAGGTGTTTTCGCCGCAGGGCAAATTCCTCCGCGCCATCGGAAAGGCCGGAGCGCCGAAGGAAGGGCCGTATGATCCGCTGCACATGAACAATCCGCGCGGACTCGCCATAGATCCGAACAGGCATCTGTGGGTCGCGGAGGACGACTACATGCCGAAGCGCGTGAGCGTGTGGACATTGGACGGCAAGCTTGTAAATGCATTCTACGGGCCGTCGAAATATGGTGGTGGCGGTACGATCGATCCTGTCGACAAGACGCGTTTCTACTATGCTGACGAGGGCAGGGGGCTGATGGAGTTCAAGCTCGATTGGGAGAAGGGGGTTTCGCAGCTGGCGACAATCCTCTGCCGCAGGGATACAGAAGACCAGAGGCTTCCGTTCCGCAGCGCGGCTCCGGAGACTGTGATGTACCGCGACGTCGGCGGGAAGAAGATCAGGTACTTCACGAACTGCTACAATTCGAACCCGACAGGGGGGCATGGCACCGCATTCATCTTCATAGAGGAGGACAACGTGCTCCGTCCTGTCGCAGGAATGGGACGCGGCAGCGACTGGAAGGAGATGTTGAAGGGCGATGAGTTCAAGGGGCTCATCCCCGAGGGCGTGATAAACACAAAGGGAGAATTCAAGAATCCATTCTTCTTCATGTGGTCGGATCTGAATTCGGACGGAAAGGTGCAGGCGTCGGAACTGGATTTGCGGCTGGGAACAAGCGGAGGAGTGACCGTGCTGCCGGACTTCTCGTTCTGCCTGGCGCGGTTCGGCCAGGAGAAGGAACCCAAGAAATCGATCAGGCTTCAGCCGGTGGAATTCACCGACAAGGGCGTTCCGAAATATGATTTCTCCAAAGGGCAGATACTTGCTGAAGGCGTGAACGGGCCGGCATCGTCCGGAGGCGACCAGGTGCTTGTCGACGATGCGGGCAATGTTGTGGTGACGCTTGGCATATCGCCGTTTCCGGCGCATTCGATCAGCGGCGGGAAGATTGGTGCTGCAACTTGGAGCTATCCGAGCATGTGGCCCGGCCTTCATGCTTCGCACGAGGCGCCGAAGCCGAAATTCCCCGGAGAGCTGATCGGCACTACGCGGCTCATGGGCAATTTCATCAATCCGAAAGGATCTGATGCCGGACCTGTATTTGCACTGAACACCAGCATGGGGGAGATGTATCTTTTCACTTCCGACGGACTTTTCATCGCGACGCCGTTCGTGGACAACAGGATCTCGGAGAGCATAAGGAGTCCGGTGACAAAACGCAACATGAGCCTGGACGGGCTGTCGCTCGGAGGCGAGAATTTCTGGCCGATGATTACGCAGACGAAGGACGGTACGGTCTATCTTGTCAATGGCAACCATTCGATCTTCGAGAGGATCGAGGGGCTGGAGACGATCCGCAGGATCCCGCAGACGACATTGACGGTAACAGCGAAGGATCTGGAGAAGGCGCAGAAATACATGGCGGAAGTGGAAGTCCAGCGGAAACTGGAGCAGGGCGGGGGCGTGATGTATGTCTCGCTCAATGCACCTGCGCCTGCTGTCGACGGGAAGATCGAGGACTGGCCGAGCACGTGGGTGGAGATCGACAAGAGCGGTTCGTCCGCGTGGTTCAACTCGAATTCAAGGCCGTACAACATCAAGGGCGCTGTCACCATAGCGAACGGGAAATTATATGCCGCGTGGCAGACAAATGATCCCAAGCTTCTCAGGAATTCCGGCGAAATGCCCATAGCGCCGTTCAAGACCGGAGGTACGCTGGAGCTCATGATAGGTGCGAACTCCGCAGCAGATTCGAAGCGAAGTGCGCCAGTTGAAGGCGACATCCGGCTGACAGTGACTGAGGTGAAGGATCCCACAGACAAGAAGGGGCTGGCGCAAAAGACTTTTGCGATTCTCTACCGTCCGGTTGCTGCCGGGACGAAGACGGACAAGGTTCCGTTCAGTTCGCCGTGGCGCACGATCAATTTCGACCGTGTCGACGATGTGAGCGACAAGGTTCAGCTGGCGTCTGACGGAAAGGGGAACTATGAAATCTCCGTGCCGCTGGAAGTTCTCGGACTGAACCCGAAACCCGGAATGAGGATCAAGGGCGACATCGGCATACTGCGCGGGAACGGTTCGGAGACGCTGGCGCGCACATACTGGAGCAACAAGGCGACCTCGATAATTTCAGATGTCCCTTCCGAAGCCGCGCTGACGCCCGGACTCTGGGGGACTTGGGAGTTCAGTTCGAAATAGAATGGAGTTCCAAAATAACGGAGGGCGGACTTTCCAGTCCGCCACTTCGCGGGTTGGAAAACCCGCGATCTTTTGAAGAGGAAATACCTTGAAATTATTATGAGACGACTAGTAACTACCAGCGAATGGCAAAAATATAAAATTCAGAAGACAACTCATATTGATTTTCGCATCAATTTCTGATATTATCTCTTCTAGGGCTTGACATTTAATACTTTATAATATATAATATACTTAATAAAGTAATAGTCGGAAAGAGCCGGTTTTGGCGGTATCCAAGATTTAAACTGAGGCGAAAATGGAAAATACATGCCAATGCCATGGAAAGGCTTCTGAACTGCTTGTGGCTGTGCCCGCCATAGCTACGAGGGTGCTTTTGCGCCCGAGAGCGACGGCGAGAGTGACTCGATTTACATTAATCGAGTTACTCGTGGTCATTGCGATCATCGCAATCCTTGCGGCAATGCTCCTGCCTGCGCTGCAGAACGCGAAGGAGACCGCACGGAGGATAGTCTGTGTAGGAAATCTCAAGCAGGTGGGCACTTTCTGCTTCCTCTATGATGCCGACTACAATGGGTGGTTTCCACCGCATAACCGAAATGGGAACTTTGTTACGCAAACCAGTTTGATCTATGGCGGGGAGCCGTTCTGTGTCAATGGTCTGGGTTTTCTGTGCCGCACCAGGAAGGCTGATGCAACTCCTCCTTCGTATATACCTGAAGATACTCCCAGTTATACCGCGTCGGGGGATGTTTTCTTCTGCCCGAACGTTGACGGTGGTTCGATAGCGGTGGCCAGTTCGATCTTTCCCAAGGGCAAGACTCTAGACTACTTGTGGCACGACAGGGGAGTCCAGGGATATTTCTACCATGGAGATCCCTGGGATACATACACTACGGGGAAGATGGACTTTGAAAAACTTTATACAGGAGCTCCAGGATTCCTATCCGGGTACATATACGGATCAATGCGCAGACAGAACAACGCTTCGTCAACGTCGATCATCCCCCTGATCTCCGATCTCATGCAGGAAAACGGGGATACTTCCTATTTCCGGCTGCACTCGCCTGGGAAAGTCGGGTATATCCAAGGCGGCGGGAATACCACCTTCGGGGATGGACATGTGGAATGGGTTGACGGAAAGGGATGGAGGACGTCAGGAGGCTTCAACAATTACTACCGGCCTTACTACTACTGATCTGCTTGTGCATGAATATTAATTAAGGGGAGATGTGGTCTCAAAATCTAAATTTACCTTGACCGAATTTCTGGAGGTTGATTGTGTGGCCCGTTCGACAAGCTCAGGGCGACCAGTAGTTCGCTCAATGTTTACATTGATCGAACTACTGGTCGTAATTGCGATCATCGCAATTCTTGCGGCCATGTTGCTTCCTGCGCTCCAGAACGCGAAGGAGACCGCCCGGAGGATAGTCTGTACAGGCAATCTCAAGCAGATCGGATCAATGTGCTTCCTCTACGATTCGGACTATGATGGCTGGTTTCCGCCGGGGTGCCGCGGGGGCAACACTTTTACGGCCTCTAGTTTGGCGATGAACGGCACAGTAGGAAATTTCCACTGGGTGATGAATTTGGGTTTCCTGTGTCGCCCCACCCCCTTTTCCGATGATAATCCGGGCGATACTCCGACCTATACGCCTTCTCCTGACATTTTCTTCTGCCCGAACATTTTTGGAAATAGTGCAGCGGTGTCCAATTCAGCCTTCCCGACTGGCGATGCTCCGAATAAGACCTGGCATACCAGGGGTAAGCAGGGGTACGTGTATGACGCTGATCCGTGGAACTCTAAAAATGATGGAGGATATGATTTCGTGTTCGACAGCCTTAATAAAACCGCTTACTTCGGGGCAAGCGTAGGAGTCATATTCGGCTCCAGCCGGAAGTCCGTGTCCAAGGCTTCGACGGCCAATATCCCTATGGCTTCAGACTTAATGCAGGAAAATCCCCCGGGCTATTTGCGCCTGCACTCGCCGGGCAGAGTCGGATATATCCAGGGCGGCGGCAATGTCGTCTTCGGGGACGGGCATGCTGAATGGCAGGATGGAAAGATATGGAGGAAGGATGGAGGCTCGAACAACTACTGCCGGCCGTACTATAACTGAATATGATGGAAGATTGGAACTTGTATCTTAAAGGAGTGCCGTGATTGCCAGGAATAATTTCACCTTGATCGAACTTTTAGTTGTTGTTGCGATCATCGCAATACTCGCGGCGCTGCTCCTGCCCGCGCTCCATCAGGCGAAGCGCACTGCAAAGGATGCAGTATGCAAGGGCAATCTCAAGCAGATAGGTGTTGGTACGCTTGGTTATGATATGGACTACCAGATGCTTATGCCCGTCGGCAACTACAACAGCGCCCGTAAGGGATATGTGAACTCCTATGATCAGCTCAAGGTGTCCTTTGGTGTCCTGACCCAGGATTATCTAGGCGCCCGCAATGCAAAGGTGGATACTGCATATGCCGCCAGTTCAGAACCAGCTCAATATGGTCTCGCCCTCCGTTTCCAATCGTCGGACGTGGTGAATTGTCCTTTCAGACCTGCGGCTCCGGCAAATTCCGGAGATGCGGCAAATGGAAGGAAGACAAATACGCAAGGCATGGGATATGGATATTATACAGGAAGCGCCTATGACAGGAAGATCAGCAGCTCCAAATCTCAGGAAATGCTCAGGAATTTTCAGGGTGTCACCGGACGGGACCTGGGAGGAATTGCGGCAATTTTCGGGGACACGTCGGACAATGGATATCCTGGAGAGGACAACAACCGCTACTCAAATGCAAACCATAAGAAGAACGGGGCTCCCGCCGATGTGACCTCCCATGCCCAGGCCAATGCCTGGCTCGACAATTCAAATGTCGTGCATGTTGACGGGCATGTTTCCTCATATAGCATCAAGCCCTTGCTCATAGGATCCTGGGCGGCTGAATCCTGGTGCTACAAGCAGTCCGGCAGCCTAGGGAATCCCGTAGTGAATCCCGCATCAAACGTCCAGCCATTTTGCGATGCAGATGGGTTGATTTCCAGCAATCTCATGATTTTCGGTCCATTCACCAGGACTGTGTTGCCATGAACCAGGAATCTGATTTATTTCAGGAGAAGTTTTTATTTTAAATGTTATCAAATCAGCAAAATTACAAATAGCAATAAAAGGAACAGGCATTATGAAGAAGATTCTTTGCGCTCTGGGGTTTTTGTTCTGCGTTTCAGCCATCAACGCCGACGAGCGTTCGATGTCGTTGAACACCGAAATCCAGGTGCTTCCCGCCCCCGGCCCAGTGGTCATCGACGGGAAGACCGACGACTGGGATCTTTCCGCCGGCGTCTGGAGCTACAACGATCCCACCCTGGTAGGGCAATACAGCCTGTGGACCCATCTGATGTGGGACGACAAGGGCGTGTACCTCCTGGCGCGCTACAACGATCCCAACCCTATGAAGAACGCAGCCTCCGGAAAGGATTTCCAGCAGAGCTGGCGCGCCGACTGCTACCAGGCGCGTGTCATTTTCGACGATCGTGCGAAGGATGAGCACATCATGCATGTGAACATGTATTATTCCTCATTCGACGACAAGCCATACATGATCATCAAGCACGGTGGATTCAAGAACAAGGAGCCTTATGATGCGACAGGTCCGGACCGTCCCGACCAGCTCGAGAAATGGGGCCCGACTATGGCGAATGCCGGCGGCAGCATCGCGTTTGCGGCGTGGCCTGATGGGAAAGGCTACAACATGGAGGCGTTCTGGCCGTGGAAATATTGCCGTACCAGCGGGGAACCCCTGAAGCCCGGAGACGCATTCGTGTTCGGCATCGAGGCGATGTGGGGCAATATCGACGGGAGCATGCTGTCACAGAGGCTTGCCGACGGAATAAAGGATGACAACGTGAACCGCATCTTCATGTTCCGCGCCAGGACGGGCTGGGGCAAGGCGGCCATCAGCGACAAGGGCAAGCTGCAAATCACCGAACAGCAGATCGAACTCCAGAAGATCAGGCTTAAGAATTTCGAGGATTACGACAGCTACGGAAGCGTGCAGATCAGTTATGAACTTCCTGAGAAGCGCGATGTGACGATCGCGATCGACGATGAACAGGGAAAACGTGTCAGGAATCTTTTCGGACAGTATCCGCGCGATGCGGGCAAGATCACGGACAAATGGGACTGCCTCGACGACAACGGCAATGCGGTCAAGCCCGGGAAATACAAGGCGACCGTCGTACATCATCTTCCGATAGCGCTCAAGCTCTACAACAGCTGCTACAGTTCTGCGACACCTCCGTGGGTGACCGATGCTGGCAAGAAGCTGTGGGGGTCAAACCACGGGCATCCGACCTCTGTCGCGACAAGCGGCAAGAGCACGATCCTTCTTTTCACTGGCACCGAGGGCGGCTCTGGCATCCAGCTCATAAACGATGATGCGATCATCCAGTGGACCGACGGCAATGAGTTCGTCGACGGGACGATGGACGACAAGTTCGCCTACGGTCTCTCACGCTCGGGCTGGCAGAAGAAGACGCTGCTTTTCAAGTTCAAGTTGAAGGATGGACAGCTGGTCGTGTTCGACGATGCGGACAAGTCTCCAACTTCGACACTGCTGCCTGACACTGAAATTACAAACAGCAGCAGTATCGCTCTTGCGCACGGCAGCCTGTGGGTCTGTTTCCCCGGGCGCGCATTGCAGAAGGTGAATCCTTCGACCGGCGCCGTTGAGCAGACAATCGAAGTTGGAAACCTTCTTGCCGTCACCGACCGCGATGACAAGCTCTACGGGCTTTATTCCGATGGGAAAGTAGCGACGCTGGATGCTGCGGCAAAGCCGACGGACATATTCAAGGCTGAAGGTCTTGAGAAACCGGTTCGTCTCGGTATCAGCCATGACGGCAAGCGGTTCGCGATAAGCGACACCGGAGTCAACCAGGTCATAATCTTCAGTCCTGAAGGCAAGAAGCTGAATGCGGTTGGAAGCGTCTGGAAGGGCGAGGACCGTCCTGCAGGCAAATTCATAATGAACGATCTGGTCCGTCCACTAGGAGCGGACTTCGACCATCTCGGAAGGCTGTGGATCACGGAGAGCGTCAAGACCTGCAAGCGCGTGACATGCTGGGACGAACAGTACAAGATGATAGACCAATACTGGGGACAGGCGGACTATGGCGCGATGTCGGGATTCCCGCTGGTCTTCGATCCGACCCGCTTCATCGCGCACGGCGTCGAATTCAAGCTTGACCCGAATCCAGATCCCTGGAAGCGCAAGACAAACGAGCAGCCGATCGTGTATCATCCCGAACTCGCAAACGAGCGCGGATTCATCTATGATTACAAAGGACACGAGTACGCCTGTGGCGTGCCGGGATTCAACAAGCCCGACGATCTCAGCATCTTCAAAAGGGACAAGGCTGGCATTTTCCGCCGCTGTGTAAAGATCAATTTTGCAAAGGTTGTCAAGGGTAAACCTGAAGGTGGACGCGCATGGATAGACAAGAACGACAACCATGCCGAGGATGCAGGCGAAGTGACCGAGAAGGTCGATTTCCGCAGCATCTACTGGTCGAACGGATGGGTTCGTCCGGATATGACCATAATGAGCACCAACGGTCTGCGCTTCGACCTCAAGGGGATGACTGCTGAAGGTGTTCCTCTCTATGATTTCGCAAAACCTGAGACAATCAAGAACTGGGTCAAGATTTCAGCAAACCAGGGTTCCTGCGGAAGTCCTATCATGGACATGGCAGGCAATGTGTCAGATGGAATTTCCTACAGCACGGTCGACGGGCGCACGGGTTCATATCCGAATCTCTACGGACGGCATGACGCGCCTGCGGCACGGAGAGGTGTGCTGATCGCGCCGTTCCGCACGAACGGAGTCGTCGAGGACATTCCCAATATCGGCAGCATGACTGCGCTTGGTGGCGACCGCGGCGAATGGTTCCTGATGTCGATGGACGGGATCTATCTTTCCAGCATCTGCCAGGACTCTAAAAGCAGGATTACGCTTGATGAGACGTTCATCGGACAGGAAAGTTTCGGCGGATTCATCTGGCGCGATAAATCGTCCAAGAAAGTATATGTCCAGCTGGGCGGCGCATCGTACCGCCTGATGGAAGTGAAGAATCTCGAGACATGCGTCAAGGAAGTAAAAACACTGAACGTAGGTGACAAGGACATAGCTGAAGGCGTCGAGATCGCGAAAAAGCGCCAGCAGCAGGCGGTACCCGAACCTGACACTCTCCGTGTTGCGAAAGTGAACAAGCTTCCTACGGAACCGGCTCCGGTGCTTCAGGCGATGAACCGGCCGCTGATCGACGGATCAGTTGATTTCAAGGTTGGAGAGCCCGGCAATCCTGCGGTCTGGTGGCGTGCATCCCTCGCGCATAACAACAAGGATCTGGCTGTCATGTTCCAGGTTTCTGACAGCAGTCCGTGGAAGAACGGGCAGGGTCAGTTCACGCATGCCTTCATCGGAGGCGACTGCGTCGATCTCCAGCTTGACGTTCCCGGACGCGGCCCGATCCGGATACTCGCCGCCAGCGTCGGTGGAAAGAACACGGTCACATACTGGCAGAGCAAGGCGTCGCAGAAGGAAAACCCCATGACGTACATGGTTGGAAACAACGTGGCGAACGCCACCGAATTTGATGTCGTGAAACGCCTGGATTCTGCGAAAGTCGCAGTTGATGCAGGTATCAACACCTATACCGTGCTCCTGACGATACCTCTCAAGGACATAGGTCTCGACAAGGCGATCGGCAGCAAGATAACCGGCGTGCTCGGAGTGATCTATTCCGATCCGTCCGGAACAAACCGCGCAATGCGCCTCTACTGGCACAACAAGAAGACGGGGCTTGTATCCGACGTTCCGAGCGAGGCGCGCCTCGACAGCAAACTGTGGGGAATGATCGAACTGGACAAGTAATTAGATGCATGGAACAGCTCTTGCGAGCTTGACTACGAGCAAATTCAATTCCTGAGATTTGGAATATGTTTGTAGTTAATGCCGCAAGGCATGTTCTTTGTTCGTAGACATTCGAATACATGAACGGGTGTGTTTTATATGTTTTGCTGGTAGTTAACGCATTCTTGCGTGTTTCTTTGCTTTAATGAACACAGCCAATAATGGCTTAACTACTAACAATACAAATTTAGGTGTTTTATATTATAGGGAGTTTAAAATGCATTTCCACAAATTATTCCTGATGGCTTTTGTTTTCGCAGTCAACTTCTGGTTTTCTCAGGACTGCATTGCCGCCGATCCGAAGGCGCCCACCCCTGAAACCCTGACTGACGACTGCTATGTCAAGGTCTCGACTGCGGCCCAGCCGGACGCATCCTACGCGTTTACCGAGGCGGGAGATGCGCTGCAGGTCGTGATACGCATTGCAGGTGCGACCGGCGCGGTCAGCAAGCCGAACATCCAGCTTGCTTTCAGCAATGGGAAACTCCTCAGGCTCCAGTCGGCGCAGGCACGCTACTTTGAGAAGAACAAACTCCACCATTATGTCTTCACGATTCCCGGCAAGAGCGCATACATGGAGAAGCTCAACATGTCGTTTTCCGCAGAATGGGCTGGCGGGCCGTATGGAAAGGCATTGAGGCTTGAGCACTACATGGTCGATGACACGTCTGCCACGCATGATCCGCTACCGGAAAACAAGATGAGCTGGCAGCTCGTCGACTTCAAGGAGTACCGTCAGAAGATCGAGGACGCGCGGAATGTCATACGCTTCGAGTATGAACAGCCCTTCGAAGGGAAGTCCACGGTCGTCATAAACGATTCAAATGGCGACAGGATTCGCAATCTCATCAGCGGGGAAAAGACGAAGGCCGGCAAGATGAGCGCCGAATGGGACGGCCTTGACGACAACCAGAATCTCGTAAAATCCGGCAAATACACATGGAAGGTTGTCAGCCATCAGGGGATAACTCCGAAATATCTGATGAGATATGCGGACGGGAAAAACGACAAATGGAGGAGCTTCGGAAGCAACCACGGTCACTTCGTGCAGGCTGTGGCTGACAAGGATTATGTCTATCTCGCCTCGCCGATAACCGAGGGCGGATGGGCGCTGATCGCAGTTGACGGAGAAGGCAACTGGATCAAGGGCTTCGATGAAATACATGGGACTGGATACAACGGAGTGGCGGTGGCGGTTGACAACAAGTATTTCTATGTCGCCCACGAGGGGCCGTTGCCGGATCAGGACACAAAGATAAAAAAAGGCTCGAAGGAAAATCCTGAATTTGAATACGGGATCAATATCACGAGATACAATCTTGCTGAGCAGAGGCCTGTTCCATACGGAAGGGAATCCTTCAAATGGCTGAACAGCTATGAACGCCTCAAGAAGGAGAAGAAGCAGGGCCTGCAGGGAATGGTGCTCCTGGACGGGCTTCTCTATATCAGCAGCTATTACAGCAAGGGGATCCTTGTAATTGATCCGGAAAAGGCGGAACAGAAAGGCCTGATCCCCGTCAACGAGCCGGGAACGATGGCACTTTCAGGAAAGAAAATATTGATCCAGTCCGGCGATAATATCTGCAGCATCGATCCGAAGACGCAGGAGAACACGGTCGTCCTGAAGAACATCAGTGCAAGAGGAATGTACCTTGACGAAGCACAAGGTCTGCTTTATGTTTCGAATTCCGCGACGAACACAGTCGATGTATTCAAGGGTGCCGACAAGGTGAAGAGCATCGGAGTTCCCGGAGGAGCATATCAGGGTAAATTTGTTCCAGAGCGCATGGTGAATCCCGCCGGGCTCGTGGTGTTCAAGGGGAAGCTGTGGGTCACCGAAAACCGTGTCAACCCTAAGCGCGTGCTTTCCTGGGACCTGAAATCCGACAAGGTTGCGGTCCGGCTCTTCGGCAATCCGCCGTATGGAGGTTCCGCAGCCGGATTTGATCATGCGGACATCGGCTCCTTTGTTGGTTTGCAGGGCCTTTGGAAAGTTGATCTCGCCGCGAAAACTGCGGAATTCACAAGCGTGTTCCAGAAGGATGCGAAGCATTTCGGCGGTTATAACTGGGCTTACAGGTATTCCTTCCATCACGAGGCAGGACGCAATTTCCTCGTCGGCGCAGGTTTCATAAATACCGTGTCGGAGATAATGCCCGACGGAAGCCTCAAGGATCTAGCTGCCCAGTCCACTGTCGGTTCCTTCCGCTACGGCTGCAACTGGAATCCCCCGGAGAATTTTGAAAAAGTTCTCGAGAAGCATCTTAAGATCGTGGATCCTGAAGGGAAGAATGCCAAGAATTTCACTACGAACCTCGGCGTCTTCTGGCGCGACAGGAACGGAGACGGTCTCTGCCAGGAGGACGAATTCGAGTTCACTGGAAAAGAGGCTCTGCTCGCAGGAACTCGCTGGGGACATATGATCGACGGGATCACATACCGTATTCCGGCGACGATCGGCGGCAAGGACGGTTTTATCGTCATGAAGCCAGATGGGTTCGACAAGAACGGCGTGCCAAACTACCCGACCATGGAACAGGCGATCGCGAAGGCTGTCACCGTATCCAAGACTGAAAGCCTCGGACAGTTCGCCAGCATCCGCGCCGAGAGCCAGACGGACAGGTTCGGGAACCTGATCCTGAACAGCACTCCCAACATGGTTGCATTTTCTCCGGAAGGAAAGAAACTGTGGTTTTTCAAGAACAACTGGGTCGGCGTGCATGGCTCGCACAATGCTCCACTTCCTGTCAATGGACAGATGCAGGGAAATCTGTTCTTCCTCGGAGCAGCAGGAATTGACGACAAGACCGACGTCTTCATGCTCAACGGAAACCATGGCCGCTTTTTCATACTTACAAACGACGGGTTCTATCTGGACGAGATGTTCAGGGATGTGCGCATGGGCGGAGCCCGCGACGATATGCTGATCGGCGGTGAGGCGTTCGGAGGTTTCTTCGGAAAATCCGACAAGGACGGGAAATATTATCTGATCACTGGCAGCAGCGGTTACCGCATCTACCAGATCGAAGGGCTCGACAAGATCAAAAGGAGCTCGGGTGAGATAACAGTCACACAGGAACAGCTCATTTCATGCGACAGGAAGTTCAAGGCGCGCCGGAGCGAGAAGGCCGATGACGTTGTTGGCATTGCCCTGCGCATGGACAAGAAACCGGTCATTGACGGCAAGGACGGGGAATGGCCGAAGACCAACAGTCTGAAATGGGATGCAGGCGTGTTCAAGCCTGACGCCAGGATCTGCTGGGACAGCGAAAACCTCTACCTCTACTACAAGGTGAAGGACGAGTCGCCATGGGTCAATACCGGAAAGGACTGGCAGAGCCTTTTCAAAACAGGAGATTCAGTGGATCTGCAGATCGGTACGGATGCTGCAGCCGATCAGAGGCGCAAAGGGCCGGTACCCGGAGATATCCGTCTTCTCATCGCCCCGAATGGCGAAGCCAACATCGCCGTCCTCTACAGGCACAGGCTGAAGAATGGCGATAAGGGCAGTCCGGTCAAGTTCACCAGTCCGTGGCGCAGCGAGACAGTGGACGATGTACGGCGAATAGAAAATGCGAAGATCGCAGTCCAGCGTTCCGAAAGCGAATACATGGTGGAAGTGTCTATTCCGCTCGCGGAACTCGGGCTGAAACCTGGTCCCGAAAACTATATTGCAGATGTCGGTGTCATCTTCGGAGACGATGAAGGCACCATAAATCTGCTCCGTTCGTATTGGAGTAACAAGGCGACAGGCCTGGTGAACGATGTTCCCGGCGAGATCATGCTGAGTCCCGACATGTGGGGCAAGATAAAATTCGAAGGGGAGAAGTAGGGCGGGTTTCCTGCCCCGTCGGATGACTGGGGCAACCCGTCAACTGAGTTTAGGAAAACGTCGGAATGAATTCCGACATACTTTGGAGAAAAATATGATTAATCATCTCAGAACGATCTCGATGCATTTCCTCTTCAACGGAGCGCGGGTTTTCCAACCCGCGAGTTGGCGGACTGGAAAGTCCGCCCTCCTTTATTTGGGGACTCCATACTATCCCGTGACTACTGGTAATTGCATATTTACTTCTGGGCGAATTGGCATGGCTTTCGGATTTATCATGATAACTTTCCTGTTCCTTGCGAATTTCGCAGAAGCCGCCGAAGGAATCGTCTTCGATGGCGTCCTTGGAAATTCCGGGGAGAAGGGTGATTCTCTCGTCACGACCTCGAAGAGTGGAAACCCGCGCGACACGCTGGGATCGGTCGTCGACCGTGCAGGTACGATCTGGGTTTCGGCCGGAAGCGGAAAACTCAATCGCTACAGCCTCGACGGACGCCTCCTCGCAAGTTTCAAGGCGCCTGCGGCAAATTCCAGGAGCATGATGACGATCGTAAATGATACGATCGTGATCATGGCCGACCGCGACTGCAAGCTGTTCAAGCTTGATGTCAACGCCGAACCAGGATCCAGCCCGGTCCCGATGAACGTAAAGAATGTTGATGAGATCAGCTTCGGATCAAAGGACGGGAAGATCGCATATGTCACCGCGGACAGCAATCTTTTCCAGCTTGATGTGAAGTCCGGCGAGAGCAAACAGCTCGGTCCGACAGGCGAGGGGCGTTGCAACGGCGTGGAAATGACGCCTGACGGAAAGATATTCCTGAACATCGACAACAAGATGTATGCGTTTGAGAACGGTAAGATCATGAATGAGAAGAAAGGCCCTCCGGCGCCGGGAAGCAGGCCGCAGTATATCGACGGATTCTGGTACGGCCACGTCTGGCACGGCACGATCAAGAAGTTCCAGAAGGACTTCGAGAGTTCGCCCGGCGTCGTCTACGGGGGAGCCAGTGGCTCATTCATAGGCAAAGTGCGCTGCAACGAGGAATTATCGAGCGGAAAGTCGCTCTGGAAGATCGGAGCGAACCTGTTTGTCGCTTCAGGGATTGGCGACATCGTATTCATCCTAGAATGGAATGAGGAGAAGAAACAGTTCAATGAAGTGCGCAGGATCGGTGCGCTCAGCTGGCACAAGGACGGTATAATCATGGATGACGAGGGCGACATCCTCGTGCGCAACGGACGCTGGCATTGGAACGACAGGCCCGAGTCGCCGTTCTATGAGACGACCGGCTTCAGGATCAACGGGCAGCTCGCTATGACGCCCGACAAGAACATAGTCGGACCCGGACTTGTATATGACGCTGCGATTGCATGGGTCAGGGGGAGGATGGATGATGTAGGAGGAGTACAGCAGCGCTGGATTGAGAAAGTGACCTTGCGCAAGGAAATGAGCGGAACGGCCGTATATTTGTCCAAGGACAAGAAAAGATGCGTGCTGACAATCGACAAGAATGGCGAGGGCGTCCTGTATTATGTCGACGGGAAATGGACTCCGATGGAAGATAAGAATGTCAAGCTCGCGACCGCGCAGACGACCATGGATTGGAACAATCTTGCTACTGTTGACGGCTCAAGCCTGATCGCTTCTGCAGACGGCAGTATAATCGAATTCTCCCCTGACGGCGACAACTGGAAGGAAGTGAAGCGCTGGAACAGCTGGGGCGACAAGCCGGACCAGAAATTCGGCAACAAGCTTTATATTTCCCTGCACAACAATCTTCTCTGGGTGTCAGACACCGAACGGCACCGCGTGCTTTGCTTCAAGAAGGATGGCAACACGTTTGTCGGTCAGTTCGGCAAGACGGACAAGGCTGGGACCGGCATTGGTGAACTTTCCAGGCCGACAGGCATAAGCAGCAGAGGGACGAGGGCCGCGTTGATCGATGCCGACAACGAACGTGTCGTGAAGCTGGTATTGAAGTAGGTACGGCCTTTCTGTGTCCGGCGTAGCTTGATTGCGAAGACGGAAGGCTGTACCATGTATTTGTTAAGAGATCTTACTGACAGGATAACCGGATTTACCGGATTGTAAATTCTAAAGACTTACACTGATAAGATGTCTATCTCGATTTCATAACATTGCGACATTGCGCCTTTGCGTTAACATACTCTTTTCAAAGTCCTTCCAGTCTAGTGAAGGTCTGTGGCAAACAAGTCTTGCTTTTCCAGTTCGATGCGCTACTTTCTCCGCAGTCATGGTATTCTCCTTTCTTTTGTTTTGTAGCTAAAGCCGATTTGAGGGGAATGCCATGGCCTTTATCCAGCATCCAGTATCATCTCCTGCAAATTTACTTTTCCCTGAAATATGCTAGACTACCACAATTGACATGTGGCAAATTAAACAAATATAATTTTTCAAAAAAGAGGAATCAATGTCAAAAACCGGAATTATCGGTGCAGCGTGTCTATGCTGCATACTGACTGCTGCAACTGCATTCGGCCAGGATGCGAATCCTTATGAAGGCGCCATTATTATTGCCCGCAGCGAGATCTGGCAGGCCATAAACAGCGGCAAATGCGGGAGCGCCACCGTTGCAGTAATGGCCGACGGCAAGGTCGTCTACTCTGAAGGTTTTGGCATGGCGAACAGGGAGAAGGGCATTCCTGTCGATAAAGATACGATCTTCAATTTCGGTTCCATCGGCAAAATATATGTGTCAACTGCAATCATGCTCCTCGTCGATGATGGCAAGGTCTTGCTCGACAAGCCTGTCACCGACTACCTTCCGGAATTCAAGATGGCTGACGACAGATATAAGGCCATTACAGTAAGAATGTTGTTGAACCACGTATCCGGCCTGCCAGGAACTGCGGGGCCGAACACATTTGGATACAGGTATTATGACAACGTAAAGCTGGAGACAATCAATACCCTGGCCCGTGAACATCTCAAGCATGCCCCGGGAGCAATCGCAGTATACTGCAATGATGGATTTACATTGGCGGAAATGATCGTTGAGAAGGTGGGCGGAAAAAAATACATCGACTTCCTTGATGAGAGGATCTTCAAGCCCCTCGGCCTGGAACACACCGGAATGGGCGTGGGCGAGGTCAGGGGCAGGACCATAGCGTTGTATTATGACGCCAAGACCGGGAAGGTCCATCCTCCTGAGACGATCTCTGTCCTGGGCGCCGGCGGCTTGTCGTCAAACGCCGAGGATCTCTGCCGTTTCATGGATTCTTTTTCAGAAGAAGGCAAACTCCTGAAGAAATCATCCCTCGCTGAGATGAGGAAGGCGCAGCCTTCAGCGTTCTGGGGCAAGCTGAGGAAAAACTCTTTTTCATTCGGGCTGGGCTGGGATCTCACAAGTCTTCCCCGGTATGATGCGGCAGGAATCCAGGTGTTCGGCAAGAGCGGGGGCACAGGACATTACTCTTCGATGACCTATACGGTTCCGGACAAGAAGATAACTGTAGTAGTGATTGCTTCCGGGGCAGAAAGCGGTGCTATGACAATATCGCTGGACATTCTGGATGCGGTACTGGTCGCGAAAAAACTTATTTCCAAGGAGGAGAAATCCGTCCAGGTCCCGGTGGAAGCGCAGAAGCTGCCGCAGGATCATGCTTTATTTGCCGGTTATTATGCCAGCGACACCAAGCTGGGACAGGTAGTGTTCGATGCGGAAAAGAACACCGCTACCCTGTATGGTTTCAAGGACCAGGAGAAGATTCCGGCAACCACGCTTATATATAATGACGGGTATTACCACGATGCTTCAGGCGGCCTTTGCTATTTTGCCAGTATAGACGGAGAAAGCTACTTTGTGAGCCGTTCGCTGCTTGGTGGCGGGATTGATGTGATCGCGATGCAGAAAGTGAAGCCGCTTGAAAAACCAAGGAGCCTCAGGATCGACATGGATGGTAAAATCTGGCTGCGGCGCAACGTCGCTCCTTTTGAGGCGAACATGCTCTCGGAATCGCTTTTGATGAAATCATTGTTGTATAAGGATTTGCCGGGATATGTTTTTTTCCATGGCGCCAAGAGGATCGAATCCCCGGAATTTGCGGGCATGCCCTTGAATGCCGTCCGCGACCAGATGGAACTTTTACTTTTTGAAAAGAACGGGAGGCCATGGGTCTGGCTTTCTGACATGTTGTATTGTCCGGCAGATTCCGCCGTTGCATTGAAGGCGGGCGACAATTCCATAAGGATAGGAAACGACGCCCATAACGAGTGGCTGGCTGCCAATGAAGGAATGATCCTGGGTTTCATCAAACCTGAGAACGGCAGGATAATAGCATTCTCCCCTGAGATTGAACCAATATATGATAGCTCCATCGACGGCATGGGCGATATATATGTTCCCAAAGGTGGCTTCATTCAATTTGCAGGTCTTGCAAATGATGCGTTTACAGTGAAGGCCAGGCCGGCAGCGGCTGCCTCCGGAAAATAGGATATTCCAGTTGATATGAAGGGATTTTAATATGAGGAAAACAAGGCAGGCATAGGAATACTTAAGGAAGAGCTGAGGAAGTTCGCCTTGGAAAGGGACTGGGATAAGTTCCACTCTCCTAGGAATCTGTCCATGGCATCGTGTAAGAAGTATGATGAGTTGTGAGGGGGATGATTAATGCTAGATGCTGGAAACTAAAATCAAAAGTGGATGCCGAAGGAAAATGACATATGTACATGATTGAAGGGGAAATAAGGACATTCCGTCATGGGAATAATGATCCTCAGCGGATTAAGCAGGCTGATATCAGGAAGGGATTTGGCGCAAGCAGCGCTTTCCCGATCAAGGATTATCCTGAGCTGGTGGCCAAGGTGGCGACCCTCGGATTTAAAAACAGGGGCTATTTCCTTTTGTACAGGGGCCAGCCCGAAGATTTTTACGCCTCGAGGGGCAGCGAACATTCTGTTTCCCTCTATCCCTCGATATTCCGCTCTGACAAGGTAAAGAACATCTCATACAGCAAGGAGTGGAAGCGGCGCTGGCAGGACCTGAAAGAAAAAACCAAACAGCTTCTGGACAGATATCCCCAGGAGACAGGCGACCAGAGGGAAGCCCTCAGGTATCTGCTGAGGAATGAGGAACTGTGCTGGGCAATATTGCAGCACTATGAGAAATGCCTGACGCCGTATCTGGACTTGACCCATTCCCTCAGGGTTGCAGCTTCATTTGCAACGCAGAATTCAACAAATGGCTATGTTTATGTTTTTGGAATGCCTTACCCGCATGGCACTATCAGCCATTATATAGATCAGGACATTGTATTGATACATCTGCAGTCGGCCTGTCATCCTTCGGCAAAGAGACCCCATTTCCAGGAAGGATGGCTTGCAGGTTCATATTATCTGAATCCTGATGATGATAACCGGGCGAAACAGAACTTTTCGAGAAGGCTTCTGGCGAAATTCCATATCAATAACGCCGGCAGATTCTGGTCCAAGGAGTTTCCAAGATTGCCTGACAAGGCGCTCAAACCCGGCGACGACAAGGATTTTTCGTGGGTCCTGTGATTGGTAACTGGTAACTTGATACTCGATACTTGCAATCGGAGCGCCAGAAACACCATTTGCTTTTACTCCTGCAAAATGCGATAATTGCAGAACTGAAATGGAGCTGGAGGAGAATTTTGAACAGGGAAAAAGATCAATTGAAGAAACTCCTCCAGCCCGTGCCTCTTCCGGGCGGAAAGTCCATTCCTTCGCGCATACTGCCGGGACCGATGGAAGGGATCATGACCGCTGATTTCTGCCGTACAATGATGGAGTTCGATCTTCTTTCCTCGTGGATAACACCTTTCATCCGGATCTCCCACAGCACGCCGCGTGCAGTCAGGCTCGATGAGCGTCTGATATATTTCCGGCCTCTGCCGATCATCGCCCAGATCATGGGGACATACCGTGAACATCTTGCCAGAACGACAAAAATACTTTCCGGACTAGACGGAGTTATCGGCGTCGAACTCAACTGCGCGTGTTCAAGCAATACCGTCCTGCGGAGCGGCGCAGGAGGAGCCCAGCTGCGGAATCCGGAATGGATACGCGACACGCTCCTTGAAATGCGCAAGTCTTCGCCCGGCACAGGAATAGGCGTCAAGCTTCGCACAGGTTTCACATCAGCGGACGAACTGCCCGGCATCCTTGAGCAGGTCCGCAAGGCCGAACCCGACTGGATTGTCATCCATTATAGGACTTCAAAGGAATTGTTCAGGAGCGTTCCGGACGGACTTCAGCGCCTGAGAACGGCGCGGGAACTTCTGCCAAAAACATTCCTCTTCGGCAGCGGTGATCTTTTCACGTGCGGGCAGGCGGTGGAGATGATAAGCCGGACAGGAGTCGACGGCATCACTCCTGCGCGCGGCCTCATGCACAATCCCTGGCTGATCAGGGACATTGAAACCGTCTGTAGAGGGGAAACTCCTCCTGGAAGAAACGTCGTGCCGTTCCTTCTGAGACTTCTGGACCTTTCTGCCGATAATCCCGTGTGGCGCAACGGCCTGATCCTGGAGATAACCCGTAACATCTGGGGAAGGGAATCCGAATTCTTCAAGTCGCTCGCCAGGGAGCATAAGGCGGCGGCTATGAGGAGGATTCTGGAGAAAAAACAGACGACAGAGGACAGAGGTCAGAGGACAGATTGATGCTGGATGATTAAAACATAAGAACATTCAACCTCGAATAAAGAAATGGAGCGCTGGCCTCCGGCCGGCAATTTGGAATTGTGATTTGAAACTGGAAACGAAAATCAAAAATCTTTCTGAAACCCGACACCCGACCACTGACCACTGACTACTGACTACTTATCCCTACTTCCCCTGCACTTTGACCATGCGGTAGTATAAGGTATAGGCTGGAGCGTTGCTGCGGGCATCTGGCCATACAAGACGGAAGCTACCGTCTGGAGCCGTATCACTATAGACCTGGTCCTGTCCTGGTGTCCTAGGCTGTCTGGGAGTTTTAGGTTCAGTCGATGTTGCCGTTGAGATCCTGACAGGAGTGGAGAAAGTAGTTCCACCGTCTACGGAGGCCGTAAAGTAGATGTCGAACTCGTTGTTCCCCTGTTTCAAGCTGTAATATTGGACGCCTATCACGCCATCTGAATTCACCATCAGGCTGGAGGAACCCGCACCCCATCCTGACGGAGTGGAAGGAACGATTGACCGGGGAGCTGTCCATTTCAGACCGCCATCATCGGATGTGGTGAGCATGAGTTCCGCAGGCTGTTTGGGTCGGCTCTGCGAATATGTCAGGTAGACGCGCTGGCCTTTCCCCCATTTCCCGACCGCAAAGCCGCCAAGGCAGCTTGCATCTCCGGCTCCGGCGTCATTTCCAATCGAATTCTTGCTTGCTATCTTGATCGGAGCTCCGAATGTAACAGCTCCATCAGTTGAACGCAGGCAGTAGATGTCTTTCAGGCTTCCGGCATAATTGCCGCCGCCATCAGCCAGCATGGTGTGTGATGTCATCATCGGTATCAGCAAGGTTCCATCTGCGAGGATGGCCGGCGCGAATACAAATCCAGTCTGTAGCTTTCCGATGCCTATCGAGGCCCATACCTTGACGCCCGGCTGAAGCTAGGGAGTTGCTACGTCGCGTCCGGCGAGAGAAATGATTGCAGATTTGAAAGTTGTACCACCGTCGCGGGAATATTCGATCCCAAGCCCTCCACCTGAAAACGGCCGGCCGGCAATGTAGATCGAGCCCTTGTAAGGGCTAGCGGCATTGCGGTCGCATATGATGTGAGGATGATCAACTGCGATGCTTAGTGAGCGTTTGTCCTCCCAGGTGGCTCCGCCGTCCTTGGAACGACGGTATCCGAGTTTCTTGGAAGATGAATTGTCAATGAATGAGAAGTGTGCGGTACCTGCCAGATCGTAAGCCACATCGGGATCGCCGCTGGCAGGCTGTGACAGCAGGTTCCAGTTCGCTCCGCCGTCGGAGCTGTGGAAGAGAATGGTCTCCTTCTCGGAATTATTCTGCTTGGCGGTGATGCACATTTCCTTTCCATTCGCAGGATTGGTGCGCAGGTCGGACTGGTACTGGTTCCCGTTGCCTTTCCCAACGTTGATTTCGTCCGAGAGGATGATTGTCGGGGTGTCATAGGCAATGCATGAAACGATCAGTGTCCAGACGGAAAACAAGGCAATGGCAGTCTTTTTCATCGGAGATCCTTTGCTGGATATTATGATTTCTATAAGTCCTGAAGATAATCAGGATAGCTGGAAAAATCAAGAAGAATTTCTGGAAGCGCCCACGAATCACACAGATGAACACAAATGAATTATCCTCTCGCAAAGGCACAAAGTAATAATATTCAACCTCACGATTAAATTGAAAACAAATCCTTTCAGGATATATTCACGCCCTTGTTTAATTTTGTACTATGGAATTTGAAGTTTGGATATGGTGCATCATATATGATAACTGAAAAATCAAGTAAACAGGAGCATATTCAAATGAGAAACAATGACAGCAGGAAATGGTTCAATGAAAGCCGCTACGGCATGTTCATACACTGGGGGGCGTACTCCGTCGCCGGGAAGGGCGAATGGATAATGAACAGGGAGAGGATCGGCAAGGAAGAGTATACAAGAAAACTCATAGACAAGTGGCATGCTGAGAAATACGATCCTGCTGCCTGGGCCGATCTCGCGAAGAAAAGCGGAATGGGATACATGGTACTGACAACCCGGCACCATGACGGATTTGCACTCTGGGATTCGAAGGTCAACAGCTGGAACGCCGCAAAGCTCGGACCGAAACGCGATCTGGTGGCGCCATACGTGAAGGCCGTCAGGAAGGCAGGACTCAAGGTCGGTCTATATTACTCGCCTGCTTCCTGGACGCATCCGGACTATCCCGGACCTTTCTACCGCGACTGGCCGGGTGAAAAGGACTGGCGCGACGCAAGTTCAAAACGGCGCTTCATCGAATATTACCGGGCGGAGCTCCGCGAACTGCTGACCGGATACGGCAAGATCGATTATCTATGGTTCGACGGATGCATACCGGAGAACATCGAGGGCGATGAGACTCTGAAAATGGTGAAGAAGCTCCAGCCGGGAATCATCGTCAACAACCGTCTCGGTAAACCTTTCGACATCAAATGCAGCGAACAGACGATAAGTCCGGCGGCTGCGGGACAGGACTGGGAGGCGTGCCTGACATTGAACGGCAACTGGGGATATCATGCAGGCGACAGACGCTGGAAGAGTCCGGCAGATGTGATCGACATGCTTCTGACCTGCGCCCAGAGCGCGGGAAATCTCCTCCTCAACATCGGACCGAAGGCCGATGGAACCGTTCCGGAGGAGTCAGTGAAGATTTTACGTGAAGCCGGTAAATGGATAAGCCACAGCCGTGAATGCATTTCAAATTCGGAAAGGCATCCGTTCACATGGAACAGCACCGCCAGGCCGATCACCGCAAAAGGGAAAAAGGTCTATCTGCACTTCCTGAACGATCCCTGCGGCAGCTACTGCTGGGGCGACTTGAAGAACAAGGTGCTGTCGGCAAAACTGCTTAAGAACGGAAAGAAAATCGGATTCCGCCAGGAAGGCGACAGGCTTTTCCTCGAAAAAATACCGTCACCAATGCCGGACAGTCCGGCGACAACGATAGTCCTGGAACTTGACGGCAAGCCCGAAACGCTGACAAAGCAGACGACATTCTGGATCCCGCAGTGATTTGCGAGTAGGTACGTGCTTTAGCATGTACCATCTTAAGGCAGGCCGGAAGCCGTGACCGGCCAGGAAACATGAACTTCGAACATCCAACATCGAACTTTGAACCTCGAATGAAGCAAAACACACGGAGTATCGGCGTTGCAGAGCCTCTTTCGCTCTTCTTTCATGATCTTAACGCCGTCTGGCGTGGAGGGACGTCCTTGCGACGTCCGCTCTTCACCTTTATTCTTAACGGTCGCGGCCATTCGACAAGCTACTTCGACCTGGCTCAGTACAGGTCATGACAGGCAAGCGCGACCCTCCACGGCTTCGCCGCATAAAGATAAAGAACAGCCCTTGCGGGCTTAACTACGAACAGATTTTCCGGATTATTCATGCAATTCGTTTGTAGTTAACGTCGCAAGACGTGTTCTTGCGCGATTTCTAATGTCGCAAGGCATGTTCTTAGATTGTTTGTCGTTTGAAAATTGGAAAATAAAATCTGTTTGAGATTTGGAGCTTGGAACTTATTTTCGTTCCCGCACTCCGCCGGTCTTGTTCACCAGCATTTTCAGTTGCAGATCCTTTGACGCAGGTTTTCCCGAGAGGACATCCTCCTCTTTGAAGGATGCCATGAGGATGGCTCCTTCCATGTAGCGCTGGTAGTCGTAGATGATCCTGATCGCGCCGTCCTTGTCCTGGACACCATCGGGATATGAAACGCCTTCCCTCTCGTCGAGAAGAAGTCCGCCTGTCCAAGTTGCCCCGTCGTCCTCGGAAATGAATGCCGTGAGATGCGAACGCGGACGCCAGGTCTTTCCTTCAATGAAAAGTTTTACAGCCTTTTCAGCAGTGATGTCGGCATGATTTATAAGAAGAAGATTGTCGGATGACAGACGTCTGATGAAGAACCTTGAGTTAGGTCCACCGAGATTCGAGTTTTCTCCTGGCGTCCAAGTTTTCCCTTTGTCGCTGGAGAAACTCTGGCCGATTCCGTATTCTGTCCGGACAAGCATCCAGAGTCGTCCATCCTTCTTCTCAATGATCATGTGTTCATCGTAAGATCTGTGCGGGACGTCGGCGCCTCCTTGGAGTTGGAATGTTTTGCCGTTGTCGGAGGAAAGTGTCATGTTGGAGAAACGGGCGTGCTTCAGTTCTTCCAGCTTGGGACCTGTACAAACCCATACCGCGGTTGGCATCGCCCATTCACCCGAGGAGAGGATTATAGGCTTGTTCATCATGACTCCGTCGGCAATACGGACAGGTTGAGAGAATACTGGCTTGCCCGAGTTGGAATCTTTTGTCCATGCGCCCCAGACTCCAGCCCTGCCGTCATGGATATTCCCGTCCTTTTCGCTGTATGACTGCGCCCAGAACATCCACATGCGTCCTTGCGGATCGTGCCAGAGTACGGGATCGTAGGCGCGGACGTTCCCCGGAGGATCGACTACGGCGACAGGCTCGGTCCAGGTTTTGCCGTTGTCGTCGCTGGTCACGAGCAGGACATAGTTGTCCGGTCCTTCATTGACACCGCCGGAGTACCAGGTGGCCCAGAGTCGTCCGTTGGGAGCGCATTCTATTCCGGGTATCCCCTGGAACTGCCTGTTCGCCGTATAATGCTTGTTCTTGTCCGGAACTGTTATCTCTGCGGGAGACATCGGGTCTTCAGTATGGTCGTTCATTTATCTTTCACCCATCATCCATGCCGCGGTCCTGCCTGAACTTGCCGAAGGGCTGCGGAACTTGAATGAGTCTAGTTAAGAATTTATATCTCTATGTATTTACGTCAGGCCATCTGGCCTGATAGACATATAAGGTTCCAGACTTTTCTGAAGTTATATTACAATTAGCTTCGAAAAGTAAAACAACTAGAAAGAAAGGAACCTTACA
>MHBH01000085.1 GCA_001804805.1 Lentisphaerae bacterium GWF2_49_21
TATACCTGAAAACCTCTTTCATACTACTTGCCTTTCCTTTTGGCAAGTGTCAACTTATTTCAGGACAAGACATCATCAACCGACTTCTGATTACTGATAACTGATTACTCATTTTTTCCAACCAGAGAGGCGTCTTCGGCATTTCATAGCCGCAGTTCGGACATTTCACCAGCCTGCATTTCTTTTTCAATAGGCATCCTTCGCAGCTTGACACCGCGCATTTCTCGTCAAATTCAAAACCGCATAATGAACACTTCATAAATGTATCCCCGTTATTTTCAAAAATCCGCTCAAGACCAGTCCAGTGGCAAATGAGAAGAACAGCACGAACACCGAGATACCGACGCCTGTCCTCCATCCGCGTTCCTTTATATTCATGATCAGCTGGGCTATGCACGGCAGGAAAACTGTCATGACTACACTTGCAACCAGAAGCTGGTTCCCGCTGAGAAGGCCGTCGGTATTTAGCTCATAAAGTCCGGCCGCCCCATAGTCGCGCCGGAAGAAACCGAAGAAGAATGCAACCGCCGTCTTGTCAGGAAGATCGAGAAGCCTGACAGGATGCACGAGGAGTCCGACAAGCAGATCAAAGACTCCCGTGATCTGCCCGATCCATATCAGGATGCTCGCGAGTATGAAGAGCGGCAGCACTTCGAGGAAATACCATGTCATCCTCGTATAAGTCTTCACGATGATGTTCGAGAGCTTCGGCAGCCTGAGCGGAGGGACTTCCATGAAGAAGACCGGTTTCTCGCCGGGAAGTATTTTGGCCCCGATATAGCCGACAAGAAGGAATATCATGGCGATGATCATCGCCCATATCAGGAATCCGAACAAATTGTCCTTGAAGAGCGTGAGAATGACACCAAGCTGTGCCGCGCACGGGATCGCAAGCGCCAGGAGGAGAGTCGCCATTATCCGTTCGCGGTTTGTTGGAAGCGTCCTCGTTACCATCGTCGCCATAGTCTTGCATCCGAGTCCGAGGACCATCGGGATCACCGCCCTGCCCGAAAGTCCGATCTTCTTGAATATCCTGTCAATCAGCATCGCAAGCCTGGGCAGATATCCGCAGTCCTCGATCACCGCGAACATGACGAAGAACGTCCCGACGATGGGCAGGATTATCGCAACGGCATATCTTATCCCCAAAGTTATTATGCCGTATTCGCCGACAAAGAGCTGCTGGAGCGATACCCAGGGGATGATGCCCTCGACAAATCTCGTCACATACGGATTCACATATACGACGAACACTGTGTTCTCCAAAAAATCCACAAGCACCCCTGCCCCGAAACCGCCTATGAACTTGTAGAATCCAAAATAAAGCACGAGCAGCAGGATGGGGATTCCTGTCAGCGGATTCATCGTGAGTCTGCTGAGTTTTTCTGCAAATCCCAGTTTTCCCGCAGTCACGGTACTCATGACTTTTTCAGCAATCTCGGTTGCAGCCTGATATCGCTTCATATTCAAGATGTAATTGACAGAGAACCTGCCGTCTTCTGCAATCTCGTCGGCCAGCTTCAGCATACTTTCGAATTCAGGCTCTTTCTCCTTTGCAAGAGCGAGGATCTCCTCGTCCTTCTGCAGGAGCAATAATGCCACCGCCCGCTTTGAAGTATTATATTCAGATTTTACCAGCTGTTCCATTGATAATATTTTTTCTTCCATGACCTTGTCATATTGAAGAAAAAATGGCTCCCTTATGATATACGCCTGGATTGCACGTCTCAGCATATCCATTCCCTTACCAGTTACCGAGACCGTCGGCACCACTGGTATTTTCAATTCGGCTTCAAGTCTGGCGACATCTATTTTGATACCGAGCTTGTCAGCTTCATCCATCATATTTAGTACTAGGATTACCGGGAGTCCGGCTTCAAGCAGCTGGAAAGTGAAGGGGAGCATCCTTTCCAGGTTTTTTGCATCGACGACATGCAGGAGGACGTCCGCCTTTTCTGAAAAGATGATCTTCTGTGAAACTCTTTCCTCTTCTGTGATCGGCATCAGGGAATACATTCCGGGAGTGTCGGCGACGTCATATTCTTCATTGCCGATCATAGATTTTCCGCGGGAAACCTCGACACTTGTCCCGGGATAATTTGAGACGGTTGCATAGCTTCCGGTAAGGTCATTAAATATGACACTTTTCCCGACATTCGGACTACCGGCTATAAGTATTTTTTTTCTTGGTTCTGTATTCATAATTTATGTTATCCAAGCTGGAGTTAGGCCGCCCTAATTAGTCTTCCGCGCATAACTTAGGGCTCCCTAACTACAAATCAAGCTCGCATTCATAATATCTGTATTATATTTATGATCCTATTAGAGAATGTAGAACAGGCGTCTCGCCTGTTGCTTGACTTCTTTAATGAGATTCCCTTAAGTGTAAATATTCACTGAAGAACATGCTTCAGTTAATATTTACCTTTTGAATTCAACCGTTTATAAGTTATGTTATTTGATTGCATGTAATCCCCTAAAGGAACTTTTTATGGCCAATATAGAAATGAACGATCAGGAACCGATAGAGATCAATGTGGATAACAAGCCAAACGGCGACAAACCGGCGAACATCCAGCGCCGTGACAGCTATTCCGTGCCGCTTCTCGCCCTCAAGGAAATTGTCATATTCCCATATACGCTCTCCCCTCTCGTCATCGAAGGCGAGGCTGTAATAAAAATGCTCGAATCCCTGATCAGCGGCGACAGGACAATCGCCCTTTTCCCCGAAGTTCCGCATCTGAAGGAAAAAGCCATTGAACTCGCCGAACCAGTGATCCAGACGTTCGAAGTCGACGCCAAGTCCCTCTGCACCATCGGCGTACTGGCAAGAATCGTGAAACTCCTGAAATTCCCCGACGGAACTGTCAGAATCCTAGTGAGAGGTCTCAAGAGGATCCGCTTCCTGAAAAAAATGAACGATGTTGCGCCTTTCATTGTCGAGGTGAAGGATATCATCGAGGAGAAAAGTGAAAACATAGAAACCATCGCCATGGCCCGGAACGCGATCAAGCAGTTCCAGGAAATCATCTCGACCTCTCCATTCTATCCCGAAGAGCTCAGGATTGCGATCCTGAACATCGACGACAACGCGCGCCTGGCCGATCTCATCGCCGACACGCTGCACATCACTTACATGGAGAAGCTCAACATACTCGCACTGCCCAATCTGCATTCGCGCCTCCAGTTCCTCACTATCCTCCTCAACAGGGAGCTCGAAGTCCTGCATGTCGGCTCCAAGATCCAGTCGCAGGTCAGCAGCACCCTCGGAAAGACCCAGCGCGAATATTTCCTCCGCGAACAGCTCAGGATGATCAAAAAGGAACTCGGCGACGAATCGAAGAATCCGGACCTTGCCTCCATCGAGGAGAAAATGGCCAAGCAGAAGCTCCCTGAAAAAGTCGAGGCCACCATAAGGAAGGAAATGGAACGTCTCGCCATGATACCGCAGGCCTCGCCGGAATACAACGTCGCATACACATATGTCGACTGGCTGGTCACGCTTCCCTGGACAGTCTTCACCGAGGACAGGATCAACATCAAGGAGTCCTCCGAAATCCTCGATGCCGACCACTACGATCTCAAGGACGTCAAGGAGAGGATACTGGACTTCCTCGCGGTTTTGCAGCTCAAGAAGGACAAGAAGTCACCGATACTCTGCTTTGTCGGACCTCCCGGAGTCGGCAAGACCTCGCTTGGACAGTCGATAGCCAGGGCGATGAGCAGGAAATTTGTAAGGATGTCCCTCGGCGGCATCAAGGACGAGGCTGAGATCCGCGGCCACAGGCGCACCTATGTCGGAGCACTTCCGGGAAGGATCATACAGGGTCTGAAAAAGGCGCAGAGCGCAAATCCCGTGTTCATGCTCGACGAGATCGACAAGATCGGGAACGATTTCCGCGGCGATCCGGCGTCTGCACTCCTCGAAGTCCTCGATCCCCAGCAGAATTCCGCTTTCAACGACCATTATGTCGAACTCGACTTCGATCTGAGCTCGGTCATGTTCATCGCGACGGCGAACATCACCGACACCATCCCCCCGGCACTTCTCGACAGGATGGAGATCCTCAGGCTCCCCGGCTATACCTTGATGGAGAAAAAACAGATCGCGTCCAGGTTCCTCATCCCGAAACAGCTCAAGGAGAACGGCCTCGAGGCCACGCAGGTCAGCATGCCGGCCAGGACCATCGAATCGATCGCAAACAAGTACACCAGGGAGGCGGGCGTCAGGAATCTGGAAAGATCCATTGGCACCGTCTTCAGGAAAATAGCACGCAAGATTGTCGAGAAGGAAACAGCTCCGACCAAAAAGACCATGCTATATCCAAAGGATCTGCACAATTATCTCGGACCGCAGAAGTTCTTCATGGACGAAGTCGAGATCAAACCAGTTATCGGCAGCGCCACCGGAATGGCCTGGACAAGTGCGGGCGGCTCCATCCTCGCAGTTGAAGTCACGGACATGCCCGGCAAAGGCAACCTCAAGCTGACCGGTTCGCTCGGTGACATCATGAAGGAAAGCGCAGAAACAGCATTCAGCTTCATCAAGAGCCGTCAGGAGAGCCTCGGAATACCCGCATCGGCATTCACGGAACGCGATTTCCACATCCATATCCCCGATGGAGCCACTCCGAAGGACGGCCCCTCCGCCGGTATCACCATACTCACGGCGCTTGTCTCACTCCTGAAAAAACGTCCCTCGAAATCACGCACGTCGATGACAGGAGAGATAACGCTCCGCGGCAAGGTCATGCCTGTCGGCGGGATCAAGGAAAAGGTCATCGCCGCGCTCGTGTCCGGCATAAAGACCATCATCCTTCCGGAGAAGAACGAAAAGGATCTTGAAAACGTCCCCGAGGAAGTGACGAAGAACGTCAAGTTCGTATTTGTCTCCGACATCATGGAGACCCTGGACATCGCCCTGGGATTGAAGCCTGTGAAGAAATCTGCAAAACCGGCGAAAAAGAAGACTGCTCAAAAGACCGGGGAAAAGAAAAAATGAAAATCTCCGAGCTGATTGCAAGCCTTCCATTCAAGGAACGCCGGTCTCCAGACCGGCTTTTCTTATTGCCGACCTGGCCTGTCCTTCGAAGCCTTGGCGAAGTAGGAAGGTCGGCGCTCCTTTCTATAATTTCCCTTTCACTTCTGGCAATTCCTTTTATCTCCTTCGCCGAAGACGACAATCCCGGAGCAAAGCTTGAGCCCGCGGAATTCCTGAAGATCGCGCGCCGTCCCCCTCTTGAGGAATCCTGGGCGAAGATGAACGGCGAGATCTCGCACAAGAGGGCCAACACCGACACCGTAAAATTCCCCATCTACCTCGGGATAAGGTTCACTCCGGAACGGACTCTCGCCCAGGTCGTGGCGAACAAAAATGAATTCTACCTGATCGGACAGGCATACTCCGACAAGCCGGAAAGCACAAGCGTGATCGTGGACAGGCCGGATAAGGACAAGTCCGTCCTCGCCGACTGCGGCATACGTCCCGAGGACCTCGCCCTATCATTCATGTTCTGGCCATTGCAGAAGGAGCTTAAGACAGAGGACATCAAGGGATATGCATGCAGGGTATTCCAGCTCCAGAGCCCCGACAAGAAGGAATCTGCGACAGTCTATATCTGCATCCAGTATTTTTTCCCGCTTAAAGTCATATGGAACAAGGAAGTGACCGGCAAGGAACAGCCGGAGATCATCAGGACACTCGAAGTCAAGTCCTTCAAGAAGGAGGAGAATTTCTGGATCGTCAACACCCTCGACATCTCCGGCCCAGGCTGGAGGACGAAAATAGATTTCTCAGAAGTAGCGGCAGGCTATTCGAAGAACGGCGTCCCGCAGGACATCTTCCAGAAGGCTCCAGAAAAGAAATGAAACTTGGGATACGGATGATTGGATGATTGCTGACAATAAAAGCCGGATAAAAATACAAAAGCCATTTACTACGGAAACAATTATGTTGGAGTTCACAGCTTTAGCGTGCGTCTTTTGAACTTTTCAAGATTCGGACTTACTCGCATAAAATCCTATGAAAAACAAAACTCCTATCAAAGACATTCACGGCGGAAACCTCAAATCCATCATTGAGAGTCTCGGATTGAAGAAAGCCCCCCCATTAACAGCCGACTTCAGCGTGAACATCAATCCCGCCGGCGCTCCGCTCAAAGTCAGCCGGAACCTGATCTCGGCGGATGAAGGGGTCTTTGCCAGTTATCCGGACATTTACGCCCGGAAAGCCGCATCCGCAATAGCTGCCGCGCATGGAATCCCCGCTTCGTCCGTCATCCTCGGCAACGGTTCAACTGAACTTTTCTCAATGATAATCCAGTCCCTGAAACCTGCAAAGATCGCATGGATCTCTCCGTGCTACAGCGGATATTCCGAGATCTGTTCCGCACATGGCATCCGCGGGGAAGCATGCACTTTTTCAAAGCCGGAAAACAATTTCAAGATTTCCCTAAGACAGCTGGCCGGTTCAGATGCCGACATGTACTTCCTCTGCACTCCGAACAATCCGACCGGCGCGACGATCGATAAGAATGAAATTCTTGCGTTCGCGGCAAAGAACAGGGACAAATATCTCGTAATTGATGAATCATTCATAGATTTCCTTCCGGACGGAAGAAAATCTCTCTTCACTGAAAAACTGCCGGACAATTTAATTGCCGTGAAGTCCCTGACAAAATTCTTCTCCCTCGCTGGCGTCAGGATCGGAATGCTTTATGCCTCCTCAGCAACTGCTGCGAAGATCGCAAAAGCGCGTCTGCCATGGAGCGTCAACGGACTCGCGCAGAAGATAATCCCCCTGCTCTACACCGATAGGAAATACATTGAGGATTCAAGGAAGCTCGTCTGCGAACTTCGCAAGGAGTTTGCTGCGAATCTCGCAAAGATATCCGGCCTGAAGGTCTATCCGTCCGCCGCAAACTTCCTTCTCTGCGAAATTCGCAAATCGAAGCTGGACGCGGACAAGCTCCAGAAGGAACTTCTCAAACGCGGATTCCTGATCCGTTCTTGCTCGAAATGGCAGGGCCTCGGTCCAAATTTCTTCCGCCTCGCCGTCCTCGACAAGGATTCCAATGAACTTTTAACTTCCCATATGAAGAATATTTTCACCTCTTCCAAGTTTCAAGTTTCAAGTATCAAGTATCGCCATTCCCCCATCATGATCGTCGGCACCGGCTCAGGTTCCGGAAAGAGTCTGCTTGTCAGCGCACTGTGCAGATATTTCGTGAACAAAGGGCTCCGGGTAGCACCGTTCAAGGCGCAGAACATGTCGCTCAATTCATTCGTGACAAAGGAAGGCGGTGAGATGGGACGGGCACAGGTTGTCCAGGCGCAGGCCGCGAAAATCGAGCCGCACACCGACATGAATCCGGTCCTCCTGAAACCTACTGGCGAGGCCGGCTCGCAGCTGATCGTCAACGGAAAAGCTGTCGGAAACGTGACAGCAAGATCATATTACGAGGAAAAGTGCGGACTTCGCAACGATGCCTTCAAGGCTTTTGACCGTCTCGCCGCAAAATGCGATCTTATAATAATTGAAGGCGCGGGAAGTCCGGCGGAGATAAACCTGCAGGACAAGGATTTCGTGAACATGGCGATGGCGGAACATGCAAAGGCCAAAACCATACTTGTAGCCGACATTGACAAAGGCGGAGTCTTCGCATCAATCTACGGGACGATCATGCTCATTCCCCCGAAACAGAGGAAGCTCATAGCCGGAGTCGTCATAAACAAGTTCAGGGGCGATGTCAGCCTCCTCCAATCCGGGATCGATGAAATCGAACGGCTCACAGGAGTTCCTGTGCTCGGTGTTCTGCCCTTCATCAAGAACCTGCGCATCGAGGAGGAAGATTCGATGGGGCTGGAATCCAGAAGGCAGACGACAGAGGACAGACGACAGCGGACAGATTCCGAAGGGCATCAACTGACACCTGACCACCGACACCTGACCACTCTTGATATTGTTGTCATCCGACTGCCGCGGATCAGCAACTACACGGATTTCCTGGCTTTCGAATCATTGGATAAGATCAATGTGCGATACGTGGAGCGTCCTGATGAATTTGGGACACCTGACTTGGTCTTCATTCCCGGTTCAAAGAACACCTGCTCCGACATGAAGTTCCTCCATGAATCCGGGCTCGAAAACAAGATCAGGCGTGCATATGCCTCTGGGACTCCTGTCTTCGGAATCTGCGGCGGTTACCAGATGCTCGGTGAGAAGATTTCAGATCCCCACGGAATTGAAGGAGTGCCATCTTCAGTAAAAGGACTCGGGCTCCTGCCGGTCGAAACCATCATCGAAAAGGAAAAGGAGCTTTCGCAGGTTTCAGGAAAAGTCGGAATGGGCCTTCCGTTCGCATTTTCCGGGACTCCGTTCAGCGGATACGAGATCCACATGGGGAAAACATCTCCTTTGAAATCAACGGATGACTGCGAAGTTAGCAGCTTTACCAAAATGAAACTGCCAAAGGGACACGCTAAAGCTGTGAACTCCAACGGCAGTTTCAAAGGAGTCGATGCCAAACAATCGGTACTGAGGATAACAAGCAGGCACGGCAAGGAGTTTTCCGGAGCCGATGGAACCGTTTCAGCAGACGGACTTGTCTTCGGGACTTACATCCATGGTATTTTGGACAGGCAGGAAATGCGGGATTCGCTGGTAAGATGGCTTTGCTCGAGAAAGGGGATAGATCCTTCGGAGATACTTGCCGGAGGCGCATACGATCCCGAACCGGTATTCGAGAGCCTCGCCAAACTCCTGGAAAAACACATCAATCTGAAATCTATTTGCCCACAAATCACTAAGATAAAGAAATCATCATATATCTCTCACTAAGCCACAAAGACGCAAAGGATAAATTTATTAAATATAATTTTCACCCTGTGCCCCTGTGACTTTGTGCGAGTCATGATTTAAGATTTCATCTGTGTCATCTGTGGGAAAAAGGATTTGAATGAATTTCGCAATTGACCTAATATTCGCGTTCGGCCTGGATCTGATGCTCGGGGATCCGGAATGGTTCCATCATCCTGTCCGTTTCATTGGCGCACTGATAAACTGGCTCGAAAGGATAACACGCAGGATTTTCCCCAATGAGCGCGTAGCCGGAACAATCACAGGACTCCTCACCGTCATTGTCTCAGGACTCGTTGTCTATGCTACAATCCGACTTGCGAATCTCGCAGATCCTGTCCTGGGAAGGATCGCCGGGATCGTATGGCTCTATCTGGGCCTTTCCGCGAGAAGCCTTGCGGATTCCGCACATCAGATATCGGATGACCTCTACCGTGGAGATCTGCCGGCGGCCAGGAAATCCCTTTCATGCATCGTCGGCAGGGACACGAAGAATCTCAACGAATCCGAAATATCACGCGGTGCAGTAGAGAGCGTTGCGGAAAACACTGTGGACGGTATCCTTACTCCTATATTCTTCGCGTTCATAGGAAGTTTCATGCCTTTCTGCGCGGCTCCGATGATGTGGGCGTTCAAGGGAATGAACACCTGCGATTCGATGATCGGACACAAGGACGAGAAGTATATCAGGTTCGGAACTTTCTCCGCAAGACTCGATGATGTCGCGAACTATGTCCCGGCAAGGCTCTGCTATATCCTATTCCCTATTGCCTCTCTTTTTCTAGGATATTCCCCGGAAAAATCATTTGCTGTCGCATTGCGCGACTCGAAGAACCATGACAGCCCGAACGCCGGGATTCCCGAGGCCGCAACAGCGGGCGCCCTCGAAGTCAGACTTGGCGGCACCACCTATTATGACGGCCTTCCCCATGAAAAGAGACCTTTCGGCGCCGAGTTCCTTCCGCCGGGCAAACTCCATATCAGGCGTTCGGTCCATCTGATGTGGGCAGTGACGGTGCTGATGATCCTGGCCATCATCCATGTGGGAATATTCCTTGCATAGATTAAACGCCTGCAACTTTCTCTCACAAAGGCGCAGAGACACAAAGTATTATAATTATGAATTCGTTAGTAGCCTGTCGCGCCATCTTGTCACGGCGTAGCCTTGGCGAAGCCGGAAGCTTCCTAGCGACGGCGGATTAACGTTGCAAGACGTGTGATATTGACGAAGTTAGAAAAACAGAGGATGAAATTAGTAGAATTGTAAAAGAATATATAAAAAAGGGATTTTACTTATGTATAGGACAATGACGGCCGCAATATTGTTATCAATGCTCGCGCTCGCTTCCTGCAA
>MHBH01000086.1 GCA_001804805.1 Lentisphaerae bacterium GWF2_49_21
AACAAAATGTGTCTTGAAGGGAAATTTGAAGATTTCTTTTAAATAGGTCTTTTTTTGATTTGACAGGAACCTTAATGGGTGACTTTGGAGTGCGGCACTCCTGTGCCGCTTTGTTTTTATATTGGAGTTGCTTTGCTTGATTCTCCTCTTCAAGCGGAATTCAAAGCGGCACAGGGGTGCCGCACTCCAAAGATTCGCTCCGCTCATCGTAAATCATTTGAATCCGTAACAATACAATAATCCTCCGATATTTTAACTTTGACTCATTTGTCGCCCCCCCCTCATTTCCCTTTCGAATAGTCGATCACCAGCTTCCCCTTGACGACCTTTACCTCCAAGCTCTCCAGATCTCCTGCTTTGTCAGAGCCCATGTGGCAACAACAAATCCCATCCGGTCCGCCGGCGCGGAATACTCAATCCCGTCCTTTTCCACAGGCTTGACTTGTTCAGGCGCACTCCTCTTGGCGAAAGCCGGAACGGCAAGACACACGGCGGCTACAACCAAAACCATCATCATCAGTTTCATGTTCATAAGATGTTTCCCTCTTTTATGTAATAAGACGGGAAAAGACTGTATTTATTAGATGGAATTGGGAAAACAAGTATTCTTTACGTCAGGCGCCTTGGCCTGACCTTGGACTGCTGAAGCTCGCTTCAGCCTTGTTCAGAGGAGCTCTTGTCGCGCCGTAGCTTCTCAGCGAAGGCGGATGCTCCTCGTATTCCGGACAAGCAAGCTTGTCAGGGAAAAGGCGGTACTCAGCCTTCGCCAGAAGTCTATGCCCGACACGGCAAGGTACCGTACTCCACGTGATTTGCTTATCCTACAACGAGCTCCTGTCCATGACATACCATGCCGCGACCAGCGGATCATCGACTGAACTCCGGGTGTGGTGGTCCTCGCCCGCCGCCACTATCACGACATCGCCAGCCTTGACAGGATAATCCTTGCCATCAATGGGAATGACTCCGCTTCCTTGGATGAAGATAAACACTTCGTCCACGTCGTGGACATGGCGCGGTTCGGGATGAGCCGTTTCTCCCGGCTTGAACACGTATACTCCGCCGCCTGTGATTTTGGCTTCACCAAGTATGTCCGGCAGGAGCCGTCCGCCTTTAGGTTTGAGATCGCGAATGGTCAATCGTTTCATGGTATTGCCTTTCTTGAAAAACGAACAGGCTTAGCTGCGCTTCCCGTCAGGTATAGCCAAATTGTTGGCTATTCTATCTTTCAATAACATGCTGAGTTAAATAAATGCAAACAAGCCAAATAATAATTTCAACAAAAAGAAGACTTGCCCCCACGCATAATGCATATTTCATTCTTTTTGTTTTCTCAACAAAGGTAATGATAATAATTATAGCAATTGAACAAAGGAATCCGAAAATTAATCCAGCGGCCATTGAACCGACAGGAAAATCATCAAATCCCCAAATAAGTTGTTGCCCTACCATTGCGCACATCCCAATCAATAGCGGCAATAAGGCTGTAGCTATAGTGAAAAACGACCAGCATATGATCTTTTAATCATTTTTAGCCAACTGTTATTATTGTGTACATCCTGTTTTGCATAAAATAGCACTTTTCCCGATTCAATACAATACGCAGGAGGGCGGGGGGATCTGCCGAAACAGATAAAAGCAGGTGAGGCGTGTCTGCTGAAGAGGTGTATTCATAGCTTGTAGTTAAGCCATTATTGGCTGTGTTATTTTAGGCAAGGAAACACGCAAAAATGCGTTAACTACAAGCAAATGCATCAAGGGAGTTCCTGCGGATGTTCTTATCAAGAGTAGGGGGCGGGCGATTCAAAGAACAGCTCTTGCGAGCTTAACTACAAACGAATTCAAAATCGTTTTTTCTTCGATTGTTCGTAATTCGTCATTCGACTGTTCAATTCCCGCCTATGGCGGCAAGCCTCTTCAGCGTTCTTTCCCTGCCCAGCATTTCCATCGTCTCGTAGATTCCGGCGCCGGTGGTCTGTCCGGTGACGGCAATCCTCAAGGGCTGGTTCAGCTTGCCTTCCTGGATTCCGGAGAGGTTTTCGGACTCTCTTATAAATTTTTGCAGCACATCAATATTGAAATCGCTGGACGCCTCAATCAGCTCACTGATCTTCCTTATGGCTGATTTGACATTTGCATCCTGCAAAAATTTATTGACGGCCTTGCCGTCCTTCTCGTATTCGTCGAAGAAGAAGAATTTCCACGCGGAGACCTGCGGGAAAAGCTTTGTGCGTGACTGCATCAGGCCTGCGACTTTCGCAAAATATACCTGGTCGATGCCGGCCGTCCAGCCCTGTGATTCCGCGACCTTCCAGATCTCGTCTGCGAACTTCGCAGGAGAGATTTCCGCCATGTACTGTCCGTTCATGTTTCCGAGCTTGTTCATGTCGAACTGGGCCGATGAACTCTTGACGCGCTCAAGTGTGAACGCGTCGATGATCTCCTTACGGGTCATCTTTTCGCGGTCGTCGCCGGGAGACCAACCGAGCAGGGAGAGATAATTGAAGAGGGCGTCGGGCAGATATCCCTTGCTCCTGAAATCGCCGACATAGGCGTCGCCGTCGCGTTTGCTGTACGGTTTGCCGGACTGGTTCACGATCATCGGAAGATGTGCGTAGAGAGGCACCGGATATCCGATTGCACGGAACAGGAAGATGTGGCGGTACGTGTTCTCGACGTGGTCGTCGCCGCGGACGATGTGCGTTATCTTCTGTTCGACGTCGTCGCAGACGTTCGCAAGATGGAAGACAGGCGTGCCGTCGCCGCGGACGATCACGAGATCCTTCATGCTGTCGAGAGGTTTTGCGAGTTCGCCCTTGATGATGTCCTTGAACACGATTTCACGCCTCTGGAAGATGAGTTTTGCGGAATTCGCAATTTCAAACGTGGCGTCCTTCTTGAATATGTTCTCGATCTCCTTCTCGATTTCGAAGAGGCATTTGCCTGTGGAGTCAAGGATCTTGAGCTGGTGGTATCCGGCAAGCGACGCCGAACGCTCCGTCGATTTCCCTTTTTCGTTCAGCTGTGAGAAATGGATCCCCGAACTGCTGATCTTCACTGGTGCAGCAGGATCAACCTGTAGTTCGGCGGGACCGGCGATCCTCACGTCTGGATTATCATCGGTGTACCAGGGCAGTTTGAAAATTATCGGGGCGGGTTCGGGACCGGCAACCTTTGGACGGAATGCTTTTCCGTCCAAGAGCATTTTTTCAGCGGCCTTGAGGTGGGCGGCGGCATTCTTGCTCTGGTAGAAGATTTCTTCGTCGTAGTCAATACCGAGCCATTTCATGCATTCGAGCAGCGTATCGATGGCAGCCTGTGTCGAGCGTTCCCTGTCGGTGTCCTCGACGCGCAGGAGGAACTTGCCTCCGGAATGCCTTGCGAAAAGCCAGTCGAAGATGGCGGTCCTGATATTCCCGATGTGAACGTGGCCCGTAGGCGACGGCGCGAATCTAACTCTGATATCCATAAATTCCTTTTGTAAATAAATTTTCTTCTAAAATATGAATACATGAAGAACACGTCTTGCGACGTTAACTACAAACGAACGACAAGATGAATTGAATATGTTCGTAGTTAAGCTCGCAAGAGCTGTTCCCTGTCTTTTCATTCATCCAGTATCTTTTTTTCAAATCTCCAGATTCAGCCACTTCAGTTCCTTGGGCGTCAGCTCGACGGTGAGCGCCTCGAAGGAGCTCTTCGTCTCCGAGATCGCCCTGGGTCCGATGAGAGGGAACGTCGGGAACGGCTGGCAGAGGACATACGCAAGTGCGATGCTTATCGGACGGACGTTTTTCTTCTTTGCCAGTTCGAAGGCGCGTGCCTGTCTCTGGAAGTTGTCGTCGCTGTACCAGCTGAATACGAGTGATTCGTCGGATGTGAGATCAGGACGTGCGCGTTCCGGGACGAAGAATCCGCGTGCCTGGCTCGACCAACCCATGAGCGGCATCTGGTTTTTCTTGAACCATTTCCTGGATTCCGGATCCGAGGCGGCTATGCAGCCTGCCCATACGGGATTGACCATGCGGGCGAGACTGAAGTTGTTGCTTACCGCTGAGAAGCCGGCAAGGCCTTTTCTCTTGGCGTATGCGTTCGCCTTCTTTACGCGTGCAATGCTCCAGTTAGATCCGCCGAACGCCTTGATCCTCCCGGCCTTGACGTGTTCGTTGAGTACGTCGATGAATTCTCCGACGGGGATGTCCGGATTGTCGCGGTGCATCATGTAGATGTCGAGATGGTCCATCTGGAGGCGTTCGAGGGACTCCTTCAATTCGCGTGTAAGATTATCCGGATCGCAGAATGGGGTATGCGCACCTTTGTCGAGGATTACGACCTTGTCGCGGATATTACGGGATTTCACCCAGTTCCCGAGAGTCTTTTCACATAAACCACCACCGTAGATGTGTGCGCTGTCGAAGCAGTTTCCGCCGCGTTCGAAGAAGTCGTCGAACATCACCGCGGCATGCGGGAACGTGGTCTGGTTGTCGACGCCCATGATCAGGCGGGAGACCTGTTTTTCGAGGCCTGCGACGGTCCCATATTTCATCTTTGAATCCGCTTTCACTGCAAGCGGGCGTTTATGGACAGGAGTAGTAAAGAATTCTGGTTTCTCGGCTTCATACACGAGCTCGAGTTCGCGGCGCCACATGTCGAGCATCCTCATGTTGCCCATGGAATCGGCGTAAGACATTGCGGGGAATTTAGCTTCCTTGTTTGCGAGGTGTTCGGCTACGGTGTCAGCTTCAATTCCATAGAGCCATTCACCTGTCTGGATCTGGATTTTGCGCGGTTCCTTCTCGTCATTGCGCTTGACGATTATCTCAGTCGTTCCGCCTTCGCGTGCCGGGATCCACGGAGAAGGGATGAGGATATAGCCTTCTGAACCGAAGATCCTGACGACATTCTCCTGGTTCACGGCGACGCCTGTTGCGAGGTTCGCAACAATTCCCTTGTCGAATTTAGCGGAAGCCACGGCCCATTCGTCGGCGTTGGATGCACCGAGATGGCCGAATCCCTTGAGGGAGAGAGGTTCGGCGAAATCTTTTCCGAGTGCCACTCCTGCGACAAGCCTGCACATCGAGGTGCAGTAGCAGCCGACGTCGAGGATTCCTCCTCCTCCGAGCTGGTTCTTGAAGAGCCTGCCTTCGGGATTGAATCCGGCATGGAAGCTGAAGGTCGCCTGGATGACGCGCACTTCGCCGATGACTTTCTCACGCAGGAGCTCGACGAGCTTTTTCGTCTGCGGATGGCAGCGGTACATGAACGCTTCCATGAAGAATACGTTGTTGTCCTTTGCGGCCTCGATCATCGCCATCAGTTCGAAATGGTTCAGTGCGGCGGGTTTTTCGCAGAGTATATGTTTGCCGGCCTCGGCAGCCCGGATCGCCCATTCGGCGTGCATCGGATGCGGTGTCGCAATATATACCGCCTGGACATCCTTGTCGGCGAGAAGCGCCTCGTAGGATCCATACTTGCGCGGGACGTTGAGTTCCTTCGCGAATGCATCGGCCTTTTCCTGGCTTCTGCTGCCGACTGCGAGCATTTCACCGGTCTTCGAATGCTGGACTCCTTTTGCGAATGCCTTGGCGATTCCACCGGCACCAATGATGCCCCAGCGGATTTTATTTCCATTTACGCTCATTTATACTCCTTAAGATTAAAATTGAATAACCAATGTCCAACAAGGAATTTCCAATGTCCAACGAAACTCAAATGCACTATCTTACAGAACTTACTTCATCATTCGATATTCCTTGTTCGATATTGGATATTCGTATTGAAAAATTTACAATTTCGGTCCGCATACAATGCGGAAGCCGACGTTTTTCTTCGATATCTTGAGATCAAGCGAATAACGGTTGGCACTAGTGAGCTCGCTGGCGTTGCTCATGAATGATCCGCCGCGCAGGATCTTCAGGTTGTCGGCGGAAGCATCCGACCCCTTCGGATCCTTGATGTCAATTCCAAGATATGCTCCGTCATGCCAGTCGTTGCACCATTCCCAGACATTTCCGTGCATGTCGTAGATGCCCCAGGCGTTGGCCTTCTTTTTCCCGGCAGGATATGTTTTTCCGCCGGAATTCTTTATGAACCAGGAAAAGTCGGAAAGCAAGGCCGTATCATCGCCAAACGAAAACAAGGTTGATGGCGGAGCCTTGTCCTTTGATGCGGACGCACGGCATGAGTATTCCCATTCGGCCTCGGTGGGCAGGCGGTATTCGTAGCCTGCCGGAAGACGTTTCGCCAGCGATTCGCGTTTTGTCAGCCATTTGCAGAACTGGTCGGCGGCCTTCCAGGTTATCGCCACGACGGGCTGGTTCTCATCGCCCCAGTAATCTCCGCCGCCGCTCTTCATCTTATATTCCTTGGTGATCGGACAGTAGTCGTTTGTCCAGGCTATCTCCTTGTCGCGGTCGACTTTCTTCGGCTCGTTGCCGTCGCCGGTTGGATTCTGCAGATAGAAGAGGAACTGTCCGATTGTCACTTCATGCTGTCCCATCCAGAACGGTTTTGTGAGCGTCACTGAATGCGCCTTGTTCTCGGCATCGTCATCGGCATCCGGCAGGCCCATGGTGAAAGTTCCCGGAGCTATCGGGACGAAAGACATTTTCAGGTCTGGCACGTTCCATTTTTTTCCAGGTGTCGGACCGCCTGCGACATTCGTCTTGAATGACTTTATCTTGTTGATCATGTCCTCGATGTCTATTTTCGAATCGTCCGACAGGTTCTTCTGGTCCGCGATCATTGTCTCAAGCAGAAGCAGCGCCTTGTCGCAGAGTTCGCCGGGAGTCATTTCGCTTTCCGCCTTGTCCTGGGCGGTCTTTGCCAGGAGGTAGAGCCTGTCGGCCTCGGACAGCACGGACTTGAGCTTGTCCTGCTGTTCCTTCAGCTTGGCTTCGACTTTTTTCAGTGCGTCATGGAGCTCGAGGAAGTTCCTGATCTCGGTGGTGGCGCCTGATTCCTTGATCTTGGTGAAGGCTGTTACGGCCTCCTTCTGGTTCCCCTTTTTCATCTCAGCAAGTCCGTAGTCAAGGGCTTCGCCGGGCGACTTGAGCTCCCTGGGAAGAGGGATTGGCGCGTCCCTGCCGTACAAGTTCATGAGCTTCTTGATCTCATCGAGGGGGATGGACTTTTCAATTTCATGGAAGGATTCTGCGGCCTCCTCGAAATTGCCGTCCTTGATCCTGGCGATTCCGTAGTCGAGAAGGTCTCCGGGGCCCATCGAAAGCTTTGCAGAGAGGATTTCGATCAGCCTGTGCAGTCCGGAGAGGCTTTCCTTGTCGCCGGCGATGCGCATGGAGATGTCATAGCTCTTTAAAATCTTGCCGGTCTCCTTTTTGGCATCTATGAGCTTGGCGATGATGGTGAACTTGCTGCCCTTCTTGTCGATCTGGCCGGTGACGATGTAGTCGGCTCCGACCATTGCGCCGAACTTCGAGGCTTCGAGGGCTCCGCTCGAACTGACCTTCTGCTCCTTGAGGACTTTTGCGATCTTCGCACGGGTGATCATCCGGTAGAAGGCCTTCTGTGTGAGTTCGTTCTCGAACTTTTCAGCTATGTCCCAGCCGTTGAGGCCCCAGTCGGCGAGGGATGGAGCTATTGAAAAGTCATGGACGGCCACCCAAGGTGCGTCTTCTTCGGCAGTCTGTGGTGCGGACTTCTTGCCGGCATTTCCGGCATCGGCGGTCTTTTCCGCTTTTATCTGATCAGCGGCCTTCTGGTTTTGTGCGAATATCCCGTGTGAAAGCAGGAGTGCCGCTGAAATGAGAATTAGTGTCTTGAACTTCTTCATGCTTAAAATCTCTGGAATTGGTTTTTCCGGACAATAAAAATACGATGAAATAGGGGTTTTACAAATGGAAAAGTCAATGTAGGTTAATGACCCAATGCCCCATAATTATCTAAAGGAAAGGAACTGTGGATGATGAAAAAGATCATTTTTACCGCCGCATGCGTCGCCGGACTCATGTTCTCCAGCCTGATCTCCTTGGCCGACAACTCCGACATCATAAGCAGCCTTTGCAAAAAGGACAGCACCGATGATCCTTTTGCCACCCTGACCAAGAAGGTGAAGGACGACACCGCGAAGCTTGATAAGAACAAGAAGGACAAGAAGAAGACGGAGACTGTCCAGCAGTCCATCGACGACGCCATCAAATCGCGCGAGGACAAGTACAATTCCATCAAGACAGACATAGAAGCGAAGATCGCAAAGCTCAACGACTCCGTGACCAAACTTACCGAACAGCTCGAAAAGGCCAAAGGCGCTGGCGGAGACACTTCCAGCCTTGAGAAGAACCTGAAGATCGCCCAGGATGATCTGGCGAAATATCAGGAGGCCCTTAAAAAACTCGAAGGATATTTCACCGCAGCCACTGCCGCAGATCCCAAGAAGGATGCCAAGAAGGCTGATGCGAAGAAGAAGTGAGGTACGTATTCAGTAAACTATGTCGTTTACTTAATCCGTACTAAAAATAAAATGCAAAATCACTCCTTTTATGATTTATTAGATGTAAATATTCACTGAAGGACATGCTTCAGTGAATATTTACCAGTGACTAATCGAGCAAGGATCCGGCCGATGAAAAAGGTATTCTTATCCCTCCTATTCCTTTATTCCACGATGTTCGTCTGCTTTGCCGAGGAGCAGGCGCCGGAGTTCAAAACACTAAAGATTGTCTGGCATGACGATGCAAGGAACCGCGATATTCCTGTCAAAATATATTTTCCCGCCACGGCAGGAAAATATCCGGTGATCATCTTTTCCCACGGACTCGGCGGCACCTGCGACGGCTATGAATACATCGGCACGCACTGGGCGAAGAACGGCTATGTGTCGGTGCACATCCAGCACAAAGGAAGCGATGACGGCGTCTGGCGCGGTAAGACGGACCCCATGCAGGAGATGAAGAAGGCCACGATGGATCTGGAAAGCATACTCAACCGGCCGAAGGATGTCACTTTCGCTATCGATCAGATCGACAAACTCGACAAGGACGAGAAATCCGAGCTCAAGGACAAGTGCGACATGGACAAGGTCGGCGTGGCCGGACATTCCTTCGGCGCATATACTGCGCTTGCAAGTTCCGGCAGGATGCTCGTCGGCCCTCTCGGTGGGAAACTGAATCTGGCGGATCCGCGCATCAAGGCGTGTATCGCGATGAGCGCACCAGCAAAGGACAAGGAGAAGAAGAACAATTCATATGCCGGTTACAAAGTACCGTGCATGCACATGACAGGCATTCTCGATGACAGTCCGGTAGGCGACACAAAAGCCGCTGACCGTAGAATTCCTTTTGACAGTATTGACAAGGGCGACCAGTACCTCATCACCTTCAAGGATGGCGATCACATGATTTTTTCCGGCAGGGGATTGAAGATGGGGGAACGGGCTGAGAAGGACAAGATGTTCCAGGAACTCATCAAGCAATCCACTACTAAATTCTGGGATGCCTATCTCAAGAGCGAGCCCGAAGCTAAAAAATGGCTGGTGGAAGGCGATCTGGAAAAGGCCATGGGGGAACAGGCGAAAGTAGAGAAGAAAAACAGGAAATAAAGTGAATTTTTAAAAGTTCTACTTGAGGGGTAGTAGACATTTGAGGCAGTTTATGATATAATCTGCTAAAATTAACAAATATTAGAAAATAAATATGCTCAGGCAGCTTATATCAATAATAATATCAGGATTGCTTGTTTCGTCTGTAATTGCCCAGGATGAGCCCGGGGAGCTTGTAAGGGCCAGGTCATCCTACCAGTCACAGCTGAAAACAGCCATGCAATCCTGCAAGCAGAAGGTTGAGGGCCTTGATAAGATCCAGTCCCCGGAGGAAAAGACCAAGGAGCTGAACAAGCTCAAGGTGTCATACCAGCAGCAGCTCGAGTTCATAGCGAAATCCTATCTCTCGAAGCTTGACAGCATGAAGAAGCTGCCTTCTTTCAACAGAAACCAGGCCAACGCCATAAGGAATGAGATATCCAGCTTCGAAAAGCCTGATCCGTCCGTCCTCCCGGGTACAACCCCTGAGAAGCCTGCCGCCAAAAACACCGATGACAAGACTGGTAAGAATGAAGGGGCTCCTAAGAACGTTACCCCGGCCGTTGATGAGGGTGAAGAATTGGACGAAGATGAAATTCCCGGTCTTAAGCCGGTAGACGGCAAGAATTCCGAAACCGATGTTGCTGGAGTTCAGGCGACAACTCTCGAGGATGCCAAGGCTAAAAACCATGAGGAGATCAAGAAATTCAATTTGAGCGAACTGAAGGGCGACTGGATCAAGGAGCGCCGTGAATTCGCGGCAAAGAGGCCGCGCCCGGAGAATTATATCTTTACGCAGGCGGCCTTCAACTCGTATGTCGCAACTATTCCCGAGGACAAGAGGGAGCTTGAGGAGAAGCGTTTCAAGCAGCTCGGTGGAATCAAGGACTACATGTGCCGGCTCATGGAGAGGAACACGTATCCCAAGCCGGTGAGTCTTAAGGGCGGCAGCAGATCAAGCGGAATCATGGTCAATCCGAACTACATAGCTGCCAAGAGCGGCAGCAGATACAAGAGGCTTGGATGGGATTCCCTTCCCGTCAACGAAGCCGCCAACATCCTCGCCCACTTCGCCGCCATGAGGCTCAAGATCACCAACGTTCCCGGCGTGTCGAAAGATGAGCTCAAACGTATGGCCGCCGAAGATTATCTGCGCATCGGAATGCTCTGCGACTGGTACGAGGAATATGATGACGCCGTCAAATATGCCAAGAAGGCCGTGGAAGCCGATCCGAAGATAGAGGAAATAGTCAAGAAATATATGATGCAGTAAAATTCCGCCGTCCGGCGGAATTTTACAACTACCTCAAGGTCATTTTTCACTTGACTTCCGGAAGAATCACAATATATTCCTATCAGTAGACCAACTTGACCAACTTAGAGTTTTTGGGAGGTCCTATGATTACAGTAAACACATATGAAGCCAAGACGAGGCTGTCCGAACTTCTTCACATCGTGAATGAAAAGAAGGAGGTGGTGAGGATCTGCCGGAAAGGGAAGGCTATGGCGGAACTCGTGTTTCCGGGAAGGGGCAAGGTTATGAACAATCCGTTCAAGAGGCATCCTAAGCTCATGGGGGTCAAGATAAAATGTGATCTTACCAGTCCGGCAATTGATGAAAGCGACCTCCCTGAACATATGAAATGAAGGTTCCTTCGATGCTTCTAATGGATACATGTGCCCTGATATGGCTAGTCGAGGATCTGAACTCTCTGGGCAGTTCAGCAAAAAGTTCAATTGCTGGGAGTCCGGACAGCCTACATATATCCGCGATTTCCGCATTGGAAATATCCTTGCTGGCCACAAAGAAGAGAATAATATTGCCGATGGAGCCATTCAAATGGTATTCGGAAGCCATAAAATTGCATGGGATAACTGAGCTGCCGGTAACCGGTGAGATTGCAGCCTTGTCCGGAAAACTGCCTATGATCCATAAGGATCCCTGCGACAGGATAATAATTGCCACGGCCATGCTTCACAAGATGAAAATCCTAACCGCCGATGATGCCTTCAGGAAATATGAGGGTGTCAAGGTTGTATGGTGAAATGGCGGGTAGAATTAATTATTTCGTGTCATTCGTGTGTTTCGTGGTGAATGCTTTTATTTCTTCAGTATTCCCGACAGGAACTGGCCGGTGAACGACTTCGGATTTTTCGCGACCTGCTCAGGTGTCCCCTCTGCTACAAGATCTCCGCCCTTGTCTCCGCCTTCCGGACCTAGGTCGATTATGTAGTCTGAGGTCTTGATAAGTTCGAGGTTGTGTTCCACGACAAGCACTGTATTTCCTTGGTCGCGGAGCCGCATCAGGACTTCGAGGAGCTTTTCGACGTCGGCGATATGCAGGCCGGTTGTGGGTTCGTCGAGGATGTAGAGAGTGTGGCCGCGGGGGATTCTTGCGAGTTCCGCAGAAAGCTTCACGCGTTGGGCTTCACCGCCGGAAAGTGTCGTCGCGGGCTGTCCGAGATGGATATATCCGAGTCCGACTTCCTCGAGGGTCTTGAGTTTGCGGTGGAGCTTCGGGATCGCGGAGAAGAATTCGGCCGCGTCGCTGACGGTCATTTCAAGCACGTCGGCTATGCTCCTGCCTTTGAAGAGGACGCTCAGAGTCTCGCGGTTGAAGCGCCTGCCCTTGCAGGAGGAGCATGTCACGTATACTTCCGGCAGGAACTGCATTTCGATCATCTTTACGCCGTCGCCATGGCATTCCTCGCAGCGTCCGCCTTTCACATTGAAGCTGAATCTTCCGGACTTGTAGCCGCGCATCTTTGATTCTGGAAGCTTGGAGTAGAGGTCGCGGATGATGCCGAATGCGTCGGTGTATGTCGCCGGATTGGATCGCGGAGTGCGTCCGATCGGGCTCTGGTCGATCACGATCACCTTGTTGATGTTTTCAAGACCGCTGATCTTCTTGTGCTTCCCGGGAATGCCGGTGCCGATCTTGAAATGACGGTCGAGTGCGAGGCGCAATGTGTCATCGATGAGACTGCTCTTGCCGGATCCGGAGACGCCGGTGATGCAGCAGAACGTACCGAGCGGGATTTTTACGTTTATCTTTTTCAGGTTGTTGTGTTCGGCGCCTTCGATCGACAGGAATTTGCCGTCGCCCTTGAGCCTTTTCGAGGGCAGGGGGACGGTCTTCTCGCCGGAAAGATATTTTCCGGTGATGGAAGTTTTTGTCTTTTCGACTTCCTTCGGTGTTCCTGAAGCGACGAGTTCGCCGCCGTGCCGTCCGGCGCCGGGGCCCAGATCGAGGACATAGTCGGCCCTGCGGATGGTGTCGAGATCGTGTTCGACGACTATCACGGTGTTTCCGGTGTCGCGGAGCTTCTCCAGTGTGTTGAGAAGCTTCATATTGTCCTTCTGATGGAGTCCGATGCTAGGTTCATCGAGGATGTAGAGGACGCCTGTAAGACCGCTGCCGATCTGTGTTGCAAGGCGGATCCGCTGGGCTTCGCCGCCGGACAGGGTGCCGCTTTCGCGGTTCAGAGTCAGATATGAAAGTCCTACATCCTTCAGGAAGTTGAGACGGCTGCGGATTTCGCGGATTACCTCGTGGGCGATTGTCTTCTCCTCCGCGTTGAGCTTCAGCTTGTCCAGGAAGCTGTCGGCATCGGTGACAGTGAGTTCGTTGTATTTGTGGATGCCGAGATCTCCGACTTTCACCGCCAGGATTTCCGGACGGAGACGGTTTCCCTTGCAGTCAGGACAGCATCTCCTGCCCATGTATTTCTTCAGGCGTTCCCTTACGTCTTCGCTCTCAGTCTCGATGAACCGGCGCTGGAGATTCTTGAGTATCCCCTCGAACGGCTTGTCGAGCTTGTGCATCCTGCCCGAGCGCCAGTAATCAAATTTTATAATATCGTTTCCGCTGCCGTTGAGGAGGACGTCCCTTACATTCTGCGGAATATCCTTGAACGGCATTAGCACCATGTCCTCTATCTTGAAATGTGCGGCGATGCATCTGAGGAGATGATTATAGTAGATCATAAGACGGCGCGGCCCCCTGCGCCATGGCGGGATCGCGCCCTGCTTGATGGAGCGGCTTGGATCCGGGATCACAAGTTCGGGATCGAAGATGAGCTGAGTGCCGAGACCGTTGCATGTCGGACACGCCCCGTACGGGCTGTTGAACGAGAAGTTGCGTGGTGCGAGCTGTCCGAAGCTGATTCCGCACTTGACGCAGGCGAGCTGTTCGCTGATCTGCTCCTCTGTCCATTTGCCTTTTTTGTCGTCGGGATTTTCAAGAAGGATTATGATAATACCTGCACCGCAGCGGAGGGCGAGTTCGACGGAGTCGTTGAGGCGTGATGATTCGGTCTTTCCGGTAACGAGACGGTCGACGACGGCTTCGATGCTGTGCCGGATGTTTTTCTCGAGCTTCGGAAGTTTTCCGTCGAGTTCGAAGATCTCGCCATCGATACGGGCCCTGACGAATCCGTCGCGCTTGAGCTTGTCGAGAATGTCTTGCTGTCCGCCTTTCCTGCCGGTGACATACGGTGCGAGGATCATCATCTTGCGGTTTGGGGGAAGCGTGAGGATCTTCTCACAGATTGCTTCGGCGCTCTGTCCTTTGATGGCAACACCGCATTTCGGACAGTGTGGTTTTCCGACATGGGCGTAGAGGAGGCGGAGGTAGTCATATATTTCAGTGGTGGTGGCGACGGTCGAGCGCGGATTGCTTCCGGCGGTACGCTGTTCGATTGCTATGGCGGGTGAGAGGCCTTCGATGTGTTCGACGTCGGGCTTCTGCATCTGGTCGAGGAACTGCCTGGCATAAGCGGACAGGCTTTCGACATAGCGGCGCTGTCCTTCGGCGTAGAGCGTGTCAAAGGCGAGGGATGATTTTCCGGATCCGCTGAGTCCGGTGATGACGACGAGTTTGTGCCTGGGGATGGTGACGTTTATCCCCTTGAGGTTGTGCTGCCGCGCACCTTTGATGATGATGTCCTTGAACATATATTTTCCGCCGTTTTAGGTACGGCGGAAAATATATACAAAAAATCCTGAAAAACTACTGTAGGAGTTAAAATATAAATCCGACAATTTCCTGGATGTCGGATTTATTAGCGGAGCGGAGTCAGCAGGTTTTATTGCGTTCCCTGTAACCTTTTTTCCAAAAGGAGGTATATTATATGATATGAACAGTCTGGCAAAGGTGAAGATGCGCAGGATGGCTCTGCTTGTAGGAGTCTCTCTGCTGCTTGCCGGGCTTGTGATATACGGGGTGATGAAGCCTGATCCTGAGGAGCAGGAGTACAGCAGGATCAAGAATATCATCCTCTCCAGCGAGCCGGGAGGCAATGCCGACAACGAGGAGACGCGCCGCGAATTCCGCAAGCTGGTCGAGAAGCTCAAGCCCGAGACCCGCGAACGCCTCGTCACCGAGATCATGCGCCAGCGCCTGTACGAGGCCCGAGAGAAGACCAAGGATCTCAGCGAAAAGGAAAAACAGGCCAAGGTCGACGAGATGGTCACGAAGGTCAAGGAGGGGTTTTCCAAGCTGAATCCCGAACAGCGCGAGAAGATAAAGGAGGACATGAACTCCGAGGAAGGCAAAAAACGCCTGAAGAAATCAATAGACTTCTACTATACCGAATTCACCACCGAGGAGCGTACGCGCCTCGATCCGCTTGTCAACGAGATCATGACCGGCCTGAATAGTCTTTAGCCACAGACTTTCACAGACTGGATTTCTTCTTCCAGATTATATTCTTCTGAAAAATAAATTTTCGTGTTTTTCGTGTGCTTCGTGGTAAAAATCTTTCTTCCATGTTATTTTACAAATTTGGAATTATCTGTTCCGGCCAGACAAAAATGTCACTTTCATAAAGAGGTTTGAAATGAGCACGCAGAACGAAAACATCGAACTGAACATTCTCGACAAGATAAGCCATGCGCTTGTTCACCAGAGGAACGCCTCCTCGCTGCTGAGGGAGGTTCTCGACATACTCCAGCATGAGATGGGATTTGAGCATGGTGCATTCACCCTGCGGCGCGGAAACATCCTGGTGATAGAGGCGTCCACCGGGCTCAATGAGGATGAGAAGAAGCGTGGGCAGTACAAGATGGGTGAAGGCGTGAACGGGAAAGTCGCGTCTACAGGGAAGGCTGTCATCATTCCCGACATTTCAAAGGACTCCTCGTTTCTGGGGAAGACGAAGGCCAAGCGTGCCGCGAAGACCGCATATGTCTGCGTGCCGATCAAGCACAGCGGGGAAGTCATTGGCACCTTGGGGATTGATCATCCTGCGGCGTCTGATGAAAAACTCCAGAAGGTACTCGGCCTGCTGAAGATCCTCTCCAACATCCTTGCTGATGCGGTGGCGACATTCAAGCAGGAGATAGAGGAGAAGGAGCAGCTGCGGAATGAGAACGAGAGGCTGAGGCAGGAGCTCGGAGTCCAGTTCCATCCCAGCAACATCATAGGCAACTGCAGCGGGATGAAGGCGGTCTATGCGATGATCGCACAGGTCGCGGACAGCCCGGCAACGGTCCTCATCCGCGGGGAGTCCGGAACCGGCAAGGAACTTGTCGCACGCGCCATCCATTATGCGAGCCCCAGGAAGGGCGGACCATTCATCGCCGTGAACTGCGCGGCGCTTCCGGAAAACCTCATAGAAAGCGAACTCTTCGGGCATGAGAAAGGATCTTTTACGGGGGCCCACCAGCAAAGGAAGGGGCGCTTCGAGATTGCCAATGGAGGAACTCTCTTCCTGGACGAGATCGGCGACATCAGCCAGGCTGTCCAGGTCAGACTTCTACGGGTCCTGCAGGAACGTGTCTTTGAACGGGTAGGCGGGCATGAGCTCGTGGAATCCAACGCGAGGATAATCGCCGCGACGAGCCGCGACCTCGAACAGGCGATCCAGGAGAACAAGTTCCGCGAGGATCTTTATTACAGGCTGAATGTCTTTCCGATAATACTTCCGGCGCTGCGCGAGAGGAAGTCCGACATCATCCTGCTTGCCGATCATTTCCTGGACAAGTACAACAGGACCTACAACAAGAATGTACGCAGGATTTCGACGCCGGCAATCAACATGATGATGGCATACCACTGGCCGGGCAATGTGAGGGAGCTTGAGAACTCACTCGAGCGGGCTGTGCTCGTGACGACAAACGATGTTGTCAATGCCTATGACCTTCCGCCGTCACTGCAGACCGCCCAGGAAAGCGGTACGTCGATCATAACCGAGGAAGGTGCTTCATTTGAGACAATGGTCGCATCATTTGAGAAGGAGCTCATCGTAGATGCATTGAAGAACAACCGCTGGAATGTCGCCGCCGCGGCCCGTGCGCTAAATACCACCCAGCGTATAATGCATTACAAGATCGAAAAGTTGAATATAGAAATTCAAAAGTGATTTGGATTTGATAGTATGTTGGGCTTTAGCCCGACACCAAATTTGACTTAAGGACAGCAGATCATGAAAATATTATTTGTCTGCACTGGAAACACTTGCCGGAGCCCGATGGCCGAGGCGTATTTCAGGAGCCTCTGTGAAAAGGCTGGCAGGGATGATATAGAAGTGTCCTCCGCCGGAACTTTTGCGGGCGGAGGGGATTGTGCGTCACAGCAGACCGTCGCAGTGATGAAGGATTACGGGATCGATGTTTCCGGGCACAGGAGCAGAATGCTGTCGATGGACATGGTCACCGGCTCCGATCTTATCATAACAATGACCGACTCGCACCGTCAGCACATAGGCTCGATGCTGCCTGCAGCCCTGAAAAAAACCAGGAACCTGCTTGAATTTGTCCAGAAGAAAGGCAACATTTCAGACCCTTTCGGGGGAACGGAAAAGGTTTACGGCGATTGTTTCTGTGAAATGAAGGAGGCCCTCGACAATCTTTTCCTGGAAGTGATTGGGAAGAAAGACAGGACGGCAAAATAAGTTTTTATGTCACCGCCCTGCGGGGGCTTGATTGTTTTGGAAATATATTACCCATGGCTCGCGCCATGGGCTATAATATGTCGCCTCCTGCGGAGGCTATCAAAAGGAATGTATGATTCAAGCCCTAGCAGAGGGCGGAATATTGTAGCCCCATGCGAAGCGTGGGGGTAGGAAAAAGACAAAAAATATAAGCCTCCGCAGGATGGCGACATAAGCGAATGGCAATAAATTGAAATATTAAAAATAAGGAATGAAAAATGAAGAAGATAGCAGACTGGTCAGGCAAGAAGGAACTCACGATCGCAATCGCCGGAGACCACGGCGGTTTTGAATTCAAGAACAAGCTGGTGGCGAAGCTTTCCGCCATGGGGCACAAGGTCCTCGACAAGGGGCCGTTCAACCTGGATCCCTGCGACGACTATTCGGATTTCGGCGCCGAACTCGGTTTTGCAATAGTCAAGGGGAAGGCAGACTGCGGTATCCTCATCTGCCGCTCCGGAGTGGGCATGGGGATTGTCGCAAACCGGTTCCACAATGTCAGGGCCGCCGTTGCGACAGAAGAGAAGGTTGCAAAATCAAGCCGCGACCACAACTGCTCGAACGTGCTCGTGATTCCTGCCGACATCATCTCCTTCGAAACTGCTGAGAAACTGGTCAAGACATGGCTTTCGACTCCTTTCAGCAAGGATGAGCGCCACGAAAGGAGGCTTGAGAAGATCGAGAAGAAGACATATGACGAGATTTCAGCGGTACGTGAAGCTGATCCTGAAATTGCACATATGCTCGACAAGGAACTGGAACGCCAGGACGGCGGACTTGAACTCATCGCCTCGGAAAATTTCGCGAGCTGCGCGATCCGCGCCGCCCAGGGAACCGTCCTCACGAACAAATATGCCGAAGGTTATCCGGGGAAACGCTATTACAATGGCTGTGAAGTAGTCGATGAAGTCGAGAGTCTTGCCATAAAACGTGCCTGCCAGCTCTTCGGGGCCGAGGCGGCCAATGTCCAGGCGCATTCCGGAAGCCAGGCCAACATGGCTGCGTATTTCGCGCTTATACAGCCCGGCGACACCGTCCTTGCGATGGATCTTGCGCACGGCGGACATCTCACACACGGACATCCGATGAACTTCAGCGGAATGCTCTACAAGATCGTTCCCTATGGTGTCGACAAGCAGACTGAAATGCTCAACTACGATGAGATCGAGAAGCTTGCACTGGCGAACAAGCCCAAGCTCATCGTCGTCGGTGCAAGCGCGTATCCGAGGACGCTTGATTTCAAGAGGTTCCGCGAGATAGCCGACAAGATTGGCGCGAAGATCATGGTCGACATGGCGCATATCGCAGGCCTTGTAGCCGCAGGACTCCATCCGAGTCCGGTTCCTTACGCCGAGGTCGTGACTTCCACGACGCACAAGACGCTCCGTGGTCCGAGATCGGGACTGATCCTCTGCAAGGAAAAATATGCCAAGGACATCAATTCAAAGCTGTTCCCGGGACTCCAGGGCGGGCCGATGATGCATACGATCGCCGCGAAGGCTATTTGCTTTTATGAGGCTTTACAGCCGGAGTTCAAGGAATACCAGAAGCAGATATTGAAGAATGCGGCGCAGCTTGCAGCAGAACTCGGGAAACGTGGATTTAGGATTGTCTCAGGTGGAACCGACAACCATCTCATGCTCGTCGACCTCCGTCCGAAGAAGTCGACAGGCAAGGAGATCGCGCTCGCTCTCGACAAGGCCGCGATCACCGTGAACAAGAACATGATCCCGTTCGATCCTGAAAAACCATTTATCGCCAGCGGAATAAGGATAGGCACCCCTGCGGTGACCACGCGTGGGATGAAGGAGGCGGAAATGACAAAGATCGCCGCATGGATCGAAAAGGCCGTGGACTGCAAGAACGATGAAGCCGCACTGAAACAGATCGCCGCCGAAGTGAAGGAGTTCACGAGGAATTTTCCATTGCCGCAATTCTGAAGAATGTGTCGGAGACTTGGCGTAACGGAGTGACGGCGAATTTTGAAAATATAATAACTGTATGTTCTGGGGATTAAGAAGGAGTATCATGATTGACATAAAATTGCTAAGGGAGAAGCCGGAGTTTGTAAAGAAGAACTGCGAAGTTCGCGGGGCCAAGGTCGATGTCGACGAGATCGTCGCACTTGACAAGGAAATGCGCGAGCTCACGGTCAAGACCGAGACTTTAAGGTCAGACAGGAACAGGCTCAGCAAGGAATGCAGGGACAAGCCGGAAGCCCGGGAGCAGGTGAAGAAGATAAAGGAGGAGCTTGCGCTTCTCGAGCCCAAGCTTGTTGAACTGCAGGCCCAGCTCGATGCGAAGATGGCTTGGCTCCCGAATATAATTTCACCGGAGACTCCTGCAGGAAAAGACGACACCGAGAACAAGGAGATCAGGAAAGTCGGCGAAGTCCGGAAGTTCTCATTCAAGCCGAAGGACCATCAGGAGCTTGGAGATCTGCTCGGAGTGATCGACGCCACCCGCGGTGCGAAAGTCGCAAAATCCGGTTTCTACTATTGGAAAGGGCAGGGAGCCCAGCTCTGCAACGCCATGTTCTTCTGGACGCAGATGGAACTTGTCAAGAAAGGATTCACTTCGTTCCTGACGCCGTGCTGTGCCAAGGAAAAGACTCTCTTTGGAACTGGATATCTTCCATTCTTCGCAGACCAGACCTTCAAGATCGACAAGGAGGACCTCTCCCTGATCGGAACTTCCGAACAGACGCTTGTGGCTTTCCATGCCGACGAGACATTGAATGCGGCATCCCTTCCTATAAGATATACTGCGTTCAGTCCGTGTTTCAGGACCGAGGCAGGCAGCTATGGAAAGGCGACGAAGGGGATTTTCCGCGTCCATCAGTTCCACAAGGTCGAACAGATCATCTTCTGTCTTCCCGAGGAGTCCGAGAAGTACCATCAGGAATGTCTTGTCAATGAGGAATACCTTCTCCAGAAGCTTGGAATTCCGTACCGCGTGGTCGATGTATGTCTTGGCGACATGGGTGCGCCGGGCTACAGGAAATACGATACCGAGGCGTGGTTCCCGGGATTCGGCGGATACAGAGAAGTCACTTCCAACACCAACCTCACGGATTTCCAGGCACGCCGCCTAAACATCAAATACAAGAAGGACGACGGCTCGAAGGGATTCGTCCACACGATCAGCGCGACAGCTGTCACAGACAGAGTTGCGATTGCCATTTTGGAAAACTTCCAGCAGGAAGATGGATCAGTCATAGTGCCAGAAGTGCTCAGGCCATTTACGGGATTTGAGAAGATCGTGCCGGCTTGAGTCGGAGTAGGGACGGGCTTTAGCCTGTCCCATTCTTGAAGACGAAGATGGTACATGCTGAAGCACGTACCTACTCAAGCAGGCCAAGTTTCGATGAAACTGGCGGAGATATAAAGCTTTTTAAAGGCGGAATATGACTTATAGGAAGCATCCAACGTATAACAGGCATCTGATAAATGTATTTCTTGGAGGATTATTGTTTTTTCTCTTGTTTGCTTTAGCAACTGGTTATACTGATCAAAAATGGATGGACTGGTTGGGCATAATCTTAGGAATTATCTTTATTTTTGGTTTTGGTATATATGCCTTTTGGGTCACAAAACATATCAGGTGTCCGGAATGTTCATCCATTTGCGAATATCATTCAGGCAATTTTCCCGGCGGTGACTGGAAAGCCATTTGTAAAAAATGTGATATTGTTTGGGAATTAGATAGATTGTTTAAATCATTTGAGAAATGATGCAGGCCTGGTTCGAAGAAAACTGGAATAACGAAGAACATGCCTTGCGGCATTAACTACGGGCGGATACAAAATGAAAAGAAAAATCCTCTTTAATGTCTTCCTGATTGTCTTGTGTTCGATCATCCTCTCCTCGTGCGAAACCATTCCCCAGCCCCTTCCTCAATTGCCACTTTCCGAGTTTTCGGAGGCGGTATCGGTGACGGCTGAGAACAACATGGCGGCTTATGCGGAGATCGAGAAAGTGCATCAGGATGTGGAACTGATGAAGATTGTTGCGAATTTCGACAACAAAGGATTCAAGCCTGATTCGGTAAGGCCGTTTTTTGACAGTCAGGCGTTGAAGGTCAGGAAGCAGGTTTTGGACGGGCTCTGCCTTTACTCCGAAAAGCTTTCCGGGATCTCCGATGGAAAACAGCTCGAGGAGTTCGACGAGGAGACCAGGAAACTCGGTGCTTCGCTCCAGGAACTTAATGAAGGACTGATGAAAAGCAGTTTCTTCAGGAATACACAGATGGAATCCTCAAGCGTCCAGGTTTTCTCGACCGCCGTGAATGCCATCGGAAGATGGATAATAGAATACAAGAAGGACAAGGCTGTCAGGGAAACCATTATAGGCATGAACGTCAATATCCGTGACATATGCACGCTGTTCATGCAGGATTTCGGGAATCCGCCTGACGGCATGCACAAGAATCCCGGAGGACTCCGCGCCCAGCAGTGGAACCAGCATGACGAGTTGATGCTGCTGCAGGACAAGTTCATCGGCGACAACAAGAACAAGATGGATCCTGTGGCCAAGAAGCTGGAGATTGAAAAGCTTGCATCGCTGCCGATGAAGCAGAAGGAGGCCGACGCGGTGCTTGCAGACATGCAGAATTCATTCAAAAGAATCCGTGATATCCACGATGCGCTTGCCAAGGATGCCGTTGGAGAGAAGCAGGATTACGAATTGATGCTGAAGAAGCTGATAGCCGAAGGAAAGCGGATCGGGAAGTTCTATAAGAGCGTAAAGAACTGAAGAGGTCGTCGGTCGTCAGCGCCGAAAAAACCAGTGCCTCTGGAGCTTAAAACCTAAAACTTAACACTTAAAACTTTTCTTTTAGCTTAAAAGCCTTATATTTGCCCTTTCATTCAAGGATAATATCCCATATGAATTCAGACATATATCTTTCCATAGTGATACCGGTCTTCAACGAGGAGGATAATCTTGAGCCGCTCGTGAAGGAGCTTGAGCCTGTACTCGAGAAGGCCGGACAGAAGTATGAGGTGATCTTCGTTGATGACAGGAGTACCGACGGAAGCTTTGAAGTTCTGAAGAAGTTGAAGGAGACGAGACCTTATATAAGGATAATTCCCCACACGGTGAATTCAGGAGAGAGCGCAGGAGAAGCTACCGGATTCGCGCATGCCAGAGGCTCGATAATAATCACGATGGATGCGGACCAGCAGAACGATCCGGCTGACATTCCGAATCTGCTGGAGGCGCTCCAGGACGACATCGACTGTGTCTGCGGAGTCCGCAGGAGAAGGCGCGACACGATCGTCAAAAGAATATCATCGCGTACGGCCAATACATTCCGCAATTCGATCACCGGAGACAGGATAGTCGATGCAGGATGTACATACCGTGCGATACGCAGGAAGTCGCTGTGGCAGATACCGGTCTTCAATGGAATGCACAGGTTTCTGCCGACGCTCCTCCGCATGCAGGGATACAGGGTGGTCGAACTGCTCGTCAACGACAGGCCCCGCACGCGCGGAAAATCGAAGTACGGGATCGGCAACAGGATGTGGAGGGGGATCATGGATTGTTTTGCGATGCGCTGGATGAAGAAAAGAGCACTCGTAGGAGACAGGGTTGGAGATGAATATTCATAAGAAAATATCTGAATCCGGCATGTCTGACGAGTCTGTCAGGTCGGATTTAGACATCTTGTATTCGGATTTAAAAAGGGATATACAGAATAAAAAAGATGAAGGAAATCATTAACGGAGAAAACGGCGACAGCAGTTCGGAGAACGGTTCCGAAGGGGATTTCCAGCATCTTATCGAAAAGCCTGCCTCAAGTTCGGTACTTTCCATAAGAAAAGACCTTGTCTTCCTTCTTGGTTTTGTCATAATCATATTCATCGCCTACAATTCCCCTCTGAAGCAATATATCGACAAGGCTCCTGAGATCTGCGAGAAGATAAAACAGACCGGAATGCTTGCCCCGGTGATCTTCACTCTTGGTGTCTGCGTGCTGGTCTGCGCGGGCGTGCCCCGCCTGCTGCTCTGTCCGATCGGCGGCATGGCCTTTGGATTTGTCTTCGGGCTGATGTACTGCGTGATCGGGACGCTGATTGCCTATTACATAATCTTCCTGTTTGTGAGGTGGGGGGGGCGGAATTTCGTGCTGAAGCACAGCCATGGATTGAACAAGCTGACGAAAGTCCTGGAGCATGGGGGGATCCCGGCGGTGATACTTGCAAGGCAGATGCCCATCCATGGGATGGTGATAAACCTGATCCTCGGGCTGTCGCCGATCAGGCACAGGGATTTTTTAATAGGAACGCTGATAGGGCTTTTTCCGGAGGCCATTCCGTTCACACTCATCGGCAAGGGGGCGAAACAGGGGACGCTCTGGCAGAGCATGATCTATATAATGCTGGCGCTCCTGGTGCTTGTGGTCATATGGCTTGCCGTCAAACTTTATTCGCGGAACAAAAAAAACAATTCCAATTGAAAAAACGGATAGAACAAATATTTTCTTTTCCCGCAGACGCCGGAAAAGAAAATATAAAATAGGAATGGATATAAGATGAACAGGAAGAAATTGAAATTTGCGGTAATCGGATGCGGACGTGTGTCTAGCAACCATCTGAAGGCCCTGACTTCCGGAAAGATAGACGGCGAACTGGTCGCTATCTGCGACATAGATGAAAAGAAGGCCAGGGCGAAATCCGAGGAGTTCAAAGTCCCGTATTATCTCGACTACCATGACATGATGGAGAAACACCAGGAGATAGATGTTGTAGACGTTGCGACTCCTACAGGTTACCATGCCAGGCACGTAATAGATGTTTCACGCCATGGAAAGCACATAGTTGTAGAGAAACCTATGGCGCTCCGCGTCGAGGACTGCGATGCCATGATAAAGGCGTGCGCGGACCACAAATGCCGCCTCTTTGTCGTGAAGCAGAACCGTTTCAATCCTGCGGTCGTCTCAGCGAGGAAGGCCCTTGAATCAGGGCGCTTCGGAAAGATGGTCATGGGAACGGTGCGTGTCAGGTGGAAGAGGATGCAGTCGTACTATGAGCAGGACAACTGGCACGGCACATGGGAGCTTGACGGCGGGGTGATGTCGCAGCAGGCCAGCCATCATCTGGATCTCCTGCAATGGTTCATGGGGCCGATCGAAAGCATGTACTGCGTAACCGCTACAAGGCTCATGAATATTCCGGTCGAGGACACTTCAGTGGCGTGCTTTAATTTCAAGTCCGGTGCGCTTGGCGCATACGAGGCGACAGTCGCATCCCGTCCGGAGGATCTCGAGGGCTCTCTCAGCCTTCTCGGCGAGAAGGGGACCGTGATCATCGGCGGACATGCCGTCAACAAGATCCTCTATTGGAAGTTCAACGAGGAGCATCCGGACGATGTCCACATGCAGAGCGCCTCTTCGCAGGAGGTTCCGAATGTCTACGGGCACGGTCACACTCCATATCTTGCAAACGTGATTGACGCGATCATGAACAACAAGCCTGGGCTTGTGGAGGCGCCGGAGGGCAGGAAGAACATTGAGATTCTTACGGCGCTCTACGAATCAGCGGCTCTCGGCGGGCAGAAGGTGTATCCCGGATATCCTGTCAAGAAATCTATGCTCGGACGCAAGGAATAGATGGATTTCAAATTAACCAAGCTGAACGCCTATGCAATTGTGTTCCTCATATGGGCGGCAATATATCTTCCCGGGCTTGGCGCGTTCCATATCAACTTCAACGAAGGCCGCAGGATAATGCCGGCCGTAGGGATGCTGGATACCGGCAACTGGAGGGTCCCCTCTCTTGCCGGAGAGGAATATTTCAAGAAGCCTCCGATGATAAACTGGCTTATAGCGGGCTCCTTCATAGTGTTCGGAGAAATGTCTGATTTTGCTGCAAGATTTCCGTCGGCGGTGGCCGTTCTGGCTTTTGTCACACTCCTTGTCCTGATGCCGTCGGGTTTCATGGATATCCGGACGAGATTTGCCGCAGCGATTATTTTTCTGACATCGGCAGGATGCATCGACAACGGAACCCAGGCCGAGATAGACAGTGTTTACGCATGTGTGACGGGAATGGCCATGATATCCTGGCTCAACCTATGGTCGGCCGGGAAGAAAAGCTCTCTGGCCCTCTGGCTGATACCCGGGATTATAATTGGATTCGGGCTTCTTGTGAAAGGTCCGATAATACTTCTTTTCTTCTACATGGTGGTCATATCAGTACTGGCATATGAAAAAAGGCTCAGGGAGCTCCTGAGCCTCCATCATGCCCTGGGCATAATTGCAATGGTTGGTATTTTCATGTCCTGGATGCTGTCCGTTCCCGCATCGGCTCCGTCAGATGATGTGAAGTCAAAGATGGCCGGCACGTGGATAGCCGAGATGTGGCTGACATTCCAGGGTGAGGATTTGAATCTGCCGAAGTGGCCGTTGCGCGCCTCGGGTGCATTCCTGGGCCTGCTCCCATGGCTTTTATTCGCCCCGTTTCTTTTCAAGGAAAGTCATGTTTCGAAGATCCCTGATAAGGACAGGCTTCTTTTCAAGGGGTGCCGGTTTGCGGTGATCGCAGCCTTGATCATAGTGAATCTCATGCCTGCGGTAAAGGCGAGATATTCGCTGCCGATCTACGGGCTGGCCCTGACGCTTATCGGCTGGATGCTCATTGCCGGAACTTCTTCTTCAATGGTTGAAAAGCTCTGGAGGCGGCTGCTCCTGGCAATATCGGGAATTGCAGCTCTTGCCTGTCTTCTTTCGGTTGTGACAATAATTGCAGGAGGCATCGGGAGCCTGTCTTTCATTCCCGGAGATGTCATCGTGAATGTTAATTCCGCAATATCCGGCATCCGTTCTTCAGTTTTCCTCATGGCATCAGGATTCCTTGCATCAGCCCTGTCGTGTGCGGCATTCTTTTTCATCCTGAAGAAGAACGAGATGATCTCCGGGAATTTCAACCTGGTCCTCGCGAGCGGAGTGGTTGCCGCGTTGCTGGGCCTTTCAGTTGCGAGCTTCGCTCTTCCTGTTGCAGCACGGTACCAGAAGGGGCATGACAAGGCGGGGGCGGAGATAAGTTCAATGATAAAGGGCGGCACGCTCCATGCCTATAAAGTCACATGCGAACCTTTCCTTTTCTACATACGTCCGCCGGTCAAGTTCTTCATGAAGCCGGAGCAGGTGCACGAGAAAGTAAAATATCTGCTATACCGGTCGGACATGCAGGCGGAAGTTGATGGATCGGGGATCCTGTCAGGCCGGAATCCGCGTGTGACAAGCAAGTTCATGAACAGAAAATACAACTATACGCTTGTAGAGCTTGACGTCAGATAAGGCCTAATGTTCTCTTGATACTTGAGCAGATTTCAAAACTATCGTTTTGACATACAGGTGTCAGGTGTCAGAAAAAGCTGAATATATGTGTCTTGTATGTATTACTCCTTCCTGAACACTGACACCTGAACACTGTCAATTACTGACTTTTGCAATTGGCTCACTTACTTGCTAGTTTCCTGGGATACCGCCTTCCACTTGCCGTTTTCCTTCTTGAAGGTGAATTTCCAGGTGACTTTCGGGCCAGCCATTTCGGCGGCCTCCATTTTGCAGATTGCGGTGGCCGTTTCATCCTTCTCCTCGACTTTCTCGAAGCTTGCAACCTTCATGTCCATGCTCCTGCTCTTGCAGTATTCCCTTACGGCGGCCTCATATGGTCCTGTATTGACGGTTACATCATCCTTGGAACCGCAGGCGGAAAGGAAAGTCATCAGGACAGCCAGTGAAAAACATGCGATCATCAGCTTTTTCATCATGCACCTCGATATTTATTTTTAGGAAAGGGATTTTTTAAAATAATAACGCTTCAAGCAATAAAGTCAAAATTGATTTTAGGGGTTCCCTTGATAATAAGCCGCTCATGCAATATTTTTATGGCAATTATAACTGTTATACGTTGGGCGGGAATTTGAAAAACACGTACATATGTCCTTCATGCAAGCAGGAGTTCGCCTGGGATGACTCCCTGGACGAAACCATGATACGGTGTCCGATGTGCAAGGTTGAGATGGCGGCTCCCGCTCCTCTCCTGCCGAGAGGCTCCGAGGTAGGGGATTACCTTATAAAGGAACGGATCGGGGTCGGGGGCATGGGAGAAGTCTATCTTGCCGAGCAGAAGTCCATGAAACGTCCGGTCGCACTGAAAATACTCCATGAGGATCTGATCCAGGACAAGGCCTATCTTGAAAGGTTCTACAGGGAGGTCCGCATCCTTGCCCAGATAGAGCACTCGAACGTCGTGAAGGCCATTGAAGCCGGCTACACCGGCAACGTCTATTATTTTTCAATGACATTCATAGAGGGCAAGGACATCAAGAGACTGCTTGACGAGGGCAGGAAGTTCACTGAGACGGAGGCCCTCCAGATAATCTCCGGGATAGCCGACGCCTTGAAATATGCCTGGGAAAAACACGGGATCCTCCACAGGGACATAAAGCCCGCAAACATAATGCTCACACCTGAAAATGAAGTGAAGCTCATGGATCTGGGCATATCCAAGAAGACGAAAGGCGAGGACGTCGAGCTTACAATGGCCGGCATGATGGTTGGTTCTCCTCAGTATGTGAGCCCCGAACAGGCGAAGGCGCTCAAGGACATTGATTTCAGGGCTGACATGTATTCGCTTGGCGCGACTCTCTACCATCTTCTTACAGGTTCCCCCCCTTATCCAGGCGACAATGCCATGGAAGTGCTGGCAAGGCATCTGGATGAGCCAGTGCCGGATCCAAGGAAGCTGCGCCCTGACATATCTGAAGCCACAGTCGAGCTGATAAATGTCATGATGGCCAAGAACAAGGAAGACAGATTTTCGAACTGGGATGACTGCATGAACGAGATGAAAGACATAATGGACGACCTGTCAGAGCCCGTTAAAACTCCAAGCTCTGAAGGTGCTGCTGGAAGCCCGCAGAAGGTTCCGCCTTCAGCTACTGCGGACACGAAACCAAAGGTGAAAAAGTCATATGGCAAGGCGTTGAAGATTGCGGTTTATGCCATGCTGTTCATTATCTGCATTGTCGGCTTTGTCTTTGTCGTGAAAAAAGGAATGAAAGATGCAAAGAGGGACCGGGCGAAGAGCCTGTTCAATGAAGCTGTAAATTTCATTGATAACAATCCGGAGCCTGCCAGTTTCAGGAAGGCGATTGCCATGCTGGAAAACGTCAAGAAGGTCGGGGAACCATATTATTCCGCAGAGGCGGAAATTCAGATGGATATGATACTTGAGAAGGCGCAGAAGATAAAGAGCAAAAGGAAGCAGGGCCAGCAGAGGGACGCTCTCGAGGAGCTCAAGAAGAAATCCTACGAATATGAGAAGGCCGGCGAGTTCGACAAGGCTATTGCTTTCTGGCAGAATTACCAGAAGGGCGGCCAGTATGCTAAGGAATTTGATTTTGAAATAAACAAGGCGGTTGATTACCTCAACAGGAAGAAGAAAAGCAGCGAGGAGGGGATTGAATGATCAGCGAAACAGATATTTATAAGATTGAAAGGCCTTCGCCGATGCTGCTGAAGCTCTACGTGATCAGGAGCATATTGTCGGGACCGTTCATAATATTTTCACTGCCTGTCCTTCTTTTCAGGTATTACACCCTCAGATATAGTTTTGACAACGAGGGCATAGGCATGAAATGGGGTTTCATATTCCGCAAGGAGGTGAATCTCACCTATGCAAGAATCCAGGATATCCATCTTACATCGGGTCTTGTCCAGAGGTGGCTGGGGTTGGCTGACGTGAAGATCCAGACCGCCTCCGGCAGCTCTGAACCTGAGATGACAATCGAAGGGATTATCGAATACGAGAAGCTCAGGGATTTCCTGTATGCCAGGATGCGCGGCTACAAGGATATGGGTGCGGTGAAACCAGTAGTATCTGCGTCCATCACCGCCGGACAAGGCGTGCTCGGGGCGGATGCATTGAAGATACTTGCCGATATCAGGGATGAGCTCAAGGCCGCCAGGGAGGCGCTGGAAAAAGTTTCAGGGAAGTGAGTGAAGCATGTACCAGTTCGTCAAGAATATTGTCCTAAGGGTGCTGAGAGTACCGCCGGAACCCCTTGACCCGATGGGTGAAGTGGGGAGCCTGAAAGTTTTCAGGGCATCTCCTAATTTCTTCAAATACAGGCTGTATGTCTGGATTCTTGGAAATGTCTTCTCCGCCTTTCTGCTCGCCCTTGGCGCGGGCATATCCTTTGCGCATATGTTGAAGACGCATGCTCCAGCCACAGGATTCATGCTTGCCTTGTTATCCCTTGCAGGAATCTGCGTGATCGGCCTGGTCCATCTCATAATATCCTTCATAATGCTCAGGCTGGACTACGAGATGCGATGGTACAAGATCACCGACCGGAGCCTTAGGATAAGGGAGGGGATTGTCTTTGTGAGGGAAATGACAATGACCTTCGCCAACATACAGAACATCTCAATTTCCCAGGGGCCGATACAGCGTTTTTTCAAGATCGCGGATCTCAAGGTGGAAACTGCCGGCGGCGGCGGAGCCATACAGGCGGATCACAATGCCCAGAGCCAGATGTTCTCTATGCATATAGGGATATTCAGGGGGATCGACAATTGTGAAGAAGTCCGCAACACCATGCTTGCCAGGCTCAAGAAGCTGAGGGACAGCGGTCTTGGGGACACCGACGACCATCAGCATCCGGCGATTCCTGCTCCAGTCAATCAGGCGGGAGAAGCCGAAGGCCTGATGGAAGTCCTGAAATCCATGCATTCGGAGGCATGTCTTCTCAGGAAAAGTGCTGCCAGCCTGCGGATCAGCTGACATCCAATTTTGAAATCAGGATTTAATGGACTGAAGGGAACTTCTGACTTGGATAAAATATTCCTACTCTTATTCCTTTTTCTCATTCCCGTGATCTTCATTGTTTTCAGGAGAACAAGGAAGCTGAGGAGGCGTGCCCGGCTGTCAAAGATGGATTTCCCGCCAAAGTGGGAGGATATTTTAGGAAAGAATGTGCCGCCCTACAGGAAAATGCCGGATGGGCTGAAAGGCCAGCTGCGGAGCCACATCAGGATTTTCCTTGGCGAGAAAAGCTTTGAAGGCTGCAGCGGCCAGAAGATAGATGACGAGATAAGGGTTGTTGTTGCGGCATTCGCATGCATCCTCCTCCTCAACAGGAAGACAGACTATTATCCTGAACTTTCGTCCATCCTGGTGTATCCTGATGCATACTGGGTCAATGAGGAATTCCATGTCGGCGGACAGGCCATCAGATCAAAGGCTGTAAACCTCGGCGAGTCCTGGGAGAACGGATCAGTCATCCTCTCCTGGAGCCAGATAAAGGAGGAGCTTGCCGATGAGAACTGCGGACAAAGCCTGATCATACATGAATTTGCGCATCAGGTTGATGCCGAAGACGGCTTCATGAACGGCCTTCCTGAACTTGGCGAGGGCTCAAATTACGGGCAATGGGCGAAGGTGTTTGCCAGGGAATATGAGGATCTCAGGGAAGGGGCGTTGAAGGGGAATTATGATGTCATAGATGATTATGGGAGGAAGGATCCCTCTGAGTTTTTTGCAGTTGCAACGGAGGGATTCTTCCTCAAGGCTGCTGAAATGAAGGACAGGCATCCCGAACTATATGGGGAGCTGAGCAGGTTTTTCAAGGTTGATCCGTCGCAATGGAGTGTATAGGATTGACTATTCAGCATTCATATGTTAACTTATCGCTTCAAATATAATTAGGGAATATCCCCATGAAAAACATCTATCTTGTACTGGCGCTTATGATTTTCATCTGTGGCTGCTCCTCCGCTCCTGAGCAGAAGAAGGATGTTTTAGCTCCTGAAATGCCTGGAGTCGCTCCGGCTGAGATGAAGGACACCGGAAACCTGGATACGGCCTTCAAGGACAACAAGAGACGGCTAGAGCATGCGATCATCGCAAGGGACAGGTACATCCAGCTCCTGAGAGACGCTAAAACGGTTGAAGAGGTCGACAGGATCAAGACATCCCTCGGCAGGGCCCAGGAGGATGTAGAATTCCTCCAGCTGGAACTTGAGGAGGCGCCGCACCAGAAATTCGAGCACAAGACTTATATCTACGGACCGCTGGGATGGGTTGTCCTGCTCACTGAGTTCACCCTCAAGAGGCTTTATATAATCTACGAATGGTGAACCGAGATTTCCTTAGATCCTGCAGCTTTTCATCAGGGCCTCATTTATCAGATCCGGCAGCCATGAGATCTTAAGCGGCCTTCTCATGAATATCAAGCTCTTCCTGCTCTTGAAAGTCTCAGGAACCTGGGATTCAGACGTGAGCACTATTATTTCAGAGCTGTCGGACGCCTCCTTGAGCTTTTCAATGTCAAAGCCAGGAATATCCCTCTCGAAGAAACAAAGGGTGAAAGGCTGGTTTTTCCTGGCTGCAGCGCTGATCAAGCTTATGCCTTGTTCAAAATCCTCGGAACTCTCGCATTCTATGTTCAACGCTGAAATCTGGCTGCACAGTGATTCACGGCTTATATGGTTGTCGTCGGCGACGAGGATGCTGACAGGCCCGGATTCAAAATCGAAAAGAAGATCACGTCCTGGGACTGACGACATCAGCGGCAGATGGAATATGCAGTAGAAATCCGAGCCTTTCCCTGCGAAGCTCGTAAGTCCTATCTCCCCCCCCATCAGCTCCATCAGGCGCTTGCATATGGGGAGCCCGAGGCCCGCACCTCCATAACGCCTTGTGATGGACGCATCCAGCTGGGTGAACTTCTCGAAAATGAATTTCTGGGATTCCTCCGGAACTCCTGAGCCAGTGTCGATCACATCGATCCTTATCTTCGCCGAGATGCCGTCGGTCTCCAGGCATGATGCCTTGATGAGCACATGGCCTTTCTTTGTGAATTTGACGGCATTGACGGTAAGATTGATAAGCACCTGCCTTATCCTGATCGCGTCCCCTATCACGTATCGAGGCGTGCCTTGTTCGAAGCTTACTATGAGCCTGAGCCTTTTTTCCGCGGCGGCGACTGAATTTATATGCACGACATCCTCTATGGTCTCCAGCATGTCAAGAGGTTCCTTCTGGATGTCAAGCTTGCCGGCTTCGATCTTGGACATGTCCAGGATGTCGTTTATGAGCGAAAGCAGCATCCTGGAAGAAGTGCATATCGCGGTGGCGTATTCGACCTGTTCAGGAGAAAGCTTCGATGACTGCAGGAGCTCGGCCATCCCAAGGATGCTGTTCATGGGCGTCCTGATCTCGTGCGACATGTTCGCCAGGAATTCGCTCTTGGCCTTGTTCGCGGATTCAGCGGACTCCATGGCCTGCTTCAGGGATCTTTCATATGCCTTCCGCTCGGAAACATCCTCCTTGAAACCGATGAAATGGGTGATCTGCCCATTGTTCATTATGGGGGAGATGGAGACAAACTCCCAGTAGAGGTCGCCATTTTTCTTTTTGTTCTGGAACTCTCCCTTCCATTCCTTTCCGGCAAGGAGCATACTCCACATCTGCTTGTAATATTCAGGGCCTTGGACACCGGATTTCTGTATGTTCATGTTCCTGCCGATGACTTCCTTCATGGTGTATCCGGTGAGCTTTGTGAATTTAGGATTCACGTATTCTATGTTTCCGTTCATGTCCGTGATGACAATGCTTGCCGGACTGTGTTCGACCCCGAGCACGAGCATGTTGAATTCAGCCTGCATATGCTGCCTTTCAATGGCGGCCCCGATGATGTTGGCTGAACTTTTCAGGACTTTTATCTCAGGTTCGGACCAGGATCTTTCATGCCGTGTCTCAATGAAGCTTATCTGCCCCCACCACTTGTCAGCGGACTTGATCGGAATGACAAGGATGGACTTTATGTTCAAGGCGGTGAGGAGGCCCCTCTCGTTTTCAGGGAATCCTGCAGCGTTTCCATATATGGTGCCGCCATTCTCAAGGATTTCCTGCCATCTTTCGAATCCAGAGCTGCTGAATGAGAAATCCTGGAGGATAGGATTTCCGCTCTGCCTCTGTGCGTTTTCCAGGGCCCATTCGTATTTCAGGTTCGTCGTAATTTCACCGGAGTCGTCCGGAAGATTGTTTTCGCAGATGAAGACCGAATTCAGATCCGCCGCCTTGCCTACCTTTGCAAGGGCATCATTGATTGCCGATTCGAAATCGGGCAGCTTGATGAGGCTTTCCGAACAATAGCTGGCGGCTTCGAGAATGATGTTCTGGCGCTTGAGGATCTTCTCAATGTCCTCCCTGTCCTTTATCTCCCTTGTGAGGTTTTCATTGACGGAGTGGAGCTTCTCCGTCCTGTCGGACACCATCTTCTCAAGCTGGAGCCTGTATTGCTGGAGTTCCTCTTCGCTCTTCTTTCGCTCGGATATGTCGCGCCAGCTCGAAAGTATTTCCAAGCTCTGCCCGCTCTTTGGTGAAAGGAGCACGCGGTTGACCGATTCAATCCAGATGCTTGTCCCGTCCTTGCGGAGGAATTTGAATATTATCTGGAGTCCGGTGTTCTCCGGAATTGCGAAGATCGCATCAAACGTCTTCCTGTCGTCCTCATGGATGCGTTCATGGAACCTGGCCCCCTCAAGCTCTCCTGAAGCAAACCCAAGCACCCTCTCGCAGGAGGGTGAGAAGTATGTGGCATTGTCGGGTGAAGACAGCCTTACGAGTACGTCATGGGAATTGTCGGCGAGTATGCGGTACCTTTCCTCGCTGTCCTGCAGAAGCTTTCTGTTTTTCACCATGAGATGGTGCAGGTATAGCAGGAATATGGAGAACATCAGGAGGACGAATGTCGCACAGAACCATAGGAAATCACGGTTCAAGTATAGAGGCACAGGAGCATCGGCTTCCGAAGAGTCGGCGGCGAGCGCCGTGATAGATGGCGCTATGGCTGCAAGCACGTAAAATATTTTTGCCCAGATTCTCATGTCCCTGTTTTCCTGCGGATGGAGATCCCCGCATAGCTTACGCAGTGCGAGTAGTCGCCTGTCATTTCTCCGCTTGTGGTGTATTCGACGAGTTCAGGCTCGAAAACAGCGCCGGTCTTCTTGACAAGCTCAATTGTCTTCAGGAGGATCCTTATCGGGTTTGCTCCGCAGATGGTCGCCCTTGTCCTGTCAATATAGCTGGAAAATCCCCTGAAATCGAGAGCGGTTATTTTGTCCACGGCTCCCATGTCGAGCTCCTTCAGTTTTTCAGGAATGTTTTCCGAGAAGGGCTTGTACCCGAACGATCGGCCGAAATGCGTGAAGTCCGAGCTTATCACCCAGAGGTTTTCCGGTACAAGCAGGCCCGAGAGCGCTTCAGCTATCTCTCCGGCTGAATTGGTCTCAATCTGGCCGCACACGAACGGAATCAGCTTTATGTCCGGGAAAAGAATCTGCAGGAATGGAAGCTCAACCTCAAGGGAATGTTCGGGGATGTGAGCCTCTGTCATTTCCGAAATATAGGAGGTTTTGCTGTTCAGGAGTTTTTCGACGGCATCCAGGTCAACTTCAATATTCCCAAGCGGAGTCTTATATGCCTTGAAGGATGCCGCAACAATCCCTTCGAACGGGAACATGTGGGTGGGGGAGATGACAACAGCTCTCTTGTAGTCCCCGCCCTCTGCGGTCTTCAGTGTCTTTGCCGCAGTCTTGCCGGAATATACGTATCCTGCATGCGGGACAATCACTGCCTGGACTTTGCCGTAACCAGCCTTCGCTTTGCCAGTGTCTGCCGAGGAAAGCATTTTCTCCACATCTGCCTTCAGCTTCATCGGATTGGCATCATAGAACTGGCCTGCCACGGCGGGTTCCCTGACTGAAAATCCTGCTTTCATGCTACCCTCCCATCTGTATTGTACGGATTGCCGGGAATAATCTACAATTGGAATGCAGGTACTTCAATATGCCCGGGCGCTCTTGTTATAAAGAATCTCCGGCCCAAAAAGGGCCTTAGGAGACTCTTTATTACAGTTCAAATCCGGCTTCCTTGAGGAACTCCTCTCGTTCCTTCGGAGACATCCTGTCGATGAAATATCTTACAGTATATCCACCAATCATCTTCTTGCCGTCCTGGTATTTCCAGTCGGAGATCTCCTCGAGCTTCAAAGAGACCTTCTGCCCGAGCTTGACTTCCAGCGTCGCATCAGCATCGTTGGCGACAATACCCTGGATGATACCGTTGCTTTCATCGGTGACGTCAATCCACATGTGTTCATGCCCCCCGTCCGGGGTAGGGTAGGGCTTCTTGACGGAGAACGCATTTGTCCCGGATTTTTTTGCATGGAAGGCGGCAACGAAATCTTTGGATGAAGCCTTGGCCTTTGCTATCGCATCGTTCATTGCCTTGTCATCGGCCTTCACCTGAATGACTGGATCTGCGTCCTTGCTCTTTGAACATCCGGAAAAAACCAGCGTCAACGCCATCATAATAGCAATCAAAATCTTCATAAGGACTCCTTGTTTATATGTTTATCAGTGACAATTAATAATTCAATAATTGTTCATTTTCGTTCATACCACATCGCACAGAGGCGTTTGCTCTTGACTGCGAACGGGAAGATAGCGAAGAACATGAAGCTCAGCATGATCCTGTTCGTGGAGTACCAGGAGAACTTCCTTCCGGAGGTGATCGTAGGAATATTGACAATGACGAACTTGTATCCGTTCTTTTTGCCCCATTTGCGTAGCAGCCTCGAGAACCAGATCTCTTCGGAGGCGTAGATGGTTTCATCAAAGCCTCCGGTCTGTTCCCAGGCGTCCTTCCTGCAGAACAGGAATGAGCCCGCAGCCATAGGATGATACTTTACGGCGGTGTTCCAGGTCCAGAGGAAAAGCTTTCCGAACAGCGGAAGTTCTATGTCGAATGTGACTGATGAACCGCCGCCGCAGGCCTTGTTGTTCTCAAGCTGGTTCAGGCATTCGTCTATCAGGGCGGAAGAGATAAGCGTATCGGCATCCACAAAGAAAAGGTAGCGGCCCGAAGCCGCCTTGGCGCCTGCGTTCCGGGCCCTGGCAATGCAGTTGATCTTCTCGAAGACTACTTTTGCGCCCTTGGCTTTTGCGAATTCCGCAGTCTTGTCGGTGGAGTTGTTGTCGACAACGACTATTTCGCCCCTGAGGCCGTTGAAAGGATTTTCAGAGGCGGCAATGAGGCTGTCAAGAGTCTTCCCGATGAATCCCTCCTCGTTGAAGGCCGGGACGATCAGGGAGAAGTCGATTTTAAGATTTTCAGAATTTTCGGTCATAAATATTCTTATTCTAAGTAGGGACGGGCTTTAGCCTGTCCCAATCATAATAGCATTGATGGTACATGCTAAAGCACGTACCTACTTCCTATTCAGCTTCCCCAGCCTGCAGGAAGCGCAATCCCCGGAATTATCATTGCAATGTTTCTTGTACAGGTGCATTGCTCCGTGGAATGAGGCGGTATCGCAGATTATCCTGCGGAACCGCTGCGGAGGCATGAACCACCTGTGGTATGCCGTACGGACATTCCTGTTCATCTGCGGCATCGGAAGCAGCTGCCATGTCTTGAGCGCATATGCTCCGAGACGCATATCCTGTTTGATCGTCGAATAAGCGTGGAGCGCCGGCAGCAGGACATTCGCCGCGATGTCGTTCATCCTGTCGGGGCCGATTACTGATGACGGCTTGGAGAATTTCCTGAAGAAATTCACATAGTCGTTCCAGGTCTTGTGCGAAACAACAAGATCTTCGGTCAGATATTCCGCAAAATCTTTTTCCTTCATCCCGGACTGCGTCTTTTCAGACAGGAACTTCAGAGGTTTCCGGGAAAAGAGATTGAGAAGGACGCCAAGCGCCGCGATCCTTCGTTCGGGCATGTTCAAGGGGCGGACACCGGACTTCGCCCACCTGATGTTTTCCCGGCTTGTCATACGCGTCTTCCACCATGTCGCCCAGGTCTTTTTGACAAAGCTCTTCATTTTGTCGTCGAGTTTTGCGGATGAGGGATCCGGGAGGAGTCCGGATTCGCCCCAGAGCACGGCTTCAAGGACATCCCTGTCGTCGAGGTCGTCGTATTCGGAACAGCGCATGTAGAGTTCGATGAAGGCTTCACGGTTCTTCTTATATCCGCATGCCTCGAAGATGTGCTTCAGGCAGGTCTGTTCCGAGCCGGAATCGATCATCTCGCTCAGGAGGTTCCTGCTCTTTTCCTCGAACCTTTCAATGCCTGCCCTTGCAAAGGCATCATGGATTTCGGTATCGTCGGCTGAGGAGAAGAAGGAGACGCATGCGCCATTTGAGAATTTCTCGGACTCCGTCAGCGGGAATTCCGAACTTTTGTCCGGCCTTATGAGTATCGCCGGAAATGGCGGGACCTTGGCTGAATCCCCTGGAGGAACGGATTTTTTTGAAAGCACATGCAAGATTACATTGGCATAGTTCGGATCGGTGTGATGGCCATGCGCGAACCAGTCGGAATTCTCCTGATGCACTTCCACGTCGCCTGCGGCCTCCATGCCGTCGATTATCAGCTTTGCGCCTTTGAAGTCAGGCCCTTCCTCGAAGTTCCAGTTCCCCGGGAAAAGGACCGTAATGTCTTTTTTGTCGATGGTTTTTACCACAGTGCCATGCGGTATGCTGTTCCAAGCGGACTGCAGGCGCAGTTCGGGTTTAGTGTTCTTATCCTTGTCGGTCCTCATATTCCCCCATTATTCTTGAAATATTCCAGTAAATGATGTTTATTTTGCAAAGTCATAAAATAATCGGGCTATCTGAAAATGAAAACAATTTTATCGATACTCACGGGATTTTTATTGCCGATGGCACTTTTTGCCGTCGAGCCAGGAAATCCCCGTCTTACTCCAGTGGTCAAGGCTGTCTCAGAAGTACTTCCGTCGGTTGTGAACATAGGCACGGAGAGGATAGTCTCACGCCCGTATTCGCGCTGGGGCGAGAACGATCCTTTCGAAAGCCTGTTCAGGGATTTCTACGCGGAGCAGGGGGCGGTAAACACGACCTCGCTCGGAAGTGGCAGCATAATCGATCCCTCCGGACTCATACTGACCAACGCCCATGTCGTGAACAGGGCGACCAAGATAACCGTGACCTTGGACGACGGCTCCCAGTATACCGCCAGGGAGATAGCTACCGATGATCTGAACGACATCGCCCTTCTTAAGATTGAAAACCTGCCACAGGGAAAGAAGTTCAGGCCGATGAAGTTTGCACAGCCTGAGGACCTGCTTCTCGGTGAAATGGTAATTGCCGTCGGCAATCCATACGGACTCGGCCATAGCATTTCACAGGGCGTGCTAAGCGCCAGAGGAAGAAAGGCGACATATGAGGGGAATATCATTTTTTCGGATATTATCCAGACTGATGCCGCGATCAATCCCGGCAACAGCGGCGGACCTCTGATCAACCTCGACGGCGAACTCATCGGGATAAGCACGGCGATATTCAAGGAAGCCCAGGGAATCGGTTTCGCCATTCCGGTGAAGAGGCTCGAGGATGTACTGGCAAGATGGCTGATACCGGAAAGGTTCGGGGAGCTTTCCCTTGGAATCCTGCCGGCCCAGAAGAAGAACAAGGAAGGAACAATGGAGTTCTTTGCCGGTGAGGTCTTTGACGGAAGCCCGGCGTCCAAGGCCGGAATAAGGAAGGACGACAGGATACTCGAAATAAACGGCGTCAAACCCTCAAGTCTCTTAGACATCGGCCTTGTCCTATGGAAAATTCCAGCTGGAGGCGAAGCCAGGATTAAGACATCCGATTCCAAGACTATATCGCTCAAAGTCGAGAAGGTGAAATATTCGGATGGTTTTGAAATGGCCAAGGTAAAACTCGGACTCGGACTCCAGGAACTTACGCCCAAGCTTGCCAAGGCTCTTGAATATCCTTTTGAAGGCGGGCTTGTAGTCAGCGACATTCCTGCCGATACTGAAAATGTGAACAGGGGCGACATCCTTGTAAAGCTCGGGGAGATTCCTGTGAACAACGCTTCCGAGGTGGCGAAAGCGCTGATGGACAAGCATCACGGCGACAGTGTCGAAGCGATGTTCGTCAGCCTCATAAGGAAACGGGACAAGATGTTCATCATGAAACGGGTCGCAGTCATCAAGGTCAAGCTGTAAAAAATGTACAAGCTATTTATATTGTGTGCAATTTTAATTTTTTGCCAGATGGATATCCATGCACAAGCAGTTGAGGATGCTGGCCAGAAGAACCTGCAGCTGAACTACATTGTAAAACAGATCACTTCTCAAAAAGTATCAATTGAAGAAAAGCAGAGGCTTTTACGGAGATTAAGTCTCAATGATGAAGCCGCCGGTGCCTTAATAAGTTATATGAAAGATGCAGACAGTGCATTGGTCCTAGATATCTTCGAGATTGTTGCGACCTATGATGTGGGTAAAAATGGAATGATTTCCAACGAATTGGAGAATGCTTCGCTGGCCTTGATAAGGGACCGTGCCAATGACGTTGAACTTGCAAGTGAGCTTGTTTTTAAACTTCAGTGTAGAAAAAACAGCGAATTGCTTCCCTTTGCCTGTTTGAAGGCGTTTGAAAAATCGGATGACTTTTTTATTAAGATGTTAAAGGAAAAAAGTTCCTCGCTCAGAATGTTTTCACATTGTCAGCCTCTTGGTTACAAGGACTTCTATTGCAAGGTGATGGAAGAGAAATATGATTTGAAATCGACTTCCGTGGTTCTGGACTTGATCCAAGATAATGAAACAGTTATCAGCCTTATCAGGGAGGAGGACATTAAATGTTTTTTCTCTCCGGAAATTAAGGATAGCGATGAGCTTGCGGACAAGTCCCTTAAAATAATGGAGAAAGTATTCCATCGTAAATTTGCCGGCCTTGATGCCTTTGGAAAATGGTGGGGCAGCTTGGACAGGAAGTCATTTTCGCTGAATGAGAATTCCCTGAATGCGGCGTTGAACAAGGAACTGGATTACGAGGAAAGATCCTTTGCGCTACAACAGCTTTCTGCTTTTGAAGTTTCTTCTCCAGGAAAGCTTCCTGAGGCGTATTATGATAAACTTCTGGCAAGTATAAGGGACAATAGTGATGATGTTAAAATAAGGCAATGGATACTTGTCAACCTCCTTACTTGTAAAAAGGAGAGCCTAAGGCCTGAATTGTTAAAAATTCTTGAGACGACCATGGACAAAGATCTTAAATCCCGGCAATTATTCATTTTTATGAATTTGGGAGATTATGTCGATGATGAAAAAATCTATGCGAAAGTTCTTAAGGTAATGCAAGATAAGAATGAAAAGCTCGTAGACAGAAGCTTTGCCGCCATGGGACTGGGAGAAGTTTCAAAAAAAAGGAGAATTACAGCGGAATTGATCATGAAATACTATGAGGAGAACTTCAAGGCTGATGGCGAAAGAAGCCAAGCGAAGAACGTTGCAGTTTTTGGGCTGGAGAAAATAACCGGGTTCAAATCAGATCTCAACAAGCCCGAACATTACAGTCCGGATTTCTGGAAAGAAAAGATCTCGCAAATCCCTGAAGACAAGAAATAAAAACCGGTCCGGTTTTTATTTCTGCACCTGGAGGCTTTTCGCAGTATATTCCATGAGTTCGATGGCGTTGCCGTCGGGATCTCCGATCCATGCCTGTTTTGAGTTGTCCATGCCGACCTTGACATCAGTCACCTTCACGCCCTTCTTTTCGAGATCAGCCTTGAGCTGTTCGATATTGTCGACCTGGAGGCAGAAATGCTTGTACTGGTTTCCACCGACAAGCTCCTGAACTTTCCCGTCAGACCATTTCTTCTGGGCCATGGCGTGGTCGAATATCTCTATGAAGGTCTGGGTGCCGCAGGCGATATAATAGCCGAAGGGCTGCCTGTCCTCATTGTCGAGCGTGAACTTCAGCTTGAGTCCGAGCTTTTCGGTGTAGAAGGAGACCATTTCCTTCGTTCTTCTTGTGTGGAAGCAGATGTGTGCGAGCTGTTTTATCATCGGGGAATCCTCCTTTGTATTTTTCAACGTGTTGAAAAATACATTTGAAGTCCTTCAAATCAAGATGGGGATGGAAATAAAAAAGGCGCCGTCTTTTGAACGGCGCCTTGATTGGTGTCTTATATGACTATTAAATCTGGCCTAGGAACTTGGCTTTCTGCTCCTCAAGCATGAGACCGACCTTGTCGAAGTCGATCGGCTCATATCCGCCAACTGAGATCTCGGAGCAGAACACAAGCCAGGACTGATGATCCCAGTTGCCCTTGTTCTTCTTCACGAAGCTCTCTACCTTGCCGGATTTCGCCAGCTTTTTGAGGTTGCTTTCCTTGTCGCAGACCGGTGCAGCCTTAGTGCATTCGGGCTTTGCGCATGCCTTTTCCTGGACAGTTTTCGGACTCTTGCCTTTTTTCATTATATCCCCCGTTTTGTTAAGTTATTTTTTTAACGGAATGCTATTTATACATCATAAGTCGGGAATTTCAAGCAGAAATCCAGTGAAATTATCACCACTGCCATCCCGCGTGGGCAGCACTCGGAAAAACCACTTTGCCTGAGGCGGGAATCGAATGGGCATACGAAAATTTTACTTCTTGAGCTTCTTCCTGAGGGAATCCTGTATCTTCGCGAGCTTCTCCCTGCTGGCGGACATTTCAACACCGCAAATCGGGCATTTGAAATCGCCAAGTCCTGACATGTCCATGTCCCTGCGATGCTTCGTACCTTCGGATTCCTTGAAAATCCTCCCGCAGTCAGTGTTCTGGCATGGAACCAGAAGCTCCGTGTCCTTTTTCCCGAACAGACTACTGAAAATACCCATTGTCCACCCCCCTTGTTTTATTCCCGTAATACTTTAGCACCTGAATATATGCAGCAATAATCACGCCAGGCAAAGAGAGAATACGGTGGGGAATTGGAAAATTTCAGCAAAGCAGTTCCCCCCGGAAAAGTTTACAGAAGCAAATCTCCTTGCTCATGAGGACAATATAGATGTACAAACTTTAAAAACAAGGTTTTTTAGTTTGCAGGCGGCTTCTTTTCAAGCACCCTGCGCAGGGCGTCTTCAAGCTCCACTGCTGTTTTTACCTCGTTTATCTTCAATGAGCTGGAGCGCCCGTCCCTTGTCCTGACGGTGATCTTTACGGCATCCTTGTCCCCTCCCAGGCTCCTCAGGACCACTATTGCTGAAAATACGACTATGCCCAGGAAGAACACCCCGGTCAGGCTGTCCATGGCGATGAATGAATTGTTCCCGGAACAGAACCAGAGTACGAAATATCCCGAGATTCCTATCAATATCACCACGGCAAGGTTTGTCTTGTTGATCCCGCAGTCGGAAAGCTCGAAGGAGGTGATGTCTCCGACTGGTATGTTCTTGTCCTTGATGACAAGTGCTTCATCGGTCAGTTTGATGCCATTTCTCTCAAAATATGTCTTTGATCCGTTCATGTGTTCAGATGATCCTTGAGATCTCCTCAAGTTTCATACGTTTGCCTTCCTCCGGCGGTTCCATTGGACTTGCAGGATGGCCCAGGCTGATCAGGGAGAGGATCTGGAGCGAGCGGGGGAGCGTCAGTATTTTGCGGACCTGCTTTTCATTGAACCAGCCGATCCAGCAAGTACCGAGACCCTGTGCTTCAGCCGCAAGGACGAAATGTTCGCCCGCGATCCCGATGTCAATCAGATGATACTGGACTTTTGAGATCATCGGGGCGATTGTGTGGGTGAGAATGCTCGTTTCCGCGCATAGCACGACGATCACAGGAGCCTTCTGTGCCCAGGGCATGGAGATTCCGGGGAGAAGTCCGTCGGAACATAATTTCCTGCGAAGTTCGCAGTCCTTGACGACTATGAAACGCCATGGCTGCTTGTTGCAGGCTGATGGCGCGAGGCGTGCCGCCTCAAGGCAGTTTCTTATGAGAGCGTCAGGAACAGGAGCCTCGCTGTAGTTGCGGCAGCTCCTGCGTTTCCTGACGAGGTCAAAAAAAGAATTGAATTCAGTTTTCAAAGACAAATTAAAGTTTGAACTCCAACAATGTGTTTTGTTCCCACATCAAACACTGCGTCTTGATATCACAATCTTCATCCCCGACACCCCGCTCCGCCCAAGGGCTACGAGGGGCAGGCCTGACACCTGACACCTGGTTCTTCAGAATCCTATGAGCGGCTTCTTGCTCTGTTTTGCCACTTCTATGTCCTGGCTTTCCCATACGGCAAGGCCTGTTTCAAGGTCCGTGAGCGTCATATGGAAATAGAAATATGATTCACGCATCCTGCCTTCGGCTGTCTTCATCTGGGTGATCTCGCCGGCGAGGCTGAAATCGGGAGCTATGGCCGTTCCCTGCTTTTTCACGGTCTTCTGGTTGAACATCTCGTCGTCCTCAAGCGCGCGCACCTGCTTGGTCGACTTGTCTATTGCGCCGGCTCCGCTGACAGCGGTGGTCGTGATTGCCTTGCCGGAGCGCAGGATCGAGCTTGTGATCTTCTGCGTGAGGATCTGCACGTCGATGTGCTGGGATGTCGAGTTCTTCACCGTGCTGACCATTATGACGGCTTTTTTCCCGTCGGCCTTTACAAGCGTACCTGATTCAAGAAGGGAGTTTATGCATTTCTCCGCGGCCATCTGCCAGTCCTTGAAATTGATCTCGTCCGTCGTTGTAAGTCCTGCATTCCCCGACGCATCGATCCTTGCCGGATCCGAACCGCATCCACAGACCGCCAGCATGGCGGCCATAATCAGCATTGCAACCGTGATTCTCATATTACTACCTCCTTCAATTTATGAATATTTCTACGTTCTGTTTCTTTTTTTCAGAGTCAATCTTCTCCTGGATCAGTTCCGATATCTTCTGGTTCTTCATGCCCTCGAGCAGGAATCCCTTCACGTCATTGAACGGCATGAAGTCGGATTTCAGTTTCTCGGTGAGCTTGATTATGTGGAAGCCATAGTCGGTTTCAACGACCTCGCTGATATTTCCGGGCTCCATCGCGAAAGCCGCCTTTTCGAACTCTTCGGCCATCCTGCCCTTTTCAAAGGCCCCGAGATCTCCACCCTTCTCCTTGCTGGGACATGCGCTGTTCTCGGCTGCGAGCTTCGCAAAATCCTCGCCCTGCTTGATCTTGGCGAGAATCTCAGAAGCCTTTTTCCTGGCAGCATCCTTCAGCGCCTGCTCTGCCTTCTTCTTGTCCTCTTCAGACATGCCTTTTTCCTTTTCCGGATCAATATCATCGGGAGTGATGAGTATGTGTGACGCGCGTACCGATTCGGGCCTCTTGAAACGGTCCTGGTTCTCACGGTAGTATTTTTCAGCGTCCGCGTCCGTGACAGTTATTCCGGGGACAACTTTGTCGTCTATCCATTTCTTGATGGCGAGTCCGATGGCCAGATTCTCCAGGATTGCAGCCTTTGTCATGCCCTGCTTGGCAAGGGTTTCGTCAAGATTCTCCGGAGGAACCTGGGCCGTGAGATTCTTGAACTCCTCCTCAGCCTTGACAGGATCCGGATTGTAACCGTCGGCCTTGGCCAGCTTGAGCAGGATCTTGGATGCGATTATGTCATTGAGCCTTTCCTTGACTTCCGCCTTCCATGCTTCAGGAGGTATGGCTGAAAGCTGTCCGTTGTCCTTCATCATCATGAGGATGGGCTTGAACTCCTCCTTTATCTTGTCGCGTGTTATTTTCTCATCGCCTATCTTGGCGACGAGATCAGGCAGGAATGCCAGAGGGTCGGCATTGGGATCGGCCTTTGCTGCGGTTTCAGGGGCTGGTTTCGCCTTGGTGTCAGACAGGGGAGCTTCCTTCTTTGCGGAAGGCTGTTCAGGCTTTGCAGGCTCAGTCTTCGTGAGTTCTTTTCCTGCCGGAGCTTCAGCTCTCTTGTCGGCGCCGGACCATGTGCATGAAGTGCATGCAAGGACAAGCACCGATATTAGATACAGTTGTTTTTTCATCGTCTCTGACACCTTATTTTATACTTTTAGAGGTTCCCTTTGATTTATCAGCCTCAACTACCGGTTTTGGGACCGAACCGCTAATATAGTCCAGATAGTCCAGAATAACAGGATGTTCTGGATTTTCCAGTCCCAGTACCGAGAGCGCGGATACCGCCCTGGAATCATTCTTTGAAAGCAGGGCGAAGGCTTCGATGGAAAGATCGTCTACAGCCTTCCGTTTCTCGCTTGAATATAGTTTTTTCGCAAGCGCCAGCTTTTCATTTGCGAGGGGCAGCAGTACCTGGGCCGGCTTGTATTTCGCGGCGATCATCTTTATTTTCGCGGCATTCCTTGCGAGGCGCGTCACATTGGAACTGTCATTTACGGCCTCCACCGCCTCCTTCAGCTGCTTCAAGGTCTGGAGTTCATTCAGGATGGCTAGGAATTCGTCGCTCCTTCCCTCCTTGAACATGTGCTCATCCGTCATCTTTATTGCCTCGTCGATCCTCCCTTCATTGACAAGCAACTGGATTTCGGACACCTTGGAGTTGCTCTTCTCGGTGGTTTCAAGATTGGCAAGGAATATGTTTCCCGCATCGAGCTTCCTAAGCCGTTCGATCTTCTTGACTGCCGACTGGTGGTCCCCTTTTTCGAGGCTGTTGAAAGTTTCCTGCACAAGACGTGAGCGCACAGTAGGCGGGTCAGGGGCCTCCTTCTTCTTGAAACATCCAGCCGAAAAAAGCAATGAAAGCGCAAGAACGGCTGAAAAAACAAAGATAAGATGTATTTTCCTCATCTGAAGCTTTATTAAATATTATTTCCCTGTTAATTTATAAATGTCCCATAAGAATAGCATTTATTGTACGAAAATAAACCATTATAACAAGGATTTTAATATGAGAATTGACGGAAGGAAGAACGGACAGCTCAGACCTGTCAGGATCACACCCGGATTTTTAAAGCATCCCGCAGGATCGGCGCTTATCGAATTCGGCAATACCAGGGTCATCTGCGCAGCAAGCATCATGGAGGAAGTCCCCTCGTGGATGAGGAGCCAGAAAGTGCCCGGAGGCTGGGTCACAGGCGAATACCAGATGATACCCGCCTCGACACCCGACAGGACAAGACGCGAGATCAACCATCCAAGCGGACGTACCCAGGAGATCCAGCGCCTCATCGGAAGATGCCTCCGCGCCGCTGTCAACCTCGGAAAACTCGGACCACGCTCGATCTACATCGACTGCGAAGTGATCGACGCCGACGGCGGAACACGCTGCGCAAGCATCACCGGCGGCATGGTCGCCCTGCAGCTTGCCATAAGAAAGCTCATGAAGGATGGAAAACTGGCCGAGAATCCAATCCTGTGCAATATTGCCGCGGTAAGCGTCGGAGTTGTCAAGGGGGAAGTCCTGCTCGACCTGTGCTACCAGGAAGATTCGAGCGCGGATGTGGACATGAATCTCATAATGACCGATCAGGGACGCATCGTCGAGGTCCAGGCCACCGGCGAGGAAAGCACCTTCTCCAAAAAAGAATTTGATTCCATGCAGAAACTCGCTGAAAAAGGGATCAACCATCTTTTCGAGCTCCAGAAGAAGGCGCTGAAGTAAGCGTGACGGTGCATCGGAGTATCCTCTATCATTTCAAGTGCGATAAAACCACCACGGGAACAAATGAAAGAAAGTTTGTCCTCCGTCAAATCCCGCTTGAGACGTTTCTTGCACTCAGCAATTATGGCCTTATGCCATCTCCTGACTAGTTTTTCATTGTCCATGATTTTGCCAACGCCTATGCTCAAGTATCTCGCGGAGCGGGATTACATGTAGCGGCCTAGTTAAGAATTTATACCTTGTCCTTTTTTTGTATTTACGTCAGGCACTTTGGCCTGACCCGGGAGTGCTTGCCCTGAGCTTGTCGCAGGGCGCGTGACATAGTTTTAAGTTTACCCATCATTTGCTTATTTCCTAAATTTAGGCTTGAAAATCAAAATAAAGGCCTAAAAATGCATTCGTAATATATTAAATGACAATTAGTTAAGTGGAAACGTCCCTGTTGTCCTCTTGTCAGAGTGTAACCTGTTATGGAGTCACGGGTCAATGAGATAACCACTTCCTGACCATCTTCTCTTTCACTTCATCGAGAGCCTTATCAGCATCTACTCCGGCGATGTTTGTCGCAGTGACCAAGGCAAAATTCCTCGCTGGCGCGAGCCACATGCTAGCATACCAGAACGTATTTGACCCGTTGTGCCAAAGCTCCTTTCCTCCTGCCCAATCACTCTCGACGCAGAGCCAGCCGAAGGCGTAATCACTGCCGGCAGGAGGGGTATGGAGTTTTCGCATGGTCTCTGTCTTTAGTAGCCCGTTCTGCCTTTCTCCCTCTACATGGAAGACCGCGAAGAGCGCCAGGTCATCTAACGAGCAATGAACCCGACCGGCAGCCGAGATCGCCGGCGGATTATCCTTTTGGCTCGGTGTCTTCACGGACTCCGTTTTCGTATGGCCCCAAGGCTGATCAACTTCGTCCTTCGTTCCAGGCGGGCCGAAGCCGGCGGAATCCATGTGCAGAGGGCTGAACAGTTTTTCAGTTGCCAGATGCTCCCACGGCTCGCCGATGGCTCTTTCAATCATCGCACTCACGATGGCATAGCCTGAGTTGGAGTAGATCATCTTTGTTCCAGGTGTAACCGCGAGTGGATAGGCGAGAACAGCTCTGGCAAATTCGTAACGTTGTTGCGTCGGCGTGCCATTTTCCTCCCATGCGCGCGACCATGCAACGCTGTCTGGATTGTTGGCGATCCCGCCGCGATGCGTGAGCAACTGTTCCAGCCTCACAGTTTCGCACTGTCGATGGATCTCCCCTGTCAATTCTGGAAACACCTCGGCAACGGTAGTATTCCAACGCAACCGGCCTTCCTCGATGAGCATCGCGGCAATGGTAGCCGTCATGGACTTGGTGCAGGAGCCGATGTGGAACTTGTCGCTGGTTGCTACTGGCACGGCATTGCCAGTCTTGCGGATACCCACGGCCGCGCGGTCACAGACTTTGCCGTCCTTCACGACAACCAGACCAAGTGCAGGCAGGTCATATTTGTCGCGAATTTCCTGCAAAGCCTTCATGGCCTCCGGAACTGATGCTGGTTGCTCCGCTGATTTTGGCAAGGTCATATCGGCATCCTAATCAAATTTACTTTCATTCTTTTTTGAAAATAAACTTCGGTCAGGGAAATATCAAGGGAACCTTGGAAAAACTGAAGATGCATTTGCTTTTTTGTATTGCTTGTAGTTAAGCCATTATTGGCTGTGATTCACTTGATTGGGAAAACACGCAAGAATGCGTTAACTACAAGCGAATATCGAAGATAGAAGACCTTGCATCTGGAGGATTCGAACGTTCTTAAAGTAGGTACGGGCTTTCGGTGTCCGGCGTAGCCTTTGGCGAAGTCAGAAGGATGCACCATTCTTAATTCTTAAAATTCCAAAATTCTGGTACAGCCTAAAGGCCGTACCTACTTAACGCGCAAATCCACCAATGGTAAACAATCATCGAATTTCAGTTTCCCATTGATGTCAAGAATCAGCTATGGCAATGTGATGGGAGATGGCTGTGGAGCGTACGGGGTGGAGGTCGCCTTGCCGTCCTTCATGCGGATGATGCGGACATTTCCGTAGAGCGGGGATGCGAGGTCGGCGACTTTCTCCACGCCTGTCTTGATTTCCTCTTTTCCAGTTTTCTCGTTCTTGATTTCAGAACGGAATTTCTGTTCGGCCTGTACGGTGAACTCGGGAAGCAATTCGAGCGTGATGGCTGCTTCAATACGGTATCCGAGATTGATCCAGCGTTCACTGACTCCTACTTTAATCTGCCTGGATTCCACCGGCGCACCATTTCTGCTGAGCTTTGCCGTGCCGATGCGTTTGCCCTTGGAATCTTTGGCGGTCGATGACAGGAGCAGTGTGACCGCTTTTGACAGGTCGTTTGTCTTGGAAAGGGTTATTTCCACGCCATCGCCTTCTTCAAATGGCATCGAGTCGGAAACAGTGGCAAATACATTCAAGATCCCCGCGTCGCGCCTCATGCTGACATCCCCTATGACTTCGCCTTTTTCAATAATGGAGACACCGGGCACATTGGGATTCCATTCGGTGTATTCACCATCGATCCCGATTCCTCTTGTGACATTGCCATACCAGTTTGAGTATGGGATCGTGATGGGCTGTTTTTCTCCAAACTGAGATGCTGTGCCGAGTTTGATGTTTCCGTTTAGACGGGTTGTCTTGCCGGGGCCTGAAATTTCGATGATGCGGTCGTCGCCGCTGGATACTGCAAAGAGTATTTTCTTTTCCGTTTTGGGATCCCTGATGAACAGTCCGGTGAAATTTTCGATGTTAATGACATTTCCGCCGACTTTTGGATGAACTCCATTTTCATCGAGGAGGACGTCTCCAAGGACAAAGCCGTCCTCTGTGTATCCGACGTAGTTGGCGGGTTCAATGTTGTGCGCGAGCACGATGCCATCCACTATTCCGGCAATTCCTGATACGGTGGTGAAATCACACAGTCCCGGTATTGTGGAATGGCTGCCGGCGATCCATTGGGCCTTGCCGTCTTTGATCTTGACGAGACGGTTTTCGGTGGCGCGGTCCCAGAAGCTCATGTGGCGGTGGGGGCCTATGTTGCAGATGTAGTAGACGGAACCGTCCTTCTCATAGGAGACGAAATTGTAGCTGCCTCCTTTGCCCCAGTAGTTGGATTCACCTTCCTTGACGTATGGCGTGAATGAGCTCTTCTGGTACTTCGGTGCGCCGCATCCGCTGGTATTTGCAGACGCCCACTTGCCCGTGAGCCCATGCAATGTGAGGTCGCGGTCGATCCAGGCGGTCTCCTCCGTGTCGGGGTCGATGTATTTTTCTTCGTCCTGGATGAGCCCGTCGCCGTTCTGGTCGGCCCATGAAAAATCATTCTGGGGTGTCTTGGAATTCTTGCCCGAATTCCGCGATATGAAGGCGCTGGGAATCCAGCGGTCGCTCTTCCAGATCCACAAGCCTGCTCCGAGGGGATTGGAGGCGCGGTTGCCCTTGGACATGCGGAAGAGATATTTGTTCCCGTTGGCCGCCTTGAATGCAATGACATGCCCGTAGCCGTTGTCGGCCAGATCAGTCATTGTAGGATTCCGCGTTGCGCCATCGGCTCCGAGTCCGAGATCCTGGATGGAGACGATTTTCCATGCGGCCGCCGGAGCAAGGGGATTTTTCCTGTAGAGATCATAGTCGAGCTTGGTTTCAATGAACTTGGCATTCCCGCCGCAGTTGTAGAATACGCGCGACACGTCGTCGAGATCAGGGCCGAACGTATTGTAGGCGACAGGGCCGTAGAAGTCTTCGAGCCATTTACCTTCGGGTGTGATTTTGATGAAGCGCTTTGGTGGTGACGTCATTTCTGCGAGCCAGATGTTGCCGTCGATGCCGACCGTCATTGAAGTGATGTTGACGAAGGAGAGGGGATTGTATGGAATGGAATTGGCGCCTCTTCCTCCTGCGATGCCGAATGATGTGATGAGCTTTCCATCAGATGAGAATTTCCTGATCTGCTGGGAACTGCCAAGGTCGGACACATAGAGAAATCCTTTTGCATCGGCGCAGACGGCCTTTGGCGCTTCGAGATTGTCGATGATGACTCGACCGGTTTTTTTTGCAATCTCCCAGCCGATGACTTGTTTGCCGCTGCAGATTAGGAGTGTTGCGCCGTTCAGGCGTGACAGCCCTTGCGGAGCCGGGGATTTGCAGCCTATGTCGTTTTCAACTGCGCCCGAACTCAAGTCGACTGCACCGATCCTGTTTTCGGCGGGGACGCTGAAATAGGCTTTGCCTCCGACGATGGCGAGTCCATCGACGGCATTTCCGTCAGCAGGCAGTTCCAGCGCTGCGCGGGCTGACGCGCCCTTGGCCGTTCCCATGGGGACATCCTTGCCTGTGTCAGGATCGATGCGGACCAGGCTGCTTTTTGTTGCATCAGTATTTATAATGCATGCCATCCCGTCTCCTGCGGCGATGTGGCGGGCGGTCTTGAATCCACCGGCGGAACGTTTCCAAAGTGCGACACCGGTCTGCGGATTTATCTTCCTTATCGATGGCTGGCCCTCCTCGCATGCGTTCGCCATGTAGATGCCTCCGGCGTCTGAAGCGACGGATTTCTGCGGGCCGTGCTGTCCGCCGATGGCACCCAGGCCGTCCGGTGTGCGGTATGGAGGACGTCCGGAACTTCCTACGCTTCCCATGAAGTCGGCCTTCATGCAGTCGAACAGCAGGGCTTTCCACTGGTAGCTGCCGGCGGGCAACGGTTCCCCGTAGCGGTCGCGTCCATCCCAATGGATGACATGCCTGCCTGCTGTGAATTCTGTTGCCATGACAAGCTCCCGCAGGATCCACCCGTTATTGTCTGTAATGTTCAGGCTGAGCCGGCCAGGCCTTGGAAGTTCCACTTCAATATCGGCGCCGCCTGTAGGCTTCCCGATCGCCAGTACAGGTTTGTCTGCGCTTATCGCAATGCTGTCCACGTATCTCGCATCGCCCCATGTGTCAGGATAAAGCCTGGCCTCAGTGGGAAGATCCTCGATGGTCAGGCCCGGTCCTTCTTTTGTAAAGAGCCAGATGGCGCCTGCATTCTGCATTCCACCCGGATCCGAGAAGACTACCTGTGCGTCAAAGTTGAATTTTTCGGGGCGGTGCTTCCATATACCGAGGGTATTCCTCCAGGGAAGACATATTTCCATGCAATACCCTTTGCCGTCGTATTTCCTGAATGAGACCTGCGCGCCTTCCGCAGGGGCAACGTAGTCAAACCGGGCTTCGCCCACAGGGGATTTGAAGGTGTACGGTTTTTTATTTCCGGATTTCGGACGGTACACATAGACTTCATTCTTCTCGTTGCGGAGGCAGGCGGCCACCCGCTGTTCATCACCATCCTGCGTCTTGAAATAAAATGCGACAGTATCGCCGCCTTTGAACATCTCCTCCGGAGCGGTGGCTGCGTTTTTCAGGGGACTTGGATCTTCAACCTCCACAAATGCGTAGAAATTATTATAGTCTGCGGCGAAGCGCATCTGGGCTTTGCCATCCTTCGATGACAGGAGCGCTGTCGCCGGGACCTGCCAGTCCTTCGAGTCTCCGTCAATGACAAGATGACCTTTGAGGTTGAATATCTGGGCATCCTTCTGTGAAGGAACTGATGCCCCTTTTTTTTCCTGTCCGGGCACGGTTGCCTGGAGGCAGAGGCAAAGCAGCACGGGCAGGAGATGTTTGAAGCGCAGCAATGTGATCATATGTCAAAAACCTTTCACTTGGTACGGATCAAGTAAACTATTTCGTTTACTTGTTCCTGCCGGATATGCGGTCTTAGAAATTGAACACGCCCCAGTTGGCGGGTTCCATCTTCAGCTCGAACACTTCGTCCGCGACAAGTCCGGTCTTCTGGTTGTTCCAGTAACTGCGCAGAACCGTGTCCTGCCCGGCGCTGTCGCCATGTGTGACACCAATATCCCCTTGAAGCTTGAGACCGTTCCTGGGATTCAGTCCAAGGCTCTTGAGGGGAATTGCGGCCTCGAGGATGTATTGCTTTTTCTTGGCGTCTGCCTTCACTTCGATCTTTGCGTCTTCGAGCACCTTGACACTCTGCATCTCATATCCCTCGCGGATCACGCCAGAGAAAAATTTGCGCGGCTGCTTGTCTTCTGCAATCCTGCGGAATACAACTGCCGTTGGCTTGCCCTGGAGGTTGCCGATGGAAAGACGCAGATCTCCGAGAACCGCCTCATTGCGTTTCGGTTCGGCTTTTGGATCGGTGCCGATCTGGAAGTCGACAGTATCTCCCATTGCATACATCTGGGCCGGATCACTGGCTCCGTTCACCCATGGCGTGTCGTCGCCGACCTGCCATCCAAGATAAAGGTTGTTGTCGTCGTAGGAGATGGCGGCCTCGACCTTGGCAGCCTTGTTTTTTTCAAATTTCAATGTGTCAATGCCGGAAAAATCCTTGCGCAGATCACCAGTGAAGCTGATGGTCTGTTTTTTCACAGTGCATATTCCGGTACCGATGCTTGCCTGCAGCAGCTTCTCGCGGAAGTTCTTTGCCAGCGCGATGTCGGTGTCCTTGACTTCAAGTCCGCCGCCCTTGATCTTTTTGACGGTCTCAAGTCCGACAACTTTTAGATCGATATAGGCTGTCTTCCCCGCCTGGAGATAGAGCTGGCCTTCCTTTGTCACGGCTATCGAGCCGCCGAAATCTTCAGCGCCCATTCCGGGAGGACAGTTGTCCATGATGGCGCCGGGTACAGCGCTTTCGGGCCATTTGATTTTCATTGGATCCGCTTCAAACAGCCTGCTCAAGTAGAAACCTTCACCGGTCATGATATGCCATTCGCCCTTGTCGGTTCCGATGACAAAGATGTCGCCGATGGGATCTGGAAGTCTGCCGGTTCCGACAATGTCATAGGCGCCACGGATCATTCCTGTCTGCTGCGGAGGCGCCCTATGTCCTCCGTGGACACCGACATAGTTGTTGGGATAGCTCCATTTGAGTTTTCCGGACTCTATGTCGTAGCATACGAAATCGCTGTTGTTCTTGCCGTAATGGCCATTATAGACAATAAGTTTGCCATCCTGTGAACCGCAGCTGCGCTGCGAGCCCATGCCGCCACGGCTACGGATGTCTTCTGGAGCAGGCATAAGTTTTTCCTGGGCCAGATCATATATTGGCGCACCGCATTTTGTCCAGGAGGTCGGCGCAATACGGTAGACTCCGCCATAGAAAATCATGCTTTGAGTCATCGGCATGTACCAACCGGTGATCCACCCTCCCAACGCAACATTATATTCCTTGATTTCCTCAGGCTGCTCCTGCTGGTCGTCGTTGGCATCAGACCATATTCGTGCCCCGGTGATATTCCCTACAAGCCATCCCTTTTCATTTTTCTTGTCGCTGAGAGCTTCGAGACGGGCGCGCAGCTTGTACGATCCCGGTGCGATGCGTTCATATATCGAGACAGGATTGTATCCGTGGATCCAGCCCTCGGCAACAGCCACGTACTGCCGGCCTTCAGGACTGAGGCCGATACGGCTGTTCGCCATCTCCTTGCGGTGGAAGACGCCGATGCATGCCGCTTTTCCAGTCTCCTTGTCCAGACGCCATTCACATCCGCTCCCGACCATTACCATCGGATCCAGAGAGGATATCGCCCCTCCGGTCGCGCCATAGGGCGTGGGGCCGAAAAACTCATTGATGAAAGCACCGGTCTGGCTGTCCCAGCAGGAAATCCGTTTGGGCTTGTCATCTTTTTCAGCAACCCAGAGCTTTCCTTTGGAATCGACTTTCAATGCAGTGATGAAACGCATGCCGCTCGGATCCCAGGGACCCAGAAGAGGACGGCCGCCTTTCTTGCCGATGCTGCGCATAAGCTTTCCGTCCTGTCCGAAAACCTGTACCTGGTTATCGGGGTCAAGGAGCCCGACATATATTTCACCATCCTTGCCAATTGCAAGACCACGGGCGTTTTCCAGACCTGAAACAACAGATTCAGTTTTTCCATCATCCTTCAGGCGAAGGACCTGTTTGCCGGCGGAAATTACATATATGGTGCCATCGGACGAGGCTTCAATATCGCCAGGTTCGGCAATGGCGATTGTATTAAGTTCTTTTCCGGTTTCGGCATCAAGGACACGGATGTTCTGGCCCTGGCTCAGATAGAGTTTTCCTTTTGCAAAATCAAGACCGAGCATGCCTTCGCCGATCGGCAGCACCGCCGTATCCTGTCCTTTCCAGGAACTGTAATCCCCTTTTTTCGCATCGATGCGGTATAATGCTTTTTCATGGCCGTCATTGACATATGCAATCCCATTTCCCTCGGCTATATGGATTGCGCCTCCGAACCCGCCGTGCTTGTGGCGCCACTTCACTTTTCCATCGAGATCCGTGCAGACCACCGCTTTGCCGGCCTCGGAACCGTTCCAACCCAGGAACATCTGCTTGCCGTCAGTAGCGACTGAGCTCGGCTTCCCATGATCGCCGCCCCAGTTTCCTCCGGGTGAATCGAATGGAGTTTTTCCGGAGTTGTCGGCCCAGCCGACCAGGCGCAGGCCAAGTCCGCCATGATAGATGGCCTCCCATGTGTATGCACCCGGCTGGACAACTTCCCCTGGCTGGAAATGGCTCATGTTGGTCAGGCCGTCCCATAGGATTTCATGCTTGCCGGCGGTCATGAAGTTGGCGGTCAGCAGCTGGCGCGCCACAAGTCCATCGGAGTTTTTGATGTTCAAAGAAACGAAACCGTCTTCCGGCATATCAAAATTGATCTTTGCAAACCCTTCCATCTTCTTTGCTTCGAAGAGGGTGGCCCAGTCGACCGAGGGCCTGCCGTCTTTCATTGCAACGTCGAATTCGCGCCTGTCCGCCATGATCAGCTTCTGCGGCTCCACTTTGCCACTGGCTGTGAAAGTTCCGAACCCCCAGCAGGTGAACGCCTGGAAGGTGAACACCCGGTCCGGTGTAACGCCCGGACGGAAAATATCCTTCATCGTAATGCGGAAATTGCTGCTGGTATTGAAATTGGCTTCCACTGAAAAAACAATCTGTCCATCGGCCTTCGGAGTGATCCCTCCGGCGACAAGTGTCTTCCAGGGCAGGGACAGCTCCTGCACATATCCCTTGCCGTCGGCATTCTTTAAAAAGGCCTGCTGCGCCCCTTTGGTCTTCGCATCCTTGAGATCTTCGTGCGTCTTTTTCGGGAACGCCAGGTCAATGACATCCTTCCCGTCGCGGTCGCTCCAGGCGGTGACCCAGCAGATTGGCGGAGGATTCTTCTCTTCCGGTTTTGCAATTATGCGCAGCTGGAGGGAATCCCCTCGCCATGCGTGGTCGCCTGCAACGGATCCGGGATTGCTCATGGGAGTCTCGTCAATCCACCGGGCAAGTACATAAAGATTGTCGGCATCGTACATGGCATGGATCCACACACCCATCTTGTCCCGCAGGTTCTCCACGTCGGAGCAGACGAAAATGCCGCCGGACAGATCCCAGTCGTCAAACTTCCCGTCGACAACGACATTACCGGGCTTTGGGAGGATCCGGATGTTGATGTTCTCCGTCTCGGTTGCGTTGAGAGTCCCGAGGGACACTGATAGGAACGCGAGCACCCCGATGAATCTGCTTAATCCGATTCTTCCAATCATAGTCATACCTTTCATATTATATAGAATTTTATATCATTGATTAATCCGCCCCAGCTTGCTGGGACAGTAGTTTATCGCCAGCCGTATAAACTTCCACCGGCATAAGCCCAGTTCAGGTCATCATTGGTCCGCCATAGAACCCTGCCGCTGAGGCAGAGCGAGTTGCTTCCATATGGTTTTGCCAGAGGATTGCTCTTGGGGGCGTGGTTCGCCCAGGGATGGATTCCATCTGTCCATCCTTCGGGAAGTGTGCCATTATCAGTTATGATTACTATATCGTCAGGACCTCTGGACGTAGTAAATCCACGACCGTCAATATAAACGTCAAAACCGTCAGCCCAGACGTCCGGATTGCCGTCGGGATTGTTGTCCGGGGTCGTTATGCTGTTTCCGTCTACGTCAAGAGAACTGCCCCAGCCAATATTCCACCACCATGTGCTGGCATAATGAGATTCGCCCCAGCTATAGCCCAGGGCCACGGGACAGCCCCAGATACCGTCAGGTTTACATGTAATATTTATATAGGTGGGTGATAAACGCTCTCTGACAGTGAAATGGTCCCTCTGCCGCATGTCGTTCGCGCCGGGAAGGCGGGAATTGAAGTCGCTGGAATACATGTTTATCGCCAGCCCGACTTGTCTCATGTTTGATCTTTCGATGGTGAGTTTCGCCTGAGTCTTGGCGTTCTGCAGGGCTGGGAGGAGCAATGCGGCGAGAATTGCGATGATCGCAATGACCACGAGTAGCTCTATTAGTGTGAAGCGAGCTACTCTCGCCGTCGCCCCCCGCAGACGCGGGGCAGCTATGGTGGGCACAGCGACAAGCAATTCAATCAAAGTAAATGATCGCTTCACTTCCATTTTGCCTCCACGAACAATATACAAATAAAAAGTAATATAGTATATGGTAAGAATTATACCGTCGCTTGTCCATGCTGTCAAGAGGTGCGATCGCGATTTTTTAAATATTATTTCCGGTTCCGGAGCCGGGCGTATTCATCGTCGGTGCAGGCATCGATGAAGTTTGCCCTGGAAATCCTTGCGGATGTTTTCCGGAGTTTCAATATCTCAATGCACCTCTGCATGAGGCCATGTATGTCGTAGCCGATGAATTTCACGGGCAGGGGGGGCATGGAGCTCCTCGGGAAATTGCAGTGCGAGACAAGTTCCAGTTCTCCGGGGATTCTGATGCCTGCGAGTTTCAGTCCTTCGCAGACAGGTCCGATCAGATTGTCATCCCCCACGAGCAGGGCATCGGGCCGCTCCGCCTTTGGCTGCGACGACATGAGCAGGCGCACAATATTGACTGCGGCCTCCGTCCATTCCAGATGGCATAAATGATGCCACTGCGGCACCAGGATGAGATTCCTCCTTGAGAATGCAGGCGCCAGTTGTCTTGTAAGAAATCCTTTCTGGCCTTTGGTCGAGATAAAGGCAATCCGCCTGCAGTCCCTGGATTCAAGATAATCCAGGCTCTTGTCGATAAAGGATCCGGCATTCATGCTGAGCCAGGGAATGTCGACTCTTTCATTGTTTCCGCTCATAATTACCCTCGGGATATCCCCTTCGAGCACAGCCGGAGTCTTTTCTATCATGAAGACAGGTGAGGAGAAAATTATTCCAGCAAGCCGCTCCTTCCTGATATCATTGATGAGACGCATATAATCTGGACGCAATGGATTGCCGTCAATCCAGAAATAAGGAATGATTTTTATCCCGAGTTCATTTTGAATGGATTTTGACACTTCCAGCAGCGTAGCGAAGAACATGTTCCACCCAAGCTCGGAGCTGGCGGTTGGGAAGACAAGGGCATAATTGGTGAGGTGGGGCGGAGTTTCATTGACGTAGGTGCCCCGGTTCTTGTTCATGTTCACCCGCAGGAAGCCGTCGGAGATCAATGATGACATGGTCCTGTAGATTGTGACCGTAGTCACATTGAACTTCTTTCCAAGTTCAATGTGGGTTGGAATCTTGCGTCCCGCAGGCCACTTGCCGCTGATGATCATTTTCCTGACAAATGCGGCGATCTTGTCCTGCTCGACAGGATTCCTCCCGCGCTTTTTCTGCAAATCCATATCCGCATCCTATTAAAATATTCTGTCCAACGTCCTTAAATAAACTTCTGTCGGAGAAATATCAAGGGAGGGAAGAATCAATATCAATAAAGCGCATAAGGCGTTGTATTTTCACGAATGAGTTTTCTTGTGCGTTTTTTAGATTTCAGATAAATGTTGCCAGTCCCTTTTCCGGGAGTTTTCTCTTCCACGTCCAATGCCCTGAGTCGGTTGCTGCCAACTTTTCCTTTCATCTTCAGGATCCAG
>MHBH01000087.1 GCA_001804805.1 Lentisphaerae bacterium GWF2_49_21
CGAACCCACGGTACGGTTTTACCCGTACGACGGTTTAGCAATTGGCAATTAGACAGCTTTCCACAACCGGTTAGCCTCATTTCGGCTGATATGGCTGATATGGTTTCTATGGCTGGGGGGACAATTGGGGGGACAATGTAATCTATCGTTTCATAGCTTTATGAAACGATGTTTATTCCTTCCGGAAAAGCTCTATGTTGTCCCGGATGAATTTCATTTTGCCGATATGATAGCCGGTGTCATAGATTTTCTTATAGATGTCGCCCAGGCGTTCGAGCGGGATACCGGATTCATCCATGCCGATCCTGTTATCCAAGAGGCGCAGCCGTTCGGCGCCGATAAGAGTAATGTACTGCTCATACTGGCGATCGTCCAGGCGGACCAGGTTGTCCTTCCATGTGATCTTGCGGTCCGGGACCGAGGGAATAGCGTCGGCGTCCATGGTCCTGGCAAAGGTCTCGTAGACTTTCCGCATGGCCGGATCCGTCGGGATCTGGCTGCTCTTGGAAATGTCAAGCAGCTGGTATATCCAGGGATTCGCGCTGTCGGGAGTGGACTTTATCGGGCGCCCGAAGAGATCGCGGCGGACCGGGAGATCCTCATACATGAAGAGTTTGGACTTTGCGATATTGATAAATGACTGCTGGACCGTCTCGGCCTTCGGGTCCACCATGTAGGGCATACGGGCCCGGTTGATCGCGGCCAGGGTGTTCGGCAGCACTACCGAGGATACTGTCTTGAAATAGGTCCGGAGCCAGGCGTCGTACTTCTCTTCACTGATTGCCGACAAGAGATCATTCGTACCTTTCAGCATGGCCATATTCAGCGTAGCGGAGGCGATTTCCGGGAAGAAGGTCGCGGATCCTCCCATGTACTCGTACAACTTGTAATTCTCCTTCATCTCTTTCTTTGCTCGTTTGTCGCGGTTGGCTACGATCGAGGCGATTATGCCGAAGAATCCAAGGCGGTTGTAGTTTATAATCTCGTCGGTCTCCCTCCAGGCGGGGTCCTCGCCGGCCAGAAGGCGGCGGAGCCCGGAAAGGTTCAGGGAATAAGGAGCGAAGGTCGAATATTCAAGGCTGCGTTTCTTGTCGTCGTCGTCGGGTCCTCCTGAAAGCAGGCCATTTTTAAGCAGCTGGTAGCAGGCAAGGAGTATCATCTGGCCGGTGATCGCCTTCCCCAGGGATATAAGGGCTTCGCGTTTCTTTCCCTTTGTGGCGAAGAAGATTGAACGGCCCAGGGAGAATTCCGGAGACGCAAACTGGAGGCCTTCCCATGCGAGATTCGCGGGAGTCTTGATATAGGGGAGGACGCCGCGGGCTGCGAAGTTCGCATATCCGCCGATCCATGGGATAGATTTTATCTGCGTGAAAATATTATAGAAGATCCCGGCTGCCCTGTTGTCTTCCTGGAAGACTGCAACCTCGGCCTCTTTCTCGGCCTGGCGGACTGCGTCGAGCGGCGGCAGCTCCATGAACCTGGTAAGCGCTTCCCCTTTGAGGCCGCGGATCCGGGCCTGTTCGAAGAGGGACCGTCGGAGATTGAATTCCTTGAACGGCAGATCGCCGAAGGCCAGGAGGCGCAACATCGGCTCTGCCGGAGCGCCCAGGACTGATTCAATAAGTTTCTTTGCGCGGTCCATGACTGGGATATTCCCGGCCTCGTTGACCGGCATGTTCTCGCCGGTGAACGCCTGGACCAAGGAACGAATCGGGGCAAAGCCGCGGATCTGTTCGCCGAGGACCAGGTTGTCCAGGTTGCCGGTGAACATCTGGCGGGTGGCCCTTGCGAATCCCGTAGCTGCTCCCCTGGCACCGGCAGCGGTACCATGGAACGGATTAAGGACTGTGCGCGATTTGCCTCTTATGAGCGAATCGAGCATATCGAGCGAAGCGCCCAGGGATTGTGAAGAGTATTGGAGCGGTACATACATCGTGTTGCCGACAATGTTCGCTATCTGCGAGGACGGCGCCAGGAGATTGCCCTGGATCGTGGTCGTGAGAATGTCCGGGACCGACTTGGGTGTTAGGTCGCGGACCATCTTCATAGTGTCGATATGTTTCAGCTCGGCCTCCTTGCGGAGGGCGTCCACCTGGCGGGCGTTGGTCTCGTTGAAACTGTTGATTAGGACCTGTTCGGCATTGCGGACAGCGTCGCGGGCTGCGAAGCTCGCAATGAGCTTGTCTGTGAGGATCTTCCTCTGAGGCTCGGTCAAGTAGCGGCCCTGCTTGTTCAGCTGCTTCTCCAGGATTCCCAGGATAAGGCGCGGATCGCGGCGCTTGAGTTCGCCGAACTGGCGGAGCAATTGTCCTACGGTGGTCCCGGTCTTCGCGAGTTTCTCAACTACATTGGCCGTGTCTTCTCCCCTGGATTCCTTGCGCTGCATGAGTTCAAGGCCCGCGAGAACGGAGAAATTATCCTGGCTGTCAACCGGGATACCGTCCTGGACGGAGTCGAGCTTCTCCAGGAGCTGAATGTCGGTGAGGCCTGCGAGCTGGGAGTTGATCTGATCGTATGACTGTGGCTGATAGTACAGCTCGGGGTTGTCCTTCATGCGCTGCTGCTTGACCGGATCCGGCTCCTGGGCTGCGAGCTTCGCGGCAAACTGGCGCATCTTGGCGTATTTATCTTCGTTTGCGGGGCGGGTGGCGTATTGAGTATCCGCGTCAACTTTTCCAGTTTCCGGGCTTGATTTTTCAATCAGATCGTTTATGTTTATGTAGGCCGTTGGGATAGGGGATGATTTGACGGTTTCTCCGCCAGCATCCGTCGCCCCTGCGGTCTTTTCTATTTCCAGGGTATCCAGATCGTAATGACCAATTCCTCTTTTACTGTCGAGATATTCCTTGGCCTTCATTGTCACCCGGTATATTTTCCCTTCAACTTCCGCAGCGCCGACAAGGACGTGCATTTTCCGTATTGAATGTTTATCCTCGGGTTTCCTGGGATCATAACTATCAACATGGATTGAATTTTCAAGAAGCTGGGGCAATACCTGGTGAACCGCTCCTTTTATTGAAGTGTATTCCCTGAATATGGAATGCCGGAGGGAATTACCTGACAGGTTTATCATAGCCTTCAGGCTTGGATTATATTTTTCAATCCCGGCATATTTCTTATATGCCTCCCATGCTTGTTTGGCGCTTTCGGGCAATGCGTCTGTGACTTTGTTTATCGGGATATTTTCAGAAGAATATTGTGGCGCGGTCTCTGGAGCTGCGAGATTCGCAAGGTTGGACTTGAAGGCCTGGCCGGACTGGACGTAGTTGAATATCTCTTCCTTGGTCCAGGAGAGGTTGGGCTTGAATATCCTGGCAAAGCGTTTCATTGCGAAAAGGATCCGGTTGAATATCGCCTTGAGTCCGGCATGTATTCCTTCAGCGCCGTTGAGCCAGTCGCGGTAGGCGTTGGCCTCGGCTTCTTCGGATCCGAGAGTCTTGTCGAGGAACTTCTGCTGGGCCGGGAGTATCTCGGCAAGGTCCTTTACTCCATGCCATACCTCATGGCCGATGTCGTCCTGGCTGTACTTGCCGGTGACGAGCTGCATTGTGTTGGCCTTGGTGAGCCAGGCGGCGGGGACCATGTCGCGAGCCGGATTGAATTCGCGGCCATAGCCTTTCTTGAAGGCTGCGCGGTCCACCTGGATTTCCTCCGTAAGCTGGACATGGAAAGTATTGCCATTCGGGAAAGTGACCTTTGCGCCTCCTGGGAATAATTCGGCTGTGGATCCCTTCGGCAGCGCATTGCGGAGCTGGGAAAGTAGTTTCATCTGCTGGTGTTTACTCTCGGGAGTATGGTCCCGGACCGTGTACTTGTCTTCGCTGCTGTCCTTCTCGTCTTCCTCTTCCTTCTCCAGGGTGACGGCGTCGTCTCCGGATTTGTTCAATCCAAGGGCCTCATTGATCTCGTCGTAGCGTTTCATGGCCTTGTCGAGGGCGTCCTGCTTTTCAAACTTGGGCTCGGGTTCGAGATTGACCTTGTCGAGTTCGCGGCGGTATGCCTCCCCTTCAGTTTTGGCGGATTCAATATCCTTGCTGATCCCTGCGAAATGAGAAGCGATTGCGCGGGACGGGGAAGTCAATACATCCTTGTCTTCTCCATACCAATTATCCAGGAGATTACGTGTTGAGAACGTGCGGCCTTCTCCGAGGTTGATACTAAGATAGGATCTTATTTTGTCTTTCTTGTCGCCTCCAATATCAATTCTATTGGAAACTTCAAATCCCGCATAGGTGCCGATCTTTCCATCCTTCGCGGCGTTGGCCAGGAGATACTTGTCGGCCTGGTCGGCCTCCAGAGCCTTGTTGTCATTGGTGACAAACAGGAATTTCTCCGGTTTGTTCTTCAAGTATCTGTCATTGATCCTGGTCCATACTTCCGAGCGTGTTTTTGCATAACCAATACTCGTATGCAGGTGTTGTTTGCGATACTGCATGTCGCTGGCCTCGGACACCTTGGAGCGCTGTTCTGATTCCAGGCGATCGATATCCTTCTCCAGTTTTATCTTTTCAATGATCATGGGGTTGCCGGTGGCGATCGCCTTGATCTCTTCGGCTGTGAGAGAAGTGGAGGCGTCGCCTTCAAGTGTGCGCTGGTCGAGCTGGGCCGTCATTACCGATTCAATTGCCTCGGCCTTGCGCTGGACGGTCTGCCAGCGGTAGACGTCGAAGGATTCCTCGGTGACATAAACGAATACATCTACGTTCTTATGGAGATTGCCGGGGCGGAGTATGCGCCCGTTGCGCTGCTCGAATTCGGCAGGCTTCCACATTACATCTATATGGTGCAGGCCAGCGAGGCGCGTCTGCACGTTGGTGCCTTCGCCCATGCGCGGGGTATTGCCGATCAGGATCCGGACCTGGCCATTGTTCACCTTGTCGAAGAGCGCTTGTTTCTGCTCGTCGTTGTTTGCGTCGTGGATGAAGGCTATTTCCTTGGCGGGTATTCCCCTGTCCATGAGATTGCGCTTGATTGCGGCGTATACGTCGAACATGGAGCTGTCCTGGATCTCTCCTTCAACTTCCGTAAACTTCCCTTTCGGGACGCCGAGATCGCAGAATACAAGCTGGGTGCCGTTCTCGTATTCCTTGCCGTCGCGGCCTATGAATTTCCTTGTGTTCTTCCATATATCATAGACCTTCTCGGTCACTACCGCTATTTTGCCGTTGGGGTTCTCGGCATTGCCGGGCTCGATAAGGCGCTCGTCGAGGGCGGCCTTGGCGCCGTCGCTTGTGATCTTGAGCATGTTGTCGGTACGGGGATCAATGGCGCCGGTCTTAATGTCCGCTGCTCTGCCGTCAAGTTCATTGATATAGTTCTTGAGCCAGGGAGTCGCCTTGATTGGTACAACCTGTATTTTCCCCTGGTTGAGTTCGGGCCTGGGGATCTTCAATTCGGCGCTGGTCTTCACGTCGGTAAACTTATGGAACATCTGGAGAAGTTCGCCCATATTGGTGTACCTGGAGAATCTTTCCTTGGCCTCGTATCCCTTGCCGCTGGGTTTCATTTCAATTTCTGAGACGACGTCGCCGAAGGTGTTGGCCCAGTCGTCGAAGGCGAAGACGCCGCGGCGCTTGAGGGCCTCGGGTTCCATGTAGCGCTGCATGATATACATTTCCGAGATTGAATTGGAGATAGGCGTCCCGGTGGCGAAGACTACGCCGCGCTTGCCTCCATGAAGGGAGTTGACATAGCGCGTCTTCATTTCCATGTTCATGGCCTTTTGGGAAGTGGCCTGTGTCATTCCCGGAACGCGGGCGCGGTTGGTGACGATTTGCAATCCCTTGAAATTATGTGCTTCGTCAAGCAGGAGATAGTCGATCCCGAGTTCCTCGAAGGTCAATACTTTTTCCTTCTTCCCGTCGGCTGCCAGGCGTGTAAGCCTGGTCTGGAGATTCTCCTTGCGTTTTTCCAGCTGCTTGATAATCCTGTTGTCCTTCCTGGCGCCGTCGCCCTGGTCGGCGCGGGCCCGCATGACTGCGGCCTCGATGTCGTTGATCTGCTCCTGGATATAGTTGCGGGTGTATTCCTCGCTCATTCCAAACATGCCGAATGAGGAATGGGTGACAATGACCATGTCGTAATTGCCCGCTGCGATCCTCGCATAAAACTCCCGGCGCTTGTCTCCGGCCATCTGGTCCTTGTATCCAATGAGGATATTGGCCTGGGGGAAGGCGTCCTGGACGTCGCGGGCCCAGTCTTCGAGCTTGTGGTTGGGGACGACGATAATAGGTTTCTTTGCGATTCCCAGGCGCTTGGCCTCCATTGCGATCGCGGCCATTTCAAGGGTCTTGCCGGATCCTACGGCGTGTGCCAGGAGAAGATTCCCTCCCTGGATGCCGCGGTATATGGCGTTCTTCTGATATTCGCGGCCTGGAGCGTCGAGGCGTTCCTGCCATATCTTCGCCAGTCCCTTTATAAAGTATCTGGAGGCGTCCCATACACGCTTGGCCATGTCGTTGAACTGGTCGTTGTAGATCTGGACCAGGCGGTCCCGGCGCTCGGGGTTCTCATAGATCCAGTTGTTGAAGTCTTCTTTAAGCTCCTGGGCTTTTATCCTGGCGCGTTCGGTGGCCTTGCGGTCTATGACGTTCTTCTTTTCTATGCTGTCGTAGCCGGATACTGTTATCTGCCTGCCGTTCATGATCGCCTCAAGAAGATCATGCGCGGGATAGTCCGGGGTGCCGTACTTCTGCGTGGCGTGTACGCCGGTGGTAACATAACTGCCGCTGCCGTCGTTGGTCACGGACCAGCCGCCGGTAAGATCGTTATGGATCACTGTCCACATTTTTGGTTGGCTGTCCGTGATCCTGGCGAGATAATCCTTGTAGGTGTCGGTCGGGATCCAGGGGGATCCTGCGCGGGGGCTGATTTGATTGTGTTTAAGAGGGACCGGCTGGACCTTCTTCAGTTCTTCGACGTTCTTCTGATATTTGGGATTGAGCGCCGCTGCTGCTTCGGCTGCTGCGAGCTTCGCCTTGACGTAGCCGGAAAGATATTCGGAGTTCGTCTCCAGCTGATCCGTCTCGGGGTTATGGAATACTTCCTTGTTGTCGAGAAGCGCCTGGCTTACTTCGTCCTGTGTCCTGCCTGTGAGCCTGGCCATGTACTCAAGATCTATGCGGCCTTTCTCACCGAGGGACAGATAGAGGGCGTCGGATGGCGAGTCGGCCTTGGTGACTTCTTCCGGCATGGACATAACGCGCTGGGAGAAGATCGGCATTTTATCGGCCTTGCCTGTCTCCTTGTTGTATACTTCTATGGCTTTTACAAGTGTACGGTCCGTGTCCACATTCAGATATCGGAGATTGTCTTTTTTGCTGATCGGTCCGTGTTTCTTTACGAAGCTGTCATACGCGGCGTTGAGTTTCTTCTGCGCGATCGCCAGGATCGTATCGTCGTTGCTGTGGCGCTGGACGTTGAGGACTTCGCGTACAGCGGTGCGGACCGCGATATAACTATGGATCATCGGGACGGCGGAGGCCGGGATCTCGGTAGGTTCGAGCATACCGTCCTTCTTCTGCATGACCTTGCCGTCGGACACTATGATATTGCCTTCCTTCATTTCGGAAGGGGCGAATATCTTTTCCGGCTGGGTCTCCTGTTTCTGTGTCTTCTCTCGGGCCTCGAAGATGTTGGCGGGGAGAAGTTTCACGGCTGCCGCGATCTTGTCTTCGAGCGGTCCGCCGGTGTCTTCGACAGTCATTTCATTTCCGCCGTACATGGTACTTTCCTTGGTGAGCCTGCCCAGGATCATTTCCGGATGGTCCTCGAAGTATTTATTGATCTTGACCATCTGCGCCTGGTATTCGCTGGGCTTCTTTCTCAAGGTATGCTCGACGATCTCGGACCAGGCGGAGTTGTCCGGGGTCTGGCCGGGCATGAGTTTCTTGATATAGATTATATCGGCTACAACTTCGGTGCCCGCTGTCTTCTTGAAGGCGATATTAGGCAGCCGGATAGCGCCTATGAACTGGCCTCCATGCTGGGTAAGGAATACGCGGAGCTTGTCGTTTACCTTGTCCATAGTTCCTTTGCTCGTCACCATTGCCATCACTCCACCGGGGCGGAGCTTGTCCAGGGCCTTGGCGAAGAAGTAATCATGGATATTGAACTTGTATTTGTCGTATTTCGGATCCGCGAGCTGGTAGTCGCCGAATGGCACATTGCTTGTGATGGTGTCGTAGTAGTTGTCCGGTAGCGCGGTCTTCTCGAATCCCTGGATGAATGACTGGGCCTGGGGATAGAGGGCCTTCAGGATCTTGCCGGTGGTCGAGTCAATTTCGATCGCGGTCCAGTCAACCGGAGTTGATTCCGGCTGCAAGCCTATGAAGTTGCCAATGCCTGCGGAAGTCTCCAGGGCGCGGCCTCCGTCGAATCCAAAATGTTTGAGGGCGTTCCAGATACCATTCTGGATCACGGTCTTGGAAGTATAATGGGCGTTGAGGGTGCTGCGGCGGGCCTCGTCGAATTCGTCATCTGTCATATTCTCGCGGAGCTTGAGGAAGCTCGGCCAGGCCTTTTTCCTGGTTGCTTCCTTTAAATCGCTTTCGGCCCAGCTCGGAAGGGTGCCTTCCTTCTTCTGCTTGTACCGATCGTAGGCGGTGTCAAAGTCGCGGTCGAATGACTGGACCAGGGCGCCCCATCCTGTATACTGCGCCATGAGGGATTTTTCCTCGGGAGTGGCCGGGCGGTTCTCGGTTTCGAGTGTTTTCAGGAGTTCGAGGATCTTGATATTGGTGGCGACGCTGGGGTGTATATCGTCGAGTTCGGTGGTGATCCGGAAGTTTACGCCTCGGTCTGATCCGTCTGGCTGGGCTGTTCGCCGAGATTTGGCCGGTCCTCTTCGTCCGGCAGCCTGAACACTTCCCTGGCTGTCCTCCAGGCTATGTCCGACGGCTGCGTCTCTTCCGCTTCCAGGAATACTTCCATCGTCCTGTCCGCCAGCTCGTTGGCTGTCTTGTCCAAGGTCCCGGCCTTCACCAGCTGCTTGAACATTGTCGGCCTGTGTTCCTGGATGTGTTTCTTGATTACCGGTATCAGCTGGTACTTGGGAAGGAAGCGGGAGCCGTCCGTCACTTGCTGGCCGCGGAGCGCGTCTTCGATTTCCGGGTTTAGTGTTGTCTGTGGCATTGCTTTCTTCCTTTCCTTCTGGTTTACCATAGTTGACTGCGGTTGATTTGTCAAGGCCCGGAAGCGATAATTCCAGCTCTTTCTGTTCGGGTGCCAGGATACCGTCTATGTCCTGGCCTTCCAGGGCGTCGAGGCTGTCCATGCCGGACTTGGTCTCCCTGGATACCTGGGGATCCATGCGGACCGCTGCATACCACTGGGCAAGGTAGGGTTTCATCCTGGTGAAGAGATCCGCCGGGACTTGGGCGGCCAGCTGCTTGACCATGTCGGCGAAGCTGCGGGCGCCTCCCTCTACATAGAAGCCTACAACCTTTATGCCGTTTATGGTGATATTGGGATCCGTGATGTCATGGAGGGACTTCATAAGGAAGTCGAGAGCGGCGTCCTTGTCGGCCTGGGTGAATAGCTTGTTGGCGGAGCCGAACTGGGCAGGCCCAGTTTTACTTGGGGGAGTCGCTTCCGCGGCGTCTGGTGACTTGCTCTGCTCGGGGGAGACGAGATCGGGGTAATCCTTGAGGACTTCGGCGGGGACGGGCTTCCCTTCGCGCATGGCCGTGGAAACTCTTGTACGATGTAATTCATAATCAGCCAATGCCTTGTCTCTTCTACCTTCAAGGCTCTTGTCGGTTTCCGCCGCGTAGGCAAGTTGATTGGCATAGGTCTTTAATTCCACCTTCGTCATTTGCCAGGGTTCTCTGGCGGGCGGAGCTTCCGCTTCCGCGGCGTCGGGTGACTTGCTCTGCTCGGGGGCGGGAGGGGGCTGCTGGACCGGGGCGGGCGCTGCTTCTTCGGGCTTCGCTTGGGGTGCGGGTTCCTCTGTGCCTTCTGTCACCCAGCCGGGAAGTTCGTCGGAGGCTGCTGCTTGCACGATCGAGCCTTTGTCCATATAGATCTTGCCTTGGCCGCGGGGGAGTGTGCGACGTTCGCCGTCTTCGTATTCCAGGATAGTGTCCTTGCGGGTGTTGGCAATGATCGTGCCTTTGCGTCCATCCTCGGTAAAGGTGGTGCCTACGCGGAGCTTGGTCGGGTTTATGATCTCGTACTTCTTGGCATGGGCTTCTTCTTCCTGGCGGATATCTTCGGCTTCGGTGTCCTTCTCGGTCCGGATCTCTTCGTCCAGGATGAAGGCCAGGGATTTGTCATTTCCCTTGCGGTTAGTTTTTTTGTAGTGGGAAAGGACTTCCAGGAGGACGTCGGTATGGTTCATATCGAGATTATCAGCCATGACTGCAATATTTTCATTGTTTATCAATTCACCGGCGGCTTCGTCCAAAAAGCGTCCGCTTGTGAAATTGCCCTTCTTGTCGCGGGGGCCCCATAGCCATTTCGGGACAGATTCCTTGAATTCGGTTTCCTGGCCGGAGATGGGCCGGAGTGTGCCGATCTCGTTTACAACGTAACTAAGTTCGGGGTGTTTGTTGAGCTGGCTTTCCTGGGCGACATTGAGCTTGAAGGATTTGCGGATCGGCTCGGCTGGCCCGGCTTCCGGGACAAGGGACTCCATAGGCGCCGCGGTTGCTGCCGGAGCCTGGCTGGTCTCGCCGCGGAAAGCGGCGACGTCGGCGTCGATCTGTTCGTCGGGGGTGTTGTTAATATAGTCGTTGAACATCATCTTTTTTGAATATGCGACATTCGCAGCGTCGATGATATTCTGCGCGTTCTCGGGATCCTGCTGTGAAAGCATTTCGGGATTTACACCTACGGCCTGGAGGATCTCCATGGTGTTGGCGCCGAGGGCGGGAGCTTGCCCGGCGTCGCTGGGAAGCTCTGCCGCGGCTGGCGGGACGCCAGGAATAGGCTGGAGCTGGGGTGTTGGAGCGGGCCCGGCGTCGCTGGGAAGCTCTGCCGCGGCTGGCGGGACGCCAGGGATTGGCTGGAGGTCCTTGGATTTGCGGGTCCGGTTGCCGACATAGCTGGCCGCGTGTCCTAATCCTCCAACTACTCCGAAGGCTGCGCCTTCCGTCAAGAGCTGTTCGCCGCTGGGGATCGAGGCTTTGAGCCTGGAGAATATATCCTTTGGATTTTCGGCGCCGAAGTCGTCTACATTGAATGTGGCCCGGAGGATATCTCCCAGGCGTTCCTCCCCCATTTCATTGAGGGCGCCGAAGAATTTCCCCTTGTCGGCAAGTACGGATGTAAAATCCTGCAAACCTTTCCCTGGATGGAGCTTCATCCAATATTCACCGAGTTTTTCAGTGATCGCATTTGTGACGCCTGACACTCCGGGGATCTTTCCCAAGGTGTTTTTTGTAAGCCAGGTGGCGCCATGGCCGATCGCTCCGCCGGTCATTTCGGAAAATACTTCTATATAGGTATCTCCGATTCCTCTAAGCAAAGCGGTCTGTGAGTCGTCGCCCGGGTTCAAGATCTGGAGATTGCCTTCCGCGTCGAAATTGATATTCTTCGGGAGTTCGCGGCGGGCTGCTGATTCCTCTATCATCCCGGCAAAGGCCGGTAGCCTGGTTGCGGCGTTGGCTGTGCCTGCTGCCAGGCGGGTCCCGCCTTTGATCACCATGTTCTTCAATCCTTCTTCGCCGTATTTCTCCAGGATCCTTACACCTATGTTCCTTGCGGCGCCGGATCCTATGGATCCCATTCCGCCGGTGGCCATGAATTCAAGAAGGTATTTAGGCATGATCGAGAGGATATCGGTTGTCTTGGAAAGGAAGCCTCCGCGCTTGTCGTATTCGTCGAGCGTATTGAAGTAATCCTCAATGATCCTGCGGTCGTAGTCCTTCGCCATATTTCCCTGGTCGTCTTCCTTGTAGGTATTGGACTGGAGGCGTTCGACGGTCTCCCGGAGTTTGTCAAGATTATTGGCGCCTTGGAATGAGAAAGGCAGCATTTCCAGTGGGTCCTTGCGTCCCAAAGTTTCAATTATCCCCATCTTGCCGGTGTCCTGCGTGGCTGTCGGGACGAATCCGGGAAGATCCTTTACGGCCTGGTACTGCTTATACATGCTTGATTCAAAAATATCCTTGATCGGGACTTCGTCGCGGGATATTCCCCTGTCCTTCGCTATGGCGTCTGCTATCTTCGCAATCGTGATATTCGCCGGGCCTGACGGCTTGAAGGTGTGCATGCCGTTGAAAGTCATGTCCTGGTCCTTCACGTCGGCAAAAGTCTTCTCCTTGGCCTTGGGAAGATCAAAGGAAAATTCCTTTGCAAAGAATCCATCCATGCTTTTCGTGAAGTCGTTATCGTCGAAGCTGTCGGCCTGGTTGACGCTCATTTCGTTCTTTACGTCGTTGCGCCAGTTCCAGAATACTTTCTTCCTGTCTTCCAGGGACATTCCCTGGTAGTCTTGCCCGGCGGTGAGTTCGGACCAGGTAGGGACGGCGGCTTGTATGTCGGACATTGGAGGATCTCCTATGTGTTATTTGAGATAGTCGTTTGCTGTCTTCTTTGGTCCTGACGGTGCTGGGGATCCGCCTGGGAGCGGGAGTCCGCCTTTTGTCTTCAAAGCCTCGGCCTTCGCGGCGACGTCGTTTATGATGTCCATGGCCTTGGAGATCTCTTCCTGCGTGGAGGATTTGTCCTTGAGGATCTTCGCGGCCTCGTTCATCTTCTCCTTGAGCGCGGGAGTGGAGTCGATTACCGCATGATTGTTTCCATAGACTTCCGAGTACACTGCGCCTTCTGCGGGCTTGTTGTAGAACTGGATCATCGCGTCCTTCTTCTTCTGCGCTGATTCAATGGCCTTCTGCGCCTCCCGGTATTCGGGGCTCTTTGCCGTGTATCCGTCGCTGGCAAGTTTGTCGAGGCGCTTCTGCTGCAATGTGAAATTCTCATTATTTATGTCCAGCATCTTCCTGAAGTCATAATGCGTCTGCGTGTCCTTCTCCGGGTATTTCGTCTTGATCTCGGCTTCTATCTTTTGTTTACCTTCGTATTCCTTGAGCTTCTGTGCGGTCTCCGAGGGCACCATTCCCCATTTGTCGCCGAAGCGTACCGAGACATGGTCCGGGGAGATATCCTTGAATTTCGCCTGGTATTTATCGTATAGTTCGCCGTCCTCCTGGCTGGGAGCTGCGCCTGCCTCCCTGATCCTCTTGTCCAGGGCTACATACTCGTTCCATTCCTGGGCGTCCCTGGCTTCAAAGACCTTTCCGCCGCTGGTGGCGACTTCGTTGGCCCACTGGTCCGCGAGCTGGTTGGTCTTCTGGACCCTGGCGGCCTCGTCGTTCTTCTCCTTGGTCTCCTGGAAACCAAACTGTTTTTCATCAAGGGACTGGCGGCGATTGAAATTCTGCTGGTCCTGCATCTCTTTTCCAGCTCTGAACTGCATTTCAGCTGCGTCGCTTTTTTCCTTCTGCTCCAGTACCTTGTTGCGGTAGTTGGCTTCTACGTCGGCCTGGTTCATCTGGATCACCTGGCGCGACTGTTCGAGGTCGAGCTGGCGGGCGGCGATATTGATCCTGGCGTTTTCCATGCGCCTGGCAAAACTCTTCTCCCTCATGGCCGAATCAAAGATCTGGCCTCCGACGTCCGCGGCGTATGGATTGCCGTATTGAATTACAAATGGCATGGTGTGATCTCCTTATATGGTTTCTTTAAAATCAGAAGGTATCAATACCGTCTGTTTTTTAACCGGGTTTGTTCCTGGCCGATGTTGTCCGGCGTTTACAAGGCCTCCTGTTAAATCCCGCGGGCCGTCTGCAAAATTCCGGCTTGTCGTAGTTCCTTTTCCATCTCCCATTTTTGGGATGGTCCTGCCTTTGGCTCTTCCTCCACCAGTCTTCATTCCTCCACCGTTGAATGATACCGCGCCTTCTCCGGCGTCGCCTTCGCCCATCATCTTCATCATTGCCAGGGCCATCTGCGGATCTAGGGTCTGGCGGCGGGTATTGCCGAGGACTTCGTAGAGACGGTCGATATATGCGCCGTGGACCTGGGCGCGGTCGAGTTCGAGTTGTGAACGGACCGTATTTACCTTGTCCTGGTTCTGGAGGGCCAGGCGTTTGGAAAGCTCGGCCATCATATAAGGAGAGGCGGAGCGGCCCATGCTTGCGAAATTGTTGCGGACCCGGTCCATGATCTCGGTTGTGTTGGCGCGGAGCTTCTCTTCGGTGTCGCTCAAGGTCTGCGCCATCTTCTCATTGCTTAAAACCGATTGCGCCTTGAAGTCTGCAAGCTCCTGGAGCATTGCGCCGCGGTCAACGAGGGTGTCTTCATTGGCCTTGCTCCATGCCTGGCGCTGTTCCTCCCAGAATCCCATTGCGGCCTTCTTGCCGGAGTTGGGATCGGTGCGCTGCTGGGACTGCTGCAATACGGATCCGGTGGTCTGGCCCCTGGCTATTCCGGATTGGGTGTCATACTGGTCCGGGCGGCTGCCGTCACTCGTCATTGACAGGAAAGATTTCGAGCCGGGCGCGGTGGACCAGGGCTGCGAGTAGGCGGTATTCATAGGCGCGGACCGCTGGCTGGAAAGTCCGCCGCTATAATCCTTCATCCACTGCGGCTGCTGTGTCTGTGCGGACCTGGTCTCCTGAAGGCGTCGGGCGTTGGCCTCATATACTGCATCCAAGGCTGTACTCATATTGTGATCTCCTTATATTATTTTGTCGTTTCGTGTCGTCATTGACTCACTTCACTGCCTTTTTTGGGTTACTGGATTGTCCTGGACGGAAAGTGCGAGGATCGCAAGGGGTTCGGTGCCTTCCCCTTCCATGCGTACAACAAGGCCGCGTGACCTTATTCCCAGCTGGTCCTTGGCCAGTTCTATCTTATCGGAGCGTTTCAGGTCGAATTCCTGGGTGCCGATCCTTTCCGAGGCGTGGCGCGTGCCGCGTACGCTGACAGTCACCGGGACCGTGACATTCTCCCAGTACGTCGCCCAGGTTGCGCCGACGCCGGGCTGGTTGTTGGCGCTGCTGGTATGGCCGAGGATACAGCGGTATGTGCTGATAATCAGATTGTCGCCTGCAATATCAACCTTGTCGCCCGCTTCATAGACTGTGGTAAGGGCCCAGGCGTCGTACTGTTCGCAGTCGCCTATGGCCATGACCTTGTAGTTTTTCTTCTCGGCCTCGAATGAATTGGTAAATCCATTTTCGCCGGTCTCCAGATACCAGCGGATAGCGCCGATATGGTAGGTCCAGCCTGCGGCGGGGGTGACGTCCCATGTCCCATAGATGACAATGGCGGTGGCGGTGTTGCTCTGTATGATATAACGTGCGCGGTTTTCGCCGGTGGCATCCTTGACGCAGATCGGAAGGCCGCAAAGGCCTACGGTGTCGGATGCTGAAACAGGGAAGGCGGCGGAAATGTCGGTGAATCCGGTGGTGGTGATGGTGTCGCCGGCGACAAGTACGCTCGTAATATCGGCGCCGTCGTAGCTTACATCTGCGAGTTTCGCAACTCCGCCTGCGATTCCTACGACTACCATGTCCCTGCCGTCGGAGTCCTTCCAGAGTCCGGAGACGGAAGCGGCGAGTTCGCCGGATACCCAGGTGCGGGTATTGAGATCATAGGTGAGCATGAGCTGGGGCACCGCAAGGCCGGTGCTGTCGGCTTCGCCTGGGCGGAAGAGCCATAAATGATAGAGGTTCCTGCCGGGATTGTAGACGCCATGGGTGAATCCGTCGTAAAGGTGATCGACGTCGTTCCGGACAAGGTCTTCAATATCCTTTGAAACAGGATCATAGGATCCGCCTGATACCATGATTACGCCTGCTTCCCCTGCGTAATAGGTGAGCATGGGCGAATAACAGCGGTCGTCTGCGATAGTCGCATGTGAGGCGCAGCCTGGAGGGGCTCCCGCGATCGGGGCCAGGGACCAGCCGTTGTTGGCGTCGCCTTCGAGGGATTCTATCCCTCCTTCGCGGAGGACGTAGCATATTCCGGAGTGAACCGCGATCCCTTTGATCTTCGCCTTCGCAAAATTAGGATATACCTCGGTACCGGTCTGCCAGGACTCAATGTCGTCGGGCAGGGGTTTGCAGATATAGGCGGTGTCCGGATCCCTGAACAGGCGGTAAGTGGTGGAGATATCCTCCCAGTACTGCTGCCAGTCTACGCCGACGCCGGGCTCGGTGGCGGCTGCGGAAGTATGAGCTACGGTGCAATTGTAGATCATGCCGTCGGATGAAAGGCGGTCGTCGCCTACGCCGTATGCCGTATCAGTGACCCAGGCGGTTGCGACGTCGGGATAGGCGGTCTCCGAGGCTGGAGTGATCGTGAGTTCGTTGTTTACCGGGTCCCAGTCGGTGACTGTGTGGATTACCGGATCGTCTCCAAGCGTGAGATTGGCTCCGATATCGACGGCGCGTATATCCGGGCAGGCATGGAATTTCACTTTTGTCTTCGTGGCGGTCTCAACGGATATGCGGCCTTCCGAGTATGGATCGTTGCCTCCCATTATCAGAGCGCCCTTGAACGCGCGGCAATAGCGGCAAGGAGGCACAAAGTTGTATCTTTCGGATTCCTCCAGGGATACATAAGGATAAACCGGGAGATCGGTGTCGGAGAGCTTGTCCGTGTAGGTGTTGGATCCGTACTTGACCCAGTAGTCCTTCCAGTCTGCGCCGACGCCGGGCTCGGTGGCGGCTGCCGAAGTGTGGGCCAGCTTGCATGTATATAAGATAGAAGCAGATCGTCTGCAATCGTTTGCGACGTACGCAGTCGATGTAATCCAAGATGTCGGAGCTGCTACAAGGACGACGCGCCAGTAGTCCTCCCAGTCTGCGCCGGTGCCGGGCTCGGTGGTTGCGCCGCTGGTATGGTCGTCGAGGCATACATAGAGGACGGCTGACACCATGACATTGTCGCCGGCGACGTATGCGGTGCTGGTGGCCCAGGCGGCTGCGACATTCGCAAATTCGTCCTGGGAAAGTTCTTCAACCATATAGAGCATGGTGTTGTTTTCGGGCAGGTTGCGGAATATCTGGTAGTAGATCTTCGCCCTGGAGTCGGCCTCGGTGGAGATATACTCGTACTGGTTGAGGACGATCGCGGTCCGGAGATTCGAGGCGTCGGTGACGGATCCCTGTGCGGTTGCGCCCTTGAGGCCTGCTGTAGATGATATGTCGGTACCGGACCCGGAAGCGACGGATTCCAGGACGACGATCGACTTGTCGGCGGAGATCGTGAAATGGTCGGTGACGTATGCCACGACGATCATATTGTCGGCGGTGGTTTCGCGGATGGACGACTGGACGACTGCTGCGACTTCCGCAAGACTGCCGACGCCGGTGGTATCGACGCCGAGGATGTTGTAGGGGTTTCCGCCGAGGGTGATCTTGAATTCGCCGTCGGAGATCGCCTGGAATGCTGCGAGGTTCGCATGACCGGTGGCGCAGGCGAGGACGTTGTATCCCAGCTGGACGGCGTCCGCGGTGGTGGTGGAGGAGAATATCTCCTGTCCGCCGATCTTGACGACGCGGCGGATACCGTATATGAGGCTGGCTCCCGGGGTGAGGCCTGCGCCTGCGGCGGCGGTCGGGACGGCAAGGGTCTGCTGCGGGAAACATCCCATGATCCGGTCGTCCGGGGAATATCCGTTTACCGCGAGGTTGGGGTTGATACCGTCGAAAAGGAACATCCTTTCGCCGAGGGTCTCCCAGTCGCGCATGAGCCGAGTCGCGTGTATGTCCTGCAAGTATTGTGAAAACATAATTCTCCTTTTATCCTTGAATTCTTTTGTGTCTGCGTTTCCATCTTACTTCATTATTCCGGAGCGAGAGCCCGAGAAAAATATCCGCCGGGAATATCCATTTGGTATGCGCCAGGCGGAAACTGTAATAGTCGCATGTGACGTAGTTGCTCTGCGTAAGCGGCGGCTGGGACCAGTCCAGATCCCATTCCTCTTCCTGTTTTACTTCCTTGCTTGAATCAAAGGACTTGGTCTTCGCCCAAATATTTTCCGAGAGCTGCTTTTGCTGGGTTACGTTGCCATACTCCCATCTGTAGGGAAACACACCCAAATAGTCTGATTGTGGGAATCCGGGGTCGACCGGGTTTTTCAGACAGTGCCAGAAATCCATAATGTGATTGTATAGCGTTGGAATATTGTCAACCGTGAATTTAGCAGTATTATTGCCAGAACACTCGGCGGACTTGTAGATTGTCTGGTCTCCAAATGGTTCCCCCCATAGGGCTTTTCCCAGGAGCACGGAATGATAACCGCTCTGAAAGTTTCCCAGGGCGGCCCAGGCGGCGTCCGGCGACGCGAAGGAAGATCCGTGTCCGGCGGAACTCCAGATCCCGTTGGTGTCCATGAAAAGCGACTGCCAGCGGAGCTTGCGGAGGACTTTTTCGAGTTCGGAAAACTGCCAGTCCTTAAATCCTCCATAACATTGGTCTGTGGCTTCCAAGGTCGCGCTGTAACGGTCCTTGTATTCCGCGTCTACGTTGTCCCATGAGCGATCTTCTGCGGAACCTCCCGGTGGAATTCCACCGACACCCGCGTCGTTGAGAATCTCCCATAAACTGTTATATGGGAAGACACCGGTCATAGTATCAACGGTCTCCGATACAAACAGATCGAAGATGTCCTCGACTGCGGCCCGCGCGTCGTTGATATGGACATAAGTGACGGACATGTCGTCGGTCTCTGTGGACAGCGCGGAGGCCGCGAGGCCGCTGAGAAAGCGGCGCTGGTTGATCGAGAGGACGATATTCCGGTATCTCCACTGGAGATCTTCCTTGGCGGCGCGTTCGAGGTCGGACCAGGGCTCTTCGGGCTCCTCCCAGTCGTTCCAGTCCCAGGGGTTGTCGCCCTCGTCGGTCCAGGGGATTGTCCCGCCGGAGAAGTTCCGGGTCCGTCCGGAGTACGGGCGGTAGTTGCCGAGGATGTCTGGCCAGATGGACACATTGTCCGGGAAATGGACCTTTACGTCGAGGCCGGGGCGGGTGCGGAGTCCGCCGGTGGTGGACCAGAGATTGCAGATTGCGCGAAGGCTGGCGCCGGGATCGGTGCGCCGGTTGTCCTCCTTCTTGAGAAGATGGGGTGCGGAGCTGGTGTCGATGCCTCCAAAATATGTAATGCGGTCATTCATAGCTGAAATGCGTGGCCTCCCATGTGTATTTGTCGGTCCGGGACTGCAAGGCCCTGCGGTCGGAAAGAACCTGGCAATCAGCGGATCCGCCGCGTCCGTTGAAAAAATCTGCGAGATTCGCACGTCTGGCGGGGTATAGGGGATATGACGCAAGGGACCGGAAGGATATAAAGGACGTGAAAGGATCCTGGCTGTACCGCGTTTCCGTCGCGGTATAATCAACATTCCTTACCGGGATCCATGGAAGGCTGGTAGGCCACAGGAGCTTGTAGTCGGTGTCCAGGTGCGCGAAATGGAGGATGGGGATAAGGCCGGTGCGTGTGCGGGCCTGTCCGGAGTTTACGCGGATATTCGAGGCCTGGCGGAGTTCGCCCGGCTGGAGCAGGTGCGGCTCCGGCTTCGTCTTCAATCCTGAGAAAACTGGGATGTGGTCGTTCATCAGTTCACCATATTTACATAACGGCGCTGCGGGCGGACCTGTCCACCGGCTGCGCCTGCTACGAGTTCACGATACTTCTTGTTGAATTCCCCGTTGAAATACCCGATCGGCTTGCCGTCTTCGAGTTCTTCGCCTGCGAGACGTGAAACTGCAAGATATTCAATGGCGGTATCAAATCCGGCGGGAACGCCTTCAAGCCGGATATATACCCTGGACCATACAGTTTCCCAGCTTGCGCCAGTGCCGGGCTCGGTGGCTGCGCTGGCGGTATGGCTGGTGTCGCACAGATAATAGACGCCATCATTGGTGACATAGGTTCCGGCGGTATAGGCCGTAAAATTCGGATCCGTACCCAGGGCCCAGTCGGCGGCGGTCGGAGTGGCGATCGGGAATTCCGGGGAAAAATAATAGCGGAAGCGGAGATACTCTGAAGCGACGGCAGGCGTGGGGGAGACACGGATATATCCATTGTCGTCGGCGTCGTCAAACCAGCTGGACGGTACGCCTTTGGCCGAGTTGCTTCCGAAAAGATGGGAAGTGCCGGAGACATTGCGGTCCGCAAGGTTTTCAGCTGCATATTCCAGATCGTACCATTCCTTGACTCCTGCGCCGTCGGTGACCGAATACTGGAGGCGGTCGATCCTGAGACAGTCGGCAGGGATCGCGTAGTCCTTCTGGTCTGCGACAATCGCAGTTTCGGCGGAGATTTTACGCAGGCAGCGTTTGCCGCGGTTGTCGTCCATAAGCAGGTTGCACAATGTTTCCAGGGCGGACTGGAGCTGGGTGTCGATCTTGGTATCCGGGAAAGTTTCAGATACGGTATCGTTGAGCCAGCTTGTCACCTGGGCCCGCATTTCAAGGAGCGTTCGAAGTTGTGTTCTCATGGATGTACCTCGCTAATATTAATGGACTTTATGGACTCAATAGACGGAGTGGACCCGTCTACACTGGGATGTTTCGCCGCGGCAGGAGGAAAGGAAAAAGGTTTCCGGTCTGCGAATTCCGCACGTTTGCCCTTGTTCCAGTTGCGGGTAGGGCGGTGATATCCGCAGACGCGGCTATATATCTCGCATGTGCGTCCGCAGACATTGCGCTTCGTGACGGCTGGGATTGCTTCGCTAATCATATAATCTCCTAATTATTTATATTCCTGGCCGGTGGCTCGACTTCAATCCACTGGCCGGACTTCCATTTATAAAGGTTGTTGTAATTCCTGGAGGCCGCTATCGTCCTGGGCGTGTGCCTGTCCCATGTCTCTCCTCCTCCTACGCGCACAGCGCGGTAATAGAGCCGTCTCCTGACAAACCAGACGATATTTTTCCATAGCAGCCAGAGGAAGGCGGTATCACATTCCTTCCTGGGGAGGAGTTCGGCTTCGTAGATCTGGTCGTGTGCCCAGCCGGCAGGCAGTTCCCTTGGGGCAAGCTTGTACCCCAGCCAGAATCCAAGCAGCGGTATCATGCGGAGACAGAGCGGCTTTGAGAGCCCGTCGGTGGTGGCGCCCGGCGCGGAGATCAGCTTGTAGAGCCTGCGTCCGACATAGAACTCGATCTCGTACTTCTCCTTGAGAATCCAGAGATCGTCGTCTATCGCCTGCAATACCGGCTGTGGAAGGGGGAATTTCATGGCATGGCCGCTCCTGCCTTTTCAAGCGCGTTAAGTCCGGTACCGATGAACTTGTTGGCGCTATCAATGATCTTGTCGGCGTTGGTGGATGTGGAGCATTTCACTTTTTTAATGGTGGCTGCACCCGTCTTCGGGTCGTTGACAACTTCCTCCGACTCGTAGGACAAGTCGCCCATGAGGGGGGTCTTGAAGGATGATACTTTTACCAGTCGGCCCGTATCGTCATATACCGGCTCAATCTGGCAGCATCCCGAGCAAAGCCCGCACAATATAATAAGCAGGATAATGCTTATGCAGAAGATCGCCTCCTTGGTGGCGCGGTGTCTGATCTGTTCATCTTTCATGTAGCACATATTTGCTCCTTTATTTCCAGGTTGCTTTTTCGGCGAGCCAGACAAACACTATCCAGCTTGCAGTTATGACAATTCCGATTATCCAGCTTACAGTTTCCATTTTTAGTATGCGTTTCTCGTGATCTTTGAGCTGCGTGTCCATCTTGTCGTCAACGGCAGATATTCTTTCATGGATGCTATCATATTTCTTTTCCATGTTTTCAAACAGCTTAAAGAACTGCGTCTCTGTCATTTTGTCCGACATTTTTTATTTCCTTATAATTTATGAATTCTTATGTTATGTCCGCTTCGATAGCGATCACGTTGCATGGCACGTTGGTTGCATTCAGGATGATTCCGCCGTCGAGAGTGAACCCATAGTCGTCTGCGCTCTGTACGGCATCAGTTACATTCGCCGTTGCCGCACTTACGTATGACGTACTTCCAGCCGTCTGGCTATTGAACCACATCATCGGAGTTGTCGAAGCTCCGGGAATGAATAGCATAAAGCTTGGTTTGAATGGAAGGTCGATATGGTTTCCATCTCCCGCCTGACCAATGAACTGTTTCAGGCAGATGTTGGCTGATCCTGAAGCGTCCGATTTCAGCATGATGTAGTTATATTTCACGGCGTTGGTATTGACTGTTGCGTTTGTCCCTACCGTGAATCCATTGGCATCAAGACTCTCAATTCCCTGTGATGCAAGAGAGGCTGTCGCTATGACGAAATAGTCGCATTCCGTCCCAGCCGTATACACCTCGTTCGATGTCCTGAATACTGCCGACTGCGCGCCTTCCCCCTTGATAATTACTACGTCCGGCTCGCCGAAGTCAGCTACTGATATTGCATGCGGGTTCGTGGCGTCTCCTGTGTACTGCCCGACATACGCCTTCATTCCCGGCATGGAGCCGTCATGGGCGAACAGTGACATGAAGTTATATCCTGCGGTGGTGGTATTCAGGGCGGCTCCCGAACCGATCTTGATACCGTTGTATGAATCTGAATCAGCATCGACATATACTCCCTTGCAATAGTCAGCCGTGTTGGCTATTGCTCCACCTTTGTTGCCTCCGTAGTATGACCATAGCGCACCGGCAACAGCAGTAATGGACTTGCCTGCAAAGAAGAGCGGTACATGTCCGAGGATGAGATTCCTAAGTGTCGCATTTCCTCCATATGTCCCGACAGCAAGTCCCGCCTTGCCATGGATGCATCCGTTGTCCAGATATGCGTTCTGATAATGACGAAGCTGTTTTGCTACGGTATAGTTCTCGGAAAGGTATGTGCGGGTGTACTGCGAAGCTCCACCAGTGATTTCAGTATCGACGCTTCCAAGCAGGGACAAGTATCGCTTGGTTGTAACTCCTCCACCCAGCTTCCATCCAGTAGTAAGCCGTTCCCAGTACTGGTTCAACGTGTTCTGTAATATAGATGCCATGATTTCTCCTTAAAACTTTATTGACAGGCTTGCTGGGACTGCGGGAATAGCTTCAAAATCGATTAATAAATATGGAAGATATAATTCTCCAGCATAAATAGTTTTAAACATTATATAGTCGTCGGTATTTGCGCTTGGAGTAGTTCCGGTAATATCCTTTGAACTTCTAAGGCATAGTCTTGTTATACCCGTTTTATTTATCCATGAAATCCCGTTTGAATTAAGAGGTATACCATTATATCCGGCTGTGTTAAATCCTGCCGTTGTAAGCAATCCACCATTAGAGGAGTACTGATAATTTGTATATAGAAAATCACCAAGCTCAGGTGTATCATGCGGATATGTTGGCTGTCCATTCTGAACTGTAATGTTAAAGTCGCCCATTCCTAAAGACGTAGAATGACCATATATATTTAATGTAACTCCTGTTATTATTGCGTTATTTGTTATTCCTGCTGTATTAAAATATAAAAAACTTCTATATACTTCAAATTGAACTACGCTTGCCAATTCCACTTGCCCCACAACAGTTGCCACGTCAGCATCAAGCGTTGACAGGTTTAATCCAGCGCCAGTTCTTGCATCTGCATAGGTTGATGCTCCTCTATAAATTTGTGCATTTATACTTGCGTCTACTGATAGCTGGCTCATATCATCCCTTTATGGTTGATGCTGACGGCAATGCTGATATCGCCGTATAGTTGACTGTGAGGTATGGTCTGTAAATCGTACCCTTCTGCTGTGCCCAGAACGTCACATATTCATTTGTATTTGCAGTTGGGGTAGTTCCAGCTATGTCTCTGGAACTTCGCAAGCATAGTTTTGTCGTTCCTGTTTTATTTATCCAGAGCAGTCCATTGCTATTAAGAGGGATGTCGTTATATCCTGCCGTATTCCAGCCAGATGAAGTAAGCTGTCCACCATTGGAACTATACTGACAATTGAGATAATTATAGTCTGCTAATGCAATAGTGTCTGCTGGATATGTCGGCTGTCCATTTTGAATTGCTATGTTAAAATCAGTATCTGATTGGTCGCGTTCACCGTACAAGCTTAATGTGGCACTGTTAATAATTGCATTATTTGTTATGGATGATGTATCAAAGAAAAGAAATGACCTATAGATAGAATACAATGTAACAAGTTGCTCCTCAGCCTGTCCTACAATTAAAAAATTAGAAAACGATGCTATCTGCATAGTAGTTCCAGAAGTCGCAGTTCTACATGTAGCATACGTCGCATTTGAATGAAATATCCCATCATTTGCCGATGTACCATATGCTGTTAATACGCTCATGATATCACCATGGTTAATGAACCTGTTGCACTTACGACTTCAAATCCTACGTCTGCTACGACACAGACTATCTCAATCCTGTCATACCGATACGAACTGGCTATCGAACCGCCGACTCCGGCAACAGTTGTATAATCACCAAATATCACGTACTGGCTTGCGTTCTGCGCCATCAGCCAGCCTCCTGCGCCATAACCTGTAATCGCCATGCGCTTGCCGACTGCACAAGAAGCCGGAAGGGTGAAGGTGATAAGTGTCCCACGGTTGGCGAAATACTCTTTGTCAATTGCCATTGCCTGAGTAGCGGCGGTGACTTCCGTCCATGCCAAGGCTCCTACAAGTCCGCTATACTGGGAATTTGTCGCATTGTCGCCGGTGTTGGTGCCTGAAACAGTGGCGTCGTCGGAGACTGTCAAGGTCTTGCTGGTGGTGCCTCCGGCAATCGTAAAACCGGTGGCCGCTGCCGCAAGCGTGAGACCGTTGACACTTGTAGGCGCAATCACGCCCAGGGTGATCGTGATCGCCGGGGTGGTGGTGGCATTTGCGACGGTGCCGGAGATTCCATTTGCGGTGACTATGGAGACGGTTGTAACTGTGCCGGTGCCTGCCGGAGGGGCGCCGCTGATCCACACGCTTCCGTTGGATGTCATTATACTGCCAGCTGTACTTGGAGCTATGTCGCTCGGGACCGTAATGTTGCCGCTGCCGTCGAAAGCGATTCCATTGATAGTTTTTGTGGCTGCCAGTTTTGTGGCGGTCGCGGCATTTCCTGTGCATGAGGCGGAGGATCCGCTGGTGTCCTGGTTGAGCGTCGGGAAGTCCGAAGCAATCGCTATGCTTGGTACGCCGGTGCCTGTCGTGATCTTCAATATTCCGGTCGAGAGGCTGGACAGTAGGGTGCTGTTTATGCCAACTACAGTAATTGCGCCGGATCCTGTCGCGTCGCCGGTGTGTGTGGCGTTTGTCACAAGGCTGCTGTACTGGGTGTTTGTGGCGTTGTCTCCGGTGTTGGTCCCGGATACGGAAGCGTCGTCGGAGACGGTCAGCGTCTTGGACGTGGTGCCTCCGGCAATCGTAAAACCGGTGGCTGCCGCTGCAAGCGTAAGGCCATTGACGCTTGTAGGCGCAATTACGCCCAGGGTGAGCGTGATCGCCGGGGTGGTGGTGGCGGTGGCCACTGTGCCGGAAATGCCGTTGGCGGTAACAACGGATACTGTGGTAACTGTGCCGGAAAAGCCAGGGGCGGTGCTGATCCAGATCGTGCCGTTGGATGTCATTACATTTCCAGAAGTGCCAGGGGCAATATTGCTCGGGATAGTGATCGGGGCGGTGCCGTCGAAGTCTATGCCGTTGATCGCGCGGGCGGTGGCCAGCTTTGTGGCGGTGGCTGCGTTGCCGGTAATAGATCCGGTGATTGTGGCGGTGAAGGTCTTCGTACCGGCAATAGTCTGATTTCCGGTAAGACGGACCGCGCTGGCATCTGAACTCGGGGTGGATTCAAGGATCTCAATCTTCTTCTCCATTTCCCTGATCTTGCGCCACATCGCCTGGACATGCTTGAGCTGGTCCTTCTCGGTAGGCGGCGTCGCGAGCAATGTTGTCTTGGAGGGCATGGATAATTAATCCCCTATCGTCGGAGTTCCCTCGTGCGCCACTGTCCAAAGCTGAACACCGTCCCACCTATATTTCTTATAGTCACCAAGGTTATTCAACACCTGAGAGACACCAGCAACTTGTCCATCTATTTTGATTGAACCTTCCGGATCAACAACAATGGAAGAGTTCACCAGTTCTAAAGCAGGAGGTGTAAAATTTACAGTTGTCCTATTTATAGTTCCCACGTTATATTTGAAGTCGTCTATGTAGCCCTGCAAGGCAGCAGCACCTAAATCAGTGCAATATCCGATAGAACTGTTTGTAGATACGCTGATATTACTAGTGTCCGCAATAGGTGTTCCTGTAATTACACCGTCTCGTGCGTAGTACACAACTCCAGATTTTCGATATAATTCCAAATGATACCATTGTCCGGGAGTAAAAGCGGCAGTGTCGGTAAATAATAGTGGGCTTGAAGATTCTATATATGCCTGAATATTATTCTGTTTGTGGATATAAAACATCAATCCAGTGGAATATGTATCACCAAGTTCGAAGATACAGGTATACTCGTTCTGTACGTCGAAATTTACCCATGTGCTAATACTGAAATCGCCGGTTCCCGGATTCATGACATTATTATGTGTGACTACAAGATTATCTGCCGTTCCGTCAAAATAGGCACTTGCAGACCCATACTTCTTTGTAGCTGTCTTTGTTACAGTCTGGTTTCCTGCGGCTACAGTCAGGGCATATTTTGACGAGTCAGTAAACACTGTTCCATCGTCAGCGCCATTTGCATGCAACATTAGAACTGTGTACCAATCAAATCCATAATTCACGTTTGTATTTAGGACTTCCACAATGCTTCCATCTGCCCATAGTGTAGGGTCAATGGTTACAGTATACGCCTGATTAGCCGCCGTGTTCTGGTTGAAGGAGTTCGCCAGTACGGCTTGAGATAGCTGGTTAATGATGGTTGTGGAGGTGGTGCCTCCGGAAACCGCGGCCCAGCTGGCGTCTGTACCGTTGGTTGTAAGATATTTGCCGTTATTGCCGGTCTGTGTCGGAAGGGATTCTCCGGCATGTTCTATGGCGTAGTTCTTAATGGCCGTCTGCATTGCCTGGACGTCGGCCTGGCGGGTAATATCGCCTTTTATGTCCCCCCAAAAAGTGCCGCGGATCACGTTCTCGCCGAAGGCGAAGGAAAGCGCGACAGTGAGGCCGACGAAAAGCGAGGCTAAAATTATATTCTTGGTTTTCATGGATCCTCCTTAATCTATTTTGCTGCCAAGAAAGGCGTTTACGGTTGCGGTGTATCCGGCGTCGGTCTCCGCGTTTGTGACGCGGGCAAGCCGGATATAGTTTATTTCGCCCAGGTCGAGCGCGACATGCGTGTCGCTGTTGACAATTACATCGGTGCCCGAGAGAGTGACAGATATAGCCGAGAGATCGTGCCAGTTGACGCCGTCCGGGGAGACCTGGAAATAAAAAGTCAAAGCCTTGCTGCATGAAGCGTGGGTTCCCTTGACATAGAGGAAAAGATGTTTAAACCTCGTCCTTTCCGAGAAGTATGAGATCTTCGCGTTTATGACGTTGACCATGGTCTGCGTAGTGTTGATCGCTACAACCTCGTCCGCGGACAGGAGCGAGATCACATTTGAATAATTGCTTGCCATTTTCGTATCTCCTTATTTAATTTCCAATTTTCAATTTCCGATTGCCGATTTTGAATTCCTCCAACTCCGATAATCGAACATCGAACCGGACAGGGATAATCCGGGAAGCGCGGCCAAACAATGAGGGGACAAAACCGCGCTCCCCGGAGTTACAGGTTTACGTTGCGGGCTCGCCGGAAGCTACTGCGGTCGATTTGTCAAGGCTACCCTTGATAAGAGCGACGGTGTAGATGTCACCGACTGCAAGGCCTGTTGCGCCTTCAGTGATCACGAGCTTGGAGGCCGCGATCGAAGGGATTTCGTCGAGGACCTTGCCTGCGAAGGTCGAGCCTTCCTTGGCTATGATCACCGGTTTGCAGTCGTCTATGAATTCCGACGGGATTCCAAGGTCGGTTTCCAGGTCGGCGGTAAGCGTGGTGTGCGTGCTTACGTCGGCTGGAACTACAACCTGGACGATTTTAATGTCTTTGTTCATCTGTCTTATTTCCTTTTTTTAGACAGTTATTGGTTTTGAAACGATAGGGGGAATGAAAGGTTTCGGCTGGCAGTCGCGGCGGTAGAAGTCTGCGATATTCGCGGATTCCTTCCCGGCGTCGGCTGTGGCGCCGTCCTTTTCACGGTTGACACTGCTGGCAATACGCTCCTTGATACGCTTCGTCTCCCCGAGCATCTTGTCGCGGTTGAGCCAGTCATACTTCTGAATCATGGCCATAAGCTCCGATTCGACGGGATCCGTTGCTGGAACGCCGTCGGGGTGCCTATACGCGAAAATAGCCCTGTCCCTGTAATGGATCATCCAGCGTTTGCAGCTGTCGTCCCATTTAAGGTCCAGGAGGGGATCGTGCCTATGCAAAGCAATTGTGATATGCAGCGGTGTTTCCCTCATAAATCGAAATTTCCTCTGTTAAGGGTCCGGGGAGTCCGGACGGACTCCCCGTCACCAGGTTAAGATCAGCTTGTCGCCGTGAGGCTGATACCGTCGAGACGGCCCATGTAGCGGCAGTCTTCCGCAACCAGGGAGGCCCAGTATGCGACGATATATTCCATGAACGGCCTTCCGTGGACCTGCTGCCAGCCTTTGTCGAAGAGGTTGGAGATTCCTCCAGGAGCTTCCTGGATGGACAGGTTTTTCAGGTTCGGAACGATGATCTTGTCGCAGTCGCAGTCGTCGTCTTCGATAAGCTGCGTGTTCTTGACAAGTATGCTGCGGTATCCGTCCTTCACGTTCACGTCATACGGAGTGTAGCGCACGTTTTCCTGGATATTGAGAGCCCAGTAACGGTCTATCACCTTGTAGTTCGTGCAGGCGAATTCAGGATCGTAGCAGTCGTGGAAGAACTGCGAGAGGGTCGCGTACAGGACGGCGCCGGCGGAACCGGTGACAACAGCGCGGAACTTGGAGTTCGCAGCGGTCGAACGGTCAACGCCCTGGAAGGTGTTGTCGTTGTCGATCGCGTCGAGGATTCCGGGTCCGGAGTTGTTGTAGCCGTTTTCGAGTCCGGCAATGTCGGACAGTACGAAAACGCAGTTGTCGGCGCAGCCTGGATCGCTGGCGAGGGTGATCGTGCCGAGGACCTTGTCAACGGCGGTAATTTCGACGGGGTCGCCTACTTTTACATAGCCGCTGGTGAGAACCTGGACGAACATGCCTGGCTCAAAGAGCTTGGCGCGGTCCGTTACTGCGGTGTTCCAGAGGCCTGCGTTGTCGAGGGTGACGGTCAACGTGGAGATTGCACCGGCCTGGACGCCGAGGATACCGGAGGCGGGAGTCCATGCAAGGGCGCGGACGTAGTAGGGGAAGGTTTCTGTGAGTCCCTTCATCTGCTCGTCGATTATGCCGTTGATGATGGAAGCGGATCCCTTTGTGGCGCGGATCGCCTTTTCAGTCACCTGGATAGCCGCGGCATGGCAGCCAAGGGAGGCTGTCTGCACTGCGCTCTTGAGCGGTGATCCTGTGGGGGTGTATCCGAGTTCACCCATCGGGCGCCAGCTGGAGCCGTAGCCAGTGAGGAAAGGGATCTTTACGCTGAGGTCGTTTCCGACGAGGCGGGAATTTCTTGAGATCTTGTCAAGGAGCCATGCGCGGCGGCGCATGTATGCGATGCGGTACAGGGTAGGGCACCACACATCCTTGATAATCTTCCCGGACATGTCGGCGAATAGATCGAAAATCGCCTGTTCGTTTGTCATTTTAATTTCTCCTTCAATTCAAAAGGAGAAATGATAAATCAAATCTGCTGTCCCGCGGCGTTTCTCCTGCCTTCTTCGGACTGGAGGATCTTCAGTGCGGCAGCCGAGGCGTCGTGAAAGTTCGTGATTGCCGGTTTCTGCTGCTCCATGTGCGCCACTTCCGCTCCTGTGTTCCCCGAAGGGAGAGGGGCTGGAGTATTGGCTGCCGGAGGATTCCCTGCGGCTGCCCTGGCGTTCGCATCTGCAACTTTGTATCGGCTGAACTGCTTGGCGACGTCTGCTGTGTGCTGTTCCAGATTCTTGCTTGGATCGGACTTGATACGCTCGGCAAGTTCGCGGGCTGCGGAGTTCGCAAGGGCCTTGTCCTCGTCTGCGAAGATAGGATACTTTGCGATCACCTTGTCAACCTGCGCCTTGTTCTCGTTCCTGGAAAGCTCCTTGCGGACCGTCTTCACTGCGGCTTCGTAGATCGCCTTGGTGTGGACGGTCAATTTCTCCGAGAGCTTCTTCGGATCGTATACGTCTGATTCCTCAATCTTAAAGTCTGGAACTGCGGGATCGTCTTGATTTTCATTTCCCTGGTTTACTGCTGTCTTCCCTGCCGCTTTCATCTCCGCGAGATTCGCTCTTTCTTCCGCCTCCTGGCGTTTCCTGCGTTCCTCCTGGAGCGTAGCGACGGGGACCATTGTAGACGCGGGGGGCTGCTGGTCCGGCGGCGGAGTATTGCTATTCTGCTGCTGTCCCTGCACGATTTCTTTTCCCTCTGCATCCTTCATAAATCACCTCTTCATTGTTGCAGTGCGGCTGCTTCCTCCCGAAACGTCCTTTTAGGTGACGAGCCTTGTATCAGATCGGCTGATACGCCGAGTCGCCCATTGGATAACGGCTGATCCGGCAGGCTGGCGGCGCCTCCGGGGCCGAGATTGCTATTTCCTTTTCTTGTCGAGTTCGGCCTTGAGATTCAAAACAGTCTCCCTGAGTTCGGAGTTCTCGACGCGGAGACGGAGGACTTCCTTCTCAAGTCCGCTGTTGGGACGGTCCAGGCTCAATTCCTCCTTGTACTTCGGGAGGATGGCGTCGGCGGTCTTCTGCGTGACCATCACCTGACCAATATCATTCCCTGAAGTTCCCGGAATATGGATCATCTGTCCCCAGTGCAGGACATTGATCGCCTTTTCCGTCTTGTTGTAGAGCGTCACCTTCGACATAGTTCCTCCTTGTTTGTTCTATTGTGCCAATTGGAGCTGTGGCGGGGCCGACACCATCTTGGCGGCATCCTCCACAAGTCCGGGCGGTTGATCGTTTATAAAGGCCTCGGGGGCCTGCTGCGCCAGGAGCATGTCGCTGTGCGCTTCCATGTGGGCCATGAAAATAATCTGGATCTCAACCGGCGCATTGTAGAACTGCGGGCGGCACATGAAGTCCATGACTTCTTCCAGGTGTATGTTGTGATCCTCGAAATTAATCGGGATTACCGGCTGGCCCATGAGCATTACATAGTTCTCATTGCGGGCCCGCATGTGATGTTTTTCCTCGTAGTCTACGCCCTTATTCAGGGTGCCGAGTTCGGTCATGCGCCAGAAAAGATCCATATTGTTCTTGTCGCTCTTCTGGTCTATGAAGGCTCCGGCCTGGAGGAATTCAGCGAGCTTTGCTTCGCGCATTGCATGGTTCCTGGGGATCGCGGATCCTTCCTTGACGCGGATGTCCGTAAGGATGTTTCCGGACATGAAGGCCAGGGCGGATCCTGCTATGTCCTCGCCGCAAATCTCAATTACGCGGGATTTCGGCATACGGCGCTGGGCCAGGGACAATGCGAATTTCGCAGTGCGTTCGTGGACTATTTCGCGGCGGCGTATGTCGCCGTTCATGATCGCGCTTGATTCCTCCTTCAATACGTCGAGATGGAAACCGGCGCGGACCTGTGTAGGATTCTCGCCGCGGGAGTAGGCGTAGCGCCCGGATATGTCGTCGAGGCCTTCCTTCTTCCTGGCGATCTCGCGGTCGATCCCGGTAAGCGGCTGGCCCTGGATCATCTTGGGCTGGACGCTGGTTCCTGGATTCACCAGGATAAGCTCGCCATGGGAGTTGTCGTACTGGTCTTCGTCGATCATGCCTCTTTCGGCAATGAGCTTGTTGCGGCCTACTGTCTTGCGGTTCTGGAATTCATCGGTAAGCAGCTCGTTGTATTCGATCTGCGTCTCGCGCATGAGTTCGAGCGGGGCCGGAGGGACCAGGCGCCCGGCTATGTCCATCGAGGTCCAGGGTATCATGCCGAGCGTGAGATTGAATTTGTCCTGGGGATCGATCGCGCGGGCCTCTTCGACGTATGGAAGCGCGGAGCTGCGGACAACCTTGTCGCCAACCATGGCTACGTAGCGGCCTCCCGGTTCCTTGCGCGTCGGGCGTTTGCGGTACTGGAGAAGAAGGTATTGGTCCTCAAGGGGATTTACGGTGTTCATCAGATTGAATTCCGCGGACACATAGTTGTTTATGCGTTCCAGGGCGGACAGGTTCAGCTCTTCAAAGCTGATCGCGCGGAGTTCGTGTTTCGGCGGAAGCTCGCCGGGTTCGAGATTGTTTTCAAGCCAGTCGTAGTTTACGACGTCGGCGGTAATGACACTGAAAACATCGGTCCATTTCTTCGCGTTGAGCGGAAACATGAAGGTCTTGAGGACGTGGTAGACGTCGAAGGTGAGATCCGCAACCGGCATAGGCTGCTCGGTGCGTTTGACGAAATTGATTATGCCTTCAGGAGATTCCTCGGGTTTCTCGACAAATTTATATTTGACAATGTTTTCAACCTGGAAAGGATTGGAGCGCCATACAGGGACAATCCAGGCCATGCCGCATACGTCTACCCAGCATGAGGCTTCCTTCTCGGCGTCGAGCCAGTTGGAATTGGAGCGCCAGTAGTCGCAGAGCTTGGAGGCGGCCAGGGCGCGTTCAATGTCGATCACGTCGTTTCCACCTTCAAAGGCCGTGATTACCGGCAGCTGCTTGAAGAACTGTTCGCGGCGCCAGCGGTAGGCAGGGAGCATCTGGTTGTCGGTGACACGGCGCTCGTTGGCCTTGTTCTCGATCGGGGCGATCCCTTTCGACATGGAATATTTTACATACTGGTTCCCTGACAGGAAAGCCATCGTAAGTTCGGTGTTTGCGACAAGGGGGCGGTGGTGCGCGACGCCCTGGTCGAGCATATCCCGGAGCTTCTTGATAAGTTCCTCGTCCGGTCCCGGCTGGACTGCGGCTGGCTGCGGCGCCGGTGCTGCTGGTGTAGGTGCGTTTATCATTTCTTACGTCCTCCTGTGTCGTCTACGATCTTTCCGATCTCGCTTTTCTCCTGCTCTGAAACACGTTCAACCTTGCTGGTCTTGTCGAGCTTCTTCGTGGCCGCCTCGTAAATTGCGGAGTTCGCAAGGCCGCGGAAGAAAAGCCAGAAGAAACAACCGCACTGGGCCAGGAAGCCCAGGGCGCAGAGCATCACAATGCAGATCATCATGACCAGTATCATAAGCATAAATTGATTGTCCATTGCATTTCTCCTATGCCGCAACCATGCCGGGCCGTTCAAGGACCGGGACCGGATGTTTCATTTTATTGTGATATTCCCTGGCCTGCTGCTGCCTCCAGCTGGATTCGGCCTGGCGGACCGTTTCAGAAGTAGGGACGTACTTGTCCGGCTGTTCTTCCTGTCTTGCGCCAAGGGTCGGACAGCGCGAGACTACCGGATCGCAGATCTCGGACAAGGCGTCCATGCCATCATCGTTTGACATGTCATACGGGAATGACAGGATTTCTTTTTTAAGTTCCTTCATCGTCGGGATGTTGGGATCGAAATAAACCTGACCCTTCTGGAAGTAGGGCTGGAGGGCCTCCATACGCGCTTCCTTGGAGTTTTTGCCGAGGGACAGGTCGTAGAAGCGGATCGCGGTCTCGCCCTTCTCCAGGCGCTGCCTGTTCTTGTCCTGGATGAAAGAGGACATTGCCGCTTCGAGCGGGGCCTTCTGCCTGACGATAAACTCCGGGTGCCACTTGTCCCAAAGGACGAAAAGAGTATTCATAAAATCAAAAGGTGACATTTTGCGGCGGATATACTCAACGGCGGTATAACGCTTCTTGCTGTCCTTCAGGACTACCAGGATTGCGATATTGTCGGAGCCGGATGTCGCAGTCCCGGCGGGATCCGTGAGAATGACGGTGGTATAGGAGATTTCACCTTTTGAAGCGGATATTTTAAGATCGGCAAGATACATCTCCTGAAACCAGGCCGCGTCAAATCCCTGGTCTTCCCGCGTAGGATTGAGCATTATCTGGCAGCTGAACACGTAAAGGTTCGTGTGCGCCTGGGCATAGAATTTCCGGAGCGTGAGCTGCTCGGGGAATATGCTGCGCCCGGATTTCAGGATTCCGGAGGCGATCACGCATACATACTCGGGATTCTCGATCAGCTGCGTGGATGGATCATCAAGCGCAAACCGGGTGCCGACAAAAACTATCTGCCCTTCCGCGGGGATCGCAAGGAGATACTCGATCTCGGCCATCTCGTCGCGGACATTCGACATGACTTCGGCGCTCTTTACGGATTTTGCGTCCCAAAAATCATCACCGATGATTATGTCGTAGTGCTGGGAAGTCTTGGAAGTGCCGACACCGGCGCTGTTGAACGTGCCTTCAGCCTGTACTCCAGTGCTGGCAGGAGTGGTCCAGATACTTCCAGATCCTTCCTCCGAGGCTTTCTGAGGGACATGCTCCGGGAAAAGGATCGCAAGGGTCTTGCCTTTGCGGAAATGCGCCTTTGCTTCGAGAAGTTTCTTGCTGGCGTTGCCTTCATTGTTGGATTTCAGGAGAATATGGATGTTTGGATTTTTCAAGACTTCCTGGACCATGAAGGAAATTACCATGAACGTCGATTTGAAGGAGTCCCGAGGGAATTCACGGAGGCCGCGGTAGCCTGGTTTCAAGTTTTCCATCGTCTCACACATGAACTTGTGAAGATGGAATACGGCCTTGTCATATCCCAGGACGTATTTTCCCAGGTAGTAGAGGTCCGTCTTGCAGAGATAGCGTTCAAAGTCGATAAGGGCGGCGTCGGCGGAACGCTTTTCAGCGGCGGCTTTTTGCAGCCATTCCTGCCGGGCCGCGTCGATCGTGTCGAGATAGTCCCTTTCGCAGATATCGGAGAGGGTTTTCAGCATCTTCTCGTCGAAGACGCGGGAAAAATCAATCATAAATCCGCCGTCGGCGGTGTTCCATACAGGGGAGGTCGAGAGATTTCCGGCGACTACTTTTAAAAATTTCGGCGCGTTTTTAAAAATTTTCCAGACAGGTTTCCAGTTAAGCTGAACTGACTTTTTCGAGAGGCCGCCGCTCCAGTCGCGGACCTTTTCATCTGCGACGGAGGCCGCTATCGCCTCCTCGGTCATTTTTTCAATTGTGTTTTCCGAGTCGTTCATCTCATTTCCATTCTCCCGGCTGACATTTCGCTATGCGATAACTTGATATAATTCAAATATGCGTGGAATTATCGGGAGAATCAATAGGAGGGGATTTTGAAGTTAGCCATATGCGCCATACGCGACGGTTAGCCTCATTTTTTCTTTCAAAAAATTTTATTTTTATAGTATAAAAATTTAATGCTGCATGGTAAGAAGGTGTCAAGCCCTCGCCATATCAGCCGTAGCGGTGTAAAAGATAAATTTTCCCTATGAAAAAATAAAAGTTGTAGACTGTCGAGAAGCTGGCTCAATCGACGGATGGGTTGAAAAAAGTCAAGAAGGCCCAGTACCCCCTCCCCAGCCTCATTTCATCCTCTCTGCGAACGTCGCCGCGAACGCCTGGAAGCTGCAATAATCCGCAATCGCGATCTAGTTCCAATTCACGCTCGCCAGGTTTGTTGTTCGTGAAAATTAAGAAAAAGGGGACTTATCACTCTACCTATTATGCGACGTTAAGTTATGTTGATAATCAACAAGTTAAGTGCGGCCTTTGAAATTTTTGAGTTATGACGGATAAATGTCGTGCGTGGCTTTTTTTAATTTTGGATCGTGGTATCCATTGGAATTTCCGCTGGAGACTGCGGCTGCGGCATAGGAGATTCAGCCTCATTCTCATAGACAAAATCCGCCGATTCAGCCTCAATATCGACCGATCGGGTGTTTTTCTGCCTGTCGAGCAATTGAGCTATGGTCTTTTCCCCCTCAATTCTCGTCTGTGTGAGCGTGGTTCCATCCTTATTCACCTGGAGGGAAAGAGCCGAGAGTATCGCGGGATTCATCCCGAGACGAGTCTTGGCGTCGGCGCAGATCTTATACATTGTCGGCGTAAATTCGCTCGGGTGCAGCTTCCCTGCGCGGACCAGGCGATAGATATTCTCGGCTGTGATGTCGAGGGCCCTGGACGCTTTCACGTCGGCTATCACTCCCAGGCATTGCGCTGCTATGGTCATTGCGTTGGCGACATTCGGATCGTCGAGCATCTCATAGGCCTTCGACTTCGAGAGCTTCAGCTGCCGGGCAATATCCTTCACGCCTTTTCCCTGGCTGCGCTTGAGGTAGAGAATAACGAATTTCCGTACCATCTCGGGAAGTTTGCTGAACTCGGCGCTATGGCTGATAATCTTCTGTTCCAGCTCGTGAAATTGCTTGTCTTCCTCTGTTTCAAAGAGTAATCCCTGTGTGTCGGCTATGAATATGGCTGCCTTCATGTCTTTGCTGTCTATCATAGCGCCTCCATGCTTTCTTTGACCTTCTGTATGCAGTCTGTGTCCGCGGGAATGTATCCATCGGCCAGGAGATAGCTCTGCCAGTTCAAGTTGACCAGGACAAGATCCCTGGGCGACAATTGATATTGTGTCTCGGCGCTGTGGCATACGCGCAGCATATCCTTGGAGAGCTGCTTGATTTTGCCTGCCTGGATGAATTTCGCTATCTTCTCCGATGCCGCGTTGATATTCGCCTGGAGCTGCGCCTGGTTGCGTTCATGGAGGACGCGGCCCAGGATTGTCTGAGCGTCGCGGCAGGATGGATCCTTCACCAGCTCGTAGCAGCGGCCCAGGGAAACCTTGGCCTTTGCGGCGATCGCTGGCATTTTCTCGGTCCGGATGCAGGACACCAGGAAATAGGCGACGCGGCGCCGCTCTTCGGTGACGGCGGCATAATCCGGGAAGCGGATGGAGACATGGTCGTCGATCTCCGCAAACTCCCGGTCGAGTTCATCTGGAATGAACAATAGTTCCTGCTTTTCCATGCCAACAGGATAATACCTGGTCAAGTGATCTTCAATCTTTCTTATCCATCCAGAAATTGAAAAGTTCAGGGAAATAAAAGGATATATACAAAAGGGTATATCCTATACCCTTTTATATATCTTTTTCCCATGGGAGTGAATTTTGAGTAATTTCAAAACGTGCCCAAAATCGCGCAAATGAGGCTGAAATTAAGGGTAAAACCAATTTTATTAGGGATGGAATTATAATAAAATAAAGGCTCATAAAAGCTCAAGACGGCTCAAAATTACTGTACGTCCTTATATAATGGCGAGATTATTTGAGGAAATTTCAAAAGGTTGATTATTTATGTGTTTCTATTTCAGTCATGCCTGGTCTGTCCTGAAAGGATATAATCCAGGTCTTGCCGGTCATTTTGTCAAGTTTAAGGAAAAATGGATGCGAGTTAAGATAGCACACTGAATATCGCTGAGAGTTGAAACAATAAATCAAAGTCCCGCAGATTGCCAGGGTGATGATTATTTTAAGCAGCCATTCTCCTATGACAAGAAACATTGCTTTCTTTTTCTCGCGGATATCCGCTGCTTGTGCAAACTCTCGCATTTTGTCAACATTCATATTCAGCTCTTTATGTCAAAGTCCAGGATGCGGGCTTCGCGATTGGAAATTGAATCATCAACTGCCAGGCATATTGGAAACCTTATCATGCCGTACTGATTTTTTTTTCAAAAGGTCGAATAACCCTGTGATGGTCTGATATACTTGCTTCTGGTCTCCAGGCTCAAGCTCCTTATAGTCCTTCACCATCTGGATTTCCAGCTTGGACAGATCCTTGCACAGGTCAATACACTTCTCCTTGTGTGGCGACGGAATGTATTGCGGATCGACAAAGGGGCGGAGCTTCTCCCAGGTTGATATGTGCATATTCCTTACCCGCTTGTTCAGATATTTATAGATCAACTGCTTAGATACTCCGGTCGCCCTGGCAAACGCAGCATAGTTGCCCTGGTATTTCATATCCACGGCGGTCCTGACCAGTTCGCAAATTGTTTCAATGCTGTATTTCACATTTATTTCCTTTCACATCAACATCTTATCACAGAATACCAAAAAAGTCAAATATTTTACTAAAAATAGCCTTGACAAGTAAACTCCATGCACCTATCTTGAATTATAAAACAGGAGATTGGCATGGCGAATAAATTAAAACAAGACAAGCAGGACGAAGAAAAAACCAAGACCCTCCACATAGGAGAATCAGTGCATGGAAGATTTAAAAACATTCTCCGCAAAAGCCAGAATTTGAATGGCACCGCAGAGGAAGTAATACTCGCCTACGTCGAAAAGCAGGAAAAAAATTTGCCGAAAAGGTAAACTATGGGCACCTATTATCCAGTTCCGCATGAGTTACAGGCCGAAGGCGGCTTCTGGATATTCTGCGTGTCCGCTTCCAAGGGACCGCTCGCAATCTTCAAGGAGATCAATTCAGGGGTATGCCGACTTTATTTCAAGTCGGATTTAGAAAAATCAAACAAAGGGGTGCAAGATGAAAATCAGAATCGAGGAGTACAAGGGGTTCGAGATCACCATGCAGGAGTTGGATTATTCCGGAGCGGTGAAATTCGAAGGAACAAGTAAGGAAGATGGATTTTCAATTATCGGGAGCCGTCCTTGTGATATAAGGGATAAAATCGACAAAAGAGTCAAAAAAAACTTCAAACGGATTAAAGCTCTCGTAGTTGGACAAGACGGACCCGCGGGTTGCTTCAAGTCGTATGAGATAGAAATAACCTCCATTGCCAGCAAGGATGAATATTGGATTACTTACCTGGATGATGGACGCCGCTCAAAAATTGGCAGCCATATCTCACTTGTTAAAGACACGCCCGAGAATCGGGAGAAAATCATTAGGATTCTTGAAACAACTGGCACCATTAATGACTTAGTTGTTCAGAACACCGCGGCACGAAAAGCCTTGGCGCCTGTAAGCAATGACGAGATTTTTAACCAGTAGAAAGGCGGTGCAGTCATGATTGAAACCCTCAAAAAACTCAAGGAGCTTGCCGTCCGCGGGGCGCCAGGCGAACGCGAAAATGCAGCTAGAAAACTTCAAATTCTCATAGAGAAATATCGTATCAATCCCGACGATCTTACCTTGGAGACAAAGGAGAAAATATGGTTCAAGTACAGCAAGAAATGGGAAAAGGATCTTATCTTCCAGGTGTATCGCATGGTTGCCGACTTTACGGCAGATATTCCTTATTCCAGGATCAGAGGCAAAAAAGAAATAGGGATTATGCTTACCCGCTCCGAACACCAGGAGATTCTTTTCCTGTACTCCGAGTATTCCAAGGACTATCGCAAACAGCTGAAGAATTTCTATCACGCATATTGCATTAGCAATGGGATTTATTCTCAATCAAGCTCGTCCAGCACTAGGAAATATACTCCGAAAGAATTGGAAGAGCTGCGCGAAATTGCCCGCATGTCTTCAATGATTCCCAAGAAAGAAATAATCAAACTCCGCCTAACAGCATAAAAGGAGATTTATCTATGAAAAAAACAAAATCAATTCCTATCTACTTCACGTATCTCGAATTGTTGCTTTTAAAAAGGGAGGCTAAAAGAGAAGGTGTTTCACTGAATAAGTTGCTTAGCCTGTCCCTCAATGCCTTGATTAAAAGCAAGAAGGCGGTGAAAAAATGATTGTTCTCCGCACTCGCGTTTCTGACGACCTGGGCGAAAAGGTAAGACTCAAGGCAGTTGCCCAGGGAATTTCAATCGCTGCCTTGCTTCGTAGTATGATTATCACAAATATAGGCAGGACCTTCTCGAAGAAGTACACCGACTTCGAAAATATCCTATCCTATCTCAACCGCAAGGCCGCTCTCCCGCGTAAATTCTTCAACACCGCTAACAACACCGCACCGATCGAAATACTCCTGGAGAAGTACAAGGAAAGCGAAATCCGCAAGGTGATCGACGTGGCCGTCGCCAGGAAGTTCACTAGGGACCAGCTCAAGCCTGAGAATCTTTTCGCTCCCGAAGTGTTCGAGCCGCTTCTTGAAGCTCCCAGGCCCGAAAAAAAATCACAAAAGGCCGCGAAGGATGAATACTCGTCGCTGCCTCCCGATGTCGTCCGGGCCAGGGCCCAGGCTGAAAAGGATTCGTTTTTATTCAAGGACCTTTAATCTTTTTACATAAGCAATTTCCATAATGGACAACCTCCGCAACGTCGAGCTTGAAAATAAAGTATTAGGAACGATCATGGCGCACCCTGAAAAGGCGGTGATCGCCATTTATCTCATGGGCAGCTTCTGGACCGCGGCCTGGACCGAGCCGGGCCTGAAAGCGATCGCCGGGGCCGTCTACGACCTGGCGAAAAACAAACTTCTCCCGGACAGATACACCGTCGAGCAGAAACTTCAGTTCTCGGACCAGGCGCAATTCTCTCCGGAGATTGAAAAGGTGATGGCCTTCGCCGAGACTTCCGAGATCCTGGACAACCGCGTCAAGCTCCTGGTCCAGCTTACGAGCATGAGGCTTTCCCACTTGGATTTCAACCAGGCCAACGAGCTTATCAAGGCCGGGAAGTTCGACGATTTCTCAAAACACAAGGATAAGATTAGACAGAATCTGGCTGGCAGGAGTGTCGCGGCCTTCGGACTCGCGATAAGCGCAGAAGAGGCCTGCTCCGACTGCGTCAAGGCCCTGGAAACTCGTATGTCTCACCCCGGCATGACGGGTATTCCAACGGGTATCCACTCTATTGATACCGCGACACTCGGCCTCCAGTTCGGCATGATGAACATACTGGCTGCGAGGCCTTCCCATGGCAAGACGGCCTTGGCCGCGCAGATAGCCGTCCATGCCGCGGCGTTCGGTTTCCCGGTCCTGTATTTCTCCCATGAAATGCTTTACCGGCAGATATTCATGAGGATGATCTGCAACCGGGCCGAACTGGACACCAGGCTGGCTCAAAACGGCAAATTCAATTCGGGCTCGTTCGATCGCTACAAGGAGTCCGCCTCTGCAATCTCAAAACTTCCTATAACTATCATTGACGATCCTTCTATCTCCCCTCAAAACTGCTGCGACTTCCTCCGTTATCACGCTTCCAAGCACGATAAACAGGGCCTTGTCATGGTGGATTACTTCCAGCTGGAGTCAATTCCCGGCTTCCGCGGACAGCGTCCCGAGGAAATAGCGGAGATCTCGAAGCTCTGGCGGTCTACTCTCAAGGAGATCGGCTGGTCCTCCCTCATGGTGGCCCAGCTGAACCGCAATTCATCAAACAAACCTCCCCAGCTCGCCGATCTCAAGGGCTCCGGCTCCCTTGAACAGGATGCCCATACCGTCATGCTGCTGTACCGTCCAGGACATGAACTGCCCGATAAGCCGGCCAATCGTGCCGAGCTGTCCATGCCTAAAAACCGTGACGGCAATCTTACCAGGGACATTCTCCACTTCCGCGGATACTGCCAGAAATTCGAAGCATGGAGCGATTATAACCACGTCAACAGGACCTACGCGGAAATGCAGTCCGCCGAGGAACAAGAAAGATCCAACCAGGAGACAAAATCATGATCACCAACGAAAATCAAATCAAGGACAGCGCCGACATACTCTCGATCGTGTCCCGCCGGGTCCCTATAAAGCAGCGCGGCGCCCAGTACAAGGGCCTATGTCCTTTCCACCAGGAGAAGACACCGAGTTTTACGGTCACGCCTGCTAAAAAGATGTTCCATTGCTTCGGCTGCAACATCGGAGGCGACGCGATCAAATTCGTGATGAACTACGAGAACAAGACTTATCCCGAGGCCCTGGAGATCGTCGCAGCTGAAAGCAGCGTCATAGTCGAATACGACAAAAGCGCGGTGCCCGAGCCGGGAATACCCCGCCAGAATCTTTATGAGGCCTGCGCCATAGCCACAAGCATATATGCTCTCGAATTGCAGGATCCTAAAAATAAGAAGGCAATTGATTATCTTTATTCCCGCGGCTTCACGGATCCGCTGATCGAGAAGTTCCAGCTCGGTTATTCAAGAGGTTATTGTCTTGCGGAGCGTGTTGGCAACAAGGAGGCCATGCTGGAGGCCGGTATCCTGGGCAAGCCGGATCCGGATTCAAAGAACCAGGATCTCTACGATCCTCTTGCCGGGCGCGTGATTATCCCGCTGTTAGATTCCCTGGGGAGGATAGTCGGTTTCACCGGTCGCAAACTTCCAGGCGGCAGCGACGAGACGGCAAAATACAAGAACACCAGGGAGACAAAGATTTTCCAGAAGGGACAAATCCTGTACGGCTATAAATTCGCCCAGGAAATGCTCCGCACTGCAAGAAAGGAGGTCAAACGGGATCTGTATATACTTGAAGGTCAATTGAAGGCTGCCGCGGCCCTGGTCGCCGGTTTCGCCGGGGTGGCTCCGGGCGGGACGGCGTTCACGGCCCGGCAGGCCGCTCTCGTTGACTATCTCAATCCCGAGACCGTCTACATTGTCCCGGATCCGGACCCAGCCGGGATCCATTCCGCCATCAAGACAGCCTGCGAGCTTCGCAACCTGGAGCTGAACGTCAAGATAGCCTCCCTGGTCATTCCGGACCAGTGCGAATTGCAGGGGAAGATTGACACCGACGATCTCATGGCCGCGGGCCTCCCGGTCCAGTTCGAGCATACGGACCTGGTCGAATGGCTCTTGGTCACCCTCTGCTCGAAGCCTTTCAATTCCCCTGACAGCGTCCACAAGATTACCGAGTCAATCCTGCCGGTGATATTCGCCCATCCTAACCCGCTTATCCGTGACGCTGAAATAAATCTCCTGTCGAATCTCTCCGGGACGTCCTCTATTACCCTGGCGAAGTACAAGCCCGGACCGGCGCCGGCAGCTGCAACATCTTCCGCACAGACGGCGCAGATCATAACGTCCCTTACCCCTGGATGTTATCTCTGCGCCGCTCTTCTCCAGCAGCCGATCGACAATCTCATATCGAAGAACACCGGGGACCTATGGTATCAGATGTGGATCGACTGGACGCAGATCCCGCTCCCGCTGCTCAAATGGCTGCGGAGGATCGCCATGGTACATAAACATGCGGCCTACTACAAGATCCCGGTCGTGTCCGCCATCGAGAAATGCTGTCCGGCTGATTCGCCCCAGCTCAACTACTGGCTGGCCCTGCCTGAAATCGAAGTCGCCTCCCTGGACCTTATCAACAAGCTCCAGCTGGAAGCTATCAAATATTCAAAGGAAAACAAGGAGAAACCATCATGAAGATTCTTACGGTTGAAGTTGACGCCGTCGCGGTGAACTGCCGTGTTAGCAATGCCGAGATCATCGAGACGACAAAATTCGACATGCCGGAGAAGGCGCTTATTTCACTCGTCGCCGAAACTGCGGTCCTGAACGTCCGCGAGTCGATCGCCGCCAGGACCAACGTGCCCTACACGGCGATAGCGGTCAAGAAGCTGAGTATTAAAAACATTCATATAAGGGAGGAATGACTATGAGGCCAAGCACAAGAGACGCGCTGTTGGCGCTGCTTCGCATGGACAACGAAGTAAAACCCGAACAGATCGCCGCGGTCCAGGCGGTTGCTGAAAACATGCCTATTCTCATTTCCGAGGGTGACGCCGCGAAAATCATTGGCAAGCCGCGGACAACTCTCAACTCCTGGCGTCTTAATAAAAAAGGCAGGATCCCTTTTCCCTTTACTGTTAGGCCCTGTCCTATCTCCAAAGGGGTCCTCTACAACGAAATTGAAGTACGCGCCTGGGTCCGTAATTTCTTCTTCGAAGGGAAGGTGAAGAAATGAAAAAACCCCTCTTCTCCAAGAAGGATATTGTCTACATTGCCGGACCGGTCCGCGGGATCCCGAAGAAGAACGCTCCGAAGTTTCTGGCCGTCGAAAAGTTTCTCGTCGAGACATACGGCTGCAAGGTCCTGAATCCGGTCCGGATTACCGATCCCCATGTCGCCCGCTGCCACAAGGGCAGGAAGGGAAAGGCTCTCCAGCGTGAATACGCCAGGCACGACATTGACCTGGTTTTCAAGTCCACGGCCATCTTCATGATGTCCGGATGGGATCCCTCGGTCGGCGCCACTGCCGAGTATTACCTATCCCGCTGGCTCATGCTCAAAATCGTACACGAATATCAATTGGTTCCATAAAAAATAGCGTTTCCGGACTGCGTAGCAGGACGGGAACGCGCACAAAAAATATTTGGAGGATATATGAAAATCGAAATCAAGAAATGGACAAATGACGAAGTTCTTTTTTCTCTCGACATTGAAAACAACTCAATCAAGCTGACCGTTGAGGCCGCAGTCAAAGCCGGGGTAAGTCTCTCGTATGCGAACCTCTACTCGGCGAACCTCGTGAGGGCGAACCTCGTGAGGGCGAACCTCGTGAGGGCGAACCTCTACTCGGCGAACCTCTACTCGGCGAACCTCTACTCGGCGAACCTCTACTCGGCGAACCTCGTGAGGGCGAACCTCTACTCGGCGAACCTCGACTCGGCGAACCTCGACTCGGCGAACCTCGTGAGGGCGAACCTCGTGAGGGCGAACCTCGACTCGGCGAACCTCTACTCGGCGAACCTCGACTCGGCGAACCTGAATGGAGCGAAGTACGGGGATTTTACTATCAAAAAACTACCAATTCAAATCTCAAATATTGGCTATTATGTCCTTATTTTTGAGACTCATATGAAGATTGGTTGTGAACTTCATACGCATGATGAATGGAAAAATTTTACAAATCGCGAAATCGCCGAAATGGACGGCAAAAAAGCGCTGGCCTTCTGGAAGCAATACAAATCCCTTCTTGTGGGTTTCTGCAAGACGATGGAGGAGAAGAAAATCAAAAAAAAGGAGTCAAATAATGAGTGAAAAACTATTCCATGTCTGCTACAAGCGGAAAGAAGTCCTGGAGATTTCCAATCCTCTCTACGTTATAGGCGTCTGCCATGATTGCGGCGCAAAGAGAAACAAGCGCCTGGAGCTGGAGAAGCTCGGTTTCAATATCCCGCATTTGCAGAAGGACTGGAAAAAACTATGGACCGTCAAACCGGCGCCCGAAAAGGTCCAGGTCCACAAGAAGAAGCCTTCCAAAAAAACTGTCCATAAAAAGAAAAGGAGGGCCTCCAAATGAAGCGAAGCAAGTCAAGGACGACGCGGCGCGACAAGTTCAAGGCCTGTTTCTCTTCCAGGTCGAATCTCTGGACGACGCCTCCGGATCTCTTCAAGAAGCTGGATGCGAAGTACCATTTCAATCTAGATCCCTGCTGCACCCATGAGACGGCGCTTTGCAAGGACCATTTCACGCCAGCCGAAGACGGCCTCCAGCAATCCTGGGCATTCAAGTGTGTCTTCTGTAATCCTCCGTATTCCTGGGAAGGTGGGCTATGGGTTGCCAAAGCATACTTTGAGGCCAAAGAGAATGGGGCTTTGGTTATCTGTCTTCTTCCTGTCCGCACAGATACACGCTGGTTCCATGAGTTTGTCTTAAAAGCGGAAGAGACGGAGTTCATAAAGGGCCGTCTCAAATTCGGAAATTCAAAAAATAGCGCTCCGTTCCCCAGCATAATCGTTCGTTTCGGCTGCGACTGTGGCTCCTGCTGCGAGCTTCGCGGGAAAGGGGAATTATGAGCGAACCTAAGATCATTACCAAGCCCAGCAATCCGGTCTATCGAAAGGAATGGTCCCGGATATTCAAAAAGAAGCGCAAGGATGGCCGCAGGGCCAACGGTCCCGGCAAGCGCCCCACTGCCCAGGAAAACGCGAAGTTCGCGGCCTGGAATAAGGATCACCCTCCAAAACTAGACGCCGTCTCCCTCCATGCCGAGCGCACCGATCATTGCAAGGGCGCCAGGGGGAACATCGAATGAAAACCAAAGTCCTCTTCCTCGGCTTCGGGGATCCCTCGACCTGCTTCGACGAATACAAGGATCATGCCATCTGGACCATGAACGACTTCTATGTGTTCTTTCCCGAACTGGTCCAGCTCGGTCCGGATCGCGTCTTCCAGATACACAAGAAGACACGCGACGATTATACCGAAGCGGAGTTTGCAAAAGACTGTCATAATGGACGCTGGCTCATTATGCCTGGCATTGGAAACTGGCGGGCCGTCTACGAGAAGTCCGGAGCGCAGATCGTGACGCGGCGTCGTCTCGGCTTCACAAACGAGCTTATCCTTCCCATGGATGAATACATCAAGACATTCGGCGAACGTTTCTTCTGCGCTACATTCTCCTATATGTTCGCCTTATCCATCCAGGAGGCGCAGTTCAAGGAAATCACGCTCAAAGGCCTCCGTCTTGACTGGTCCCTGGAATACGCCCTGCAAATGCCGGGTATGCTCCGCAACATCGACGCAGCCCGCCAGGCCGGTATCACAGTCAACGCTCCAAACGAGCCGCTCTGGCGCGAACAAATTAAACCCATGACCGAGGATTGGAAGGGGATATATGGCTAACGATTATAATTTCAGTTGTCCAAGTTGCGGCCAGTTCTGCAAATGCGGCAATTATAAAAAGCAAGGGGGGGAAACACTGCTGGAATTGCCAGTACGTTGATCTCCATGTGAAAAAAGAGCCATGCCTTTCGTGTCGCTTGGGCTTGGTTAGGACTAAAAAATTGATGTGGAAGAAAAAAAGAGGCCGCTAATGTCAAAATATGAATCTGAATACTCCGGCGGGACCATCCTTAATCAATGTCCGCATTGCGGACAGTTCTGCAAGCGTCCGAAATATTACAGGCCGAAGTTCCGCGGCTTAGTTTTCATAGGATCATACGCGAGATCCTATTGTAAGCGCTGCCGGACGTGGGTGTTATTAGGTGTCATATATTGTTAAAAAACAGGGAGGAAAATAGGATGATAGTTCAAAAGACGGACATGACTGAAATTCCGCTTTGCTGTTGCGACTGCAAGGCTATGTGTAAAGTTCCAGTAGAGTGCCATTATTACAATCCGCAAGGAGATGGAGAAATCAAACATATACGTCCCAAAACCTGCCCCCTCCTGAATCTTCCATCACGGGCGGAGGCGAGGGAGATACTTGTAGGGCTAATGACTGACCTCAAAAACAACCATGCGTTTATGTCTCTGATGAAATAGACGCAACACTAACCAAGCTCGGATTCAAGGAGGCAAGATGAAATTCAAATGTCCGCATTGCGGTCAGGTGTTCAAGCGTGATTTGCGGAAGCGTGAATATCGCAGGAATTACAGCAAAGTTAAAAAGGCATATTTGTCAGCGTGTAAGGACAGCGATCATTATTGGTGCAAGGAGGCAAGATGAAACTACGCCGATTAAAACGAATCCGCATTGGCGAAGTGATATTCACTGTCAAATGGGATAGCAAGGACGATGGCGGATATTTCGATTACGGCGAGAAGACGATCTCCATCGGAATAAAGGGGAATACTATGCGCCAGTTTGCAGTAATAGTCCATGAGATAAAGGAAATTCTCAACATCAACCAGTACGTAAGATACACAAGGCCAGACACGTTAAAGGATTACGAGTTCCATTATGGACACCGAGAACATTCGGCAATGTGTAACGATTTGGCAGGAATATTAAATGAGTTTATAAAGTGAAGAAAATGAGATCTACTTCTTGAGTCCCGGTAATTTCTCCGCGACCCTCTTCCCGGCGGCCAGAGAATGATTATAATGTTCCGTCATGACCGGTGATCCGTGTCCGACTGTCTTCTGCACGTCCGACAATGCCGCTCCGCCGTCCAGCGCCATCGTTACATGGCTGTGTCTGAGACTATGGAAGCCGATCAGCTTGACAACCTTCTCCCTTATTTCTCCCGGCTGCTTCTTCCTGGTAGTCTTTATTCCTGCGAGCTTGCAGATATCTTCAAATTCCTCGGTAATAAATCTCTGGCGACTGTTATATTCCCAGTCCACCTGGATCCATACAGGCCCGGCTTTCTGTCCGTCCCACAACTTTCGTAGTGGCGCGGACCAGGAAGAGTCAAACGGATAGGATATGTCGCGGCCTTTCTTCCTTCCCTTGTTCGGGACATAGCGGATCATGCTGTTGTCGAAGTCCAATTCGTCCCAGCTCAAGGTACATACGTCTCCAAGCCTCATGCCGGTATGATATGCCAGGCTGATAGCGATCTGCCAGAATCCAGGATAACGCGACTTGTATTTCTTCGAGTGCTTGAAGATCTCCCGGATCTGCTCAATGGAGAATTCTTGTTTCCGTATGCTGCGTATTTCCGCTCTCGGGACGGCCTCCCATACGTTCATCTTCAATCCCAGCGGGATCCGGACCGTCGCAAAGATACTATGCAGGCTTGACAGATAGTTGTTCCTGGTAACTCCGCTCTTCTTTCCAATGGATTCCATGAACGATGCCGCTGTCCGCTCGGTGATATCGTCGAGATATTTCATTTCGGGCTGGTTGGACCGCAGCCAGTCGATGAATCTTGTAATATGCGTCTTCTTGCTGTTGAGGGTCCGGTCCGTGATCGATCGGATCGTCGGCTGCTGCGTGTAGTATTTCCATAAGTCGCCTATTGAATATCGTGTACCGATCGTTTCGGTATTTGCTCCGGCCTTGTCGAAGATGGTTCTCAACTTGTCCTGGCGTTCGTGTCCCTGTTGCACCTCATGTACTTCGGAGGCGAGGCCCATGGCCGTATTCTTGTCGGTGGTCCCGGAATTCCTTTCAATGCGCTGCCGTCGTCCTTCCGCGTCCCGCACGTAGTAGACGATATACCAGTTCAAATGATTCTTCTTTTGTTTCAACCAGGCCATGATCTCCTTTACTTCGGCTAGTATAGCTCGTATGGCTGATAATATCAATAGGGGGACAATTAGGGGGACAAAATTTCCCGCAAAAAAGCCGGTGATTTTTCAACCACCGGCCCTATCTCATAGGCTTTTCAGCCTCAATACTTGGCGGAGAGGGTGGGATTCGAACCCACGGTACGGTTTTACCCGTACGACGGTTTAGCAAACCGTTCCTTTCGGCCACTCAGGCACCTCTCCGGAAACTTGACTGTAAACAACTTGCGAAGGGCGAGCTGTCTGCCAAGAAAAACTGTTTGGAAATGAACGCATAATAATAGAGTCGATTGAATAATTTGCAAGCATGCTACCAAAAAATGCTGCCTTGCCATGCGCGGCATGGATACCCTTTTCATCAAACTCTGGAAATACGATTGAAAATCCGGCCTGTCTGCCTTATTTTTATCACGTCAATCATGAAATAAACCACGGTACTAAGACGTGAAATGCGACAAATGCCAATTTGAACTGACTGATACCTGGACCCACTGCCCGTCCTGCGGCAATGCCATATCTGAAAACATCAAGACGAATGTCGCTCCCGTCTCCCAGACAACAGTCGTCAAACAGGCGATGTCCACCGGTACTATCGCCCTCGATCCCGCCTCCTTGGCGAAGATAAGGGATTACGAGATATTCAGCAGGATCGTAGAGAACAGATACGAGATAACAGAACAGATCGGACAAGGTGGTTTTGCAGTCGTCCTCAAGGCCAAGGACAGAAAACTCGGAGACCGCACGGTCGCGATTAAACGTCTCCTGAAACAACATATGCAGAACAACAGCTCCGCCAGGATCGTCGAAAGGTTCAGACGTGAATCGGCTGTCATCGCGACATTGAACCACAGGAACATCGTGACCATCTATGACTGCAACTCCGATGAAGACGGCGACTATATTGTGATGGAATACATCGAGGGCGGTTCTCTCCGCCAGCGCATCGATTCCGGCAGAAGGATACCTCTGGACGAGGCTGTGAAAATATTCCACGGCATCTGCAATGGAATTGCCTTCGCGCACAGGAAGAATCTCATCCACAGGGATCTGAAGCCCTCAAACATCATGCTGTTCCCTGATGGCAGCGATCTGGTTCCCAAGATAGTTGATTTCGGACTGGCCCGCCAGGGTGAGGCCAGCGACGTCTCCATCACAGGAATGGTAATGGGGACCCCCTACTACATGTCTCCCGAACAGCAACGGGACGTCAAGAATGTAAACAGTTCAACGGACATATATTCTCTCGGGAAAATACTCTACGAGCTTCTTACGGGGGATTTTCCGGACGTGGTGGATCCGGAGAAGCTCTCCTTCTGTCCCGGAATTTCGGACGTAATCTTCAAATGCCTGAAACTGAAATCCGAGGAGCGTTATTCGAGCGCAGACGAGATAATGAAGGATATTGATAAAGTCCTCGGAACTGCAGCTTCCGAACAAAAGACACCGTCTGAAAAGTTTGAGAGGATCGAACCGAAATCCGAGTCAGAAGAAGATCCTAGGGAAGAGGAATGGTTTTTCCAGGAAATCTCAAAGAAAGCAAATGGTCTTAAATCTAAAAATGAAAGCACCAGTGCAATTGTCGAGGAATACCGGAAATACCTCGAGCGCTATCCCTCCGGTGCGCACCGCAATGAAGTTGATCATCTGATCACAGACCTGAGGAAGCAGAACTACAAGGGGCCGAACCATGGCAAATCATGGAAGATCCCTGACACCGAACTCCAGTTCAGTTCAATAAGTCCGGGCGATTTCCATATGGGCTCAAATCCAGGGATAATGGGAATCGGAGGGGAGAAGGGAAGAAAGGGAAATGAAGGACCGGTGCACAAGATCCATCTGTCATATAAGTTCTGGATGGGAAGGTATCCAGTTACAATTGCCGACTATCTGAAGTTCATGCGCTCGGACAACCGGGATCCTCAAATCGAATGGACTTCAAAGAACTGTCCAATGGAAAAGGCCGGTAAAGGTTCAGATATCGATGGTGGATTCTGGCAGGAACCTTCGCAGCCTGTCGTTGAGGTCTCATGGCCGGCCGTCAGGGCGTATACCAGATGGCTCACCGAAATCGAATTGAACGCTGGCCGCATTCCGTCGGGAGGATATGTCTACAGGCTCCCCACCGAGGCTGAATGGGAATACAGCTGCAGGGCCGGAGCCAGCACGCGCTTCTTCTTCGGAGACGATGAGAGGGAACTGCAAAATTTCGCATGGTATGACAGGAACAGCAACAACAGGACTCATCCTGTCGGAACCAAAAGCCCTAATGAATGGGGGCTTTTCGACATGCTTGGAAATGTCTGGGAATGGTGCAACGACCATTATGAAGGATACAAAAGCGAATCATGCGTGAATCCATGCGGCCCGAAGACAGGAACTGTCTTTGTAAGGCGCGGCGGAAGCTGGGTTAATGATGCAAACCACTGCAGATGTGCATACAGGAAATACTGGGAACCAGCCTCATGCTTCAAATATCTTGGATTCAGGCTCGTCCTCGCCCCCGAAATCGGCAGCATGGCGTCCGCCGGAAGAATGTAATTTTCCCTGGAACGGTCTCTGCTAACTCGACCATCCACGCCTCTGGCGTATTCAATTTCTTCAAAAGATGGAGGGACGCGCTTGCCGCGTCCGTTTCCTATCCATTCAAATACAACAAGACTTTTTTCTACTTTGGTGACAGGACATAATTTAGCAGGAGCATGTCGGGCTCATAGGACTGTTTCGCCTTCCTGAGGCCGGGAAGTCCGATGTCCTGTTCGCGGTTGATGAACTTGCATCTTCCAAGAAGGGACTTCGCGGTCTCCCAGTTTATCGCCTGTGCCGCACCCTTGAAATCCTTGTCGTACTTCTCGAAATGCACTACCGCCGCATCGCTGCTCTGGAAGCTGTAAACGGAGAAGGCTACTATTTTGCCGCTGACAAGGATGCAGACGCCTTCGATATCAAGACTCTTGAAATTAGCAAAAGCCTCCTGGATCGCCTCCTTTTCCTGCCCGAGCGTGAAAGGATCGCTGGCGGTGCTTTCGCGCCACCTTTCAGAAAGCGCAAAACATTCCTGGAGATGAGACTCCTCCATGGGAAAACAGGTATAGCCGGGATTGTTCCTGGCGAACTGAGAGACCAGATTCTTCTTTTTTGCGAGTTTCGCACCCCTCAGCAGATAAAGTTTCTCGGTGGAATATATGTAGTCGGCGAAATCCTCGTCGTGTTCGGTGTCGAAGATGTCGTTCACCTTGGGATTCTGTTTCACATACTCCTCCGGCACCTGGATGACAGATGCATCCTTGTCGTTGGGGAAAGTACATGAGAGGAGGTTCGCAAGTTCCTCTGGAGTATAAACATCTCCGAGCGGCATGAGGAGTGTCTTGTCCAGGCCTGAATGGATCAGTATTGAGTTCCTGAAATTCATCCACCTGATGTCATAGGTCTTCCTCCATATGAAAAGGTTTGTGAACACGTATTCGCATGGAAGAAGAGTGAACCTGAGGAAGACATCCTGGAGATATGCTTTATCAGAAATGTCCACCAGCTTGAAATCATTTATGGAAATGAGAGGATTCATATCAAGGGAACCTCTAAATGGTTGGTTTTAAAAGGGAAAATTAAATGTATATTGGGATTCCGAAGAATAAAGCAATATTCCGAAATTATTCCGGAACCATTTATAATCAGGGGGGATGTGATTACTCCTTGCCGCTGCCGTCATAGGTCCGGATGGAAAAGTATTGAAGGAGCAGAAGAAGTAGGTACGCCCTTCCCGTGTCCGCCATAGCCATTCTGGCGACGGCGGAAGGGAGTACCATTTTCAAAGACACTTAGATGGTACAGGCTTCCGACTTCGCCCAAGGGCTACGCCGGACACAGAAAGCCCGTACCTACTTAGCGCGCAATTCATGCCAGTTGTCGGGATCATGGAAACGGAATTTGGGGAATGGCGCGCTTGCTGATTCCTGGAGGATGATTCCTCCGTTCCTGTTGTAGTTATACCTGCAGACGGCAAATCTGCCAAGCCTGCCGGACTTTATCCGCAAACCAATCTTTTCGACGGGGATTTTCATCAACCCCCACCATCCGGCCTTCCCTTTGGACTTGAATCGTCCTGTCTCGCATTTCATGCCTGATTTGAAGAAAAGGCTTTTGAAATCGTATTTCTCTCCCACAAGCTTCTTGGCGTCAGGGATGGAAAGCTCAAGCGTTGCTAGATTTGGAGCGACATGCACTTCGTAATAGTTTCTGCGGCCTTCAGGCTGGAAGAAGAATTCCATGACATCCCCCTTTTGCCAGGTCTGGTCGTTTCTGCCTCTGGCATGGGAAAAGACGTCGCTGTCCTCCATCATTGCAAAGACGCTGAGGAAATCGCCGTCGAGCCAGAGAGTTGATATGGTCTTCTGGACAGGCACATAGTTTTTCGTCCATTGCCGCCTGAACCAGAGAAACTGCGGATTTCGCGGGATTCCAGATGAAATCTTGAAGGATGAGGGGGCTTTTGCGGGAACTTTGCCCGTGGCAAGTTCATTCATGCATTTGCTTAGGATTATCTTATCCATTTGTTTTGCCTTTTTTATAGTTGGTTTTATAATGTATCGAAAAGCTCAGGCATATCAAGAGGAGTAATTTAAAGACACGCTAAAGCTGTGAACTCCAACAAGAGGCGCACGCGCAAAGTTTTCTGTCTTATGCAATCATGTCAAGCACATTATAATTAAATTCCGGAGGGGAATATGGCAATAAAATGCGAGAATATTTCAGCCAACAAGTCGAAATGCAACTGCACATATGAGCCATGCGACAAGAAGGGCAACTGCTGCGCCTGCATCCATTATCATCTGTCGAACAACGAACTGCCCGCCTGCGCTTTTCCGGATGAAGTCGAAAAGAGCTGGGACAGGTCGTTCTCGAAGTTCGTGGATGCGCAGAAGAAAAAATAACCAGATTTTGGGGCTTCAGCATTTTGACATAGGGGAATTCCGGTTATATTATGCCCCTCTTTATTATTTCTTTTACGTCCTCATCGTCTAGAGGCCTAGGACGCCAGGTTCTCATCCTGGTAACACGGGTTCGAATCCCGTTGGGGATGCCAGCTCATTAGCTGGTAATTTTGGCATTCCGCAATTCCTGTTTTACCCCCTTGCTACAAGTATTTGCTACAAGTTTGCTTGATTTTTAGACATTATAATCTATGGTAAGTACGAGCCGGATAAGTGATGTTATAAGGTGCTAACAATGCATATGGTCACAAGTCAAGAAACCACAAAGATGACTGAAAAGAGCAAAATTCCTTCCCGGAAGCTATTTCGACGCGGTCCTAAGAAAATCTACTATTTCAGATACTTCTTCGAAGGTAAAGACAGGTGGGTTTCTACTAAAACAACGGACAAGAATAAGGCAAAAATAATTGCGAGAGCCTATTCAGAAGCCCATCTGGCGGCACAACTTGTCCCTTCCCAAGACCCAGTTAAGCTTGCCCAGGATCTTTCAATGAAAATGGTCCGAGATGTGACAGGCAAGAAAATTGAAAACGTCCTGATTGCCAACCTTCATGAGAAGTGGGAATCTCTGACACCGAACTATTCCAAGCTCGCTGAGAAGACACGGGATGTCTGTGAAATAGCGCTTAAGAATTTTGCCGAATGGTGTAAGAAAAAGCAGATACAATACGTGACCGCTGTTACAGCTGAAAAAGCACAGGAATATTCAAAGTATCTTCTTGAAAGCGGAATAGCACCGAAGACATACAATGACAAGATCGTCCACCTTTCCCGGGTCTTTGCAACGCTTAATGCTACGCTTGGAATACCATACAGGAACCCTTTTGACAGGAGATTGATTGGCCGCATAGGAAAGGCAGAAAGGGAAACTGTAAGCCACGAGGCGCTTGAGTCGGACATGGTTGAGGCCGTAATAAGTGAGGCCGCAAAGCATGGCTCGGACTATAGGGATCTTTTCGTAATTGGATGGTTGACCGGGATGCGATTCAAGGACTGCGTCCTTCTTGAATGGAGCCATATAAAGGGAGGCTTCATAGAGGTTGTACCATACAAGACAAGACGTAGTGGGAATACGGCCAAGGTGCCCGTCCATGAAAAGCTGAAGATGATATTTGCCGAACGAGAGAAACTTAACAGACATGAGAGATCCAAGTATGTCACCCCCAAGACTGCAGAGCAATACATTAGAAGTCCTCAGGCCGTCTGCGTTATGTCTCAGAGGATTTTCAATGAAGCTCTGAAAGACTTTGACAAAATAAAAAAGCCTGTTGGAGAAAACAGGAAGAACAAGACAAATCCCTATTCGTTCCATTCATTCAGGACAACGTTCATGTCACTTCTTGCCAAACAGGACGTGTCAATCCGAGATGCCATGCGCATGATGGGCTGGGAGAGTGTCGAAATGATCCGCGTGTATGAAAGGGAGCTCGAGAAGGCCAAGGAATTCGCCGACAAGCGCGCTCTAAAACTTATGGAGAATATTGATGAGTTCAAGATGGACATTCCAGAGAGTTGCATCAAGCTTGAGCCGACAGCAGAAGCATTGCAATCTCTTTCTGCAAAATATTCAAATATCACAATAGGGAAAATCTATGATGTGACTGAAGGAGGCGTCCGCAAATGGCTGGACAAGTTCGGTATAAAACGTGAAAAGCGCATTGAGTCAGCGGACGTACCGGACAAGGAGATCGAAAGAATCAGGAAGGAGCTGCAGCTATGAACAGGATAGGCATAAGGAAATTCAGTGAAATCGCGGAGGTTTGCTCGCGGTGTCCTGATGTGCTCGTCTTTGAAGAAAATTTCAACATCCCGCAGGGCAAGGTCACGCAGGATGAATTTTCATATAAGAAGGATACCTCTTTCCCGGCATATTCTTATCTTGAACATGTCCCTTATCCATATCGTAGAAGCCCTGCGCATGATGAACTGACTCCGCTGTTAAGGCTTGTCAGGGCCGGCAAGTCTGTAATACTCAAGCTCTCTCCATCAATGCGGAACAGCCTCAGCTTTGCTTTGGATTTCCTGGGCAGCCTGTATCATGACATATATGATGTGAAGCAGAGTCTTTGGCTGGCCTATTCCCGCCTAGAGTATACGCCCGAGGACAGTTATTCCGGCCTCCCTGTCCCTGTAGGCAAGGTGGCACAGGGCCGCAATGAGGTTTTCCTATGGACGCGGAGATGGGATTTTTCGCTAAAGCAGATAGAAAGTCTTTTCCCGGATGGTACGAACAAGTCCACCAGGAGATGCCTGAAGGATTTAGACAAGCTGTTATCTAAAAGGAATCTGGGCGATGAAGTGCATCAGGGAAGGAGGTTGCTGGACGAAATCGAGAAAACTATTAATAATATACCCGTGCTCGACCCTGTAAAATCAAAAGCAAAGCACAGTCTTATGGACATGCTTGTGAAATCAGAGGGCAATGCTGAATTCCTGACCTGGAGCGGAATGTTAAATCAGCTTGTGTCCAGACACCCCAATCTGCCTAACAGGGCGCGTTGTCCGTCGGATGTAATGCTGAAGCCGGAACGCGCGTGGCCGGAAAATGAAGATTCAGCATCTGCGAAAATTATTGAGAAGGAAAGTTTCGGCTGGCCTGTGACTTTTATTGTTCCTTTCGATAAAGGGCGAGTCATCATATGTCCTGCCGCCTGGGATGAGGACAGGATGGAAGGAATCATTAATAATAGAGGCGACGAATCCTGTCCGAACCGGTCTGGTAAGAGGCCTAGAATACAGCAAAAAGCAGAGTCTGAAACAGAAAACTGTATTAAGCCGACAAAAATTAACGTAACCCTTGTTGAAATATCAGACAAAATTTTAGATACAAAGAGATTGAACATACTGAGCCCGATGTTCAAGGTTAAAATAGAGTTCAGCGAGTGTTTCCCGGGGCTACCCGCTGTCGAACACGGCGTCTCGGGAGCGGCATTCCTGAAATTCATATTGATCTGGTGTGCCTCTGTGCATGAGGGAGGAATAGCGTTCCTGCCTGGCTCCATCAAAAGGTTCAAAAGCAAGGAAAGTTTGATGAGGGATGCCGGCTACGAGCTGGCGATGATGAGATCTTCCGATGGGAAAAAGGTTAAACCGTTGTCCTGCGGTTCCCTGTTCTATGAGGGAAATCCGTCTAACATTCAGGGCGATGATGTCATGGAGACGATATTCAAAGTGCTTTTTAATTGTCGGAGTGTCGAGGAACTGATTGAAGATCAGCGGAGCGTCCTTGAAGCAGTCCTTGGAAGGAAAATAAAAAATAGAAAAGAATCTGGTGAAAAGGTTTCTGTCAGATTGAATGGCGGAGATAGGCTGGAATACTCCGTCGAGAAACTTAATAACTTACAGGTGGTTATCAGCCAAGGCCTGTTTGAAAAGCTCAAGAAGTTAACACTCGGGGAAAAAATCCGAGGATACAAGATGTTCAATAAGGAAAAGAACTCCTTCTATAAAATCCTTGAGAAATATTTATAGCCAGAACCATTGCGGTCCGACTAGTTCTTCCTGACACGGCTATTTTTAGATATGCCCCATAATGGTACTTTATAAAATCTACCTGCAATAATTTTTACTATTTTACTTTTTGCGCCGAATATCTTGCGTTTTAATGCGTTTTTGCCTGCCTCGACATTCCTACATTCATCCTACAGCCCTCCTACTACGCACACTGCTTGTAGGATCCTTGGCAAGTCGTAAATAATTGATGGACAGCATGATACAAAGATGTATCTTAATGGAAGACAGACAACAGGAAATGATGAAGATGAACAAGGAGGATCAGGCATGAACGAAGCAAGATCAAAACTGGTGGAATTGGCAGTTAACGCTGCAATTTCAGATGAAAAGATCAAAGAAGCTCTGGAGACCATCAAAGGAGAAGAGACTAAGCCGGCAGACGATGGATTCATGAGCGTCAAGGAGGCTATGAAATTCCTCGGTGGTATCAGTCGCCCTCACCTATGGAAATGCCGGAGGGAGCGGGCGCTGCCATCGCACATGGTTGGCGAACGGGTCGTATTTTCGCGAAAAGAGCTGTCGGGGTGGGTGCTTAAGAATGGAAAGAAAAACTGACATGATTACCATGAAAAATGCAGTGAAAAAACTCTCTGCTCCTCCGATGTTGGGAATGATGAAGGCTCATTCAGATGCGGCCGTCCAGTACAGGAAGGCTTTGGCTTCAATGCCCAAGACCGGTGATGGGTTCAATCCTAATCTCATTCGAGTTGCTGCGTATGCTAAAAGGGCTGGAATAACAGAAAGACAATTTATTTCCGATATCATGAAGCACGCCAGAGCAGGAACCAGAACCCCCAGTTTCTTTGAGATACAGCGCGCCTACCGTCGTGCGCTGACTGATGCAAAGAAGGCTGTTGCCGTGGCGAAAGCGAGCAAACCGGCTGCTAATGCTGCGGCCAAAAAGTTTTTAGTCAACACCAAAAACCTGAGTAAGCTCTTTGACCCGCAGGGCAGGGACTGCATCGATGAACTCAAGGATAGTTCGCCGGTCAAGTTCAATGAGCAGGACGCGCCTGGTGTACTGCTGGAAGCCCTCTACGAGCCTGATGAGAAGGCTTTCATCGGCGAGAAGTTTCCAGACCGTTGCAGTGATGAAGATGAAAAACTCGCCTGGCAGTATCAGCGCATCAAGACTCCGCACGACTGGATAGAGCACTTCAGGAATGCGGACATCACCAAGTATCATTATTTTTGCGTCAATCCTCTGACGGGTGAAATAGGACGCACGCAGGAGGGCAAGCCTTCCTACAGGGCCGATTCCTGTATAGCCGCATACAGATACTGTCTTTTGGAATATGATTCAGTTCCTGGGATGAAGATTGCTCCCGGTCCGAACGGGATCATTGACAGGAAGCAGCTGTTCGACTTCCAGAATGCTCAGGCGGCCTTTTGGTTGAACGTGATAAAAAGCGGGGCGCCAGTTGTAGCAGTGATAGCGACGGGCGGCAAATCGCTCCATGCGATCTACCATGTAGGCTGTTTGGATCGAGCGGAATGGGACGCCAAGGTGTGCGGAGGCATTTACTCCAGGCTTTCCGCGGCGGGGTTCGACAAGGCCTGCAAGAATCCCTCCAGGCTCAGCCGTTTCCCTGGCGCATGCCGGCCCGAGCAGAGGTATGCCCTGGCGGGACAGAAGCTCCTTTACCTTAAGGAAAGGAGTAGGCTATGACTGACTCCATAGGTGCAATGCTTGAGCAGCAGGGTGTGCTGTCGGCGGAACAGGCTGTACCACTGCCGCAGGCTGTTTCAGTTGATGATTTTCTTAAGGAGAAGATCGATAGGCCGAAACCCATCTTGGAAGGATCCTTGGACGCAGGATGCAAGGCGATGATCATTGGGCCGTCGAAGGTCAGGAAATCATTTTTCCTGCTGTACCTGCTTATTTCAATGGCATCGGGCATGGGGTCGTTCCTGAAATGGAAAATTCCCGAGAAAAGGCGTGTACTTGCAGTGCAGTTTGAGATACCTCCATATTTCTACCAGCAGCGTTGCGCCGGTTTCATAAGATCGGCCAGCATAAGGGCCGTTGACGCAAACCTGCATGTCCTCAACTTGCGCGGGGTTCAGCTGGAAGACCTGAACGGACACATAATGAGGGAGGCGTTAAGGCTTTCCGCGGACGTCATCGCCATAGATCCGCTATACAAGATACTATCGGATGAAAACTCGCAGCAGCTGATGAAGGATGTCCTGGGCGGATTCGACATTATTTGCAAGGAGACCGGCGCCGCCGTGATCTGTACGCACCACTGCACCAAGGGCTATGCCGGCGACAAGCAGACAATCGACCGCGGCGCCGGTTCAGGCGTCCTGCAGAGGGACTTCGACACGGGGATATTCCTGACGCCGCACGCCGAGAGCAGGGACACCCTCGTCGTCGAGCAGATAGCCAGATGCCATCCGCCAATGGACAGCTTCACTGCCGTCTACAACTGCCAGACCGGGCTATTCGAGGTCGGAGCTGCGATGCCGAGTGTAATGAGCAGCGTGACGGCAAGGAGGAATGCCGGAACCGCTGAGATCACCGGCGATGTGTTGGCCGGGATTTTCGCCAACGGAACGCTTGCTACAGAGGTTTTCAAGGAGACTATCAGGAGGAACTGCGGACTTTCGATCAGGAATGCGGGATTGACCATAAACAGGCTTATGAAGGAGAACAAGATTGCGGCATGCAGGGAGCCGCGCGAGCATGGGCGGACCCTCATAGGAACACTGGAGCAGGTTGAGAAGCTTAAAGCAGAGTTTGCAGAGCAGAAAAATCATGGTGCCAGTTCTGTCAAGTCTGGCATAGGACAGACAGCCGGGCAGCCCACCTATATATCTTAAGATATATAGGGGGTCTGTACGGTCTGTCGGGTGCAGAGGCAGCAGCAGAGATTGCAGGAGTATAAGAAATAGTATGAGGACGGAATAGTAGCAAGGAGGGTAACTAGGATGATGGAACAGATGAGACTGCCGGGGTTCGAGTGGACGGAGGACGACCCTGGTACGTCTAGGGAGTCCAGGAGACGGAGAGTTTCTAGGACCGGACCGGCATACTGCGGCGGGTGCATTAATAAGCCCGAAGTATGCGGCGAAACAGAATGCCCGGTATGGCCCTTGAGGCCTTTGGGCAGGAGACGAAACAGCAGAGGTGAAAGCATGCGGGGGCGTTGATAAGGCCGCCCGGAATTTGGTGACTGACGAGATCGATGTAACAGGAAAGTAAAATTATAGAAAGGAATGTGATTATGAAATTGGAAACAGCTAGGAATTCGTTGGTAAGGGACATCCATCGCAGATCGCAAGTTATTTGCAGGGAGATGCTGAAGAAGAAGTATTTCAGGGATCTTTTCACAGACTATGTCAAGGAGACTCTGGATCCGGAACAGGTTATGAAGACGTGGGATATCGGGGAGGACCAGTTCAACAGCACGCTTGAAGCGTTCATCGACTACAACATCGAAATGATCAGGAAGCATTTCGACAAGGAGCTTCTTGACTGGCTCGAGGAGATCTTCTCCGAGAATGTCGACTGCCCGCATTGCAGGGATGGCGCGTGTTCGCACTGGAAAATGAAGGACATGACCGCGTTCAAGCATCAGCTGATAGCATGGCTTGTCCAGTACGCCCTTGGATTCTATTTGAACTTGAAGGATCACATAACTGAAATCCTTGAAGTCAGGATAGCTGCAAAAACCCTATCCGGGATGGAGAGGAACAGTCGGTTCTGCGATGGATGCGAACGTTCAAGGAACGGCATCTGCGACATGTTCATGGAAGCGGACGTATGCCATAACGAGATCGAGCTGTTCTACGCCGCAGGCGTCCTGTCCGGCAGGAAGCAGGTCCCGAAGGACTGCCTGAGAATAGACAGCTTCCAGAAGGCAGTTAAGTCGGCCTGATGAAAAAGATCGGAATGGACAGGTGAGTAACAGGTTTGGAGCGGAGCAGCATCAACAAGGTATCCAGCAGTGGCCTGGCTGGAAAAGGAGGAATGCTCGACGGGCTTAAGCAGTAAACAGTAAAAATAACAGGAGGAAAGAACAAATGAAGAAGATGAAGAGAGAAAAAGAAGTGGATTCCTTTGCAGAGTTCATCGAGGGGCTCCTTAGGGATCTGAGGGAATGGCGAGGCAGCTACTGGGGTTGCAGCAGATGCAAGTCCATGATCATGCCAAGCCTGAAGGATGCGAAGATATCCAGGCGCAACCCGGAGATCCTTGTCATCGGCAACGGGAAGGACATCCGGACCTGCGAATCCTGTTCGGCGCTGGATTACAAGTTTAGGCCGGTCGTAATGCAGATGGACGAAAAGAAGAAGAAGGAGATCAAACAGTCAATCGAGCATTTCGAGAAAATGCTAAAGGATCTCAGGTAGGTAGCGTATGAGGGCGCCGGTTCCGGATGCGCACCGGACACCGCGCCCCTCAAGCTCAAAACAGGCGCAGCAGCTGAACTGCTGCAGAACAGTAAAGGAGATACCAGATGAAGAAAGTCGGAAAGATCGAAAAGGGCAGGGCCACGAGGGAAATCGCAACCGAGCATGTGGTGCCTGCGAAGGAGACGAGCAGGATAGAACCGGGCGCCACAGAGGGTGTTGGCACGCCCTGCGGCCGCAGGGAAGTTGTCGCGGAGATCCTTGAGGACCTGAGGATCAGGAAGGAGATTGAACAGGCTTTATGGGAATACGAGAACTTGTGGCAAAAAGAAGGAAAGGTGAGCCGCATGGGGACAGGAGGAAAGATGAGGAAAAGAAGAGAGGCCAGGACCGCCGGGACTGGGACCGCCAAGCCACGGGGTGAGCTATGAAAAAGCTCTTGACGGACTCCCAGATAGACGACGTCCATGGACAGATCCAGGATCTGCCCGAATATGCCGGAGCCAGGAGCATACTCGTTAATTCGGATCCTAATTTGGCAAAAATTGCAGACCGGATGCGGAAGGACGGCAAGCAGATCTACGAGCTGTCGGACAGGACGGTCTACAGGCCCGATGGAAAACCTGACAGTTTCAGGAGCATCTCCAGCCGCTCATATTTCGACATCGTCATGACAGGGTGCGTAAGCCATGGCAGGACGCGTGCCGAAATCGGGAGAGCGTGTATAAACAGGAGGATTGAAGGAGCGAGCCATCCCAGGTTCAGGGGCCAGCTGAGATCCTGCATTGTGGCCATTGGCACGGAAAACCGTGCCAGGCACCTGCCCTTTGGCAGGTCCATACTGGTGGACCATGTGATTGTGCCAGGCGGAGGAACCAGGTGCGCCCAAGGAGGAGGAAACAACACACAGAACTGACAACATAAAAAATAATGCATACAGGCCGATGGCTATATCAAGCCATTCGACTGGTAAATAATTATAATGTGGCCGGCGGCGAAAAAGCCGCCCAGGCCAGCGAACTGGAGGTGTACGGAAATACCGCACCATGGATCCAGGACATGGGCGGAAAATAAAAGATCCTGGAAAGGAACTTATCTAATGAGTGTAAGTATGAGGAAGAGAAAAGAGGCCGAAGCCGCCGCAAGTGCGGCAGACGGGGAACAGGATGAAGGCAGGATCAGCGGCAGGGCCGAGGACGCCAGGATCATGGAGCTCGCGCAAAATATCCTCAGCAACAGGAAATGCGAGGAAACGGACTGGTTTGGTATCCAGAATGACTGCAGGAGGATCCTGAGCGGTACAGATGAGGCCGTCGACGGCCTGCAGGCAAGGCTCATGGATCTTGACGATCCGGATGCGCGGGATTACTGCCGCCAGCTGGATGCGCGGATCAAGGAACTCGGCGGTGAAGTGAAGGTCTCCGCCAGCACGGTTCCAGCACAGGGATTGCCGCCTGCGGATTCCGACAAGGAGGCAGTGGAGGCGCCCAATGGCGATGTAAAAGCTGCGCCAGATAATGCACCGCAGGTGAATGCTGGAGCAGGGATCATCATGGTCCCGGTTGGCAGTCTATATGCGCACCCGGCAATAGGAAAGCTGTATCCACCGGACAAGGCCGTGCTCGAGATCCTCACGGGGGAGATGGCCAGGGGCGGATGCGACATGCGGTTCCCGCTGCTAGTGCTGCCTCAGGACAAGGACGGCAGGTACGCAGTCTATGATGGTCTCACCAGGCTTGCCGCGAAGATAAAAAGCAAGTCAGAAGGACCGCTGCCGGTGATAGTGAAGCACTTCGCCAACGATGCCGATATGGTGGCGGAGGCGATCAGGATCCAGCATCTCAAGAGGCCGTGCAGCGACGAGGTTGTGCTGCGTTCGGTGAAGGCGTTGGCCGATATAGCTGCAAGGCAGGCCAAGAGCCATCAGGGCAAAAGGACGGATATTCCCGGGACTTGTGGGCAACCTTGCCCAGAAGTAGAGAACGCCAACGCCTATATCGCGGGTCTTGTCTGCAAGTCCGAGACCACTGTCAAACACGCGAAGAAGGTCCTTGAGGACAGGAAGCTGGCGGGGAAGGTCCTGTCAGGCGAAATGACCATCAACGCCGCATACGAAGGCATCAAGGAGAAGAAGCCTGATGCAGGCAAACCCGGTAGTGCGGGCGGGACCGAGGCTGCTCTAGCAGGGCCTAGGCCGAACAAGTCGGATAAGAAGCCTGTCGACAATGACGCAGAGGAGAAGACAGATCCGCAAGTGGCAACCGGCCATGGTGATGCGGGGAGTCAGGATTTCCCTGTACCGCATGATCTCCTGGAAGCCCTGGTTGTTTGCTACCAGGCGGCGAATCCCGGCAAGCTGGATGGAATGCTTGGAAACTGTAATCCTGATACCGCGAAGGCGATCAGGAAGACGCTGGCGGGTAAAAAAGCTGCATAGGTGACGGCAGCTGATATAAATATATAATAATATATGGGAGCCTGATCCTTGAGGTAGCGCTCCCGCGAAAGGCCCGATCATGTCGGGCCTGTTTTTTCCACACGGAGCCGCAACAACCGCTGGCCGGCCGTTGCTTGTATTATTCCGGTAAAACCTCCATGTACCGCCGCCCGGCGTTCATTATGCCCGCTTGACCACCGTGATCTTCGATGCTAACTTAATATTAGTGCGGCGCTACTGCAGCCGCACTAAACTATTTGCACCCAGGACTGGTGCTCCATCGGTTTACCCCGCCCGCGCACCATCACAGTTACTGATGCAGTCCAACCACGCCGCATCACCTGGCATGCCGCAGTAATGCCGGCAAGTGCCCTTTTCCGGGCATTTGCAGCAGCAGCCGTCCGCGGGTACCCCCTGGCGCCATAATACCCTTGCCAGGGCCTTGCTGGCCGCATACGATGTATGCCATGTATAGACCAGCCAGCTTGGAACAGGGCAGGTGCCGGCAGGGGGCCCTGTGGCCGGACCCGTCAATAACCACAACAACAGCCCGGCTGCGTTGGATAGCTATGTAGACTATCTAGCTGCAGCTAGGCGGAAGTCATCCATGCCTGGCCTGTCGTCCGATATGCTGCACCGGCACCTTCATCTCTACCGCTTGACTTCCATGTATTGCCATGGTATTATAAGATATGGTGCGTGCTCTTAACGAGCACGCACGGTTCTTGCCGCCATCATCCCGCCTCTTCTGGCATGTGCAGCAGTACAAGTCTGATAACAGCTATAATGATATACAATATTCCAACGCGTTGGAATATCCACCGCGCCCCTTGCAACCCCGCCACAGGCGTATATCTTATGGCGGAGGTGATACCATGAGGCGTACATGCGACCGTTACCCATGGCCTAGGCGGTCAAGGCTGCTCGGGCGGATCAGGAAGGCTGCGACACTAGGCGAGCTCAGGCGCTGGCAGGTCATACTGCTTGCCGCCAGTGGTATTCCCTACCGCAGCATAGCCGATCTCGCCGGCGTGTCCATCCAGGCCGTCAAGCTGTGGGTGTCGCAGTACCGCAGGCGCGGATCTGAAGGGTTAAGGAGGAAGGGCAGGGGCGGCCGGAGGACAGGGCTGCTGACCGTGGAACAGGAGAAGGATGTAATAAAGGACTATCTGCAGAGAATTGATGGCGCTCATGTAAACAGGGCCAGGCTGGTAATCAAGATCATACGGGAGTTATGCAGTAAGAAAGCCGGCCGCTGGTACGTCTACAAGCTATTGGAGCGGCACGGGCTGCGGAAACACAGGCCGAAAATAGTGTAGCGGCCATGCTGCCAGGATATATATATGCTTTACAAATATTAGCAGGGCTAAAAAAAAGGACCGCTCCTTCCTGCTTTTTATCCTTTTCCCTCGCCGGGGTATCCAAGCTCGATCAGCAGCAGCTGGGGGATATCACCAAATGGTCAGGGATAAATCCCATGCTTGCAGGTCGGAATTCACCCCTGTTGTGATGTATTGTTTGTCATTGTGATCTCCTTCAGGGAATCCGATAGCTTGCCGATGAATAATCTTCGTGGTATAGGTCGATGGACTCTCCAGACACGAATTTCCAGCCTTCCATCCAGCCGATTTCCGTGCTCCCATTCGGGGGAAGGTCAATACTCCCCTCTTTTGTCTGATTCAGTGTTCGGTTCTTGAAGACCACGCGCACTGCCAGATACTTTGACGTTTGGTTTTGGAATTGCGCCACATATCCTTCGCCTACAGCGGAACTGCGGTAGGTCACCTTGACCGGCATCGGAGGCTTGTTGAGTTCCCCGCAGCCGCTGAGAATAAGACTAACCACGGCAACCATCAGACCAACCATTGAACGGAATCTCTTTGTCATAGCCTTCTCCTTTTATTGTTTTAAGCACCATTGCTTCGGTTTATTTGAGATCAGTTATTGAAAATATGACATTTGAAGAATTGCTCTTCCCTCCCGCCAGTGTTCCCGTAAAGAGCCCCAGGCTGTTATCCGTGCTGTCCGTGACAAGGAATATCTTATCGTTCTGCATGGGATCCCTTTCATAAAATCCAACTTCAAGCTTGTCCCCAGGCTTCCACTGTATTTCAAAGGACTGCCTGTCCCATTTCTTCAGCGGTCCGCAATCTTCACCTGCTTTGCCTGTTGTAAATATTTCCTTGCCGTTTTGCCAGACACATACAAGGTGGTCGGGGACGTCCAACTCCTTTCCAATGACGGGCGCCTTAGGAATAGTTGCATCAACATCGTCCCGGGCCATGCTGGAGGAAATAAGCTGGACAAGATATTTGCCCTGGGCATATTTCTGCAGCTTGCACTGATACCACGAGCCTTCCTTCTCGTGCTTCCCGTTCAACATCTGCTTTATTGAATTGAGATCCGATGACTCCTGGCTTATCAGGACATCGTCCCTTATGACATCTACGTCTGAAAGGACGATTTTAACGGAATCCCCCTTTTTGATTTCCATGGATATGGCATCATTGAAGGTAAAGTCCGGGCCGGTGGCATCCTTATGCTTTATCTTTGAGTCATAGGCCGGCACCTTGTTTTTATAGATGACAAGGCGGGGATCCCCTTTGCCATTTTCCCTGCCGCCTATTTTGCCGATATTTAGATGGCAGGCCTCCACAACTAGATTTAACTTCTCAGTTCCAGCGTCGTCAGATGCAGATGAAATGCCAGGCACCAGGACACCAAGCACCACCGATAACAGTAAATTTTTCAAGTAACCCTCCTTTTCCAATAGATTAAATTGCCACCATAAACAAACCCGGGTCACCTGCCGTTTCCCGCAGCTCCGCTTCCCTTGGCGCGCTCCGGATCATACACGTAAATAACTTCGCCGGGCCTGCAGAGCTTGAACTTCTCCCGGGCAATCTTTTCAATGGTCCTCGGGTCGCCAGTCCTGATCTCATCGAGCAGCTTGTTCTTCCCGAGACAACTGGACTGTTTCTCATCCAGAGTTTTATGCAGCCCCGCCACCCTGGCCCTCGTCGCCCTGAGATTGGAGTATGCCGGGAGCAGCATCGCAGATGCTACGATGACCGCTCCCAGCAGCAGTACCAGATATATCGCCTTTAAAAATCTGCCCATCGGATTACCCCTTGTCCTAATCCACCTTGCGAAGGGCGGTCAGCCGCCTCTTTTCGCTTTTTGACATGTCTACCCCTTATTTGTCCGGTGCAGGTGTAAGCGTCATCTCAAACTCCGCCGAGCCTGCGTTGTTTGCATAATTCTTTGGCTTTGTCAGGTCTTCGGCGATCATCAGGACCACATCACCGTAGTCCTTTTCGAACTTGTACATGAAGGCATGCTTGCCCGTGCCGCGCGGGAGCGCCTGGATCAATCCCCGCGCCCCATCGACGTTCTCGGCAAGGATGATACCGACGTCGCGCGAGGACTTCTTGTCGTCGGGGTTGCTCTTAGGGAACCGGGAGACATCCTCGCTTATCTCGCCCTTCAGGTACTTCAACGTGATCCGCTGCCCCTTCTTAATGGGCCCTATGGACACTCCTTTGAACTCGGCTGGAACCTCGATCGTCGTCTTCGCGGGCTTATCCTGGGCATATACGAATGCCGACAGGAGAACCGCAACCATAAGAATTGTCAGCATTTTCATGTTCAATTCTCCTTTATTTTTTATTCAGCCGGCACCATCTTGACCCGTATGTTCCCCTTGTAGTAGATAGTCGGGTATTCTGAGCTGACATATGCACAGTAGAGTGTAAGCTGCAGCGGCCCCTCCATAAGCTGGTCAAAACGCATCTGGATCGGCGCCGACTTCCCGGTGGACGCCGACAGCATCATGTAGCCGGCCCTTGCATTGGGGGCGAACTTAGGCCCCTCCAGCTTAACACCCTCCCATGTGCACGACACCTTCTTGTTCAGGTCCCATTTATCAGTAGGGTGCGGCACCAGGAATATTGTCTCATTGGCCTTCAGGGCTACCTCGGTAGCCGAATACTGGGTGCGTGTGCCGGGCTCGGCGCTCACCTTCACCACCTTGCCGGGGAGCCTGTCCCAGTCGGCGGCGGTAAGGTCCTTGGGGAACTCCTTGAGCTTTGCGGCCTTGTCGCCGGGCTTGTCCGGGGCCGCCGCTTTGACATCCGCCACAGCCGCTTCAACCTTGACCTTGTCGATCTCGGCCTGGATGGCGTCGATGGATTCCTGTACCTTTGTGGCCTTCTTCAGCGTCTCGAGCTTCTGCAGGTAGGCCGTCCTTGCGGCAGTAAGCTCCCTGGGTTCCTGGGCCTCCTTCTCGTCCGCCATGACCGTCATGGCCACCAGCAGCACCACTAGCACTTTCATCATTGTCCTCATGATCCCCCTCCTGTTATGTTAATGTTTCCGTTCAGATTATTATGCCATGGATCCCGGCCGGGATTAAGGCCAGGGCGCGCATCTCCTTAGAGCTTTTTCCTGTCCACTTCCATCTCGTGCGGGAAAACCACTTTTATCTGCGGGAATTCAGTGATTTTCTCAAGCTCTGGTATCAGCCTGAAGAAATCTCTGTAATGCTTTGCGATTGCATTTCTAGCCTCCTCGTACATGAACTGCTTCTGGTCTTCCGCAAGCTTGACTTTCAAGTCGGGCATGGCCGCCATCAGCCGCTCCTTCGTATCTCCTTCATCAATCGTGATGCTGTCGGCAATGCATGTGAAAACAGGCGCCTCCAGCTCCGCAGGCGTATTGGCTCCTATATCTGGAGGATAGAGTGTCAAGACCGATGAAGCTACTGTCTCTCCGCGTTCCCACTTTATGTTCCATTTCGAGAGTTCAGACATGTCCACGTAGAAATTGAACTCGTATGTTCCCTTGCCTTCCCATTCGCAATACTGTTTCAAAAGTATTGGGAGTTCGCTGAGCTTCTTCTTGTCGGATTCCTTCTTGTAGAATTCAGTATAGTCGTGTCTCTCCTTGTCCTCTCCCATGTAGCGGACGATCCTGAACAGGCAGACCTGGTTCCTCTGTATAAACTGGAGCCTCCGGAATCTGTCCTGGCTTACTATAGGTCCGAATCTGGTGCTGAAATTTTCTTTCGAGGTGCATATCTCGCTTATTTTATCCAGGACTTTGCAAACTGCTTCGCCACTCGCTTTAACCGTCTTCTCAGCAGCAACCCCAGTTCCTCTGCCGCATGTTAACGGAAGTAAGATTATTGTTCCGGCAACAATAAGAACCACCACAGCTATCAGGATTCCTTTATACGGAATCTGGTTCTTCTTTTCTGACGGTTTCTCCCCGCCCGCCTGTTCTTCATTCATGATCTTCCCTTTCATTTTTTACCCCCAAAAAAAGAGGGACGCCAAATCCACACTCTCTTAGAGGTACTGGCGTACCATGCAAGAATGCAGAAGAAGCGCCCCAGGTGGGACGCAACCTCTGACATGTTTCTTGCATTTCAAAAACGCCAGTTTTCTAAGAGAAACAATTGTCAAAAGTCACGTAAAATATTTTAGAATCTTATCTGTTTATTCCGGATCCGACCTCCTGTGTTGGTTTGTATTTTCCATCCGGATGCGAAAATGTAGCAGGGCTGTAATGATTTTACAAGGGAATTATGGTGCGCGGTAGTTTGCTCCGGCTCTTCTTGAGAAAAATGGGAGCATTTCCGGTCGGTAAATTTGAAACTTATTATTTATTTCTTGACTTTTCCGCTTTTATTTTATATACTTATTTCAAAGTTAAGAAAGGAGGAAAGCCCGATACTATAGACCAGAACAAACCTACATATCGCTGAACACAGCAATATTTAGGCATTAGCACCTTTAATTAGGTATACGAGACCGTGATATTCGGAGAAATGAATTATCATGCATGGAAGAGGACCAAGGGGAGAAATCCTTGGATTATTCTGACTCCATGAAATATCACGCTTAACGCAGGTTCCAGGGAAAAATCCTCGAACTGCTCTGAACCCAAGGCAATATTTTGCCCGATGTGGTTCAATCTTAAGGTTAATTCCCGCTTGGGGAATGACCAGTACGCTTGATGAAAGGCGGCATATATGAATAGGTTTATAGACAATCTCCCAAAAGGAGATGACGAGGGTTTTCTACCTCCAGTCTTTCCACTCCATATATTCCCTGCAGATCCGCCCGAGAGGTTAATTCCTGCCTGGCTGTTCTTCCATTGTATGTGTATTCCAGGAACGCGGTCAATAATACAGCCGCTACCGCGTCGGCTGAAAAATTAAAAGGAGACTAGAAATGAAAAAAGATGAAAAATCATTGCCACAGTACGCGCAAATTGAGCAGCCATTCGGAGCAAAGCCGCCCCTCGTGCACTGCCCTATCTGCGGTAAGGCGACTTTCAAAGGCCAAACAAAGGTTACTCCATGCAAGCATTTGGCATTTGTTTATATCGGAGAGAATCAGGATTTTTATTATAAATCACAGTATTTCAAAAGGAAATCCGAGGGTGTCGAGAACAAATCATTGACTCCTGACACACTCAGGAAGTTTTTAAAGAAGGTGGGCTATTGGAATAATTTGCTCGCTATTGAAATAACTTATGGGGGGATGGCATGCGGTCCTGTTTGCTTCACCGATGTGTACGGTTTTGATTACTGCGGGGCATTAACCGAAGAAGAACGGGATCTAAACAATCCTAATTGGAGGCCTTCTAAGTATAATAGTGAAGGAAATATTTTCTCCGATCTTGAAACGCAGCTGCAAAATAAGAAAAGGGCTAGTTGTTTCCAAGATGATAATCAAGGGAAGAAAGATATCTAAATAATAAATAAAGAGGACTATGATGAAAAAGAAAAGCAATCTGAAAAAGAAAGAGATGGAGTTGGATAAGCTTACAGACAAGTATATGTCCCTGCAAGAAAAAGGCAACATTGTTTGCTCTGTAGTCGTTGCAAAGCAGGCACTGCAGCTTGCCGAAAAAGTATTCGGCCCGGATCATCTGAATGTGGCCTGTGCTCAGAACAGCCTCGGGATTATGCATGCCGTCCAAAACAAGTACGTGGAAGCCGAGATGTACTTCAAGCGTTCGCTGGAAATCCATGACAAGGTTGTTCAAACCTCGAAAAAACCCGTTGATGTTGCTCCTGTACTCATCAATCTCGCACTTCTGTACCGTACGCATGGGCAGTATGGGCTGGCAGAACCTTTATACAAGCGTGCACTGGCAATCACGCTGTGTACTTACGGCTCGTGGAACATCGGACAGGCACCAATTCTGTACGACCTTGGTGAACTTGAAAAAGCTCAAAAGAATTACGTGAAAGCTGAGGAGTATTTTAAAAGTGCGCTGGACCTATGGAAAATGGATAGCGGACCGGATACCCCTAATGTGGCCTTGAATCTCGAGAGCATGGCCGACATCTATCGAAAAACCGGCAGGGAGAAGGATGCGGAGAAGCTCGATAAACGCATTGCAGCCATCCGTGCAAAGGAATCGGTAAAACAATAACGGCCAACAGGGGAAAGAGGGAACTGATAATTCCCTCTCCCCATGCCTTGTGTTTTAATGAAGATTGTAAATTTAACAAAAAAGGAATTTTCATATGACGACATCAACTGTAATTTCCAACATGTACGCCGACGCCAAGACCTGGAATCCCTTCAAGGGCTGCAAGTTCGACTGCACATACTGCATCCCCAGCTTCCAACTTCAGGCAAAGCGGCAGATGCACACATGCAGTAATTGCTACAGCTACACTCCGCACTTCCATCCGGAGCGGCTGTCAAAGATACCGAGCGCCAAGACTGTTTTTGTCTGCGGGAATGCTGACATCTCCTTTGCCACCGCTGGACAGATAAGACAGATCATCGGCGCAATAAACGGATACAACAGGAAGCGCCCGTCCAGCGACAAAACATTCTTCATGCAGAGCAAGCAACCGTCGTGCCTGGAGCCCTTCCTCAAACTACTGCCAACAAATGTTATCCTGCTGACAACGCTGGAGACCAACAGGGACGCCGGATATAACCAGGTTTCCAAGGCTCCTGTGCCGTCTGAGAGATACCGGCAGTTCCTTGCCCTGGAATATCCAAGGAAGGTCGTAACAATTGAACCTGTCATGGATTTCGATGTAGATGTATTCTCGCAGTGGATTCTTAAAATCAACCCGGAATATGTCTGGCTGGGATTTGACAGCAAGAACTGCGGTCTGCCAGAACCTTCTGAAGCCAAGATGAAAGATTTTACAGCCATCCTTTCCAATGCGGGGATACCCGTCAAAGGCAAGACCTTGCGCGGAATGGATCTGCCCGGCGTCGAGAGGCATCAGGATTAGATGCAGGATAAGTGATTAAATGATGAATCGGCCTCTTTCCCGGTCCAGGGGAGGGGGCCGTTTTTATCTGCGTTCGGCGAGGACTGTAGATCAGTCTGGGTGGACAACTATGAGACGATAGAAATAAAAAAGGAGCCGGTTTCCCGGCCCCTTCTCAAATCTGAATCTGATCTTATGAGACCTGCTTTGCCACAAGCTTGGTCATGTCGAACATCGAGACCTGGTCCTTCTTGAAGATCGGCTTGAGCTTCGCGTCGGCATTGATCATGCGCTTGTTCTTCTTGTCCTGGAGCCCGTTCTTCTTGATGTACTTCCAGAGCTGCTTCGTGATTTCCGTCCTCGGAATCGCCTTTGCCCCTACGATTTCAGCCAGCAGGGCGCTTGGTGTCACCGGTGCCATGAACTTTGAGATCTTCGCCATGATTCTTCCTCCTGTTTGAGTTTTTTACTGGCTTAAAAATAGCAGTGGCGGCATAAAAAGCAAAGCAATGACGGGGACATTGAATGAAATCACGGGGGTAGCACGTCAAAGAGCAACTTACAGAAGCCCTCCTCATCGTCGACTATGAAGATGCGGTAGGACTTTGCCGCAGTTATTTGAGGAGATGGACTGGCACCTTCTTGTGGCAGTCCGGGTGAAGGTTCCGCCTGCGTGAAAGTTTTGGCAATCCAGGATCTTCTAAAGTGCAGAGGAGACAGAGTTTTTGATTGTTCCCATGAGTAAGGTTACCAGGGAATGGAGTCAATCTCTTTTTTCACATCTGACAACAGCTTGTCAATAACCCCATTTTTGTTCAAGATCTGGAGGACTTGCCCGCTTTCCTTCCATGCGGGACCGCTGACATTGATGTTCAATGTTTTTTCATCCTCGGGCAGGGCTTCAAAGAAGTCCCGTGATTTTCCAACCGCGACTTCAAGGAACACCTTGAGCGCGGCATTCCTCCAGTCAAATGCACCTTTCCCCCCTGTGGAAATATCAAGCCTGTAATCTTCCCCATCGATTACCATCCTGTTGCTTCTTTTTCCCATTGGCAGCTCCTGTTAATGTTTTATTTCCATGAAAAACGCGGACTAAGACAGCGCCTCGCGGAGTTTCACCGACAGGTCTTCCGCCGTAAACGGTTTCTGGAGGAAATGGATGCCTTTATCAAGGACACCGTTACGTGACATGACATCTGCGGTGTAGCCGGACATGAACAGGCATTTTATGCCGGAACGTATTTCATTGATTTTCCCTTTCAGATCCTGTCCATTCATTTCCGGCATGATCATGTCGGTCATCAGCAGATGGATATCTCCCTTGTATTCCCCGGCAAGCCTGATGGCCTGGCCCGGACTGCCGGCGGTCAGAACTGTATAGCCCAGCCGTTCGAGCAGTGTTTTTGCAAATTGAAGCAGCGCCTTTTCGTCCTCAAGAAGAAGAATGGTTTCAGTTCCCCTGATGAGCATTCCGGGCTCTTCAGGCTTTTCATCCCCTTCCCTGTTCTCCGATTCATGCTGCGGCAGATATATCTTGAATGTCGTGCCTTTCCCGGGTTCACTGTTGACATTGATGATTCCGTTGTTCTGCTTCACGATGCCGAAGACGGTGGCAAGTCCGAGCCCGGTACCCTCTCCGACTTTCTTGGTCGTGAAGAACGGCTCATAGATGTGCTCAAGCGTCTTCTTGTCCATCCCGCAGCCATTGTCGCTGACAGATAATATGACATATTTCCCCTGGACGGAATATAGATGCGTCCTGCAAAAGGCCTCATCCAGATCCGCCTTGCCTGTCTCTATTGCTATCCTGCCTGCGCCGGAGACCGCATCGCGGGCATTGACAATCAGGTTGGCCAGGATCTGGTCAAGCTGGGAGGGATCCATCTTCACTTTCCATAGATTGGCGGCGGGCTTCCATGTCAGTTCGATATTTTCGCCGATAAGCCGCTGGAGCATGTTGAGCATGCCCGCGACAGAGGCATTCAAGTCCAGTACTTCAGGAGCTATGGTCTGCCTGCGGGCGAATGCGAGAAGCTGCCGGGTGAGATCCGCAGAGCGTTTTCCGGCCTTGCTGATTTCCTGGACAAGGGGATATTTCCGGTCTGACGGCGGAACTTCCAGCAGCAGCATGGCCGCATACCCGTTGATCACGGACAGCATGTTGTTGAAATCATGGGCGACTCCGCCTGCCAGCTGGCCTATGGCGTCCATCTTCTGCGAGTGCCGGAGCTGGGCTTCGAGCCCGGCCTTCTCAACCTCCGCCCTCCTGCGCCCGGTGATGTCGCGGATGTTGCATTGGATGAACTTCCTGCCGTCGGCCTGGTAGACATTGCTAATGAACTCCACCTCCACCTTCCTCCCGTCCCTGGTTTCAAGCGGCAGGTCCTCGTAGCGGATATAGTCCTCGGCCTGCAGCCGCAGGAAGGCGTCCTTTGACGACACGACATCCTTGAAAGGACCCACATCCCACAGATGCATGCCCAGTAATTCCTCATGGGAATAGCCCAGCAGCTCATTTATGAAATTGTTGACATCCGTGATCATTCCCGTATCGAAATCGAGCAGGAGTATTCCATCCTTGTCCGTCTCAAAGAGCCGGCGGTACCTGACCTCCGAATCCTGCAGGGCCATCTCGGCCTTCCTGCGTTCGGTGATGTCGCGTGAAATGCTGAGGATGGCCTGTCCGTTCTTCCAGGGGATGACGCGCTCGCGCACCTCCGTCGGAACCGTTCTGCCGGATGCCGAAACATAAGTTGTCTCGAAAATCTGCAGTTCCCCCTTCAGTGCATTTGCCACATGTCCGCCTATGGCTGCAACGTTATCCGGCGTGACAAATTCCGCGAGGTTGCTCCCTAGGATCTTTTCCCTTGGAAGTTCCAGCCGCCGGGTTATCACGATATTGGTGTCGAGAATCACGCCGTCGGCGTCATGGACAATGATACCGTCCGGCATTCCGGCAAATATTCCGCGGTAACACTCCTCGCTTTCCATTACTTTGGATTGCTGCTGCCTGTCCTGGCCAAACCGGTTCAATGCCTTTGCGGACCACCAGGCAAGGCCCGCCAGGAACAGCATCATGAAAACCATCACGGAAACTGCTCCAATTGAGCTTTCAAAATAGCCGTACTGTGTTGTTCCCAGCACCCAATCCAGCACAATGGAAATCCCTATCAGCAACGGCAGCAGACGCCGCAGCATCCAGCCGCACATGGTATTGCTGGTGACTGTCCACATAAGCCTGTCCGCCGGTTGCAGCATAATAACACCGATGGCCACGACTATGAAAATAACAGCCGCGTGGATTGCCATCTGCGCGCAGAGGCCAACACCGGTAAATGCTGCCGCACTGGACAAGTTGATAATTAGAGGCAGCAATACCATGATCCCTGCTGCCATGGTGAAGAGGCCGAAATAATAACTTTTGGAAACGGACAAGGTTTTTCCTGTAGAGCCAGGGCCATCATGTGGATTTATTTCGGACATGTTCTTTCCTTATTTTGCAGAATCTTGAAAAATATGCAACTTGGAATATCCGTACCAGACAAGTCTACGTCCTTAACAGCCAATACAAGCGCAAGCCACTAATTATTAAGCTTCTTATGTGCTTTAACATGAACCGCAGAGGAGGCGTAAAATGCAAAGAGGAGGCATGGACGTTGAATGAATCATGGTGGAAGGATGTCCCTTATCCTTTCAACCAGCACCTGGGGGCTGAACGGCTTCTCCAGCACGCAGAGCGCGCCTGCGGCGAGAATATCCCTGATGTCGCTGTCGCGGGCGAATCCTGTTATGACAATCGCCTTGATGTCGGGATTGATCCTCTTCATGTTGATGAAGGTCTCGTATCCGTCCATGTCCGGCATCTTCATGTCAAGGAGAACAAGATTTATATCGGCGGACAGCCTGGAATAGTATTCCACTGCGTCCCCGCCGCCGCTGCATGTGATGGTCCTGTACCCCAGCGGATGGAGCGTGTCGGACAGCATGCCGCAGAAGTTTCCTTCGTCGTCGACTATGAGGATTCCATAGGTCTTCCTGGATGTCTTCGGATGTGCGGAGCCGGCAGACTCCACCTTTACACGCCTGAGGCAGTCCTGGCATATCCCGTAGTCCGGCGTGATGCTCGTGCCATATGGGATCAGCCACCTCCTGGTATCGAACACGCTCCTGCACCAGGAGCATATCACTGGAATCGTCTTTTCCTCCGGCCCCAGCATGACAGAGAAAGTTTCGGTGTTGGTCATATTCCACCCCGTTGATTGCGCTGCGATTCAATATGTGAAAGGGGACATCGCGTTCCCTGGCTCACAGACCGTTGATGTAATTTATTCCGGATATCGGGTGTGTCAAGCATTTGGAACCTGATACGCTTCAACTGGCCTGCCAGCAAGGGAATGTTTCCATGTACTGACAGCGGCCGGGAAGCATCAGCCGGTTGAGCGAACATGAAAACACTTGTGGAAAATTGTCTTTTGCTGTATACTTGTGGATGAAACAGGAGGGAGGCGCATGGGCGGCCAGATAAAATGGGAGACGGATCTTGAAACCGGCATACTGGTGGTCGACTTCCAGCACAAGGAGTTCTTCAGGCTCGTGAACGATCTCCTGGACAGCTCCATCAAAGGGCGCGACAGGGCTGCCGTGGCGAAGGCGTTCAACTTCCTGAACTTCTACATCATCGACCATTTCGGGATGGAGGAGTCCCTGATGATGGAATACAAGTACCAGTTCCTGATGGAGCACAGGGGATTCCACAGGTATTTCAAGGAGGAGCTGCAGAAACTCGAGGCGCAGATCTCCGGGAACCATTTCGAGGAAGTCTCGACGAGGCTCGATTATCTCATGGTGGGCTGGTTTGTGAACCATATAAAGGTTCAGGACAGGAAGCTTGCAAAATTCCTGCATGAGGAGGCGAAGGTCAACCGGGGCTTGTCCGAGAGGCTGGGGCAACTGATGAGGAAGTTCTTCGGTTGAGAAAAGAAATTGGTGAGACAGGAGTTTTACCTTTGCGGATCTCCTGTTTAAGAGCTGGACATGGATAATCCGGATCGAATTTTCGGGCCTTGCCATGTTTGCCGGCGCGGGTATATTGTTCCTCGCCTAAGAGTAAATAAAGGATTCGACACTGGCATGAACCATGGAAGGGACCACCCATAAAATACATCATATTGATAGTTGTCGACGTACTGATAGTAATAGGCATCGTCGCCATTTACATCTCCTCCAGGCGCCGCAGGGATAATGCCGGGAAAAACCTCCACCTGCATAATCCGGCTCCGGGGCGCTGGAAATGGAGCCTTGCCTCCGAGGAAAAACAACCTGCCATGGATGCCGCCAAGGAAGCCGAGGATAAGGAAGCATCGGCACAGCCAGCTTCCAGGCAGGAGAGGATAGATGCACCAGTATGCTCGCTGTGTGGTGCGCCGATGGTGCCGAGGACCGCCAACAAGGGCGAACACGCCGGCAAGCCGTTCTACGGCTGCAGCACGTTCCCGAAATGCAGGAACACTGCGCAATACATAAGCATGAGAGACACGAAGCTCATGAAGAGCATGCTGAAATGACAAAGGGAGCTTCCTGAAGCAAGCCTTTCAGCTGGAGGGACCTGTGCCGATGTCCGCTGGCTGGCTCTGCATATTAGAGAGCCGCTTCTCCATCCCCCGACTTCGATCCTGAAAAGTCCGGTTATCATATCGTATGATATTTCTGCCACAGTAGGTACTCA
>MHBH01000088.1 GCA_001804805.1 Lentisphaerae bacterium GWF2_49_21
CCGTGGCTTTGTGCGAGGAAATGAATTTAGAATTTTAACCATTCTGGTGCTGGCAACCTCGTTTCACTCGGCGCCAGACCAAGAGGCGTTCTCTAAGAATACATAAATGAATTGAACTGATAATATGGATCAAGAAAAAGAACACAAGACATCAAGGAGCACCATTCGGGTCTGACCCTTTTCATGTAGCATAACTCATTGATCATTAATATGTTATTATTATTTTATAGGTATGTCAAATATGGCTCTTAGGACGATCCCATTACGCTTAGGTATTGCCTCTAAGAGCCTGATTAATACTAATACTGGAAAGTAAAGAGGAATAATTTCTAACCATTTTGCTTCAGGTAATCCAGCTTCGCTGGGCTCCTAAAGGCTTCGCAGAAAAGACATCGCTGCATTACCAGTTAAACGAACTCAAGAATGGTACAGGCTGAAGCCCGCACCTACTTTGATTCGTCGGAGCCTTTGACCTTTTTCAGGCATTTCGGGCAGATCTTGTGGGTGACCTCTGTCTTCTTCCCCTGCTCCACCTGGTAATCGGCAAGAGTAAAGACGTTGTTGCACCAGGGGCAGAGAACAGGTATCTTCTTGACTTCCTTGAGCGTGTCCCTGGAAATTCGCTGGGTTATATCTTTAATATCATCCTGGGCCATGTATGAATTCCTTTAGGGAACCTCTAAAAATTCACAATTGGCGCGTTGCGGAAGATTTTTGAAAGCTCAAAAAGAATTTCCGACCGAGGCGTATCAGGGCGATACGCCGAAGAAGGAACATTCTTCTTTGAGCCAAAATGATCCGCAACCCAAAGGGCAACAAGTTCTTATGGATTCTGACCTCGTCAAAACATTGCTCAAATACCGCAGATGGGTATTCTCGCAATATTTTTCCTTGCCATCTCTCCATAATCTATTGTTGCGCGTCATTTGTCAATTTTTAAAGGTTCCCTTTATCCTTAAAAACTATACCTTGTTCTTTTTCTTCATTTTCTTATAGCACTGGGGGCAGATGCCGTGAGATACTCCTATCTTCTTGTCCCTCTTGACCTGCCATAGTGAAACCTTATAAATCATGTTGCACCATGGGCAGACAATCGGAATCGTCTTGAGCTCATCCAAGGACTCCTTGGATATGATCTGGGTCAAGTCAGATATTGGCTCGTCAGCCATGATGCCCCCCCCTGCTCGTATTTATGGAAACGAATCTATTATATCCTATCTGACGGACATTTGCAATCACAAGACCCAATGCCGTGGACATCTTTCCATGGATCTGCCCCCTTTCGGTCCGGTTTTTGCGTAATCGCTTACTCTTTGACGCGATATCTTATCCGTATACATTTTTCATTTAGCCGCTTGACATGCCTGATTGATGCTATCAATTATGCGTAAACAGTTACGCATCTTTTTGCACATATGATAAAGCAGAAGCTCAACATCAAGGTGTTCGCATCGAGGCTGGGCGTTTCCACCGCCACGGTGTCACGCGCCTTCGGCACGAAGGGCCGCATCAGCGAAAAGACCCGCAGGATGATCATCTCCAAGGCCGAGAATTTCGGCTACAGGGCGAACTACCACGCCAGGAACCTCATCAGCAGGAAATCGCAGAATGTCGCCTTCTTCTATCCTCCCCTGATCAAGGGCGAACCGGACTATTTCATTACTGAGATCATGTTCGGAGTCAGCGGCGCCTCTTCACATAACAGCTACCCTCTGCAGATCCATCCGATATATCCGGAATCAATGGAATTCTGCAAGGACATGATACTCAATGGAAGCATTTCAGGGATAATCGTGACGGCCGGCACTCCGGAATCATCAGGCCTTGTAAAAACCGCGAAAAACAATGGGATTCCATATGTCGTAATAGGACACATGTCAGGGGAACGGCAATACACGGTCACCTTTGACAACTCCCGCGGAACCATGCTCGCCGGCAAATACTTCAAGGATACCGGTAAAAAGAATCCTGCCTACATAGGTGGACTTTTCGACAGGAGAAAACGTATTGGCTTCAGCGAAGGGCTTGGATTGCACGCGGGCAGGATTCTTTTCGACAACGGTGGCAGCACCTTCCATGACGGCTTCTCATCGTTTGAACGCGTAATCAAATCAGCGCCCGATACCGACAGCGTACTGTGCGCAAACGACATTCTCGCGATGGGTTTCATAAAAGCTGCCCTGTCGAAGGGCTACAAGATACCCGGAGACATCGCCGTAATAGGTTTTGACGACATCAAGGTCGCAAGGTATTTCTCCCCTGCCCTGACGACCGTCAGGCTGCACCTTGACGAACTCGGGGAAAAATCGGTGAATCTGCTGAAGAGGATCATGAACGGGGAAAAGATGATCTCCGGAGAATCGGTCGACTGCGAGCTGATCGTGAGGGATTCGGCCTGAAAATAGCAACCACGAAAAACACGAATTACACGAAAGGTAAATTGATGGATAATATGATAAGAACCAAACCGAAGATTCTGCCGGAGCTGGATCCGGGATTTACGCCGGCGGTATTATGGAACAGGGAGTACTGCAGGCTTGTTGAAAAGACAGGCAAAGGCGTAAAGATCGCGATATGCCTGGAAAGGACCAACGGTTCTATTTCAGTTTTCAGGACTTCCATACTTCCCGATGAACCAGGATATTCCGGATTGAACCTGCTGTATGTGGAAAGGCTGGTCAAGTACCTCCTCTGGATGAAGGGTGGCTGGAAGATTACAATCGCCGGCAGTGCGAAGATCGCAGAGGAAATCGGAAATATATATTCGACATCTGGAGCCCGCAAATTCGACAGTGAGATCATGGGCGAAAAGATCTATGGCAAGGACATGCTCGTCACATCCTGCGAACTTCGCAATGCTCCGGCAGAGAACGAGACAGTTGTTTCTCTGGGCGGTAATCTTGACGGATGCAGGATCGGTTTCGATCTCGGAGGTTCAGACAGGAAATGTTCTGCAGTCATCGACGGCAAGGTCGTATTCACGGAGGAAATCCCCTGGGATCCGTATTTCCAGAAGGATCCGGCATGGCACAAGGCGGGAATCAATGATTCACTCAAAAAAGCGGCTGCGCATCTTCCGCGGATCGACGCCATCGGCGGAAGTTCGGCAGGAGTATATGTCGACAACCAAGTACGGGTGGCATCTCTTTTCCGGGGAGTCTCAAAGGAAGATTTCAAGAGCGGTGTAATGAACATGTTCATCGACCTGCAGAAGGAATGGAAGGTTCCGTTCGTGGTGGTCAACGATGGCGAGGTCACCGCTCTGGCAGGTGCGATGTCGTTGAACGACAATTCCGTCCTCGGTATTTCAATGGGCACAAGCATGGCGGCCGGATACGTGACTCCGTCCGGAAGCATAACCGACTGGCTCAACGAGCTTGCGTTCGCGCCGATCGACTACAGGGACGATGCGCCTGTTGATGAATGGTCCGGCGACAAGGGATGCGGGGTCCAATACTTCTCCCAGCAGGCTGTTGCGAGGCTCGCACCCCTTGCGGGAGTAAATTTTCCTGCAGGCACACCTTTTGCCGAACAGCTTATCGAAGTCCAGCGGCTTATGAAGTCCGATGATCCGCGTGCCGGGAAGATTTATTCGACGATCGGTACTTGCTTCGGATATGCCGTCGCGCAATATGCCCAGTTCTATGAGGTGAAGAACCTGCTGTTCCTGGGACGTGTCAGTTCCGGAACCGGCGGGGAAATAATAATCTCGAAGGCACGGGAAGTCCTGAAGGATGAATTCCCGGAAATTGCAGGAAAAATAAATTTCCGGATGCCGGACGAGAAGATGAAAAGGCACGGTCAGGCCGTTGCGGCGGCGAGTCTGCCAAAAAAGTAACTCGGGCATTCCTGCCCGAGACTCCGAACCGGAGAACCGGAGAACCGGAGAACCGGAGAACCGGAGTATCGGCGTAACGGAGAGAATTAGACAGGATAACAGGATTTACAGGATAATAAGAATACTGAAAGGATTTTTATAATGAAAGATTTCAGGATTGGACTGATAGGGGCCTGGGGTCGGGGACGGCTTGCATATTCGGCGCACAGGCCGGAAAAGGGCATAAGGATCGTTGCGGGAGCGGACATATCGGATTCCGGGCTGGCAAAGTTCAAGGAGAGAATCGGGCCCGAGACCGCAATCTACAAGGATTACAGGAAGATGCTGCAGAAGGAGGAACTCGATGCGGTTTTCGTGACATCCCCGGATTTCTGCCACGAAGAGCAGGCCGTCGCAGCCCTCAGCATGAAGATTCCGGTATATCTTGAAAAGCCCATGGCGATAACAATAAAAGGCTGTGACAGGATACTTGATGCCGCAAGAAGGAACAGGACGAAGCTTTTCCTCGGCCACAACATGCGCTATATGCGTTTTGTCCATAAGATGAAGGAGATCATCGACAATGGAATGATCGGCGAGGTGAAGGCCATCTGGTGCAGGCATTTCGTCTCATACGGTGGTGACGCATATTTCCGGGACTGGCATTCGGAAAGGAAATACACGACCAGCCTTCTGCTCCAGAAGGGGGCACACGACATCGACGTCATACACTGGCTTGCCGACGCGTATACGAAGAGGGTTGTCGGATTCGGAAACCTGAGCGTCTATGACAAATGCAAGAGGCGGAAACCTTCAGAAAAAGGATGTGCCTCCTTCAACGCAACGCACTGGCCACCGCTGAAGCAGACAGGATTCAGTCCGAAAATCGATGTAGAGGACCACAACATGATCCTCATGCAGCTTGGGAACGGGGTACAGGCCACCTACCTCCAGTGCTTCTACACGCCGGACTCCTGCAGGAACTACACGATCATCGGTACGAAGGGCAGGATTGAAAATTGCGGCGACTTTGGCGACCAGTGCACTGTCGAGATCTGGAACAAGAGGATCGACAGTTCCAGGCGAAGTGGCGATAAAAGCTATGTGTTCGGCAAGGATTTCGGCGGTCACGGCGGCGCAGACGAAAAGATAGTCCAGGGATTCCTCGACTACCTGCTCAAAGACAAGACTCCGTACACTTCTCCAATTGCATCGAGATACAGCGTAGCGACAGGATACATGGGCGCGGAATCGATCAGATCCGGAGGAAAACCTTTTGACATTCCGAAGCTCAAGCCCGATATTGAAAGGTTTTTCTCAAAACAGAGGATGAAATGATATTAATATGGAGTGCTGAAGCTTGCTTCAGCCATGTTTTCCGCGAAGCTAGCTTCGCGGAAGAAAAGCGGTACTCAGTCTTCGCCGAGAGGCTACGCCCGACACGGCAAGGTACCGCACTCCAAGGTTGCTTCGCAACAAATTTAATGGAGATTTAGAAATATGAAATTAAAGAGTAAGAAAGCCGACATATTCGTGCCGAACGGCTCAAGCGAATCGGAGGCATTGAAACGCACCACGCATCTGTCAATCGCAGCCCACCAGGACGACACGGAGATATTCGCATACAACGGCATCGCAGAATGCTTCGGCAGGAGCGACAAATGGTTTTCAAGCGTGATAGTCACTGATGGCGCAGGAAGCCCGCGTTCCGGAGTCTACAAGGACTACACCGACGAACAGATGAAGGAGATAAGGATCTCCGAACAGAGGAAGGCAGCGTCCATAGGGGATTATTCGATCCAGATCCAGCTGGCATATCCGAGTTCGGCGGTTAAGAATCCGGCCGCAAAGGAAGTTTCAGACGATATTTTTGCGATACTCGCAGAGACGAAGCCACAGGTCGTCTACCTGCACAATCCTGCGGACAAGCATGACACACATGTCGCCTGCGTCATCCGCGCAATCGAGGCGTTGAGACGTCTTCCGGAAAAAGACAGGCCCGCCAAAGTATATGGCTGCGAAGTCTGGAGGAACCTTGACTGGCTTTGCGACGATGAGAAGGCCGTTCTGCCCGCATCCGACTACAAGAATGTCGCGGGCGCCCTGCTCGGAGTCTTCGATTCCCAGATCACAGGCGGTAAACGATATGATCTTGCGGCGATCGGCCGAAGGCTCGCGAATGCAACCTTCTTCGCTTCCCATGAGACCGACGAATGCGATTCGCTGATTTTCGCGATGGACCTGACAGGGCTTGTGAAGAATGCAAAACTTTCAATTGCTGATTTCACTGTCGATGCGATTGAAAGGTTCAGGAATGATGTGAAATCAAGAATAAATAAATTTTCCTGATACAGTCTGATTTCTTGAACATGATGGAGCGCCGACCTCCAGGTCGGCATTGAAAGAGCCGGTCTGGAGACCGGCGCTCCTTTTAAGAAAAGATTTTTTCAAAGAAGTATAATACGGAGTTATATTGATGAAACCAACTCTTTTAGTGCTTGCGGCCGGAATCGGAAGCCGCTACGGCGGACTCAAGCAGATCGATCCTGTCGGACCTTCCGGCCAAATTATCATCGACTATTCAATATATGATGCGATACGGGCGGGATTCGGGAAGGTCGTGTTCGTGATACGCAAGGATATCGAACAGACATTCCGCGAATGCATCGGAAGCAGGTTTGAATCGAAGATCAGGACTGAATATGTCTTCCAGGAGCTCGATGCCCTGCCCAAAGGATTCAAGGTTCCGGAAGGACGCCAGAAGCCGTGGGGGACCGGACACGCGGTGCTTGTCGCAAAAAGCGCAGTCAAGGAACCATTTGCCGTGATCAATGCCGACGACTTCTACGGTCGCTGCGGCTACGAACTGCTCGTGCAGGAGCTTTCAAAGGCGAAAAACAGTTCTCCAGAAGAATATTTCATGGTAGGGTTCGAACTGAAGAACACGCTTTCGGAATTCGGTCACGTTGCGCGTGGTGTCTGTAAGACCGATCCGACAGGCCATCTCGTGGAAGTCATCGAACGGACAAAGATAGAGAAGACGGTGGACGGCGCGAAATTCACTGATGAAAATGGTGCTGTAACAAAATTCATAGGCAACGAGATCGCCTCTATGAACATGTGGGGATTCACCCCCTCGCTCTTCGGATATCTCGATGAGCAGTTCTCGGAATTCCTCAAAGGCAATATCGGGAATTTGAAGTCCGAGTTCTTCATACCTACAGTTGTCAGCAGGCTCATAGACACTAAAAAGGCAAAGGTAAAAGTGCTTCCGAGCAAGGACCAGTGGTTCGGGGTGACTTATAAGGAGGACAAGCCCGTCGTTGTTGAGAAGATAAGGAAGCTGTTCAGCTCAGGAATTTATCCGGAGAAGCTGTAATTTTTATTCGAGGGCATTTTCAAAGGAGGGCGGACTTTCCAGTCCGCCACTTGAATTAGGATTCGGCGGGTTAGAAAACCCGCCCTACTTATTAGGAAAAATTATAAGAATGGAATTTCATGAGTTCGAAAAAAGAATATAATCTCAAATCGATCTGCAGGAACTTCCAGTTGACCGGCGACTTCCTGCGCGCAGCACCTTATGGTTCCGGCCACATCAACGACACATTCGAGGCGATCTTCAACCAAGGCGGAATTAAAGTGCGCTACATCGTCCAGAGAATCAACCACGACATCTTCAAGGATCCGGTGGCGCTGATGGATAATGTCCATAGGGTCACAAGCCATATCCATAGGAAGCTTTCAGATTCAGGCGATACCACGCGCAGGGCGCTGTCACTTATAGACGCGGTCGACGGCAAATCATTTTTCAAGGACAACGAGGGAAATTTCTGGCGCACTTATATCTTTGTCGAAAACACAAAGAGCTATAACATAATAGAAACTGCTGACCAGGCCTATCAGGCCGCAAAGGCGTTCGGGGATTTCCAGAAATATCTTGTCGACATTCCCGGCGGCAGGCTCAACGAAACGATTCCTAATTTCCACAATACTCCGAAAAGGTTCGAAGCATTTGAAAAGGCGCTGGCCGCGGATTCCTGCAACCGTGCGAAATCCGCAGAGAAGGAAATTGCGTTCGCGCTTAAGAAGAAGGAGATGGCATGCACACTTCTCAGGCTTTGCGGCGAAGGTAAGATCCCCGAAAGGATTACACATAACGACACAAAGCTCAACAATGTCCTTCTCGATGAAAAGACAGGAGAGGCGGTCTGCGTCATTGATCTTGACACCGTGATGCCGGGGCTTGCGCTATATGATTTCGGAGATCTGGTGCGCACCAGCACGAGCCCCGCCGCCGAAGACGAGAAGGATCTTTCAAAGGTGAAGATGCAGATGCACATGTTCGAGGCACTCGCGAAAGGATACCTGAGCGCCTCCAGTTCATTCCTGACAAAGACTGAAATCGAATATCTTCCTTTCAGCGGGAAGCTCATTACATTCGAGATCGGAATCAGGTTTCTTACGGACTATCTTTCCGGCGACACTTATTTCAAGATCCACCGCGAAAGGCACAACCTCGATCGATGCAGGACGCAGTTCAAGCTGGTGGAATCGATAGAATCCCAGGAAGATAAAATGCAGGAACAAATTAAGAATATTTAACCACAGAACACATCCTCCTTCGCTGGGAAGCTACGGAGGACAGGCAGAAATAGAATGAATTATTGAAAGGTTTTTACATGAAAATACTTGTAACGGGCGGGGCGGGATTCATCGGCAGCCATATTGTCGAACATTTCCAGGGAAAGGCAGACATTGTCATACTCGACAATTTCCGTACCGGAAAAAAACAGAACCTCAAGGGATTCGACTACAAGCTCATCGAAGGAAGCATTCTAGAAAAGAAGGCTGTCAGGGAAGCTGTCAAAGGCGCCGATTATATATTTCACATGGCGGCGGCGATAAGTGTGGTCGAATCCATGGAGAAACCTGTAGAATATGTAAAGGTCAATACAGAAGGAACACTCATAGTTCTTGAAGAATCGGCCGCAGCCGGTGTCAAGAAACTCTGCTTCAGCACTTCTGCCGCATGCTACGGGGAGAATCCCGAGTCTCCGAAGGTTGAGACCATGAAACCTGAGCCTCTCAGTCCTTATGCCATTACCAAGCTTGACGGGGAATATTACTGCGAGATGTTCGCCAGGGAAGGAAAATTGAAGACCACATCGATGAGATATTTCAACGTCTTCGGTCCGAGACAGGATCCAAAGAGTGTATATGCAGCGGCGATTCCTATTTTCGTCTCAAGGGCTGTTGCCAACGCACCGATTTCGATTTATGGCGATGGCGAACAGACGAGGGATTTTGTTTACGTAAAGGATGTAGTTGCGGCAAATGTGTTCATGTCGCAGAATGATATCAGCGGAGTCTTCAATGTCGCCTACGGCAATAAAATCACCATTGACGATCTTGTGAAGATGGTTATAAGGATGACAGGATCCAAATCGAAGATCGAATACAAGCCCGAGCGTCCCGGCGAGGTAAAACATTCCCTTGCATCGACAGAGAAACTTCTTTCAACCGGCTTCAGTCCGAGTTCCGATTTCAAAGAGGGCATGAAGGCGACTGTGGCTTATTTCAGCGGCCTGAAGTAAGAGATTTAAACCTAACTTCATATTGCACCGATTCACTGGATCCTGGTTATAACCGAAATTTTACTTTGAAAGGCTTGTTGTAAGCTGTATGTTTCAGATGTATGGAGTTACTACCGGAGTGCTGATCCAGTCCGTAAACAGAAACAATGCCAGGTTTCCAGATGACTTCATGTTCCAGCTTGACAGCCAGGAACTTACAAACTTGAAATCACAAATTGTGATATCAAGTTCGTCATGGGGCGGACGTCGGAGCAGGTTATATGTCTTCACGCAGGAAGGAGTTGCCATGCTTTCAGGTATCCTCAGGAGTAAGAGGGCGGTCGCCACCAACATACAAATAATGCGTGCCTTCGTCCGAATGCGAGAAATGCTCGAGACAAACGCCAAGTTGGCGGTCAAACTCAAGGAGCTGGAAACCAAGCTCGACATGACAGACAAGAAGGTTATCGCTATTATGGAAGTCCTTAGGAATCACCTGAGGCAGCCTCCTCCGCCTGCAAAAAGAAAGATCGGATTTCATAATGAAGAAATATAAGACATATATTTTTTATGTTCTTGTGCTTTCTCTCCTCTTGAATATGTCCTGCATGTCGCTACAAGAAAGCCCGCAGCCCAATTTGTTCCTCTGGACCTGATGCAGTAAATAAATACAAGGAAGCCTTATGGTTGGGGAATTCATCCCACTTTGTCCAATCAGAAAATATTGCCGATGTCAATGATTCTTTTATTACAGTTGAAGGGACATTCATAAAGGGGCCCGGCGGACACATGGGGATTTGGGCCGGTGAAATTGACAGGGTGACTAAAATAGAAATTCGCGCTCCCAAGGAAAAGGAAGCCCCTCGCAAAGAATAGTTCATTATAAAAATCTTTTCATAATAAAAATTTTTGAAACTTGTTTGCAATACTACGATAGGATACTAAATTAGCCGTCCAATTTTACAGGACGAGAAATGCTCGGGTGGTGAAATGGCAGACACGCATGTTTGAGGGGCATGTGGAGCAATCCGTGTGGGTTCAAGTCCCACCCCGAGCACCAATTGTAAATATTCACTGCGGAGAGAAAAAGATGGTCCGTCGAATATTTACTGCGAAAAATCCAAGGGGTATCCGTATTAGATGATAATGCTGGATTCCGCTTCGAGCAGCAGCTTCACAAAATCCGTATTTTATTTTTTTTCGTTTTTTTTTGAATTTTCTTTCAATTTGAGTTGCAATACTAGGAAATCGACGTATTTTTTGTGTCCGCTTTGTTTTTCGCGTTTTATATCGCGCAATACAGACCGGTGCCAACATAGCTCAGTTGGTAGAGCACGTCCTTGGTAAGGACGAGGTCACCGGTTCAATTCCGGTTGTTGGCTCCATAAGAATGCAATCAGATTTGATGCGGAATGAACAGATGAGCAGGATTTGATTTAACATTATATAAATATTGAAGGTACTAAAAAACCGGGAGGTTTAGGATGGCTAAAGAAGCATTTCAGAGAACGAAACCGCACGTAAACGTAGGAACCATCGGACATGTCGACCATGGCAAGACGACTCTTACAGCGGCAATCACCAAGGTCCAAGCAGGAAAAGGGCTCTCCAACTTCGTTCCTTATGACGAAGTGGCAAAAGCCTCTGAAAAGCAGGGACGCCGCGATCCTACCAAGATTTTGACAATCGCAACATCACACGTCGAGTACCAGAGCGCAAAGCGCCATTATGCGCATGTTGACTGCCCCGGACACGCCGACTATGTGAAGAACATGATCACCGGCGCGGCCCAGATGGACGGCGCAATCCTCGTTGTAAGCGCGGTCGACGGCCCGATGCCCCAGACCCGTGAGCACATCCTCCTGGCACGCCAGGTGGGCGTCCCCACTCTCGTCGTCTTTCTCAACAAGGTTGATCTTGTCGACGACGCCGAGCTCCTCGGCCTTGTCGAAATGGAAGTAAGGGATCTCCTCACCAAGTACGGTTTCGCAGGCGACACGACTCCAATCATCCGCGGCTCGGCCCTCAAGGCGATGCAGTCGTCCGATCCGAACGGCCCGGATGCAAAATGCATCCAGGACCTCATGGACGCCATCGACTCCTACATTCCGGAACCTGTCCGCGAAATCGACCAGCCGTTCCTTCTCTCCGTTGAAGACGTGTTCTCGATCGAAGGTCGTGGAACAGTCGTCACGGGCCGTATCGAACGCGGCCGTGTCAAGACCGGCGATGAAATTGAAATCGTTGGAATCATGCCTACTCTCAAGACGACCGTCACCGGCACCGAGATGTTCCGCAAGGAGCTCAAGGAAGGTGGACAGGCCGGCGACAACGTAGGATGCCTCCTCCGTGGCACCAAGAAAGAGGAAGTACAGAGGGGACAGGTGCTCGCGAAGCCCGGTTCAATCACTCCTCATAAGAAGTTCAAGGCCGAGATCTATGTTCTGAGCAAGGAAGAAGGTGGACGTCACACTCCGTTCTTCACGAACTACCGTCCGCAGTTCTACTTCCGTACGACTGACGTGACCGGCACGATCGCCCTCAACGCCGGGACCGAGATGATAATGCCCGGAGACAACACTCAGATCACCGTGGAGCTGATATGCCCCATCGCTATGGAGAAGACCCTCCGTTTCGCCATACGTGAAGGCGGACGCACGGTCGCTTCAGGACGTGTTACGGAGATCATCGAGTAACCAAAACCGTATTATTTAGTTAGACTGGCAACGCGATCCCGAACCAGTACGCACTGCGGACAGTTCGGGTCGCTTATGTAAAGAAGCAGGTGAAAAAAATGGCGCGTGAGATCATAACACTGGCGTGCACGGAGTGCAAGAACAGGAACTATTCGACAATGAAGGAGAAGAGGAACACTCCCGGACGTCTGGAGAAGAAGAAGTATTGCAAACATGACCGCAAGCACACGCTCCACCGGGAAATTAAGTAACAATTAATTTTCAGGTGAGTAGCTCAATTGGTAGAGCGGCGGTCTCCAAAACCGCAGGTCGCAGGTTCGATCCCTGTCTCACCTGCCAGATAATAAAAAATGATTTCAAAGGGATAACTGGTCTGTCATGGGAATATGGATTACAAAGACAAGGCACTTTATCAATGACACTCTCGCCGAGCTGAAGAAGTGCAGCTGGCCGGAGAGATCGCAGCTTTTCGAATCGACAGTGCTGGTGATCATAACCGTGCTTATGCTCGCTTCTTTCGTGGCGCTCGTCGACTTCGTGAGCATGAAGATCATAAGCTATCTCACTGGAATGTAAACAACTATTCAGGGAACTTTTAATATGTCTGAACAGAAACCGGGACAATGGTTCGTAGTCCACACCCTCTCGGGACATGAGAACAAGGTCAAGGAAAAGATAGAAAAGCACATGGCGAAGGGCGAGGCCAGGAACGTCTTCGAGGTGCTTGTGCCGATGGAGAAGATCTCCGAGGTCCGCCAGGGAAAGAAGACGACGATGTCGCGCAAGTATTTCCCGGGATATATCCTTGTGAGGATGGATCTTTTCAATCCTGAAACGAAGAAGATTGACGAGGATTCCTGGTATTTCGTCCGTGAGATACAGGGAGTCATAGGATTCATAGGAAGCGGGAACAAGCCGATCCCCCTGAGCCCGTCCGAGGTCGACGACCTGATGAGACAGGTCACGGAGACCGAGGCCAAGGTGACGCCCAAGATCAATTATGACGTCGGAGAGACGGTGAAGATCAAGGACGGCGCATTTGAGAACTTTGAAGGGGTCATAGAGGAGATAGACCAGGAGCGCGGCAAGCTGAAGCTCCTTGTTTCGATATTCGGGCGTTCTACGCCTGTTGAACTTGAGTATTGGCAGGTTGAGCGCGAGTGATCGCACTCGATATGGCATATAAGAACTAATTCATGGTGTGTGGGAGAGGATACCTGCCTTTTCGGACCACCGCATGAATAGGAGAAAATTAAAATGGCAAAGAAAGTAGTCGGGCAGATTAAACTGCAGATTCCTGCCGGCGCCGCCAATCCGGCGCCTCCCGTCGGTCCAGCACTTGGACAGGCCGGGGTGAACATCATGGAATTCTGTAAGAAATACAATGCCGCCACGCAGTCCCAGGCCGGAATGATCCTCCCAGTGATCATCACCGTCTACCAGGACAAGTCATTTACGTTCATAACGAAGACGCCGCCTGCGTCGATCCTCATCAAGAAGCTTGCGAACCTCGCTTCCGGATCGAAGACACCCGGCAGGGAAAGCGTCGGGAAGATCACCAGGGCGCAGATCAAGGAGATCGCAAAGCTCAAGATGAAGGATCTGAACTCCAGGACTGATGCCGCCGCGATGCGAATCATCGAAGGTACAGCCCGCAGCATGGGCATCGAGGTGGTCGATGCGTAAAAGAAGCAAAGCATACAAGGTGAAACTGGAAAAGGTCGACAAGGCCGCCAAGCTTCCCATCAAGAAGGCCGTTGATCTGCTTGTCACTCTTCCAAAAGCCAAATTTGATGAGACGGTGGACCTTTCTTTCAAGCTCGGTATCGATCCGAAGCAGTCCGACCAGAACGTCAGAGGCACGGTAGGTCTTCCAAAGGGATCTGGAAAGAAAGTCCGTGTAGCTGTCGTAGCCGACGGTGAAGCCGCAAACAAGGCGAAGGCCGCCGGAGCGGACCACGTGGGATTTGAAGATCTGATCGGCAAGATAAAGGGAGGATGGCTTGAGTTCGACATCCTTATTTCAACACCTTCCGCCATGAACCAGGTCAGAACCCTCGGCAAGGTGCTCGGACCGAAGGGTCTCATGCCCAATCCGAAGACAGGCACTGTGACCGAACAGGTCGATGTCGCCGTCAAGGAGTCCAAGGCCGGACGAGTTGAATTCAGAATTGACAAGGGCGCATGCATCCATGTGCCGGCAGGGAAAATGTCCTTCAAGAAGGAGGACATCGAGGAGAACTGCAGGGCCATCATACAGGCCATCGTCCGTGCGAAGCCAGCGGCGTCCAAAGGCGTCTACATTGAAAGCTGCACGCTTTCATCGACGATGGGCCCCGGAATCAGAGTTGATGTCAACGAATTTTCCAAGGCGGTGGTATCATGAGAGTTGAAAAAGTCCAACTGTTGAATGAAATCGGGAATACGCTCGAGAAATCGGACTACATATTCCTCATCACATACAAGGGGTTGAAGGTTTCGGACTTCTCCGAACTCCGCGGCTCGCTTGGCAAATTCAATGCCGAATGCCATGTCCTGAAAAACCGCATGATCAGGAAAGCTGCGGAAAAGAAAGGCATAAAAGGCCTTTCCGAACTGAAGCTTACCGGAGACACTGCGCTGGTTTCAGGCAAAGGAGATGCGGGTCCGGTGGCAAAGGCCCTGATGGTCTATTCGAAGGCGCATGAACAGGTATCGCCCAAGGCCGGATATCTTGAAGGTGCAATGGTCAGCAAGGGCGACATAACGGCAATAGCCAGCCTGCCCTCACGCGACGCCCTCAGGTCACAGCTGCTCGGAGTCCTGCTCGCTCCTTCGAGGAATCTTGTTACAATTCTCAACGTGAAGGCTTCAGAGATAGTGAATGTCCTGAACGCATATAAAGATAAAAAAGAAAAAAGCAATTAATAATAAATATGGAGGTTCTTAAAATGTCAGAGGAAGTAAAAATCGAAGTTTCAAAGGAAATGGACCAGTTCATCTCCTACGTAGAAAATCTTTCAGTTCTTGAACTCTCAAAGCTTGTAAAAGCCCTTGAAAACCGTCTCGGCGTCACAGCCGCGGTTCCGATGGCGGCTGCAGCAGCAGCTCCTGCGGGCGGTGCAGCAGCTCCGGCAGCTGAGGAAAAGACTGAATTTACAGTCGTACTTACCAGTTTCGGCGCTGACAAGATCAAGGTCATCAAGGAAGTCAGGACGATAACAGCTCTCGGACTCAAGGAAGCCAAGGATCTTGTTGAAGGCGCTCCCAAGCCTGTCAAGGAAGGCGTATCAAAGGAAGAAGCCGCCAAGATGAAGGCACAGCTTGAGGCCGCAGGCGCAAAAGTTGAACTTAAATAACTATAGATGAAGATGACTGCGGCGGGGGTACGCCTCCGTCGCATCTTCATTTTCATGTTTTTGCATTTCTGGGGTCGGAGATCGCTTCTCCGTTTTATCGTTTAAACCGTTTATAACAATCTGTGCAGGGTGTGGACTATGGCTGATCGCATTAATTTTGGTAAACTGCAGGACGTGCTAAATATTCCTGACCTCATCGGGGTCCAGCTTGAATCTTATGCAGCGTTCCTACAGCAGGACGTTCCTCCGGAAAAAAGGAAAAACCAGGGTCTGCTTGAGGTTTTCAAGGAAGTATTTCCGATCGAAAGCTTCGACAAGCAGCTTACTCTCGATTTCTTCAACTATACAATCGGCGAACCTAAACGAAGCGTTCTTGACTGCATAAAGGATGGCGAAACCTACTGCGCCCCCCTGCATGTCACGTTCAAGATCGACGACAAGGGCAAGAAAGTCGAGGAAATCGTCTATTTCGGCGATCTCCCGATGATGACCGACCGCGGCACCTTCGTGATAAACGGGGCCGAACGCGTGATCATCAGCCAGCTGCACAGATCCCCTGGAATCTGCTTCGAGAAGACACGCCATTCCAATGGCCGCACTCTCTATTCATACAGGATAATCCCGGACCGCGGCTCCTGGATGGAAGTCCAATACGACATCAACGACCTCATCTATATCTATCTCGACAGAAGGCGCAGGAGAAGAAAGTTCCTGATCACTACATTCCTCCGTTCCATCGGATACGAGACAAACGCGGACATCCTTTCAGCAATATACAAGGTTGACAGTTTCACTGTCGCGACGCTCCTCAAGAAGAACTCCAAGGAGCTTTCATGCTATTACACTGTCAACGACGTAGTGGATCCTTCCGGGTCGGTCATTGTCAACGAACTCGAACCCCTTACCGAAACCATCCTCAAGACCATATCCGACGCTGACGTCAAGAAAGTCGATCTCGTGGAGATTCCCGACGGAGTCAACCACATGATCCTCTGCCTGAAGCGCGATCCATCCAGGAACATGGAGGAGGCGTTGAAGGAAGTCTACAAGAGGATGAGGCCTGGAGATCCGCCAAGCATCAGCAATGCAAAGCAGCTCCTCAAGCGCCTGTTCTTCGACATCCGCCGCTATGACCTGGGAGAAGTCGGAAGATTCAAGATCAACCAGAAGCTTGGAACTGAAATTCCAATCACCGAGAGGATACTCAACAAGAAGGATCTGATGGAGGCTACAAAGAACCTCATCAAGCTCCGCAACACCGGCGGCCAGGCGGACGACATCGACCATCTAGGCAGCAGGCGTGTAAGGACGGTCGGAGAACTTCTCCAGAACCAGTGCCGCGTCGGACTTGTCAGGACTGAACGTCTCATCCGCGAACGCATGACTCTCCTTGGAACAGACGGAATCAGCATCTCCCCCGGACAGCTTGTGAATCCGAAGGCCTTTGCAGGGGTCGTAAGGGACTTCTTTGCGAGGAACCAGCTTTCACAGTTCATGGACCAGACAAATCCCCTGTCCGAGCTAACCAACAAGAGGCGCCTAAGCGCACTTGGACCAGGCGGACTAAGCCGCGAACGCGCAGGATTCGAAGTCCGCGACGTACATTCAAGCCATTATGGAAGGGTATGCCCGATCGAGACGCCTGAAGGTCCGAACATCGGTCTTATATCTTCAATGTCACTCTATGCCAGGATCAACCGCTATGGATTCCTTGAAACCCCATACCGTCTTGCCAAAAATGGTATTGTGTCAAAGGAGATCAAATATCTTACAGCTGACCAGGAGGAGAAATTCATAATAGCACAGGCTAATGCCCTGATCGATGAAAAGGGCAAGTTCCTAAATGAAATGGTCATGTGCAGACATATGGGCGACTCTTCCGAAATAGCTCGAGAGAAGGTCCAATGCATGGACGTCTCACCAAAACAGCTTGTAAGCGCAGCAGCCGGACTTGTTCCTTTCCTGGAACACAACGACGCAAATCGCGCGCTCATGGGTTCAAACATGCAGCGCCAGGCCGTCCCACTCATGACAACCGAATCCCCTCTCGTGGGAACAGGTCTTGAGCACAGGGTCGCGGCAGATTCCAGGGCGGTTGAGACAACTGTCAAGGAAGGTATCGTCGCAAGCGTCACAGGAAACACTGTCATAGTGACTCCCGACGGCAAGGTACCGCGATCGGAAAAAGATGAGAAGGCCCAGTTCTACCACCTCAAGAAATATCTCCGCAGCAACGCAGGAACATGCATCAACCAGCGTCCGATCGTCAGAATCGGCCAGAAGGTGAAGAAAGGCGATGTCGTTGCAGACGGCGCCGCGACTGCAAATGGAGAACTCGCGCTCGGAAAGAACGTCTTCGTGGCGTTCATGCCCTGGTGCGGATACAACTTCGAAGACGCCATCGTGATCAACGAGAGGATTGTCAAAGAAGACGTGTTCACAAGCATACATATCGATGAATTTGAACTGACAGCCCGCGACACCAAGCTCGGTCCGGAGGAAATCACACGCGACATCCCGAATGTCAGTGAAGAAGCACTCAGGAACCTCGGGCCGGACGGGATTGTCAGACTCGGTGCAGAAGTCAAGGCCGGCGACATTCTTGTCGGGAAAATCACACCCAAATCCGAAACAGAACTCGCTCCGGAGGAAAGACTTCTCAGGGCCATCTTCGGCGAAAAAGCCGCAGATGTCAAGGATTCAAGCCTTATCGTCAGCAGTGGCAAGGGTGGAATCGTGATGGATGTCAGGATCGAGAGAAGCAAGGATCCCAACAGGCAATCGCTGACAAAATCAGAAATCCGCCGCCAGACAAAGATGGCGAAGGACAACTATAAGAACGAATACAACGAGATCGTCGAGGAACTTGCCGACAGGCTTGCAGAGATAATGCTTGGCCAGAAGCTCCCCTGTCCGATCTATGATTCATCATCGTCAAAGCATAATGCGATACTCATATCCGCGAACAGGAAAGTCACGAGAAGCTCAGTCCTCAAGCTCGCGAACAAGCATCTGCATTACAAGATGGATTCATGCCCGCTCAGGAAGACGATCGACGGAATAATCGAGACTTTCATTCCGAGATTCAAGGAAATTGAAGCCAGCAGGGACGAAATACTCAATTCACTCGAAAAGGGAGAGGGCGTTGATCCGGGGATCGTGAAGAAAGTCAAGGTCTACGTAGCGAGCAAACGCAAGCTCGAAGTCGGCGACAAGATGGCCGGACGCCATGGTAACAAAGGTATCGTGGCCAGGATAGTGCCCGAAGAGGACATGCCATTCCTTGCGGACGGTACTCCTGTCGACATCATCCTCAATCCACTCGGTGTACCTAGCCGTATGAACGTCGGACAGGTTCTTGAGACACATCTTGGCTGGGCCGCAAAAATACTCGGAATGCAGGTCGCAAGCCCGGTATTCGATGGTGTCAGCGAGGAGAAGATTGTCGAACTTATGAAAAAGGCCGACGAAAAGATCGCAAAAGACAAGGGTGAACCCTGCACCCTCGGCTTCAGACAGGAAGGCGGAAAACTGGTGTTTGATGGGAAGACCGACCTCTTCGACGGAAGAAGCGGTGAAAAGTTCGCCCAGAGGGTTCTCGTAGGTCAGATCTACATGATGAAACTCGACCATCTGGTATCGAACAAGATACACGCACGAGCGGTCGGTCCATACTCTCTTGTAACGCAGCAGCCTCTCGGCGGTAAAGCCCAGCATGGCGGACAGCGCTTCGGAGAAATGGAAGTGTGGGCGCTCGAAGCATATGGAGCGGCATACACCCTCCAGGAAATGCTCACAGTCAAGAGCGATGACGTTGTCGGACGCGCAAGGATTTATGAATCCATCGTCAAAGGACACAACGTCCTCGAGCCGCATAGGCCTGAATCCTTCAACGTCCTGCTGAAGGAAATGCAGAGCCTTGGAATTGACATCCGAATCACAAACAAACAAAGCTTGACTGATTAATCTCAGGAGGATTTAAAAGTGATAGACAGCAGTTATGCATATAAGGAACTTCTCGGACAGCGTGAGGAAAGTTCTTCATTCGGCGGAGTCACGATCAACGTGGCGTCTCCTGAAGTCATACGCTCATGGAGCCATGGTGAAGTCAAGAATCCTGAAACAATAAACTACCGCAGCTTCAAACCTGAAAAGGGCGGCCTTTTCTGCGAGAGGATCTTTGGTCCTACACGCGACTGGGAATGTAATTGCGGTAAATACAAGAGAGTGAAGCACAAGGGAGTCGTCTGCGACAGGTGCGGCGTCGAAGTCACCCAGTCAAGGGTCAGACGTGAACGCATGGGTCACATCGATCTTGCAGTTCCAGTTTCACACATATGGTTCTTCAAGTGCATGCCCAGCCGTATCGGTCTCATGCTCGACATGACCGCCAGGGCCCTTGAAAGAGTCATCTATTACGAGGACTGGGTTGTGACGGATCCCGGCGATACGCCTCTCAAGCAGGGACAGCCTCTCTCAGAGCTCGAATACCGCGAAGCCCGTGAAGACTACGGCGAAAACTTCAAGGCCGACATGGGCGCTCCCGCCGTCAGGGTCCTCCTTGAAAAAATAAATCTTGAAGCCCTCATGAAGGATCTTGAGGTGCAGATGGCCTCCACCAGGAGCAAGGTCATCCGTATCAAGCTCGCAAAAAGGACAAGGCTTGTTGAAGGTTTCATGAAGAGCAATTCACGTCCTGAATGGATGATCCTGGAAGTACTTCCTGTGATTCCTCCGGACCTCAGGCCCCTTGTGCCCCTTGAAGGCGGAAGGTTTGCGACATCAGATCTCAACGATCTGTACAGAAGGATCATAAACAGAAACAACCGTCTGAAGAACCTGCTCAAGCTCAGGACTCCTGAAGTCATCATCCGCAACGAAAAGCGCATGCTCCAGGAAGCCGTTGACGCCCTTCTCGACAACGGCCGCCATGGCCGCGCCGTCACAGGTGCAGGAAACCGCCCTCTAAAATCCCTCAGCGACATGCTCAAGGGGAAACAGGGCCGCTTCCGCCAGAACCTCCTTGGAAAACGCGTTGACTATTCAGGCCGTTCGGTCATTGTCGTCGGCCCTGAGCTCCAACTCGGACAGTGCGGACTTCCGAAGAAGATGGCCCTCGTCCTCTTCGAACCCTTCATAATCCGCTATCTAAAGCAGAGAGGCTATGTGCACACCGTGCGCAGCGCGAAGAAGATGATCGAACGCGGCGAACCTGTTGTCTGGGACATCCTCGAGGAAGTCACCAAAGGGCATCCGGTCCTGCTCAACCGCGCACCGACACTCCATCGTCTCAGCATACAGGCATTTGATCCTATCCTCATCGAAGGTTCAGCCATCCGCATACATCCGCTCGTATGTACGGCATTCAATGCAGACTTCGACGGAGATCAGATGGCGGTCCATATTCCGCTGTCAAGCCCGGCGCAGCTCGAGGCAAGGCTTCTCATGTTCGCCACGAACAACATATTCTCGCTCGCGAACGGCAAGCCGATAACGACTCCTACCCAGGATATCACGCTTGGTTCCTATTATCTCACTGTCAAGCCCAGGAACATCGATAAGGCGAAGGCTTTCAAGGACTATTTCGAAGTCATTTCCGCTCTCGATGCGGGCGCGATCAAAATACATGACGCGATCAAGTTCCCGAATCCCGACCTTGGAAAAAAGACAATTCATGGCAATTCCGAGAACCGCTTCATCCTGACGACACCCGGCCGCTGTATCTTCAACGAGATATGGGACAAGAGCCTCGGTTTCTATAATGATGGTGCCGACAAGAAACGCCTTGGAAAGCTCATTACCCTGACCTATGTCCACGTGGGACACGAAAAGACCGTAGAAGTCCTCGACGCCCTTAAAAGACTGGGTTATGAATATGCGACACGAGCCGCTTTCTCCATCTCGATCACTGACATGATCATTCCTGAGAAGAAAGAGGAGCATATTGAAAATGCCAGGAAGGAAATCGAAAAGGTCGAGGCGCAGTTCCACCGCGGTGTAATCACCGCCGGCGAACGCCACAACAAAATCATCGACATATGGACACAGGCCAGCAACAGGGTTGCGAACGAACTCTTCGCCTCGCTTGATCTTTCCGGCGACAAGGACAAGGCGAAAGCCAACGAAATCAACCCGGTGTTCGCGATGCTTGACTCCGGCGCACGAGGCAGCAAGGACCAGATCCGCCAGCTCGCCGGTATGCGTGGTCTTATGGCCAAGCCGTCAGGCGACATCATCGAGCGTCCTATCATCTCGAATTTCCGTGAAGGTCTTTCGGTCCTCGAATACTTCATCAGTACGCATGGAGCAAGGAAAGGTCTGGCCGATACGGCCCTTAAGACCGCTGACTCCGGATACATGACACGTAAGCTCGTAGATGTCTCACAGGATGTCATCTGCCATGAGCATGACTGCGGTACCGTCAAGGGTATCTGGGTTGGAAATGTAGTGGAAGGCGATGAGGAGATAATCCCTCTCAAGGACAGGATTGTCGGAAGGTTCAGCGCCCAGGACATACGTGATCCGATAAAGGGTGACGGCTCCCTGATAATCGCTGCGAACGAAGAGGTGACCGAGGCGATTGCTACCAGGATAACAGACAGCGGCATCAACCGCATATATATACGTTCGGTTCTCACATGCGAGACGAAATTCGGAGTATGTATAAAGTGCTATGGCCGCAATCTGGCGACAAGCAGGCTCGCGGACATCGGGGACGCCCTCGGAATCATAGCAGCCCAGTCGATCGGTGAGCCCGGCACACAGCTTACAATGAGGACATTCCACATCGGTGGTACTGCTTCATCCTCATACAAACAGCCTGTGATCAGGGTCAGGAATCCTGGCGTGATCAAATATTTCAACGCTAGGATCGTCACGAACGACAAGAATGAACAGATCGTTGTAAATAAGAACAGCTTCATCATCATTGAAGATGAAAAGGGCGTTGAAATCGACCGTTATGAACTGGCGATAGGCGCAATACTTGCAAAAGCCGAAGGCGAGAAGGCCAAGGCCAACGACAAGATCGCAAGCTGGGATCCCTACAATATTCCGATCATCTCGGAAGAAAGCGGAACCGTCGAGTTCCGCGATCTCATCGAAGGGGTCACGCTGAACCACGAGAAAAAGGCCAACGGAGTAGAGGAAATCACTGTGATGGAACACCGTGAAGACCTTCATCCGCAGATCGTAATCAAGGACGACAAGGGCGAAATTATCTCCCATTACACCCTTCCGGCAAGCGCATACCTCATGATCAAGGAGGATACCAAGATCAAGGCAGGTACGGTGCTCGCAAGAATGCCGCGTCAGACCGCCAAGAACAAGGATATCACCGGCGGACTTCCGCGCGTCGCTGAACTTTTCGAGGCGAGAACTCCCAAGGACATCGCCGAGATAGCAAGGATCGACGGCAAAGTAGAGCTCGGGAAAATGGTCCGCGGCCGCCGCCAGCTGATCATACGCGACGTTGAGAACAATCAGACTGAAGAGCATCTTATCCCGGCGAACAAGCATCTATCCGTAGGAAAAGGCGACATCGTGCACAAGGGCCAGAAACTGACTGAAGGTTCGATTGTCCCGCAGGAACTTCTCGCAATCTGCGGTCCGCAGGAGCTCCAGGAATATCTTGTGAACGAAGTACAGCTCGTATACAGGGCCCAGGGCGTCGAGATCAACGACAAGCATATTGAGGTCGTTGTACGCCAGATGCTGCAGAAGGTGCGCATCACGGATCCGGGCAACACCCAGTTCCTGATTGGAGAACAGGTTGACAAATATGTATTCCTCGATGAGAATACATCGGTGACATCAAAGGGCGGAAAGGCCGCCGAAGCCGAACCCGTGCTTCTTGGAATAACGAAGGCGTCACTTGAAACCGACAGTTTCATTTCCGCCGCATCCTTCCAGGATACGACGAGGATACTGACTGACGCCGCCACCCTCGGCAAGATCGACTATCTGAGGGGGTTCAAGGAAAACGTCATTACAGGACATCTCATTCCGGCCGGAACCGGCACTGAAGAGATCCAGAAGCTCCTTATCAAGAAACTTGGCGAAGAACTTCCTCCTGAGGCCGATCTTTCAAAGCCGCAGCAGGACAAGCCTACTCTTGAGGAAGCCGCCGCGATCAACGCAGCCCGGGAGATGCTTTCCATCAAAGATTGATTTGGAGAGTTGCATATTTAAGGACATGTATTATAATATGGGCCCGCTTTTTGAGTGGGACATGAAATAAAAGACAGGAAAAATTAATGCCGACAATTAACCAGTTGATTAAAAATGGCCGCAGCATGAAGATCAAGAAGAGCAAGTCCCGTGCGCTCGAAGGTTGCCCCCAGAGGCGCGGAGTCTGCCTGCAGGTTACGACCAGGACGCCGAAGAAACCTAATTCGGCCCTGAGGAAGATCGCAAGGGTGCGTCTTACGAATGGCGAAGAAGTCACAGCCTATATCGGCGGTGAAGGACACAACCTCCAGGAACATTCGGTTGTCCTCGTAAAAGGCGGCCGCGTACGCGACCTCCCCGGTGTGAGATACCACATCGTCCGCGGAACCCTCGACTGCCTCGGAGTCGAGAAACGCAAGCAGGCGCGTTCACAGTACGGTGCGAAGAAGGCCAAATAAGGCAGTTCCGTATTTTTTTGAGGAACTTTGAAGCTGTCGGCATCCGAAGGATGTCGATAGTTTTTTTTGATTAAACAATAAACCAGGAACAGGGAAAATGAGAAGACATAGATCGCCAAAAAGAGTCCTTACTCCGGACGTGAAATATAACAGCGAGCTTGTTGCCCGCCTCATAAATACGATCATGATAAGCGGCAAGAAATCGACCGCCCAGAGGATCGTGTATGATGCATTCAAGGGGATAAAGCTCAAGAAGAAGGACATGGAACCCCTTGAGGTCTTCCTCCAGGCGCTTGAAAACGTCAAGCCCCGCCTCGAAGTCAAGAGCCGCCGAGTCGGCGGTGCGACATACCAGGTTCCCGTGGAAATAAATCCTGAACGCCAGGTCGCAATCGGCCTCCGTTGGATCGTCACATACGCCAAGGGACGCAAAGGCCAGGCCATGAAGAACGCCCTTGCATCGGAAATCCTCGACGCTCTCGACAACACGGGTTCTGCAGTTAAGAAAAAGGAAGACACACACAAGATGGCGCAGGCCAACAAGGCTTTTGCCCATTACAAATGGTAATTTTTTTGATTTAAGGTTCTTTGACAGTTTATGCCCAACAGTGTGAAAAAGGAATATAAGGAGGCCCCAGGCCGGACGGTTCCGCTCGCAAGAGTGAGGAACATCGGCATCATGGCCCATATCGACGCTGGCAAGACAACTGTCAGCGAAAGAATACTCTACTATACAGGCAAAAACTACAAGATGGGCGAGGTCCACGAGGGCACCGCCACTATGGACTGGATGATCCAGGAGCAGGAACGCGGCATCACCATCACCTCAGCCGCCACCACCTGCACATGGAAGGACCACAAGATAAACCTCATCGACACCCCCGGACATGTCGATTTCACCGCCGAAGTCGAAAGATCCCTGCGCGTACTCGATGGAGCCGTCGCAGTGTTCTGCGCTGTCGGCGGAGTCCAGCCGCAGTCCGAAACAGTCTGGCGCCAGTCGAAGAAATACAATGTGCCGATAATCGCGTTCGTGAACAAGATGGACAGGACCGGCGCCGATTTCTATAAAGTGGTGGAGGACATACATGACAAGCTCGGGGCAACCGCCGTCCCCCTCCAAATACCAATAGGAAAGGAATCCTCGTTCGAAGGAGTCGTGGACGTCCTCGAGAAAAAGGCGTTATACTTCATTGAAGAGGAACTCGGCGCGGAAATCCATGTGAAGGAAATTCCGGCGGAACTGAAGGAACAGACCGAGAAGGCATATAAATACATAGTTGAATGCCTGGCCGAAGTCGATGACCATATCATGGGAATGTTCCTCGAGGACAAGAAACCGGACGTCAAGACCATCAAACAGGCGATAAGACGCAGAGTGCTTGCAGGGGACATTGTCCCGGTAGTCTGTGGTTCAGCATTCAAATACAAGGCCGTACAGCCAGTTCTGGACAGTGTTGTCGAATACCTCCCCTCCCCGATCGACGTATGGGAGATAAAAGGCACGGATCCGGCGACCGAACTGCCAATGTCACGCCACGTCGGCGATACCGAACCGTTCTCAGCCCTCGCCTTCAAGATAATGAACGATCCCCATGTCGGCAAACTTACATTCTTCAGAGTTTATTCAGGCTGCCTTGAAAAGGGCACTACCATATTCAATCCAAGGACTAAAAGACGCGAAAGGATCGGAAGAATCCTCCAGATGCATGCGAACCGCAGGGACGACCTCGACCAGGTGTTCAGCGGCGACATCGCAGCCGCAGTAGGACTCAGGAACGCCACCACCGGCGATACTCTCTGCTGTGAAGACAAGCAGATCATACTTGAATCGATGAAATTCCCGGAGCCTGTGATATCCATGGCCGTCGAACCCAAGACATCCGGCGACCGCGACAAGCTCTACACCGCCCTAGGCGCGCTCTCCGACGAGGATCCTACCTTCAGGATAAAGACTGACGAGGACACAGGGCAGACAATTATTTCCGGAATGGGTGAACTCCATCTCGACATCATACGCGACAGGCTTTTAAGGGAATACAAAGTCGAGGCGAATACTGGAAAACCTGAAGTCGCATACAGGGAGACCATCTGCAAGGCTTCCGAATCAAACACCAAATTCGTGCGGCAGTCCGGCGGACGCGGCCAGTACGGCCACGTAATAATCAGCATGGAGCCGAGACCAAGAGGTTATGGCGTCATCATTGAAAACAAAGTTGTGGGCGGAAGAATTCCCAAGGAATTCATAAAGCCGATAGAGAAAGGCCTTATCGAGGCCTCTACGACAGGTGCCCTTGCCGGATATCCGGTGGTGGACCTGCACATACAGATACTCGACGGTTCATATCATCCTGTCGACTCCTCCGAACTTGCATTCAAGATCGCCGCTTCAATGGCCTTCAAGGATGCTTCGAAGAAGGCGGGCATGATAATTCTTGAACCGATAATGAAGGTCGAGATCACGACTCCGGACGAGAACATGGGGGATGTGATCGGCGACACTTCAAGCCGCAGGGGACAGATCATCGAGGTGGAGACCAAGGGCAACACGACGAAGATCCTCGCCCACTCGCCCCTCTCCGAGCTTTTCGGCTACGCTACGGCAATACGCTCTCTCTCGAAAGGGAGAGCTTCATATTCGATGGAACCTTCACATTTCGAGAAGGTCCCCGTGGAACTACAAAAACAAATTGTTGAAAAGGAAAAAATAAAATGAGCGCAGCAGCAACAAGCAAACAGACAATTCGGATCAAACTGCAGGCTTTCGATCATCGTATTTTGGATCAGTCTGTGGCGGAGATCGTGAATACAGTGCGCAGGACCGGAGCTCTGATAGCGGGACCGATTCCATTGCCGACGAGGATCGAACGCTTCACGGTGAACCGTTCACCGCATTGTGACAAGAAATCAATGGACCAGTTTGAAATCAGGACCCATAAACGCCTGATGGACATCATCAATCCGACCGCAAAGACGGTGGACGAGCTCAAAAAGCTCAACCTCCCGGCCGGCGTTGACATCTCCATCAAGATCGGTTCCTGAAGGCACCTCTGCATTAATTAAACGCACGTGCCTCTAAAAAAGGAGAAGTATGAAAGGTATCATCGCAAAAAAACTCGGCATGACCCAGGTCTATGACGAAAACGGCGTACTCATTCCAGTCACCGTTCTCCAGGCCGGACCATGCACAGTGATGGAAGTGAAAACCAAGGACAAGAACGGATATTCTGCTGTCCAGCTCGGATTCGGAGCGAGAAAAGCCAAGAACGCCGGCAAGGCCATGATCGGCCGCGCAAAGAAGGCGGGCATGGAGGGAAATCCCCACTCGGCATTCAGGGAAATACTCGACACTGAAAAGGAATTCAAGGTCGGCGAGATAATAAAGGCCGACATATTCGCTGCAAAGGAATATGTAGACGTCAACGGAATCATCAAGGGCAAAGGTTTCCAGGGCGTTGTCAAACGCTTCCATTTCGCCGGCGGACGCGCAAGCCATGGCGGCGGCTGGGACAGGAGGCCTGGATCCATAGGTCAGAAGGAAAAACCCGCCAACGTCATCAAGGGCAAGAAGATGCCCGGACATATGGGCAACGTTCCGAGGACTATCCAGAACCTGCTTGTCGTCAAAGTCTCTCCTGAAGAGAATCTTCTTTTCCTAAAAGGCGCTGTTCCCGGCCCTACCGGCGGGATCCTGACTGTCAGAAGCGCCATCAAAAAAAGCATTAAAAAGAATTAGGCGGTGACTTATGGCTAAGACAAAAAAAATAAAATCAGACGTAAAGAAGGAATTATCTGTAAAGATAATTGACAACAATGGTTCCGCGGCTGGGGATCTCACCCTGAAGCCGAAACATTTCGAGCTCGAAAAGGGTGCACAGGCCGTGCATGATTCAGTGGTCGCACACCTCGCCGAGAAACGCGCAGGGACAGCCTCCACCAAGGACCGCTCAGAGGTCAGCGGCGGCGGTGCGAAACCCTGGCGCCAGAAGGGCACCGGACGCGCACGCGTCGGAAGCAACAGAAGCCCGATCTGGAGACATGGTGGAATCACGTTCGGACCGAAGCCCCGCAAATACGGGATGAAAGTCAACAGGAAAGTCCTTGCCCTCGCACTCAAGCGCGCATTTTCGGAAAAAATTGCCGATGGCACCTTGGTCATGGCTGAATCATTCAAGATAGACGCACCGAAGACAAAGAACGTGGCGTCCCTCCTGGACAAGATGAAGCTCGGTGAGAATGTACTGCTGGTGCTGAAGGAGATCGACAAGGATCTCGTCAGGGCCTCCCAGAACATGCCGAACGTCATGCTGGTCAAAGCGGATTCCGTGAATACATATCAGCTACTGCTCACGCATAAAATACTTTTCACGAAAGACGCGATGGACGTCTTCCTGAAACGGCTCGAATAGAAAGGAAGCAATCCATGAACAATCCATATCAGATCATAGAGACCATTCTGGTCACAGAACGAAGCATGGACCTTAAAGCTGCCAACAAATACATCTTTAAAGTCCATACTGATGCGAACAAGATCGACATCAAGAGCGCCATAGAGAAGCTCTATGAGGTCAAGGTCAAGTCCGTGAACATCATCAACAAGATGGGCAAGATGAAACGCGCCGGCAGGCTTATGAAATATGGCCGCCGCCCAGCCGTCAAGAAGGCGATCATAACATTGTCAAAGGGTTCGATAGAAATCGTTTGACGCAACTTAACGAGGTAATATTATGCCATTGAAGACATTTAGACCGCTTACACCGGGACTGAGAGGAAAATCGGTGCTTGATTTCTCGCACATCACCGCCGACTCTCCATTGAAATCCCTGACCTCAGGCAAAAGGGGTACCGGCGGCAGGAACAACAACGGACGCATGACCACCCGTTACCGCGGTGGCGGCGTGAAAAGACGCCTGCGCATGATCGACTTCAAACGCGACAAGGAAGGAATTCCCGCGAAAGTCGCAACGATCGAATACGATCCCAACCGCAGCGCGAATATCGCCCTCCTCTTCTACGTGGACGGTGAAAAGCGTTATATCCTCGCCCCCATCGGGCTCAAGGTCGGTGACACGGTGATGAGCGGCGAAAAGGCCGAGATCAAGCCTGGAAACGCCCTGAAGCTCAAGAATATCCCGGACGGCATCGAGATCCATAACATCGAGAACTATCCCGGAAGCGGCGCCAAGCTTGTCAGGTCCGCCGGAATGCTCGCCCAGCTCCGTTCAAAGGAAGGAGAATACGCGACAGTCAAGCTCCCGAGCGGCGAAGTCAGGATGCTCCATATCAACTGCTACGCTACGATCGGACAGGTCGGAAACCTCGATTTCATGAACATCAAATACGGCAAGGCCGGACGCAAGCGCTATCTCGGCATCCGTCCGCATGTCCGCGGCATGGCGATGAACCCTATCGACCATCCCAACGGTGGTGGTGAAGGACGTTCGAAATCAGGCGGTGGCAGACAGCACCCGATGTCGCCCTGGGGCAAGCTTGCAAAAGGCAAGAAGACACGCAAGAAGAGAAGAACTTCCAATAGATTCATAATTGAACGGAGGAAAAAATAATGGGTAGGTCCATCAAAAAAGGTCCCTTCGCGGACGCACACCTCCTCGAAAAGGTGGAGAAGATGAACAAGAGCGGAATGAAGAGGCCTATCAAGACCTGGTCGCGCCGCTCCATGATAGCCCCCGATTTCGTCGGACATACTTTCAATGTCCACAACGGCAAGACTTTCATTAACGTGTTCGTGACTGAAAACATGGTCGGCCACCGTCTCGGTGAATTCGCAATGACCCGTACGTTCAAACAGCACGGTGTCATCAGCGGTAAGACAGCCGCCACCACCACGTAATTCAAAGACATATATCGACTTCAAAAGGGGCATCCTCCGGGATGCTCCTTTTTATTTTCTTTTAAGGCGAACTTGAGTTCGCCTTAAAAGAAAATACGCTTGTGTCTCCGCCTCTCTGTGGTAGATTACAATTCCATCGTTCTTAAATCGGCAATTGACAATCATAAATCGGAAATATCCTATGTCAGATAAAATCAAAGTCGGCGTGATTGGGGTCGGTGTACTTGGCAAGCACCACACTCGTCTTTATAAGCAGGACAAGCACGCGGAACTCGTCGGCATATACGACGCAAACAAGGAGACCGCAAAAGCCGTTTCCGAGGAATTCGGTGTCAAGGCCTTCCCGACAATAAAAGAGCTTTCCGCCAACTGCGACGGGCTCAGCATCTCCGTTCCCGCAGACTTGCATTATGAGATAGCCCTGGAACTTCTCAAGGACAAAAAACACCTCCTTATCGAAAAGCCCATTACCGCCAAGGTTGAACATGCCGAGGAGCTGGTCCAGCTCGCGGAGAATAACAATGTCGTGCTCAGCGTCGGACATGTCGAAAGATTCAATCCTGTCATGAGTTTCCTTGAGAAACAGGCTGGAAAGACTCGTTTCATCGAAGCCCACAGGCTTGCCCCCTACCCACCCCCGCGCCCCGGCATGCACAGGCGCGGCACGGAAGTAGGAGTTGTCCTTGATCTGATGATCCATGACCTCGATATCATCCTGCACATGGTTGACAGCGAAGTCGAGCGCGTTGACGCAGTAGGGATCCCTGTACTCAGCAAAGGTGAGGATATTGCAAACGCCAGAATCAAGTTCAAGAACGGTTGCGTGGCGAATGTCACAGCAAGCCGTGTCAGTCCGGAGCCCATGCGAAAATTCCGCGTTTTCCTGACAGACTCATACATTTCCCTGGATTATGCCGATCGATCAGGCGTCATGTATACAAGAGGCCTGCTTGGAATTAAGAAGATAGCAGTACCGGTCAATGACCATAACGCCCTTGAGAAGGAGCTTGAAGATTTTGTTAATTGCGTCCAGGCTGCAATCAAGACTGGCAAGGCCCCTTCCCCAAAGGTTTCTGGCAGGCACGGACTCGAGGCCCTGAAGCTTGCAGTGCTCATAACCGACACGTTGCACGCCTATAACAAGCATTACAAGGTATTCGAGAAATAAAATTTTCGGACGAAAATTTTATAACATGAAAACAAATGCAAAAGCAAAGATAAACCTGTTCCTGCGCGTAATCCGCAAACGTGCAGACGGATACCATGAGATCGAGACAATCTTTCTTCCGCTTAAAGAACCTTGTGATACAATCACTCTGACTGATTCCAAGGATGGCAAACTTACAGTAACGTGTACTGTCCCTGCCCTTTCAGGTCCGGATAATCTCTGCCACAAGGCTGCGGAAGCTTTTGCGAAATTCGCAAAAATCAGGCCATCCTGGAAGATTCATGTGACAAAAAGGATCCCTGTGGCTGCCGGGCTCGGTGGTGGAAGCAGCGATGCGGTGGGAGTCCTGCGCCTTTTACAGCAAAAGTACCCCCATAAAATCTCCGAAGCGGATATTTTATATCTGGCGTCAAAGATCGGGGCCGATGTTCCGTTCTTCCTCAATCCGGTGCCTTCAATTGCTAAAGGAATTGGTGGAAAACTGGAGCCGCTTCCGATAAAATGCGAAATTCCTATCGTCGTTGTCTTTCCAAGGTTCCCTGTCAGCGCAAAATGGGCGTATCAGAACAGGATGAAATCCGACAGCAGAGTTTCGCTGGACAAAGTTCTTTCTGCGCTCGAGAGAAATGATCTAAGGAAGCTTGCTTCCCTCCGGAACGACCTTTCTCCGGCGTTATGGAAAAAGTTTCCTTTCTTAAGTATTTTAAAGGATGAAATGATAAAGGCCGGGGCACTCGGCGTTGAAGTTTCCGGCAGCGGTTCATCGTTGTTCACAATTGCGAAATCCGCAAAATCCGCGAAGAGGATTGTCAAGGCTATGAACAAACGCTTCGGAAACAGTGTTGAATGCTTTTAGTATCCATTAACATGAAACATGCCTTACGGCATTAACTACGAACATAGAATTTGTTTGTAGTTAAGCCCGTAAGGGCTGTTCTTTGTTTTAAATTTAAGGAATAAAGATTTATGAGAAACGGAATAACCGCAGGCGGAAACTGGATAATCGACCTGATTAAGTTTGTTGATAGCTATCCTGAGGAAGGAAACCTGTCCAGCATCCTGAAGACGGAAGCTCCGGCAAACGGTGGATGCCCTTACAGCGTCCTTCTTGATCTTGCAAAACTCGGGACTGACATGCCCTTGCAGGCGGTTGGAGCCATCGGCGATGATGAACATGGAGATTTCATCCTGAAAGACTGCAAAAAACATAATATCAGCACGGAACTCCTCAGGAAACGTCCCGGACAGCCCACTTCATATACAGATGTCATCACAGTAAAATCCAATGGACATCGCACGTTCTTCCACGCAAGAGGCGCGAACGCCACATTGGATATCGACGATTTTGTGATTGACAAGATAAGTGGGAAAGTATGCCTGGTCGGTTATTTGCTGCTCCTCGACAAGCTCGATGAGTCCGATAAGAAATTCGGGACGCGTGCCGCAAGGCTTCTATCGATGATGAAGGAGGCGGGAATTGAGACTGCTATCGACGTCGTAAGTGAGAACAGCGAGAGATTCAACAGGATCGTCACACCTTCGCTCAAGTTCACCGATTATCTCATATTCAACGAGATCGAGGCCGGGAAAGTGCTCGAGAAACGGATCAGGCAGAAAGATGGGAGCATCGACTTTAAGGATGCCACTGATGCCGCTGACGCTCTCCTTAAAATGGGTGTCGGTAAAATGGTTGTCATTCATTTTCCTGAAGGCGCTGTGGCAACGGTCAAGGAGAAGAACAAGATCGTCCGTGAATCACTAAAATCCTTAAGACTGCCTGAAGGATATATCAAAGGGACAGTTGGTGCCGGTGACGCCTTCTGCGCAGGCTGCCTCTACATGCTGTACAAGGGCAAAAACATCAAGGACATCCTGGAATTCGGAAGCGGAGTAGCGGCAGCTTCCCTGAGCCACCCTGGCGCATCCCAGGGAATCAAGTCAATTGACCAGGTGAAGGAACTGATAAATAAATTTTCATGAGACGAAAATTTATAACCGGAAAAAATTTATGAAAAGATCTGAATTGAACAATTATCTGCGTGAAGCCAAGGATTTCTTCAAAAAGCACAAGTTCGAGCTGCCTCCATGGGCCTTCTGGTCTCCTGAGCAATGGAAGAAAAAAGGCAAGGAATGCGATGAGATCAGAAAGAACAAACTGGGCTGGGATATCACCGATTTCGGAGGTGGCGACTTCAAGAAGCTCGGACTCCTCCTGTTCACAATACGGAACGGCAGTTACGGTGAAAAGAGTGGCAAGCCATACGCAGAGAAGATAATGATCGCCAGAGTGAACCAGATCACCCCGACACATTTCCACTGGAACAAGATGGAGGACATAATCAACCGCGGCGGTGGGGATCTCGTCATGAGGCTCTGGAAGGCGGATAAGAAGGAAGGTCTTTCCAAGGAAACTTTCACTGTGCAAGTCGACGGGGTGACACGGAAACTCAAGTCAGGCAGCCTCCTGAGGCTGAAAACAGGAGAGAGCATAACCCTCGAACCGTACATCTACCATCGTTTTTGGGCGGAGAAATCAATGTGCCTTATAGGAGAAGTGTCAATGGTCAATGACGACGCCAACGACAACCGGTTCTATGACAAGATCGGGCGCTTCCCGGAAATCGAGGAGGACGAGAAGCCGCTGCATCTTTTGTGTAATGAGTATCCTAAGTAAGGCGGGCTTTCCAGCCCGTCAAGTAGTAAGGCGGGCTTTCCAGCCCGTCAAGTAGTAAGGCGGGCTTTCCAGCCCGTCAAGTAATTTTATAAAAGGAACAGGCTAAAAGCCTGTCTTACTAAAGATGTCAACATTTCTTGGAATAGGACTGGGCCCGATACAGACAGGAATATTCCTTCTCGGGGCTTCAAAAGGCGGCTTCGACAGGATTGTCGTCGCCGATGTTGATAAATCCCTTCTGACGGCACTTCGTGCCGACAAGGGATTTATAACTATAAATATTGCCACAAAGGACAGAATTATTTTGGAGAAGATCCCGAATGTCGAGATATTCGATCCTACAGATCTGTCTGATTTGGAAAAACTGATTGGAATAGCAGCCGAGGCTGATGAGATCGCCACCGCTCTTCCCGGAGTCAAATTCTTTGCGAACATCGCATCTTGGTTGAAGAAGGGCTTTGAAAAGGATCCTGACCGCAGGAGAATCATCTATACCGCTGAAAACCATAATCATGCCGCCGAACTCCTGCAAAAAGCCGTTGGAGGGAATTTTCCAAACACCTATTATTTGAATACAGTAGTCGGCAAGATGAGCGGGATCATTCCTGCATCCGAATGTATAAAGAGAAATCTCGTTCCTCTGACACCTTCTGCCGACCGCGGGCATCTCGTCGAAGAATTCAACAAAATCCTGATAAGTAGCTGTCCCGGAATTAATGACAGGAAAACACAAGGGCTTATCGTCAAGAAGGATCTTCTCCCCTTCGAGGAAGCCAAACTATATGGGCATAACGCCATCCACATGCTTCTCGGGCTCCACGCCTCAGAAAACAAGATCGCCTTCATGCATGAGCTTGCCAGTCATCCGGATTTAATCGAATTGGGAAGACGAGTCTTCATAGATGAATCAGGACTTGCCCTGTGCAAAAAATGGAAAGGCGCCGATGAACTTTTCACTGAAAAAGGCTACAAAGAATATGCGGAAGATCTTCTTGTCAGGATGGTCAATCCGTTCCTGACAGACTCCGTTGACCGCGTCTGCCGTGACCTTGAACGGAAGCTTGGCTGGGACGACAGGATAATCGGTACGATGCGAGTCGTCATATCCCAAGGCTTTAAACCAGTCGAACTTTCCCGCGGCGCCTCAATCGCCACTAAAAAACTATTCGGCTCCAAGGCCTGCGAATTCCGCAAAGGCTTCGAAAAACTCTGGCCAGCACCATGGACGAAGGAGCATGAAGATATTTTCGACAGGATCCTTTCCTCAAAATAAATCAAGAATTAGACAGGATAACAGGATTTACACGATAAGATTTATCTATTCAATATCTATTCATTTACTATTCACCGCAACCGTCAACACCATATGCATTTCATTGGATTACAAGGCATTACATTCGCCATTTCACTAATTTAACCTATTCAATATCTATTCATTAAACCGCATGAATACACAACTGAAGTTGTGAACTCCTACAATCTTGAATACTATCCCCTTCGGTTAGTCTGTGCAAGTCTGTGGCTATAGGAGGTATTTCGCGGCCTGTTCGACGTCCTTGTCGCCCCTGCCGCTGATGTTGATTACGACTAACTGGTTCTTCCTCATCTTCGGGACGATCTTAAGGGCGCCCGCGACCGCATGTGCGCTTTCCAGGGCGGGGATGATCCCTTCCTGTTCTGAGAGGAGCTTGAATGCGGCAAGGGCCTCCTTGTCGCTGACCTTCGTGTATTGAACACGGCCGGAATCCTTGAGATAGGAATGTTCAGGTCCGACGGCAGCATAGTCGAGTCCGGCTGAAACCGAATGCGTCAGGGCAATCTGTCCGTTCTTGTCCTGAAGCACATAACTGCGGGTTCCCTGCAGTATTCCAAGTCTTCCGCCTGCGAATCTCGCAGCATGCTCGCCGATGCGGCTTCCCCTGCCCCCTGCCTCGACACCAAGCATCTTCACCCGCTTGTCTGCGAGGAAAGGATGGAAGAGGCCGATGGAATTGCTACCTCCGCCGACGCAGGCGATAAGTAGATCAGGAAGTCTTTTTTCCTTCTTCAGGATCTGTTCCCTGGCCTCGCGGCCGATACAGCTCTGGAAATCACGGACTATTTTCGGGAACGGATGAGGGCCAAGAGCGGAACCAAGTATGTAATGGCTGTCACGGCTTGAAGACACCCAGTCACGGATCGCGGCGCTGACAGCCTCCTTCAAGGTCTTCTGTCCGGCATAGACCGGACGGACTTCTGTGCCGAGGAGCTGCATCCTTATTACGTTCAATGCCTGACGTTTCATATCGACTTCGCCCATGTAGACGACGCATTCGAGCCCGAACCTGGCGGCGGCTGTCGCCGTGGCGACTCCGTGCTGTCCAGCACCGGTCTCGGCAATGACGCGTTTCTTGCCCATGCGGACGGCAAGCAGGGCCTGTCCGAGGGAATTATTGATCTTGTGGGCGCCAGTATGACAGAGGTCCTCCCTTTTCAGATATACTTTTGCCCCGCCAAAATATCTGGTGAGACGTTCGGCGAAATAAAGGGGCGTAGGCCTGCCGACATAATCCTTCATGAGCCCATTGAAAGTCCTAATAAATTTAGGATCCTGCCTGCTTTCCTCATAGACCTTGTCGAGTTCTTTTAGCGCAGGAATAAGCGTTTCCGGCACGAACATTCCGCCATACTGGCCAAAATGACCGAGGGAGTCAGGCATTTTATATTTTTTGAAATTCATCATTTCCATGTCAAATTTAAAAGTTGCCGTGTTAGATTAAGAAATATACAATATCACTTGTTCAATTGCGAATTTCATGGACCTGTCAAGATGACATTTATGGAACCATCAGAGCAGCAGAAACCAGAAGAATCACTGGACTATTTCGGGATAAAACCCGGAACTGCCATGATCATCATCTTGCTCGTAGCAGTCTTCTTCCGGATGTTCAACATATCGGAGACAAGCCTATGGACGGATGAGCTCGCGACCTATTGGGCATCAACCGCGCCCACGGTGCAAGAGACCATAGACAGGGTGGCCGAGACACAGGGGCAGTCGCCTCTCTATTATCTTCTTGAAAGGGGTATTCTGGACTATTTACCCAATAACGAATTTTCCGTGCGGCTTCTCTCCCTCATCGCTTCCATCATATCAGTATATCTTATGTTCCTTCTTGGACGACTTATCTTCGACATAGACGCGAAGGCGCTTTTTGCGAGCCTGATATTCGCGATCCATGAAACCATGGTCTATTATGCGCAGGAGGCCCGTCCATACTCACTCGGGATCATGTTCGTGCTTCTTTCCCAGATATTCTTCCTGTATATGTTCAGGAGGAAATCGATATTCGACTTCATCTTCTATATCTTATTTTCAATACTGACCTTCTATTCCCACTACGTCTTCGCATCGGTACTTCTGGCACAGAACATTTATTACGTCTATATCATTGTCCTGAAAAAAAGCCCGATCCATCCTTCCCCTCAGAAATGGATCTTGTCCCAGATACTTATAGCAATAACAATCCCAGTGCTTCTTTTCCAGCTTTCCGGAATGTTTGACAACCGTGTAGCCTGGGACTGGCTCAGGCAGATGAACATATTCCAGGCCCTCAAGCTTCTAATATCCATTTTCAACCTGAAAGTACTTTTGCTGCTTGCGGGATGTTTCATTTTATTCTTTACCTCTGAAAAAATTGACTTCAAAGCCCGGCTCATGGAACATTCATCACGGTATTTCCTGCTTTTCTCCTGGCTGGTTGTCCATTTCATATTCATATTCTGCGTTTCAAAATTCCTTGGCATTTCGCTTTTCGATCCAAGGTACTTTGTAATGTGCCTGATACCGTTCTTCTTCATCATGTCAGGACTTGTCCATATATTCAAGTCCGACATCCTCAGAGTCGCCTTTCCAGGGGTATATATCGTCCTCTACCTCGGATTCATCTCCATTCCGAACTACATGACATACGGACATTTTTCATACAGGATCACCCACAACTGGCGCGGCTCCGTATCATTTGTAAATAAAAACTACAAGCCCGGCGATGTCATCCTGCTCCGTTCCGGATTCGTAAATGAAAACTGGATCCCGTCTACGGAAAACAAGATCGTGCAGGATTATGTGAAAGCCCCTTTCAGAAGCTTCTACTGGAAGAAAAGGAAGGGCCTTCCACGCCCGACCATCTACAACCTTACCTACACCTGGGAAAAGGATTTCTATCCGTATTATGATATGATCTTCGACAAGGCCAAAGGATATGACCGTATCTGGATAATGGGGGTCAACACTCCCAATACAAACTATCCTGTATCAAACATCAGCACATTGTTTGAAAAGGAATTTGAATTTGTAAAAATTTACGAGGCAAATTATTCCGGCGTCTACGTCTGCCTGATGTCATCGAATCCATATAAAAACGAACCGCTGTCGTTCTGAACGAATAAATTCCAAGTTCCAATACTCAACAAAACAATTGGGGATTGTTGTCTTCGATGTTGAATTTAACGCTGAAAGCGTATAGTGATAAAGCCTATGGTTTCAACCATAGGTTTTATAATCGAGTTGATTTCGTCCTGAAGGGACGGAGTAAGAATAGACAGGCCGCAAAAACATGAAAATAATTATACGATGATACTCCGTCTCTTCAAGACGGTTGGGTTGTGTATGATTTACCTGTGGTTGAAACCACAGGCTGTAATACTCCATCCCTTTGGGATGAAGAGAAAGACAGACTATTCTCAAATCGAAGTCAGGACTTGACTGAAAATTCATACCAATCCATAAGGTTGCAAACATGCCAGAAACTAACAAATACGGGCTTATAATTGCCGGCGGCGGACCGTCCGGACTCATGGCTGCCATTGGAGCCGCACAGAAAGGCTTGAAGATCCTTTTACTTGAGAAAATGGATTCCCCCGGCAGAAAACTCCTGTCCACCGGAGGCGGGCGCTGCAATATCACGAATATCCTTTCAAAGGAAAAGCTTGCGGAATCGTTCGGGCGCCATGGACGCTTCATAATTCCAGCACTCAATTCCCTTTCCCCGGAACATCTCAGGGATTTTTTCCGGAACCTGGGCGTTCCAACCGTATGCACCGACGGTTTCCATATATTCCCGGAATCACAGAAGGCGTTTGACGTACTTGAAGCGCTCCTGAAAAAAGCACGAGCGCTTGGAGTTGAAATACGGAGCTCTTCCAAAGTCCGGAGCCTGCTGATTGAAGGATCAGGCATTTCCGGGTTAGCGACAGATAACTGCGAATTTCGCAGCGACAAGGTCCTGCTTGCCACCGGCGGAAGAAGCTACCCGAATTTGGGTTCGGACGGAAGCGGCTATGCACTTGCGAAATCCGCAGGGCACAGGATAATCAACCCCGTACCGGCCCTCGTCGAACTCTACTGCGAGGAAAAATGGCCAGGGCAATGCGCTGGGATAACATTCAAGGACATTGAGCTGAAACTGACAAAGAAGGATGTTTCGGCAGGTGAATTCCTTTTCACGCATTCCGGCATATCCGGACCGGCGACGATGAATATTTCCGGAAAAGCCTCAGCTCAGCTGGCACAGGGGGAGAAGGTCACCTTGCTTATGAATTATTTTCCTGACAGGAATATGAACTCCTGGCTGGCTGAATTTGAAAAATGGCATAAAGAAAGCGGAAAGAAACATGTCTTGAACATGCTGTCAGATCATCTGCCAAGAAAACTTTCGGCGATACTCTGTTCCATGGCCGGATGCCCAGAAGACCTCGAATCTGCGAATTTCGCAAAAGGGCAGAGGGAAAAGCTTGCCCGGCTCCTGGCTGAATGTCCTTTGACAATTACTGGAACAGCAGGCTTTGACAGGGCAATGGTCACAAAAGGAGGAGTATCACTGAAAGAAGTGAATCCTGATACGCTTGAAAGCAAAATCGTCAAAGGCCTTTATTTCGCCGGGGAAATCCTGGATCTTGACGGCCCCTGCGGCGGCTATAATCTTCAATGGGCGTTCTCTAGCGGGCATCTGGCAGGGAAGGCGATAGCAGCTAAACCGTAGCTGGGAATTTGTCGGGCTTCCGCCTTCGCTAGGAAGCTACGGCGGACACAGAAAGCCCAATATACTTCTTACTTTCCTGAGAGCAGCTTCTTTGCCTGGATGGCAATTTCCGGATCGGGATTTCCCTTGGCTTTCTCCAGCAGTTCAGAAGCCTTGTCACCTAAAGCCTTGAGTTTTTCATAAGCTGTCTTCCGTTTGCCGGGATCGGCCGCCCCGAGCTCAGCTATAAGGCTTTCAATCTCTTTTCTCTCGTCATCTGAAATCGCGACCTTTACTGAAGGTTTTTCCAGAGTTGCTGACATTTCAAACTCTTTAAGCTCAGAACGGCTTTTTTTGCCTGCAAAAACCCATTTTCCCCCGGCTTTCTCCATCATCAGACTGGGCTGGGGGGCGGTCCCTTCAGCAAAAACAAGAAGCGCCTTTGTCTTTTCCTTGTTATATTTGACACCTGAGACCTTGGCGGAATCAATCTTAGCCCCTTCGGCCCAGAACTTCTCTGACCGGTGTTCATCTGCTATTTCTATTTCGGCTTCCGCTCCCATTTTCTCGCATACGCATTTCATCAATGCATTCTTGTCACGCTTCTTGAACGCGTTACGCAGCGATTCCCAGGCGGCTTCGGGCGTATCGCGGTTGACCAGGTCCCATTCCTTGCCGGTGAGTTCTTTGAAATCTGCTGCGGCAAGGACTGACAGTTCACCTTCGGGCGCCGTCTCGAGCAGGAGCTTGATGTCCGCGATGGATTCGTCATTCTTCTTGAGCTGCACGAAGCATTTGGAACGCCAGTACAGGGACGGTCCGTATAATGGATTCGGTTTAACCTTCTCATCAATCACTTTCGTAAACGCCGTGACGGCCTTGTCGTAGTTCTTTTTCTGGTATTCAGCAATTCCATCGCTGAACCATTGGCTGATGGAAAGAAATATTGCGAGTGTCAACGATGCGATATTTGCTATTGATTCCATTCCCAAATCCTCCTTTATCCTAATATTAACAGGTTATTTCCCCATACTACTTGTCCGTGGATAACTTCATGGCGTTGCCGTATTTCCCCTGTATCCTCTCATACGAGCCAGTGATAATGCCTTTGGCCTTGCCTTCCGGTGTCGTATAAGCCCTGGTCTTGTCGGCAAGCTGGAGCTTGTCGAAGTTATCCATGAGCGTAGTATCCTTGTCGATTTTAGGCCCGACGCTGAAGCTCCCAGCAATTTCTTCTGAAGTCCTTGCTTTTGATGAGAACCTGATTGCATCGACAAGCGCCTTTGAGTTATAGTTCACATCGCCAATCCTGATCAAGAATGAAGCAGTCGACGGGAGATCCGATTTTAGAAAATTATCCATCTTCGAGTATTCCTTGCCGTCTGCATAAAAAACCATCTGCAGATTTCTCTTGTCCGGAGCTGTATCGTCGACATACTTCCATGTCATCGCGAAATAATGCCAGTCATTGGAATTCCACTTCAGCTTCTCCTGGGCAAGGGCAACAGGATTTTTCAGGAAATTGGCGGAAATCCTGATGCTTCCACCGGTCCTGACATTCTCGCAGACGACCTTGAGGCCGTCGGATCCGCTTCCTCCGACAAACAGCAGGAAGCACTGTATCTCCTGCCCGGCCGGCTTGGCCGACATGTCAAAGAGGGGCTTGAACCATACTTCATATGTTCCTTCGTTGAAGTCCACGATTTTGTCGGCGGAATATTCTATCTTGCCTCTTTTGCCTGGATCTGCTTTTCCGGCAGGGGCCTGGGCCTGTGACGGAGATGTAAATGCAAGGGCAATCAGTAAAACGACGGCAATGGCGAAGTATTTGTTCATCCTGGGCTCCTTTAATTAGTAATAAACTGAATTTAATCTAAAAGCTGATTTTTTAAAATCATATCTGGCATATTTCCATGAAGAACCTATTTTACCTGAATACTTGTTAAATATTTCACAAATAAAGAATCTCCTGACGGCCATCCTGTCCCCGCCGCAAGCAACGGGGTATTACGGACGCCCTCGCTCGCCTCACGGCGCGCCGGAGATTCTTTATAACAAAAGAAAATCAACGCCGACCCAAGGGTCGGGGAATTTGACCCAACTAAGATCAAATCAATGACAAATAAATTTCTATTGAGCGGCAATGAGGCTGTTGCAGAAGCCTCCCTGGACGCAGGGGTCTCTCTCGGAACCGGATATCCCGGAACACCTTCGACGGAGATACTCGAGCATTTCGCGGAGATCGGTGGAAAAGCGCAGTGGTCACCGAATGAAAAAGTCGCGCTTGAAGTCGGAGTAGGCGCCGCATACGGAAAAGCACGCGCCATCGTCACGATGAAGCATGTCGGCCTCAACGTCGCCGCAGACCCCTTCTTCACCGCCGCCTATACCGGAGTCGACGGCGGACTTGTCATTGTATCGGCGGATGATCCGGGAATGTCCTCGAGCCAGAACGAGCAGGACAACCGCCATCTCGCTGAAGCGGCTGAAATTCCAATGCTTGAACCTTCGGATTCCCAGGAGGCCTACGATTTCACTGTAAAAGGATTTGAGCTTTCGGAAAAATGGAAGATCCCGGTGCTCCTAAGGATGACCACAAGGATCTGTCATTCAAAGACAATAGTTGAAAAGAAAATCAGACCTTCCAAAGGATATTCCAATCTCAAGTTCGTCAAGGATCTCCGCGGAAAAGTCATGATCCCCTCCAACGCGCGCCCTGCCCATCTGCGCCTCCGTGAAAAAATTGCGGAACTCGCAGAATTCAACGAAGAGTCATTTTTCAACAAGGTTGAAAAAGGACTGATTGATACAGGGATAATAACATCGGGAATATCCTACCAGTATGCAAAAGAGGCGGAACCGGATGCCGGCATCCTGAAACTTGGAATGACATATCCCCTGCCCTTCGACAAAATCCGTTCTTTCGCTGGCAAATACAAGAGATGCATTGTGATTGAAGAAGGCGATCCATACCTCTTTAAATCCATCATGGCGGCTGGTATAGAAGTCGAAGGCAAACATGATATTTTCAGGCTAGGCGAACTCAACTTGAAACGGGTCAGGAAAATCCTCGCAGGCGAGAACACATCCGAAGAAATCCCCCCGTGCGGGAAAGCACCACAGCTATGTCCGGGCTGCCCGCATAAGACAGTCTATGAAGCCCTGAAAAAACTCGGATGTACGGTCCCCGGGGACATCGGCTGCTATTCGCTCGGGACTCTTCCTCCATACGAGGCGATGGACACCCTCCTATGCATGGGCGCGGGAATCACCGTCGGGCTCGGGCTCCGGCATATCCTTCCGGAAGAAAAGGCGATGAAGGTCGTCAGCGTCATCGGCGACAGCACATTCATCCACAGCGGAATCACCGGCCTGGTCGACATGGTCTACAACCGGCCTCCGACAGGTCATGTTGTGATAATCCTCGACAACAATACTACAGCCATGACCGGACTCCAGGAGCACCCCGGGAGCGGAAGGGACATAATGCACAATCCATCGCATCAGGTGAAGATAGAGGATATATCAAGGGCGATCGGGATTGAGAACGTGGATGTGGTCGACATGCTGAAAAATCCGGAAGAAATTGAGAAGATCATCACAAAGCGGCTTTCTGAAAAAAAGACTTCAGTGATTATCGCAAGACGTCCATGTGTCTTATCGGTAAAATTAAAGGCTAAAATATGAATGATACTATCAACATAGTCATTGCCGGAATCGGCGGACAGGGCGTGATAAAGGCTTCGGACATCCTTTCCGAAGCAGCATTCACAGCCGGATATGACGTCAAAAAAAGCGAAATACACGGGATGAGCCAGCGCGGCGGTTCAGTGACAAGCGATGTCAGGTTCGCTAAAAAAGTATTCAGCCCGACGGTTCCTCCCGGCGAGGCCGACTTTCTTGTCGTCCTTGCGGATGATCAGGTCGAAATAAACTGTCATCTCCTGAAGAAAGGCGGGAAATTGATAACATCAAAAGACATTGACCTTTCGAAGATTCCGAATCCAAAGACGTTGAACACCGCGCTTCTAGGCGCTTTGAGCTCATTCATCGGCATACCTTTGAAAAACTGGGAGGAAGCAATAAGGAAACTTCTTCCTCCAAAATCCACGGATATGAACATTGAAGCTTTCAATATGGGAAGGAAACAATAAATGCAGACTGTCAACAAGCAGAAAGCTGAAGTCAATCCTGCCAGCGCCGCAGATTTCCTTCCTGAAGACAAACTTCGCGAGCTTCAGCTTGACCGTCTGGAAAAGATCGTATTGAGATCCTATGAACGCACCGTCCTTTACAAGAAAAGGATGAACGGGAAGGGAATCCATCCTGGAGACCTGAAATCGCTTGATGACATCAGGCATCTGCCGTTCACTGTTAAAAATGATCTGCGTGACACATATCCCTTCGGCCTTTTTGCGAGTCCCATGTCTGAAATCGTCCGTCTCCACGCTTCAAGCGGAACGACAGGTAAACCGATCGTTGTCGCATACACCCAGGAGGATCTGGATGTATGGACTGATTCGATGGTGAGGACATTCGCTGCATGCGGGCTGCATTCCGGGGACATCATCCAGAACGCATACGGGTACGGGCTTTTCACCGGCGGGCTCGGTGCTCATTACGGTGCGGAAAAACTTGGTGCGACTGTCATTCCGATATCAGGCGGAAACACTGACCGCCAGCTGATGATAATGCAGGATTTCGGCACCACGGCATTCTGTTCCACGCCGAGTTATTTCACCTTCATGATCGAACGGGCCGCTGAAATGAAGATAGACATCAGAAAGCTTCATCTCAGGACCGGTATATTCGGCGCAGAACCATGGACGGAGGAAATGCGCAACCACATTGAGAAAGCTTCTGGAATAAAGGCATATGACATCTATGGCCTTTCAGAAATAACCGGCCCTGGAGTTGGCAGCGAGTGTGAAAAACAGGACGGCCTCCACATCTTCGAGGATTACTTCTATCCGGAGATAATAGATCCTGTGACTGAAAAAGCACTGCCTGACGGCACGGAAGGTGAACTGGTGCTGACGACCCTCTGTAAGCAGGCTATGCCGATGATACGCTACAGGACCCGTGACATCACAATGATCATGCCAGGCAAATGCAAGTGCGGACGGAACATCAGGAGGATCAGGAAGATCAACAGGAGGAGCGACGACATGCTGATCATCCGCGGAGTCAACATATTCCCCTCGCAGATCGAATCCGCGATCCTCGCAGTCGAGGGGATCCTGCCACATTATCAGATAGTCCTGACGAAGGAGAAGGGGCTGGATAACATAGAGGTCCAGGTTGAGATCACTGAAAAAGTATTCAGCGACAAGGTTGGTGCGATGGAGGAGCTCCAGTCCAAACTTGTCCAGGCGCTTGAAAATGTCACCAGCATCCGGATCGGAGTGCGCCTTGTTGCGCACCAGACAATCAAGCGGAGCGAAGGCAAGGCGAAAAGAGTCATCGACCTGAGAAACAAAAACTGAAAAACGGAGTCTCCCCATGAAAATCAAACAGCTTTCCCTTTTCATTGAAAACCGTACAGGAGCACTTTCAGAACCGTGCAGGATACTTTCGGAAGCTGGCATAAACATTGTGACACTATGCCTTGCCGATACGCAGAATTTCGGGATCATGCGGCTGATCGTGAAGGAATGGCAGAAGGCGGAAAAACTTCTGAGCGCCAGGGACTATGCCGTGAAAACCACCGATGTTGTCGCAATAGAGATTGATGACCGTCCGGGAGGGCTTGCAAAAATCCTGATGATACTTGAGAAATCAGGCTTGAACGTGGAATACATGTACGCCTTCACTTCGGGAAAGAACGGCAGGGCGGTGCTTGTCTTCCGATTTGAAAAACCGGACGAGGCGATAAAAATCCTTTCAGCGAAGGGCATCAATGTCCTTGGAGAAGCACATATTTTTGAAAAATAGCTTCTTTCCCCAACCGTTAAAAATGCCAGATGCAGCCCAAAAGAGATATTCTCAATAAAAGTAGTTGGGCTTGAGCCCGACAATTCTATAATCTGAACAGGCGGGTTAAAACCCACCCTACTTATATGGAGAAGACTTTCGGCTTACTTCATCCCAGGCAAAAACTGCGGAATTCGCAGTTCTGGCATTTTGAATCTGAATCCGGTCTCAGATCCTGTGGGGAATTATTCTCAAATTCTATCATGTCGAGGGCGCTTTCCCTTATGATGTCCGCAAGTTCCCCAGTATTCCTGTAGGAATAGGCGCAAAGGCCGTCCGGATATGCCTCCCCTGTAAAAACGCTCCTTGCATTGATCTTCTCCTCTGGAACTGAGAATTTCCGGCAGGCATAAATGACATTCAGCCCTGTAACAGAGTGCCAGTCGTCGTTCCCTATGTCCTTTCCGCAGAAAAAATTTACCAGGTTCAATCCTTTCTCATCAGTAAAAACAAAATCCGGTGAAATCCATATCTTCAGATCTTCAAGAAAAAAGGAAACAGGATTCTTCAAGTCCATGAAATTGGAATATGGAAGCCTGGCGATTTCTTCAAACACGTTGTTACGGCTGAAAGAGGCAATATCCTTGAAGACCTTGTCCACGGCATGATCAAAGATTCCATCAAGATTTTCTTTTCCGTAGAATATTTCAGAAAGGTTGAGTTTCTTAGGATCAGTCTTCCACTCGAAAGCGGCAAGGGAGTGCCAGTCGTCCTTAAGTTTCCGAACGGCAGCCCTCTTCAAGTTCACAGTATTGAAATCAATATTGCGGACATGCGATTCATTGAAAACTCTCCTGACGGTGTCGCGGAAGACCTGGTATGTCCATGTATCAAAGGTGCGGAGGTTCTTGAGTGCATATACGATGCGCGTGTTTTCATCTGAAAACCTGTCCCAGCCCTGCCAGGCGGCCGTATATCTCAGATGGTAGGCCTTTTTGCAGGACTCAAAACACCTGTATCTGGACCAGGACCAGGAAAATTCCCTTTTCAGTTCCATGGAAATCAGAATCCTGAAGGGAGGAGATATACTTTGCCGGGTTCTACGAGATTTGTCCAGCTCTTCATGCCAGGCATCTCGACTCTGACCTTGTTTTCCGGACCTTTCGCCCCCATGAATATATCCGCCAGGGTAAACACCCTCTTGTAAGTGACTACCTTGAAGTCTCCTTCCAGCCCGGCCAGTTCATTAGCCTTGGAAACGGCATCCTCGAAGAATCCGAGTTCATCAACAAGTCCAAGTTCCTTGGCTTTCATGCCGGAGAAGATCCTGCCGTCGCCGATCTCAGTGGTCTTTATCTTTTCAACAGTGATATTCTTCGCCTTGCGTCCTTCAGCGACAATATTGGCAAACTCATTGTAGATTTCCATGATCAAATCCTGCGCGAGCTGTTTTTCAGCATCGGTCCTTTCTCGGGCTCCGCTGAGCATATCCTTCATTACGCCGGACTTGTAGACTTCTGACTGGACCCCTATCTTGTTGAACAGCTTCTGGTAGTTCATTGTTTCTATGATGACTCCGATGCTTCCCGTGGTCGTAAGCCTGTGGGCTATGATATAGTCGGAGGCGACGGCTATGTAATAACCTCCGCTCGCCGCCATGGATTCCATGTATGAAACGACCTTTATCTCATTATCCCTCAGCTGCATGACCTTGTGATGGATCATGTCGGCGGCCGTAACTTCCCCTCCTGGAGTATCAAGCCTGAGTATAACGGCCTTGACCCTGGAATCTTTCCTGGCCTGTTCAAGCTGTTCGCATATCTTTGTGGAATTTGCAATCTGGTAGAAAGTCTCATCGGCATTCAGGATGATACCCTTGACATCAATGATGACAATCTTTTTTGAAGCAAAATAATTACCTTCCACCATCTCCTCTACGAACTTATTCCTGACTGGTTCGAAAGACGTCATTTCCGGCACTCCGCTGAACAGTGAGCCGGCGATGTAGAATCCTATCGCGAATACGGCCGCAATGCTTCCTGCGACCAGGAGGAAAATTGAAAGGACTATTCCAAGGACAAGGCATCCCTTCCGGCTTTTTCCGGGTTCTGGCTGCTGTGATAATGGCGTATGCTGGAGGTTTTCATCCAACGTCTGCCCGATATTTGAATTTTCCGACATAGGAAATCTCCGTGTTTGATTAAACTGTTAAGGGAAACCTAATATAGTGCTCCATATGGCAATCACAAATGGAAACGGTTGACAGTCGTCGGTCGTCAGGAGCCAGTAGCTAGTAATCAGTGATCAGTTGTCAGTAATCAGTGTCTTGTCCTGAAATAAGTTGACACTTGCCAAAAGGAAAGGCAAGTAGTATGAAAGAGGTTTTCAGGTATAGTGAGTCATTTAAGAG
>MHBH01000089.1 GCA_001804805.1 Lentisphaerae bacterium GWF2_49_21
TCGACGGTTCGGACATCCGAGATCTGACAAAGGCTGAAACGATATGCCAGCGGCAGATTCCGGAGATAATAAAGTTCCTGCAGGACTATGTTCCGGGCTATGAAAAATGCTACCTGATAGCCGCGGCCACAAATGTCGGCGTCAGGGAAACCCGTCATTTCAAGGGACTTTACACCATGAATGAAACCGACATTGTCGAGGCCAAGGTCTTCGACGACTGGATAGCCACGAGGAACTTCTTCAACTTTGACATACACAACATCGAAGGAGCCGGTCTCGATGCCAATGGAGCCCAACACAAGTTCAAGGCGCGCGGAGACTATACAATTCCATATCGTTGCTGTGTTCCGGAGAAGATCGACGGACTTCTGCTTTCCGGACGTAACATATCAGGAACACACAAGGCTCATTCCAATTTCAGGGTGATGTCCATCTGCCTGAACATAGGACATGGTACCGGGGTCGCCGCAGCACTTGCAGCAAAGAAAAATATCCAGCCGCGCAAGGTTGATGCCAGGGAAGTCCAGGAAATCCTCAAGAAACAGGGAATGCTGGTCTGAAAGCCACTATTCCTTATATTGATTCTAAACCGAGTCAGATTATTATACAGGTATCATGAATTCAAAATCTGGATCTTCAGTAAAGCTCTCGTTTGCTGGTGACATAATGTGCATAGGCAAACAGCTTGAAGCCTGTACTGTCGGGCGGGTCCATGATTTCACCTCATTGTTTGCGGACACAAAGGAGCTTTTTTCCTCCAGCGACTATGTTGTCGGGAATTTTGAAACACCGGTCGCAGGTGAATCGTCAGGTTACACCTCTGAACGTTACCGTTTCAACAATCCGGAGGCTTTTGCGGAAGCGGTGAGAGATGCCGGATTCGATCTTGTATCAACCGCCAACAACCACTGCATGGACCGTAATGCCGCAGGTCTCTTTGCTACGCTTGACACATTGGACCGTATAAATATTGATCATATAGGGACTTACAGGAGCCGTGAGGAACGGGATGGATGCTTCATGCGGGAAATAAACGGCGTAAAGGTTGGGTTCCTGGCATATACTTACGGTACAAACGCCTTTGCACACCACATGTATCTTGAAGACGGGCAGTTGTTTGCCGTAAATCTCTTCCAGCCTCAGGAATGCAGACCCGGCTCAATCCACCTTCTCGATCCCATTGATCGGATCGCCCAACAAGTCGATGAACTCTACCTTCCGGGAAATCCGGTATTTGAAAAGGAGATCAGGCCATATCATGATCAACTGAAAAGAGATGTTCAGGCCCTAAATAAAAATGGTGCTGATTTCATTGTTTTGATCATGCACAGCGGGGGTCAATACAATAAAATTCCCGACCCGTATACGCTCAAACTGGTCGACATGATAGTCGAAATGGGCGGTGTCGACGCCATAATAGGACATCATCCCCACATCATACTTCCTTGTATAATAAAAAAGAATATTCCGGTTGCATTTTCCATCGGCAATTTTATCGGGATGCCGAACACAGCTCCGGACTGGGCAGCCGACTATGTCGATTATTCTGTAGTAGCACACCTGCATCTTCGGATGAACAGACCTGGGAGCATGCTGGAAAAATTGACTTTTTCCATTACAAAATCGGTGCTCCGTCCCAATGGTGTCGCCACAGTGGTGCCCTTATGTGATTTGATCCGTGAAACCTCCGATCCGGTACTGAAGTCCAAGCTGCTTGAGGATAATTGCAGGATGGTTAACCTGTTCCGTGGTTCCTCCGGCAGCGAAGTCCCTTTCTGCGAGGAATATGAATTCCATCTTTATAAATCTCAAGACGCAGATCAGGAATGAAGGAAGAAAGCAATTACGCTGGCAACATAGAAGACAAGGCCGGTTACAAGAAAAAACATCTCTGCCTCATAAAGCTTTGTCTTGCGGTTCCGATAGGTGATTATTTCGGTCAATGTCTCCACTGGCGTCGGTGCGCGGAACTGCGTGGCCCAGCGGATGCCCAGGGTTCCGATGAGAGTGAGCACCATGGAGATGAGAACCAGAAGAATGCCAGCGGTCATGCTGAGACGGCTGAAGGCGCTGCTCTCGGCGATCTTCGGCCCGGAAAAACCGGTAATTGTGAGGGCTACGGTACCGAGTGTGAGAAGCAGCTGGCTGCGCCCCTGGATCACACCGAACTGCTGGGTCAGCAGGTCCAGGCACTTGGCCATGTTCCCTTCGTAGATGCGCAGCAGTTCCGCAGCCTCCTCAGTTGCGGAGAACTGTTTGCTGTCACTGGCTGATTCTAAATTTGAAGTCATGATGCCGTAAGATAGTCTGGAATAACTAGGGAATCAAGAGCCTTGGACCAGTCTGCTCAACTGATTTATTTGCATTGTTGCGCCTCAGCCTGGTCGGGTTACCCTTTATTTCACATCCGGGGGCCACAACTTCGTTGGACAATCGGCAAAGGTAGGTTTCCAGCCCGTCGTCCCCGGCAGGTAATAAACGGTTACTTGTCGTGCATTGTTAAACAAATGGAAACCAAAACTGGGGGCGTTGCCACGGAAATAGACTCCTATTAACTTATCGCATCCGTCAAATGCCTCAAGTTCAATTTTGGTAACGCTAGCTGGGATCGTAATACTGGTCAGGCCTTTGCAGTCCCTGAACGCAACGATCCCGATGCTTGTGACGCTGTTGCCTATTGTGACGCCGGTCAGGCTACTGCAGGATTCGAACGCAGATTCTCCGATGCTTGTGACGCTGGCCGGGATAGTGTAGCTGCCGGTTTTGCCACTCGGACATTGGATGAGAGTAGTCTGACTCTTGTTGAATAAAACCCCATCCAAACTGCTATAGGAGGAATTGGCCGCATCCACTGTTATCCCGGTCAGGCTGATACAGTGAGAGAACGCCTTGCCCCCTATGCTGGTGACGCTCTTGGGGATAGTGACACTGGTCAGGCCGGTGCAGGATGCGAACGCATAGTATCCGATATTGGTGACGCTGGCCGGTATATTGTAGCTGCCGGCCTTGCCACTCGGACATTGGATGAGCGTGGTCTGACTCTTGTTGAATAGAACCCCATCCAAACTGCTGCAGGAGGAATTGGCCGCATCCACTGTTATCGCAGTCAAACCAGCGCAGCAAGTGAAAGCAGGCTCCCTGATGTTGGTGCTGGCAGGGATAGCTATGTCGGTCAGCTTGGTGCAGTAATAGAAGGCATGTTTTTCGATGCTTGTGACACTGGCCGGAATAGTGTAGCTACCGGCTTTGCCTGGAGGATATTGGATGAGCGTGGTCTGACTCTTGTTGAATAAAACCCCATCTAAACTGCTATAGGAGGAATTGGACGCATCCACTGTTATCACGGTCAGCTTGGTGCAGTAATAGAACGTAGAGTCCCCGATACTGGTGACGCTCTTGGGGATAGTGACACTGGTTAGGTCGGTGCAGTAACGGAACGCATCGGCTCCGATGTTGGTGACGCTGTTGCCTATTGTGACACTGGTCAACTCGGTGCAGTGATAGAATGAATAGACCCCGATGCTAGTGACGCTGTCGGGGATCTTTACACTGGTCAGACCACAGTAATAGAATGCATTATCTCCGATGCTGGTGAGGCTGTTGGGGAGATTCACACTGGTCAGGCCGGTACAGAAAGCGAATGCCGTGTCTCCGATGCTGGTGACGCTGTCGGGAATAGTGATGTCGGTCAGCTTCTTGCGGCGAGAGAACGCAGAAGTGCCGATACTGGTGACCGGCTTACCATTGATCATTCCGGGAATGGTCACCGCACCGCCTGAACCGTTATAGTCATAGCCGGTAATGGTGATGGTGGCACCATTATCAGTATATGTAAAATCTCCATATTCTTCCGCTGTTGCTGATACCGCAATAAGAAACATGACCGATGTAAACAATCTAAGCAGGATTGAACGACTTATGATTTTCCGGACAGCTGATAGGAATTTTGATTTCATGATGCGTTTAAGATAGTCTGGAAATGGCAAGGAATCAATGTTTGAATGACATCTTCAAGTGGGAGCTTGTGAATCTTCTTTAATCAAGACAAACTGAAGTTTGTACTCCAACAGGATTTATTCACTGCCCAAAGGTTTCTGTATTTTTACAATCAGCCCAGCTCAGTGCTCTCTGTGGTCAGACAGATATCTTGCTCTTCTTCTTTTCGCCTTCGGCAAGTTCGGTCTTGTATTTTTTCAGGACCGGTTCGACGTATTCCTTTAGGAAATCATTGACCTGTTCCGGGGCACGGCCGACGAATTTCCTCGGATCCATCAGCTTGTCGATATTCTTTGCGATCTTCGCAAAAAGCGGATCCTTCCTGATCCGTTCCAGGAGGTCGTTGGCTTCGCCCATTTCCTTGACTCTTCTTCCGGCTTCCATTGAATGTGTACGGATCGCCTCGTGGAGCTCCTGTCGGTCCCCGCCGGCCTTCACTGCTGCCATCAGAATATTTTCAGTCGCCATGAATGGAAGTTCGCTTCTGACACGGTTTTCAATGACCTTCGGCCAGACCTGGATGCCTTCTGCGACATTCGCAAGGACAGAAAGTATGACATCAGTAGCGAGGAAAGCTTCCGCAAGTACTATTCTGCGGTTGGCTGAATCATCAAGCGTTCTTTCGAACCACTGGGACGCGTGTGTGTTCGCCGGATTTGCAGGCAGGGAAATCACATATCTTGCAAGAGAGCATATCCTTTCGCAGCGCATCGGGTTGCGCTTGTATGCCATTGCGCTCGAACCGACCTGTTTCGACTCGAACGGCTCCTCTATCTCCTTGAGGTTCGCAAGCAGGCGGATATCTCCGGCAAATTTGTATGCAGTCTGTGCGATTCCGGAAAGAGAGGACAGCACAAAATAATCGACTTTTCTTGTATAAGTCTGACCGCTTACGGCAACGGATTTTTCAAAACCCATCTCCTTTGTGACAAGTTCGTCGAGTCTCCTGACCTTGGCATGGTCACCGTTGAAAAGTTCGAGGAAACTCGCCTGTGTACCGGTCGTGCCTTTAACTCCCCTGAACGGAAGTTTCTCAAGCTCGTGCTCGAGACGTTCAAGATCAAAAAGCATGTCCTGGATATACAGGGTGAAACGCTTGCCAACAGTAGTCAGCTGAGCCGGCTGGTAATGCGTGTAACCGAGAGTCGGCATTTCCTTGTACTGGTCCGCGATTTTTGCGAACTTCGCAATTGCGACGAGAAGCGCGCGGCGGATGATCTTCAGTCCATCCCGCATCTGGATAAGTTCGGTGTTGTCGGTGACATAACAGCTTGTCGCGCCGAGATGGATTATGGGTTTCGCCTTCGGGCAGAGTTCTCCGAAGACATGGATATGGCTCATGACATCGTGGCGGAGCTCTTTTTCCTTCGCGGCGGCAAGTTCGAAATCTATGTCGTCAAGGTGGGCGGCCATCTGCTCCAACTGTTCGTCTGTTATGTCGAGACCGAGTTTTTTTTCATTTTTGGCGAGGACAAGCCAGAGGCGGCGCCAGGTGGAATGTTTTTTCTGGGCGGACCAGTTATAGCTCATTTCCCTGCTGGCATAGCGTGAAGTTAATGGATTTTCATAGATTTGGCAGTTCACATTTTCACCCATATAAATTTTTCTAAAAACAAGTGTTGCCTAAAAAAAACGATTTTCGGTTTAATTTTTCAATATTCCCTGTAAGTTATGCTCCAAGGAAAAATTTATTATTATGATTGACAGCGACACAAAACAAAATAGCCTTTACGGCGTGATAATCAAGGTTGAGAACATCGATGTATGCAGGTCTTTTTACAGGGATGTCCTTGAGCTTGGCGCGCCCGTGATCGACAGCAATTTCTGGATCGAATTCAAACTCCAGGACAATGTCTCGCTAGTGCTTGAACAGGCCGCCGAAGGCGAAAAGCTTCCTCCCGGACGCGACAGGATATCGTGGCTCTACCGTATTGAAGCAATTGACGATATGCTGGCAAAGCTGAAGGAGCACGGGCACCAGCCTCATGCGGAGGATGAAAGGCTTGGCTACAAGGTCTACCAGTTCCTCGATCCCGAAGGCAACCCCTTCTATCTTTACTCGGCCAAGGAAGACAAGAAATAAAATTTTTCGGACGAAAAATTTTATAATTTACAGACCAATAACCTTCAGAGTTTACAATGATAGCAATCATAAATTATGGAATGGGCAACCTTTCAAGCGTATTCAAGGCGCTTAAGAAGCTCGGTGCAGAAGCAGTGATAAGCGAGGACGCCAAGGCTATTTCAAAGGCCGAGGCGGTCATACTTCCCGGTGTCGGTAATTTCGGCGACGGAATGAAACATCTTCAATCGACCGGACTGGACAAGTCAGTTAAGGATTCGATATCCGAAGGAAAGCCCTTCCTCGGGATATGTCTTGGGATGCAGCTCCTCATGGAGGAGAGCGAAGAGGCTCCCGGAACTCCCGGACTTGGCATATTTAAAGGAAAAGTCGTCCGTTTCAAGAAAAGCTCATTGAAAGTTCCGCACATGGGATGGAACGATTTGACGATAAAGAGGAAGAATCCGAATTTAAAAGGGATCAAGGACGGTACTTTCTTCTACTTCGTGCACTCATACTATGTAAAGCCAGAAGATCCGGATATTTCGATAGCAACATGCAATTACGGCGTGGATTTCACCGCATGCATGGGCAAGGCCAATATTTTCTCCACCCAGTTCCATCCTGAAAAAAGCCAGGATGCTGGACTTATGATATTGGAAAACTGGATTCGCGGAGTAGAGTGAAGGTAATAGGGGAGCATTATGACGGATATCAAAGACAGGACATTATTCACCGTTTTTCCTGCAATAGACATCAGGGACGGCAAGTGCGTAAGACTCATCCAGGGCAACTACGAAAAGCAGATCACATATTCCGACAGCCCGTCCTCACAGGCTGCTCTCTGGGAAAAACAAGGGGCGAGGTTCTTGCATCTTGTTGATCTTGACGGCGCCAAAGAAGGACATCCTGTCAATCTGAAAACCGTCGAAACCATAACTAATGCCATCAAAATCCCATGTCAGCTTGGTGGTGGAATCAGATCTATCGAGGACGCCAAACTTGCTTTCAAGGCAGGAGTTGAAAGGATTATTATAGGAACTGCGGCATGCGAAAATCCTAATTTCGTAGAGGATCTGGTCCAGAAATTCTCCCATGAAAAAATAGTCATCGGAATCGATGCCAAGAACGGCAAGGCCTCTGTCAGAGGCTGGATGAAGGATACGGATCTAAAGGCCACGGATCTGGCTGCGGAATTCGCAAGAAAAGGCATCAACAGGTTCATCTATACGGACATTGCAACCGATGGAATGCTTTCCGGTCCTAACTACAGCGCCATAAGCGAATTCAGCGATGCCGTACCAGGAACCAAGGTTATCGCCTCCGGAGGAGTGGCGTCAGTCAACGACGTGATAAAGCTTCTCAACATAGCAAAGAAAAACATCGAAGGCGTAATCATCGGGAAAGCGCTTTATGATGGAAAACTGGCTCTTTCAGATCTCCTGAAACTTTTCAGATGACAGTTTCCTATTTCCCTCTCTTCTCCAGCCATGTTCTCAGAAAGTCCAATATTTCCTCGTCCATTCCCTTATAGCACGCTCCATGGTCCCCGTTCTCAATGTAATGAACCTTGTGCTCAACATTATTTTTCCTGAGCGCTTTTTCAAGCGACCTGCTGTGCTGGACAGGCACCGTAGTGTCTGCTGTTCCATGGATTATGAATATAGGCGGACTGTCCTTCGACACATATGAGACCGGAGAAGCTGATTCCATCTGCTCCTTCGTGAAAATACTGCCTGGGCTTCCATTCTTCTCCTTGCCGTCGTATTTATGCCCAAGGAAAAGATATGCAAGTTCGTGGGCTTCGTGCCTTATTTTTTTCAGGAGGAAGAAATCCGCCGGTCCGGCCCTGTCGACGATCGCAGAGACCTTTGTTGACATCCTTCTCACAGGATCCTTGGATGCCGGGTCTGCCTGGTCGGGATGAAGTCCGACCCATAGCGAAAGATGCCCTCCTGCGGAATGTCCTTCCAGGGCAATCCTGTCAGGATCGATGTTCCATTCCTTCGCCTTGCTCTTCACGAACTGCAGCGCATATGTACAGTCGTCCACCTGTGCCGGATATGTCGCCTCCGTAGTCAGCCTGTAATCTATGGTCACCCAGGAAATACCTCCGGCGATTAATTCCAGAAGCATAGGGCTTGTAGAATTCTTGCTTCCGGCCTTCCATCCGCCGCCATGAATGGACATGACGACCGGACCCGGTTTGTCAGACTTAACAATTGCAGCATCCAGGCATATCTCCCTGCCGTTGATCTTCCTGTACGGCACATCTATTAGGAATGTCACATTTTTTTTGTTTTTTTGCATATGGATTTTTCCTGTTTTGTTATTTCAAATAATCCGGCGTGTCTTCCCCAAGCGTCATCATAGTTGATACTCCATATCGGTTGAATCTGGGAAGCTTGATCATCTTCACCTTTGCAGGATCCGGCACCTGCCAGTATGAACGAAGCTCTTCCGGAGTCCCTGGTACGCTGACATATGAGATATCATCGATCACAATCATGCCGTGACCCGTGCCGTAGGGGGCAAGGATGCCAATAGCTGAAATATTCTCCGGGGAAAGAGGAAACTGCTTGAGCTGCATCTCCTTGCAGGCTCCTTGTCCATAGACGCATACGAAATCGGCAAACGGCACTATGGCAGTAGACCAGTCGCCTGCGGCCATATGCCTTCTTGCAAAATAAAATCCGAACGAGCCAGCCTGGCGGATGTCCGGCACATTGATGCATTTGACCTTGTCGGTGGTGAGCAGATAGTCATATTTCGCCCCAGGCCCCTTGTATCCGCTTTCCTTGAAAGCCTGTTTAAGCTCATCTGTGGCCTCGATGTCATGCCATGGGAAATCAGTTCCCTTGGGAGAAACAAATACGATAAAATCAACAGCATGCGCTTTTTTGCCTTCAGACTCAAAACTGTATATCGTACCCTTAGAAACTGCCGGATAATCCGGCTTCAGCGTGAACTTGAATGCATTGGCCTTGACATCGCCCTGCGTCTTGACGGTCACGATCTGTCCTTCCTCGGCCCACATGCATTCCGCCTGCAGCGCCTTGCGGCCATCCATTCCCGCCACCAGGCTGTAGCGCGGTGCCGGATAATGTGTGTCCTCCTGCTGGATGAACGGAGATGATTTCTTTATGTAGTCGGCCATGGGGCGGGCGTTCGGGTCGGCCTTGCGTCGGTATCCGAACTCGAAAGGCTTGGTGATGGAGTATCCATGTGCGACCGAAAGGACATTCTCAACGTCCTTCTCAGTCTTAAAGGACGCTATGGTTGAAATGTCCTTCACGTCCTTGGCTGCAAACTTCGGGAAATCCCTGCCTTCACCCTTCGCGACCAGTTCGACCTGGTCGATGAACAGCTCGGTCTCAGTTTCCGGATGCAGCTTTTCAGGCAGGGTGAAGATATAGAGATAGATCGGTTCCTGCACCCAGCGGGTATAGTAGATGACAGGCAGCTCAACCGTGAAGTTCGCTCTCCTGTAGTTCCGTACAAGAGGCTGGTTGAGGGAGAACTCGACCGTCTGCCAGGTGTCTCCATTAACAGGCTCGATCAGCTTCGGATCGCAGAAGACGTCCGAATTCCCGATCTGGCTGACAGGTCCTCCGACAGCTATTATTGCGCGGCCGGACACAATCTTCACCTTGAGGCGGATTGCATCGGCTTCAGGAGGCAGATAGGGACAGGACAATGACGATATTTGCACGTTTTCCAAAGTCGCGTTCTGCTTGCCGTCCCAGCCCTTCCATTTCCAGTCGAAGCCCTTGGGCACGGTGACATGAAGGCAGCCTTTCCCCATGTCTGTCTTGTCCGACGCCTCTATCTTGATCGCCGTAGGCTGGTTGCTCCTCATGCTGCCGCCCGATTCGAAATCCTGCAGTACCCTGATGATCTTCGCGGCAGTCTTGCCAGGAGGATTCGGGATGTTTTCCACTGCTCTGGCACAGGCAGATCCGGCAAGGCAGATTATCATGAACAGAAATACGTTCTTCTTCATGTCCATATCTCCAATCTCTTATTATGTCTTATTATATATCCGCGTTGAAATATTTCAAGTGATAACTCAAACAGATTTTTCTTTCCGGCCCCGATAGTGCGTCGGGGCCTTGCCGGTGCGGTCCTTGAACTGCTTGCTGAACGCATAGACGCTGGGATAGCCGAGCAGTTCTGAGATCTGGCTGATGTTGTGGGTGGATGACTGCAATAGACCGCGTGCCGCCTCGACACGGCAGTCAATGATGTATTCTCCCGGCGTCATGCCCTTGTGGCGCTTGAAGACGCGGATGAAATGATCCACGCACATTGACGCCTTCGAAGCCAGCTGGGGAATTCGGAACTTGCGTCCGGGATTTTCCCGGATGTTCCGGCATGCCTTGTCAATTATTTCAGCATGTTCAAGATCTATCCCCTGCAAAGTCCGGATGCGCTGGTCCTGGCGGTCCACTTCGTTAAGCGCCGCTTGGAGCCATTGGATAGTTTGTTCACCGTCCGGTTCGGCCTGAAACGATTCAATCAGACGGTCCATCAGGGATTCAAAGAATACGGTTTCTGTAAGGAAACGGTGCCTTTGCGGAATTCGCACTTTTTCCGGAGACAGACGTCTGCCTTTGGCGTCGAAGTAGTCGTAACAGCACCATGACACCACCGCGGGATCCTCCTTGACAGCCTTGCCAAGATGTTCTTCCCAGGAACGGAGGAGGAAACAGTCTCCACGGTTCAACTCAAGCGGTCCTTCGGCAGTTTTTAAAAGTCCGCGTCCTTTGACTATGTACCAGAGATTGTAACCGAGACGGATGTCGCCGGACTGCATACGGCTGTCCCAGTGCCAGTTCGCTCCGCAGAACGTCTTATGCGCGGTCCGGATGACGATGCGAGAATTCATATTCAAGTTTCCAAGTGTCAGAGTATCCGAGTTTCCAAGTGCCCGAGATATAAAACAAGTGATAGGAATCTCAAAACTCGGCCACGTGGTCACTTGGACACTTTTTCTTACCCGCTCTTCCTAATAAGTCGATAAAGTATATTAAAATATCGAAAAAGGAAATACTAATTCCAATAATTACCAGTAGAATTGCAACCATTTACTTGAGCAATCATATCGTAATATGATAAAGATTAGGTAGGGATGGGCTTTAGCCTGTCCCATGAATTTAGGATGGTACATGCTAAAGCACGTACCTACTTGTTTGGAAAATTTCCAACTAACTGCGAGGAGAGCAAAATGAAAGAAATGACCACCTTTGAACGTATGAAACTCATGTATGAGCACCGCGAAGCCGACTGCGTACCCGTTACGGATTCGCCATGGAAGGCGACTGTCGACCGCTGGCACAGGGAGGGAATGCCTGCGGACATCGGATATGACGAGTTCTTCAAGCTGGACAAGTTTGCCAGCATCGGTGCAGATAACAGTCCGCGTTATCCGGTAAAAATCCTTGAGGAGAACGAAGAATCAGTCACCCGCACCACTGCCTGGGGACAGACCATCAAGGATTGGAAGAGCCACGGTGGCGTTCCCGAATTCCTGGACTGCAAAATTGTCACTCCAGACGCATGGCGTGAAGCAAAGGAGAGGATGACGCCCACCCGCGACCGGATCAACTGGGATCATCTGGCGAAGAACTATCCGAAATGGCGCAAGGATGGATGCTGGATAAGCGCCGGATTCTGGTTCGGATTCGATATCACTCATTCCTGGATCACAGGCACTGAGACGCTTCTGATGGCGATGATTACCGATCCGGAATGGGTGATGGACATGTTCAATCACCAGTTGGAGGTCGACATCGCACTTTTTGAAATGGTATGGGATGCAGGATACAAGTTCGACGCCATCCGCTGGCCCGACGACATGGGCTACAAATACAAGCAGTTCTTCTCATTGGATACATACCGAGAGATACTCAAGCCCTATCACCAACGCGCCATTGAATGGGCACATGCAAAAGGGATTAAGGCGGAACTGCATTCCTGCGGAGACATCCGTCCTCTGGTACCCGATCTTGTCGGTATGGGTCTTGATGCCCTGAATCCGCTTGAAGTGAAGGCCGGCATGGATCCGTTAGCACTCAAGGCGGAATATGGCGACAAACTGGTCCTGCATGGCGGTCTGAACGCGCTTCTCTACAATGAGCCGGAGAAACTGTGGACTGAAATGCGCCGTGTAATCCCTGCGCTAAAAAAGAACGGCGGATTAGTGATCAGCAGCGATCATTCCGTACCGGACTGCGTATCGCTGGAAATGTTCCGCGAATTCGTCCGGCTATCAAGAGAGTTGGGAAAGTAGGGACGGGCTTCCCGTGTCCGCCATAGCTTCTTTGCGACGGCGGAAGCATGTACCATTTGGATATAAGAATGGGACAGGCTAAAGCCCGTCCCTACTTTAAGACCATGCAACAAACTGCACTATATACAGATTTTATTTCTGTGTAATCTGTGTGTTCTGTGGTCTCAATACTCCACGTATTTCGAAGGCACATCTTTTCCGTTTACCTTCACGGAGTAGTCTTTTCCCTTGCGGGTGATTTCGATGTTGTATTTCCTGCCTCTTATCAGCCTTTGGATGCTGGCGTTCTTCCAGCCTGAGGGCAGGCAAGGATCAATGTGGAAACCGTCGAAGTCGGGTTTGATCCCGAGGAAATATTCTACTACCGCTCGGAACATCCAGCCTGCAGTACCAGTGATCCATCCGCTGATGGATTCGCCGGCACGCGCGTTGTCCGGGCCAAGATACTGATTTGTGAATGCATAAGGCTCCGAACCGGAAACCGAGGAAGGATGCTTCGAACTGTCAGGCATCACCTTTAAGAAGCTGACAAGTGCCTTGTCCGCGCGTTTCGCGTGCAGGTCGGCGACGATCTTGAACGAAGTACCATGGCAGTAAGGTGTGCCGTTCTCATACATGCCGGGAAGAAGCATGGAGACACGGCCCACATTCTTGTCCTTTTTCGTGAATGACGGCTTCAGTGTAAGAGAGCCATGTTCGCTTTCAAGGATATTGTCTATCGCCTTCAGGCATTTCTTATATCGATCTCCCTTGGCTAGATCTGAAAGTATCGCCCAAGTCTGTGAGTTGAGGAATATCTTCCCCTCTTTGTTCTTGTGAGAGCCGACAGGATTTCCGAAATCGCTGTATCCGGCTAGATACCAGTTTCCGTCCCAGCCATATTTCTGTATCGCCTTCTCGATCTTCTCACGGCGCTTGATCATTTCGCTGAGGAGATTCTTGTCATCGCTTTTTTTCTTCTTGAGGAAATCTATGAATACGTTCATCGCATAGAAGAGTCCGATGGAAGTCCAGACGCTTTCGCCGATCCCGTCCTTGCCCATCCAGTTGAGTGAGTCGTTCCAGTCGCCGCAGTGCGCTTTGACCAGCCCATGTTTGCCGGTGTCATTACTGAGATGGCGAAGAGAGAGCACCACACGATCATATACACTTGCAGTTCCTTTGTCCAGGAACTTAACTTTCTCCTTGAGAATGCCGTAGTCTCCAGTCTCCTTCAGATATGCTATGACAGTCAATACTATCCATACCGGCCCGTCGGAGTAATGGTGAAGCTGGAGAGGCATCCATCCACGGATACCGTGTCCATCGGCGCACTGGTGCTGAAGGGTCTCGATGATCTTCGCACGGGCAAGCTTGGGGTTGAATACCGCCATTCCCCAGGCATCCTGCAAGGTATCGCGGAAACCACGCGCACCATCGCGTCCGAACTCAGCACAGAGCTGTGTCTGCTGTTTCGACCAGATATTGGTCATGACATTCATGCGTTCGTTCGGCGTCTTGATCATCACTTTTTTAATCATCTCATCCTTGGAACGCATGAGCTTCTCAAAGGACTTTTTCCTGTATCCGGAAGAAATGACCTTCCTGATGATCCTGGATTTTTCAGCTACCGAGCCGAAAAGACCCATAAGGACAGTAATCTTCTTTTCCTGTCCTCCGGAGAGGCTGGCTTCGATCGACATTGATCCTGCGAGATCTTCGCACCAGGGCTCCTTGCATGCCATCTTCTCACTTATGACGGCATCAGGGGCTCCGATGTGGCCGTATGGTCCGAGGAACTGGCGTCTCGATCCACACCAGCTTTTGACTTTCCCGTCGGTGGCTACGAACGCATTGTAGCGCTCATGCGGACATTCGTCAGATAGATTGTAGCTCAGAACAGCATTGCAGCCCTTGTCGTATGTGGATCTGAGATATGAGTATATGCTTCCGAAAATAGGATATCCGAGAAGCTTCCATTCAACATAGGGAATGAGGCTGAGATTGCGCTTTTTCCTGGAATTGTTCCTTATCGAGAACTCCCAAATTTCTACTGGTTCGTCGGGAGCAAGGAAGACTTTGCTGTTTATAATGATGTCGGAATATGTGATCTCATATTTGGAATATCCGAGACCTACTGTCGCCTGGTATTTGGCACCTTTCACCTTTGTCGGGAACCATCCGGTGTTCCAGAATTTTCCGCTGCCGTTGTCACGGACATAGAAGTAGCGCCGTCCGTCATTGATGGCATCTACCCTGCCTCTAAGATCATTATAGAGCATGGTGCGGTCATTGAATATCCCCTCTCCACTCCCGAACTGGTTCATGCCGGTTATGAGGTTGTCGTTCCAGAGGAAGTTGATCTGGGAGCGCGGAGGAATTGCCGCATCAGTGATAACATATTCGCGCCCGTCCGGTGAAAAATGTCCAAATGATTTCTTCATGAATTATCCCTTGTTAATTTTGGAATATTTTCTCTCTTTGTAAGTAATGCGTCAGGCTTTATTTCTATTTGATTACTTCTTCTTTTCCTTCGGTTTTTCCGGCGGCTTCTGTTTTTCCGGTGGCTTTTCCTGCGGTTTCGGCTGGGGTTTGGGTTTGGCCTTAGGCTTTGGTTTCGGAGGAGGATTGAGCATCTTGAGCGTCTTCTGCCACTGCATATTGCACCTAGTCACTGTTTTAGGATCGACGAGGTTCTCCAAGCCGGGTGATTTCGCCTCCAGATCCTTCCAAAGGGACTGAACTGCTCCCAGATCATATTTTCCAGCCCTGGCCGCCAGCTGAAGACCGTTGAAAAGAGCGTCCTCCGCATCGTCCTTCTCAAAACTCGAGAGCTTGGTCATGTACCATTGCCTCATCTCAGGTCCATCCCAGTCGAGCAATGCCTCGTGGATGCGTTCAATTGACACGATGACATCCCTGCGGTCGCGCCCCTTTGTCAGCTGATCCGATGCGAGCGAATTCAGGAATCCAAGCACTTCCCGCAAGTTCTTCAGATCAGCGTCGGATAAACCTGCCATGCCTCCATTACCTGAACTGAGCTTGAGTTCGGCCCCGAGAAGTACAGCGAAAGGATCCTTGATGTCATCCTCGGTCCCGGCTTTGCAGTCAAGTCCGTTTGGTCCATGGCTTGCAAATCTGTAGAAATCCTCCATGTCGGCGTCATATCCGCGGACGGAATGGGCGCCAATCCTTATCATGTCCAGGGCCGCCTGTCCGAAATCATCGCATGAAGCCCTTCTTGCTCCGTCGATGTAGTATTGCAGGGCTTTCCGCGGATGTCCTGTATATATCTGCATTATTCCCCTGTGCCGTGATGCAGCCGCATTGTCCCCGCATGTTGCTGTAGTTTTAGCAAATGATTTTTCCCTTTCGGGATATGACGGATAATTGATTCCTGCCAGAGGATTCTTGGGATCATCTTGCGTACCGGCCTGTTTATCTTCCCCATAGGGTCCCTGGTCCTGATAATCCGTGAACTGCATGGCCCTGGTATCGTTTCCATCCAACTGTTTGAAGAGATCGGCAACGACCCTGCATGAGTGCTCCCTCTTCCACTGATCATCGGAGGCGTCGAACATGATCTTGGCGGCGCCAAGAGCCTCATTGAACTTCTTCTCCCTCGTAAACGCATCGACTATCATCTGCTGGGAGGAATACCAGTTGTTAGAAACTTCCGGGTAATTGGCGATCACTTTCTCGCACTGCCTGATGATTTCATCTGAAGAAGCTTTCTTTTCAACAAGGCAGTCCGCAATCATCTTGCACCAGTTCTGGCGCTGGTCCGTCGGATGGTTGTCGATTATCTTCTCCATCTCAGAACAGTATTTTATGGTTTCATCAAGCTTGCCGGTCCTCCTGATGGCGTTCGCATATCTCATTCGAATACCGTAGTGCTCCCACTGATTCCTCACTTTCAGATACTTGTCCTCCCTCAGTTTTGTCAGGAATTCGAGCTCCTTTTCGGGTTTCTTGGACTGTGCCGCCGCATCCATGCCAATCATCAGGGCTTCGGCATAGAGCTTGTCGTTCCCTTCGATCTGGCTCATCGCCTTCTCTGCCTCATCAAGGCTTCCCGAAAAATTCTTCTTCCTCGTGTAATAACCGGCAAGCTTGACCCTTACTTCGGCGCTGTTGTTCTTCAGTTCGGGGAATTCCTTGATGAACAATGATGCGTTTTCAATTGCCTTGTCGAACTGCTGCGCGCTTGCGTGCATGTTTATCAGTGCAACAAGGGACGCCTGCCTCACTTCAGGACTGCCCGGCACGGACTCGCATATTTTCGCGGCTGCCGCAATTGCATCAGGCTGGCGCTTGTTGCGAGCATACATGTCGAAGATGATGTTGAACGCATTTATCTTCTGCTTGACGCTTGCAGCCTTGCCTGCGATTATCGCATTCAGTTTGGTTGCAACTTCGTTTATCTTGGCATTGTTGCGGGATTCCGAAGCCATCTTCGCAATCTCCTGATCTATCTTTTCCGGTGACTGTGCGGAGGCCGGGGGGGAAATAAATGAGAACATGGCAAAAAGAAGGCCAGCCAGCAAATAATGCCGGAGTATTAAAAATATTTTATCCGATAAAATATTTTTCATCTTCTCTTCCTCTTCTTGACTCCTGATGTCTTGAGATTGCCGATCTCGTTTTGATTCACATGGAATGTTATCTCGCTTATCCAGTAAGTTATCGGAGCCGTACAGTTGCCTGAGAAAATCAGAGCTCCCAGTTCTGTCGACCTGAAATCCGGAGAGTTGCTCAGGATCGCCGACAATGAAATTACCACCCTCTGCCAGCCGGATCCCACCATCCCGCTTTCGATATATGCCGGATCTGCTATTCCTTCAGCTTCAGTAGTCGCCGGATCCATATACATCGGACTGTCGCGCATCTGTATAAGGACGTCATCCGGACTGTCAAGGCTGCTCTTTATCCAGAATGATATCGCATAATAGCCGGTTATATCCGACAACCCCCCTCCTCCTATAGTCGCCTGCCATGCCCCTGGCTTGATTTCGAGCTTGAAGCACTGCTCTGGAATTGCATGGGCTTCTCCTGCGGGAACAGTCGTTATGGCAGAAACATTGCCTTCTGTCTGGAAATTCATATTGTTTCGGGTCCTGTAGAATTCGAACGCCTCAGGCATGGAATAGATGTCAATAGGTGCTACTGCGGCATAACGTGATCCTTCGGTTCCGTCTGCAGTTATGGTAAGTCCTATCTGCCCGGGCCAGCGCTTGGGCCCTATCTTTTCATCATTCCTCAGCCGCCATGGATCAAGCCTGAATGTCGTACCATAAATTCCATCATCTGCTTTTCCGTCCTCATGCTTTCCGTCGTCAAACATCAGTGTCTTCTGGCTCCCGCCAATCATCCTGAGATCTATCGTTACCGACTTGGCCTTCCCGCCCTGCGAGGAAACCTGTGCCGTAACAGAATACTGCCCGGCGGTCATCGCATCCTTCATGCCGTCAATGTCCTTTTTTAAAACTGCAGATGCGGTGGCCGCCGATCGGGACTGATGGAATTTGGAAATGTTCTGTTTAAGGGTGGTCATCCGCGTCCTATACATGGTTCCGGCGTATTCAAAGACCGAAGGAGTTGTCCTGACGGATGAGATAGTGAGTCCTGATGCTTTTTGACGGCCGACATAGAGGTTGTTGTTCGCCATCGCATAGAAGACCGTACCGTTCGCATTTGCACGGACATGGGAACCTTCCTTGGTAAAATCACCTGTATAAAGTCCCGCGCCCTGGGCCGTCCAGGTCTTGAACGCATCCATCGAGGCAATCATGCCCATCTTCTTCGGATCATAGGAATACATCAGCTGTTCATCAGCAGTGCGGCCCCAGGTTACGCCGACGGAAGTGAAACCCACATCCTTCGGCCCGGCCCTGTACATGTCGCTTTTTGAAACAAATACTATCCCCTGGTCCAACGTTGAAAAGACGGGATTGTGCTTGAACAATGGAAGTGCGTTTCCGCTCGGAACAACATCCTTCATCGCCTCATACCAGTAGTCGTCGATTGAAATCCCGTAAAAGATGGACTTGATGTCCGGCGCATCCTTTTTCGAAGCCACTATGAATGCGTCATAACATCCGGGATCGCGGAACCGTATCGAACTCACATTATAATCTGTGGCAAAAGAACTCCAGGTCTCCCCCTTGTTGACAGAACGTGAAATTCCAGGTGCCGCATCGCCATGCGCCGCCACCAGGGTATGGAAAAGCTGGTCTCCGGGAAATATATAGAACGCCGCAATGGAATCCGACGCCATTCCTTTTGCAACTGATCCTATCTGCTTGAATGTCTTTCCGCAATCCTCGGTAAGCCAGACACCCTTGCCGTCAGTTCCTGCATAAAATGAATTTTCGCGGTCGGGTACGAAAGCCATGCATGTTATCCTTCCGATCTTCGCCAGATCAGCGGCAGGGATCTTTTTCCATTCCTCTCCTCCATTTTCAGAGATCATAAGTCCATCGGCAACCGCAAGCAGGATCCTCTGCGTCATTGACGGATGAGGGAATACGGCGGTGACATGTCCTGAGACTTTTGTATCACGTGCCCAGACCACGTTCAGATCCTGGAGAGGAGCTGCAACTGCTTCAGGTTCGATCTTTTTTTCTTCTGCCGTTGCAGTTCCACAGATAACTGCGAAGATCGCAATAGATGATAGGAATTTTAATTTCATGATGGTGGTAAGATAGTCCGGAAGAATCGGGGAATCAAGGCTTGCAGATGGCTTCAGGCCTTTTTCCGGCTCCCATTTATGGAGAGTTTTCATAAAATTAAAGCAGATAGTTTTCCGGGATTTTCAGGGCTGAAGACAACCTTATGGCCACTTGTCTTGTGATCTTGCGCCGTCCTTTTTCATAATCGCTGATAACGCTTTGGGGCATGCCTGTCATTTCAGAGAGTTTCATTTGCCGATTTTTACAAAATCAATCAATTTCGAATGTCCAATCATTGTTCTTGCGGAAAGGTATCCTGTATCTTTTGGTGCAGCCGGACTTATCGGGGCGTATCCTTTCTTGTTTTCCTCTCCGGTGCTCAGGGCGCTGATACCTACGCTCTCCCCGCAGTCTTCAATAAGCGCATGCTCCAGGATGCCACGCCGGCCGTTCCAGAATTTCTTGGAGGCATCGACTTCCTCCTTTGCCCCTTCAGTTATCATAGTCAGATTGAATACCGCATCCGGGGCCTCAGTCTTGCTCTTGGCCGACATCTTCTTGCCTTCAGGATCGTTCGGAAACACATAGAGCTTCTTGAATATCTCGCAGGATTCCCTGCCTTCAACCGCCCATTCCTCCCCGTCCGCCGTCTGACGTACTGTCCACAGTGCCGTCTGGCAGGTCGCCCAATTATAGGCTTCTAGCACAGTTACTCTTCCGTCACGCGATGCTCCTTCGCCGTCAGCCCTTCCAGACTCGATCCCGCGCAGGAAGAATTCCGCAAAAACTGGGGCATTCGATTCCGGACCGTTTGTCGCCGTTACGTTTATACGGGCTTTTTCAGCGATTGCGCTCAGGAATCCACCGCTGGAAGTACTGAAATTAAGGATCAAAGGTCTCCTCGACTTCACTCCTGAAAGCGCCTGTTTCAGCTCGGTAGGGCGCAGATCCTTTACGGGAAGCGCAAAACTGGAATCAGGTTCCATGGAATATCCGTGCCCGACCATGAACAGGATGAACTGATCGTCAGGACTTCCCTTTTCTCCCATCTTGGAGATTGCTTTTACAACATCTTCAGATCCTTTTACGATTTGGACGGCATCCTTGAAACTTGGATCTCCAGACAGAACCATAATGTTTTCAGCTGGAACTCCGGTCTTGGAGAGATAAGCCTTGAATCTTTTAATCCAGTCCTGATATCTCGCTGAATACATCGGCGATCCGGGAGTTCCTCCGACAAGAACCGCATAGCAGCGGCCACTGCCGGTGTCAATCTTGACAGGCGCAGCAGGAGCAACAGATACAGCAGGGGTGGCAGCCTTTGCGGGTGCGGCAGGAGCTGCAGGCGCTGGTATCGGCACAGCCGGTTTCGTATTTGGTTTCTTATCTGCTTCCTGGGCCGGTGCCGCCAACTGAACCATCAACAACATAAAAACTGTAAACATGATTTTCATTTTTTCTTCTTCTCCTACCTGAAATTTCCTTGATCTTCAAGAGTGTAAAACAGGCCTCTGGCCTGTTTCTTAATTAATGACAGGCGAGACGCCTGTCCTACATTCCTAAGGCAAAAAAGAACAAAGGCACAGGCGAGATGCCTGTCCTACATTCCTAAGGCAAAAAAGAACAAAGGCACAGGCGAGACGCCTGTCCTACATTCTTAGTGGCTCAGGAAATATATGATTATGTTTATTCCCATCTTGATAGCTTCCATGTTCTTCTCAGGCGCCCAGAAACGGTTGCACCAGCCGCAATGGATGTCGCCAGGACTGCACCATGTCATTATCCTTCCCGTACCCGGCTCAAAAAGCCCATAAGCCCCGTTTGGAACACCCTGCATGTGAGGACATCCATTCGTAAAATCGTAGTATATGTGATAAATCTCATTATCGTATGGTATCTTCCTCATGGGATTGTCAGGGAAAAGCCTGTTCACCAGCTCCAAATATGCTTTGAAAAACCTGTCCTCTTTTCCTTTGTACACGCAGTCGTCGGCAAGGATGAATCCTCCGCGTTCCAGAAATTCCCGGACGTTCTTCTCCTCGTTCTCAGGAAGCTTGAAATGCCCTTCGGACGTCATGAACACAAATGGATTGCGAACCATCTCGTCGAAATCCCCAAGCCTGACGACCTTCGGTTCCATCGACACGTTTATGTTGGTAAGTTCACGGAGCTTCCTCCTAAGGATGATGTCGCCGCCCAGCGATACATCCCAGCGGTCGGGAGTGTTGTCGGTGACAGTGAACTGCAGCCTGGGTAATATGAACTTGCCTGTTTCAACAGCTTCATCGGCAAAAGCTGAAGGCGTCCCTCCGATCAAACCGCTGAAAACAGTTCCACCGAGCAGCACGGCTGCGCCCTGGAGGAAGTTCCTCCTTGACACGCTGAGCTTCCTGATCTCCTCGATCCCACCGGCAATTTCGTCGGCATTGCGGCGGACCAGGAGATCCTTCTTCATGTGTATTATTTTGCCAGCATATTTCATATCAATCATTCGAATTTTGAGTTTTCTTCCTTAGTGACTTAAAAAGTAAATAATGATATTTATACCCATCTTGACCGAGGCCAGGTTCTTCTCAGGTCCAAACCATGCATTGACCCATCCGCAATGAATGTCGCCAGGACTGTTCCACGTCATTATCCTTCCAGTACCCGGCTCGAAAAGGCCGTATGCTCCGTGAGGAACTCCCTGCATGTGTGGGCATCCGCTTGTAAAATCATAGTATATATGGAAAATCTCGTTGTCGTATGGGATCTTCCTCATGGGATTGTCCGGAAACAGCCTGTTGATCAGCTCCATGTATGTCTTGAAGAACCTGTCTTCTTTCCCATTGTATACGCAGTCATCGGCAAGTATGAATCCGCCTCGTTCCAGGAACTCGCGGACGTTCTTCTCCTCGTTGTCGGGAATCTTGAAATATCCCTCGGACGTCATGAACACGAACGGATTGCGCACCATCTCGTCGAAATCCCCGAGCCTGACCACCTTCGGTTCCATGGACACGTTTATGTTTGTCAGTTCACGGAGCTTCTTCCTCAGATTGATGTCACCGCTTGGATGGACATCCCAGCGGTCGGGAGTGTTGTCGGAAACCGTGAACTGAAGACGGGGGAATACGAACTTGCCTGTTTCCACGGCCTCCTCGGCAAAAACCTTATTTCCTCCGATCAGACCGCCGAGGACAGTTCCACCGAGCAGCACGGCTGCGCCCTGGAGGAAGTTCCTCCTTGAAACACTGAGCCTCCTGATCTCTTCTATCCCGCCTGCAAGTTCATCGGCATTGCGACGGACCAGGAGATCCTTCTTCATGTGTATTATTTTACCGCCAGGTCTCATATTATTTCTTCCAGTTCACGAACTCTAATCAAAACATTTAATTTGAACACCCAATGTCCAACAAGGAATTTCCAATATCCAATGAAATACCGGATTCATCTGATACAGTTCACTTCGTAATTGGATATTCCTTGTTCATTATTGGATATTCAATTTTTGTATTACGCCAGTCCTCCTCTTCTGCGGATTATCCATTCCGCGGACAGCAGAGCTATAAGCAGAATGAAAAGTACCGGCATGTCCCAGATCTCGTAATCCTTGGGCTGTATCCCTGCAGCAAGAGCGGTCTTGACATTTTTCGCCATCTCCTCGGCCGCCCCCTGGGCATCAGCCGCAGTATAATATTTTCCGCCTGTGACTTCAGCCATTTCCCTGAGAGACTCTTCCTTAAGGCCGGCATTGCTGAACTCCTGATACGGCTCCGAAACCTTGAAGTCCGTCTCCACAGGCTCGACCTTCCATCCTTCGATCCTTACCTTCACCCTGTAGTCGCCAAGCTCGTCGACGCGGAAGGAACACTGATAGACGCCCTCCTGCGAAAGTATCCACTGCATCGGTATTTCCTGGGTGTTCTTGAGCGGATCCTCGACGGTCGCTATGACAGTCGCATCGTTGGCCGGTGAAAGATCCTGTTTCAATACTACTGCCCGCAATGACACCTGTGATCCGTTCGTATATACATCCGCATCGCTTTCCACCGAGATCTGCTGTTTCGCCCCTACGGCGAGCCATCGTACAAGCTGTTTCCAGAACCTTTCATGGAATTCATCTGACGCCGGAACCGACACCCTCCAGTACCAGGAACCTCCGGAAGTGAATGAAGCTACGCGTCCTTCACCAAAGTTCTGTACAGCCAGAACCGGTTTGTTGTCCTTCTCGCGCCCAAGCAGGAGCTGGGCCCCGGTCTTAAGTCCGCGTACAGGTGATATTCCAATCAGTTCCGGCATCTTCTCCCATATCTTCTTGCTGATTTCCATGTCATCCGAAAGACGCATTACAGGATGAGTAAGCGATCCTTTGGCGACTGCCGCCTTGTATTGCTCATCGGAATAGTTCCCGTCGGCCCCTGTTATTTCCAGAGGAAGGAGTTTGGCTACAGGAGTGTTTGCATACTTGCCTGAACCAAATGAGTTGACTCCTCCCAGCATCAAAAGCCCTCCACCGCGTTTTTTCACGAAATCCTCGAGCATCGACATCTGTTCCGCAGAGAAATAAGAAGCTTCTATGTCTCCAAGAATGACAGCTTCAAAATGGAACAGCTGGTCACGCGTGGTCGGGAATCCGTCAGAAAGATAATTCTCAGAAGCATCAGCACCTTGTATGTAGAAACGGTTCTTTGCAAGCCTGAGTATTCCAACCAGCCTGAAATCCCTGTCCCTGTACAATGCGCGGCGCAGGAAACGGTATTCAAGCCTCGGACTTCCTTCAATATAAAGGACAGGCAGGCGGTCATCGCGGATCTCAATCAGGAACTCCCTGCTGTTGTTGTTGATTATCTTTTCAGCGGAATCTGGAGCGATGGAAACCTTGCAGGTCGCAGATCCCTCGAAGTCAGGAGTGAAATTCAATTTTACGCGCTTGATGTCCGTGTCCTTGTCGGGCTTGATTTCCTTTGACAGCAGGACTGTATCTCCCCTGGAAACCGAGACTTTGAACGGTTTGTCCTGGAAATCCGTGTAGCGCAGCGTGGCGAATATTTCTATTTCAGTATTGCGACGTACCCTCCGCGGAGCCGAAATCGCCGCCACTTCATAATCTTTTGAAGGACGAGGATCCCCGATACCTATTATATTCAACGGTACACCGCGCCCCCTCAGCAATGCTGCAGCTTCTTCACCGCTGCCACCCAAGTTGCGGCATCCATCGGTCAGCATCAGCACAGACGCCAGCGGTGCGCCCTGGAGTTCGGAATCGAGATCGCGTATCGCCCGGAAAATGTTCGTCTGCTGCCTGTCATTCTTAACCTTGTCAAGAGCAACTACCCGCCTTAGATCCTTGTCGAAGGCGTAATTGTAGACCTTTGAGAATTCAGAAAGTTTTGCAATAAGTCCCTTGTCTGCCGCCCCCTTGCCGAAGAGTATCTTATTTGCCGCTTCAAACCTCTCTCCCTTTGTACCGCCCTCAAGCGTGGCATCCGGCAACGACATGGACCGCGAGGTGTCAAGAAGCACTGCGGTTATGACGGAATCACGGGTACGCTCGTTCCTGAGGGTTGGAACTGCAAGAATGAAGAATATAAGGACGATTGCAGACAGTCGCACTGCCAGCAGCACCTGCTTGCGCCTTTCGCTGACCTTCGAAGCAGTATTCCTGTACAGGTACCACGACAGCAGTGCGAACCCCAGCATCAGCACGAAAAGTATTTCGCCCGGGATCCGGGTTGAAAACACAAAATGGCTGTGCTGGAACGTATCCAGCGGATATTTGAACAATGTCTCAAAGATTTTCAATTTTCTTTCCTCAGTATTAAAGTAGGTACGTGCTTCCCGTGTCCACCATAGCTTCTTTGCGACGGCGGAAGCATGTACCATTCTTAATTCATTAATCCATGGGACAGGCTAAAGCCCGTCCCTACTTTTACTTCACATCATCCTTCTGCGACAGGGACTCATAATACTTGTTCACAAGCGCCCTGTACTGGGGAGGGCATTCCTCGCGCTGTGCCGAGAACAGGCGCTGTCCGGTCATCTTCGCATCGTATTCCTCTTCCAGCTTGTTCTTGATGCGGGCGACGACTTCCTTCATCTCATCAAGCTTCTTTTCATCCTCTTCCAGTTTCTTCTGGAGATCGGGATCTTTTGTAATTTCTTTAAGTTTTTCGCGGTCTTCCTTCTTCCCGAACTCGCGGTTGTCCATGTGCTCCACCAGCTGTTTTGCGAGCGCCTTGGCCTTTTCGGCGGCCTCCTTGCGCTCCTGTGGGGTGAGTTCCTTCTTCTCTTCAGGTTTCGCAGCGTTCTTCTGTTCCGGCTTTGCTCCTGCCTTCTCCTCAGGTTTAGCTCCAGCTTTTTCCTGGCCCTTTTCAGCAGGCTTGGGCTGTGGTTTCTCCTCCGGCTTCGCCTCAGGTTTCTTGTCCAGTTTTGCAACTTCCTTCGCAAGCTTCTCCGCCTCATTCTTTGCGCGCTTAAGTTCAGCCTTCGGATCAGCGGCCATCGTATCGCTCGCATTCTTCAGGGATTCCATTACTTTTGCAAGAGCTTCCTCCGCCTTTTTCTGCTCGGGAACTGCTGTCTTCGGCCTGAACGCATTCAGTTCCACCATCGCATTCACCATCTTCTGCGAAGGCTGGTTGCGCTGAAGGGCCTTTGCGGCCTCCTCGATCTTCTTCGCGGTTTCCGGCTTGAGTTCGGCTGCGGCAGTGGAACGCATCTTTTCCAGTTCAGCGGCTACCGCATCTGTCTTCGCCTTTATTTCAACCTGGTCCAATACAAGTTTCTTCATTTCCTTTTCGTCCTTGGCATCCTTCTTCGCGGACTCAGGTTTCTCGGCGGCATTTTTCTCGGTTTCCTTGCGGACTTCCTGCTGGTTCGCAATAATACGGTTCAAGCTCGTGACAATATTTGCGAGCTCCTCCGCCTTCTTCTCCTGTTTTGTAGCTTCATTTGCAGCAGCCTCGGCTTTCGCCTGTTTCTGATCCTTGGTCTCAGGAGGCGATTCCGATTTAAAACTCTCGAATACGTCCTTCATCTCCTGGGATGTTGCTGCGGCCATGTCCTGCGCTTCAGGAGGCAGGGTGATCTCTGCGGTATCTTCAACTCCGAGCAGCTGGATCTCGGCAAGGGCGAGACGCCATTCGGTGACCGTAGTCTGGGTATCACTCTTCTTGAGGGCTTCGTGCCCTCTCTTGATCATCTCCGCAATCTTCTTGCATATCGCTATCTGCTCCTGGTTCTCCAAGTCCTTCGGTTCGGCGAACGAATACAGTTGCTTGGTGGCGGGATCGATCACGCTGTCTGCAAGCTCCTTGGCCTGGGTATTGAAGTCGTTCTCAGGAAGCAGGCTTTTCTGTGAGTGGAGATGCCAGGCGGCGTTAAGATAAGGTTCCAAATCCTTTGTAACCTGAAGCATCTGATGAACCGGAGGCGTTTCCATGTTCATCACGCTCCACATCTCAAAATATCCGACGGCAATCATTCCAAAATCGGAAACTCCGGACTGCCCCTTCCTGTCCTTGGACTCAATATAGAATGTAAGGACTTCTTCTCGGGCTACATCCGGCTTGAGATCCGCCAGACGGAACGCGTAGTTCACCGGCAGTACCTTCTTTGGAATTCCACCTTCCTTCGTCACAGGAATCAGGGATACTCTTTTCCCTTCGGACTTGTCGCCACCCCTGAAAAAGACCATGTCCACTGAATCCACCCCGAAATCATCTTCGACTTTCGCGCGGATCAACAGTTCACCGAGAGGATTCATCGCGACTGTCCCCTTGGGCGACTTGATCTCAAGGACTGGCGGCAGATCCTTCACCAATTCAAACTCAAGAGCCTCGGGAACTTCATAATCCTGCCCGTCAATATCCCTGACCTTAAGCTTTCCGGTCATGCTTTTCTTCACATCAAGAGTAGCTACTACTGTTGTATCACGGGTCTGGTCGGCGCTGAACTTATCCGTTTTCCCGGAGTCCCATGTCAGCGTCGCTCCGGTAATCTTCTTGTTGCCCAGTACCCGGACGGTGATTTTTGATCCCTCCACTGCGGAAACTATAACTGTTCCCAGTGTCTCCGCCACTTCAGGCATCCTGTAGATTTCCGGATAGCGCATCGTCACCTCATATCCCTGGAGAGTAAACGGTTCGAATACGGTGATATTGTATGTCTTCGACTTATGCGCCCCAGATGAAACATAGAACATCGTACCCTCGTTTATGTCCGGCATGAACACGCGATAACCGTGGAGCTTGTCCAGTTCCTCCATTGGAATAGTGCGCCAGGTGCCCTTGCCTGATTCCGCCGCGGGCATGAAATTGAAAATCACGGAGTCCTGCGGGGTCCTCGAAAGAATAGCCTCAAGAGTCAGAGATGAACCCTTTGGAATATTCGCGTCCGTGGTTGAAAGATTGAAATCAATCGGCATTTTCGAGAGCTGTTCAATGGAAAGCGGAGGAGGAGGCGGAGGTGTGAACGTAAGAATCCTCAACGCCCTCTTGCCGAGCGTATCCGGAAACACCACGCTTGTAACCACATATGAAACCAGCAGTATCAGCGCAACTATCCCGTATTTGCGGAGACGGGTGAGAGGAACAAAGGATTTTACATTATATCTCTCCGCGCGTGTGACTGCAGACTTTATGATGGCGTCAATAAGCTGGGACTGCTCCTCGGTCTTCCCTCCTCCTTTACCAAATTCCGCGGCGGACATAAGGGAGCCTTCGAACTCCTTGTTGTGCTCCTCGATGTACAGCGCGATCTTCTCGTCGGGAATCTTCCTGAAGAGCGGTTTCAGCACGTTACGGGCGAATATGATAATGACAAGTATGATCGCTACTGCATAGGCGATCAGCCTGGGTACCGGACGGGATCCGTAGATCCAGTCCGCAAGCATGAGGACCGTGAAAATACCGGTCGACTCGATAAGCACGATGGCCAGTCCGGAAATGGCGGCCATGCGCTTCCATGTGCGTCTCACCACGCCAAGCTTCAAAGACAGCTGCGAATAGTTTTCCATAATCCTCACCCTGCTTTCAGTATATTTTCAGGAACATCGAACATTCAACTTCGAACTTCCAACCTCGAACCAAATTCCAAAATTCGATGTTCAAAGGTCAATGTTGGATGTTGAAAGTTCATGTTTTCCTTAATGTCTTACCGTCTTGTTGCCCAGGAAAAGTTCACCCGCGAGAAGGACGGCAAGAGCCAGGATCAGATATCTCCACAGGGCCATCTTGTCGATCCTCTCCTTCGCCTCCTTCGCGAGAACTTCATCGCCTGCGGCGTCGAGGTTTTCACCCTGGACTGGAACAACAGCCATGGTAATCTCCTCCTGCTTCATTTCCGTGGGATCAGCCTCGCCGGGCATTACGTTCACGGAACAGCTGAATTTCTCCGTCCCTGTCTCCACCACGTAGAAACCCGGCTGGGTGGCGATAACCGGACGGTCAGTTATTTTTCCTCCCTCGGGATCCGAAATCTTTTCATTAGCACTGAGTTTCAACTCGTCGCCGACAAAGTAGTCTGACTTTCTTTCCGACTTCATTGCTATATATCTGGCTATCTGGTGCATGATGCTGACGAACATCGGCCCCTTGTCTATGACAAGGTTGCTCCAGTCTCCGCTTATCGAGGATGTCATCATGATGGCGATTCCCTGTCCAATCTGCCTTTCAAGCACCGCCGGCCTGTCGTTCGAGAACCTGGCGCTCACCTTAGAAAGCTGAGAATCGGTCAGTTCCCAGAATTTGCTGAACCTGGGTCCGGACAGATCTCCATGATGAGGCTTCTGGAAAATTTCAAATATCGGATGCTCCCCGTTGACCTTGGTGAGAGAAAGCCCCTGCTCCTGTTCATCGGTCGCCGGAGCAGTCATTATCCTGCTCAGCTTTGCCGGACTGATTGCCGCAAATGCATTGTTGAACCTCTCGGCACCGACCTTGTCGCCCGGCAGATAGATGATTCCTCCTCCTCGCTGGAGCAGAACATTCAGGGCTGAACATATTTCCGCACCCGCCGAGTCAACATTGTTCAATATGACTATTCCGGATTCATTGATGTCCTTCGGCGTAAGGCTCTGCGAATTCAGCATCCTTATCCTGAAAGGGGAGTCGGCGCCGGGCGGCTGGAGGGCGATTGCTATGAACTTGGCAGTATTGTCTCCAGGCTGGGATATAAGAGTGATGGTTATGGTAGGATTCACCCTGGTATTGAAATAGTAGGCGCTTCCAAGCTGTTTTGCATCTTCCTGCGTGAGCCGGATGATTCCGAGATTGTCGCCGGTATTCGCGAAAGCCGTCCTGAAACGTACCGCCACCGCCTGGCGTGCAGGGATATTTATCTTCTCCGTCTCGACAACCTTGCCGTTCACAGAAAGCGAAACTTCTACGGCGCTGCGGGGATTGTCGGAGAAATTTGCGACTTTCGCAGCCACGACGCGGGGGATCTTGTCGAGTACGATGTTATGAGGATAATCCCCTTCAGTTATTGCAATCCTGTCGCTCCTGAGCGCCGGAGCAACCTTAATTATCGACATCTTGATGCCGGGAGCCAGTTTCCAGCCACCCTTGAACGACTGCCAGCCGGAACGCTGGAGATCACTTATGAGGATTATGCTCTTGTCAGAAGCTTCGACTCCTGACAGCATGGAATTGGCGGTCCTGAGCGCTTCGGCGATGTCGGTTCCTCCGTTGCCAGGGGCCAGCCTGGAAATCGCGTCACGGATTCCGGCGAAATCCTTCGAAGGGCCCACGACCGAGGGTTTCCCGCTGAAACCTATGAGCACTGCGGCATCGGATCCTTCGGAAAGATCGCTCAGCGCATCTTCAGATTGTTTGCGTATTGATTTATCGGTTCCGGCCATTGATGCGGAAGCATCCACAACTATCGCCCTTGCCTTTTCTGCATTGAACCTTCCACCCTGGGCAGGCTTGTCCTTTGAGAACATTGGACGAGCAAACGCCAGAGCGATCAGTGCGCATGCGAGCATCCTGGACGCAAGCAGGAATGCTTCACGGATCTTCTTTTTGCGGAGGATGTTCTTCGATGTGCCGACAAAGAACCGTATCGTCGAGAAGGCTACCTTCTTGATCTGGTCGCGGGTGAGAAGATGTATGATAAGCGGCACAAGCACTACCGCAAGAGCTATGAGAAAATATGGTTTTAGAAAAGGCATTATACCAGCTTGCTCCTTCTGAACATGTATTCCGAAAGCGCGATATCTAGAGGCTTGCGCGTATCAAACAGCTTGTATTCAGCCTTTATGTCGGCACAGCCTTTTTCATAATGGGTCAGGAAACGGCGCAGCTGTTCCTGGTAGATCGGCCTCGCGCCTTCAGGCGAAACAAGGGCCTTCTCTCCTGTCTCCATGTCAGTGAATTCAGTCATCGTGTCGAACGGGAAGGTCAGTTCGGCGGGATCCAATATATGGAAGACAAGGATGTCATGTCCCTGGAACTTGAAATGCTGAAGCGCCGAAAGGACCTTGTCCGGATCGTCCATGAGATCACTGATGAGGAGGACCATTCCGCGGCGCTTGATTCCTTCGGCGATCTCGTTGAGCGGGCCGGAGACATTGGTTTCGCCGCCCGGCTTGATGTTCTCAAGCTCAGTAAGCATGTGTGTAAGATGGCTCTGCCTGAGCCTCGGGGGAAGCATCGCGCGGATCTTGGAGTCGAACACCATAAGACCGGCTGCGTCCCGCTGGCGCATCATGAAATATGCAAGGCAGGCGGCAATGCAGCTTCCATATTCGAGCTTGCTCATTCCTTCCGGATTCGACTTATACGCCATCGAAGCGGAAGCGTCAAGCAGTATGTGGCAGGCGAGGTTCGTCTCCTCCTCGAACTGCTTCACATAATAGCGGTCGCTCTTGCCGAAGACCTTCCAGTCGATGTGCTTGATGTCGTCGCCCGGCGCATACTGGCGGTACTCGGCGAACTCCACGGAAAATCCGCGGAACGGACTGCGATGGAGACCAAGTATGAAACCTTCGACAATAACCTTCGCCAGCAGCTGCATGTTATTGATGTGGGCGAGGACATTAAAATCAAGATGTCGGCTCTTGCTCATTTAACTTCCTTTAATGGAACTCCGACCTGGAGGTCGGCGCTCCTTAAATCTTATAATCCGCTTTTCGGCGTCGGTATGGCTTCCAGAAGCTTCTTAACTATGCTCTCGGAAGTTATCCCTTCGGATTCGGCCCTGAAGTTGGTCAGTATCCTGTGTCTCAGCACCGGAAGTGCGACCGACTGCACGTCTTCTATCGAAACATGAGGACGTCCAGCGAGCACCGCACGCGCCTTCGCGCCAAGCACCAGATAATGGGATGCACGTATTGAAGCGCCCCAGGATACATATTCCTTGATGAATTCGGGAACATCCTTCTCGCCTGGACGGCTCCTCGCTGCAAGTGAAACTGCATAACGTATGATCGGTTCGGCGACAGGTGTCTGACGGACAATGTCCTGACATGCGAGCAATTCTACTCCATCAAGGCACTTTTCAATCTCCTCCGACTGCGAGCTGGTTGTCGAGTTGACGACTGCAATCTCCTGGTCGCGCGGCAGATAATCTATTATAAGGCTGAACATGAACCTGTCCTGCTGGATCGCCGGAAGAGGATATGTCCCTTCCTGTTCGATCGGGTTCTGCGTCGCGAGCACGAAGAACGGCTCCTCGAGATGCAACGTGTTTCCACTGACCGTCACCTGATGCTCCTGCATCGCCTCTAGCAGCGCGGCCTGGGTCTTCGGCGGCGTGCGGTTGATCTCGTCGGCAAGGAGGATGTTCGTGAAAATAGGCCCGGGACGGAACTTCAACGAACGGACATGGCTTGACTTGTCCTCCTCCAGGACTTCGCTCCCTGTAATGTCGGAAGGCATCAGGTCGGGAGTAAACTGCACGCGGCGGAACTTCAGGTCCATCGCCTTGCCAAGGCTCGATATGAGCAATGTCTTTGCAAGACCGGGAACACCGGTTATGAGGCAGTGCCCGCCTGCGAAAAATGTTGTGACGACATCGTTGACGATCTGCTCCTGTCCCACAATCACCTTGCGGATCTCGTGCAGGATCTTGTCCTTGCTTGCGCCAATCCTGGCTATCGCCTCGACTCCACCCGTTATTTTGCTGTTTTCAGTTTGCATGATGTGGATCTCTATCCTTTATGGGGTTTGGGTATTGCCTGAATGAGCTTATGGATGATATCCTCGACTGTGACGCGGTCGACTTCAGCCCTGAACGAGAGCCCTATCCTGTGGCGCAGCACCGGAATTATCGCATTCACCACGTCTTCGAGCTCAACGGTCGCCCGTCCATCCATTGCGGCAATCGATTTTGACATGAGCGAGATGTTCTGGCTGGCTCGCAGTCCGGCACCCCAGCTCACATATTCCTTGATGAAGTCCGGACAGCCTTGCTTGACCGGACGGCTTGACGCTACGAAATCGACGATATAGCCGCCGAGATTTTCAGGAAGAGCGACATCCCTGACAGCCTTGTTGAAAGTTATGAGATCATTTCCGGTTATCACCTTGTCCAGTTTGATCTTTGAAGCCCCGGTCGAATTGCGCACGACCGTCACTTCCTCGTCGTCCGGAAGATATTTCATCATAATGGCAAGCATGAAGCGGTCCTGCTGGGCTTCGGGAAGCGGATATGTTCCTTCCTGCTCCATGGAAATCTGTGTGGCAAGGACGTAGAAGGGTTTTGGAAGCGGATAGGTCTTGCCGCCGAGAGTCACCTGTTTTTCCTGCATGACTTCAAGGAGGGCGGCCTGCGTCTTCGGCGGAGTGCGGTTGATCTCGTCTGCTATCACCATGTTCGCGAAGACAGGACCCTGCACGAACTTGACGAACCTGTGTCCTGTGGTCTTGTCCTCCTCGAGGATCTCAGTTCCGCTGATGTCGGAAGGCATCAGGTCGGGAGTGAACTGGATACGCTTGCATTCCAGATCCATGACTTTTGCGATAGAGGAGATGAGGACTGTCTTTGCGGTTCCGGGCGGACCCTGGATCATCGAATGTCCTCCGGCAAACATGCCTGCGAGCAGTTGGTCTATCGGTTCGGGCTGGCCGACGATGAGCTTCCTCAGCTCCCTGATTATGTCGTTCCTAGTATTCTTGATCTTGTCAAGAACGGCCTTGTGGCTTTCCGAGCCGCCATGGTTTTGTGTCATTAGCCTTGTACTCCGTTTTTGAATTATGGGAACCTCTAAGAAACGAGAAGTCCCTTCAACTATGAAATGAGAAATAGAACGCTTGTGAGGAAAATTTCAATTTCCCGTGTGCTTAATTCCATTTATTTATATCGGCAGCTCCCTACAGCTTGGTCTTGTCCTTGTCTTTCTTCTTCCCGCTGTCGGGCCTTGACAGTTTGACGCCCTCTGCGCTGGCCAAATAGGTGTATCCACCCTGCTTGCACACGACATTCAAAATCATTTCAAGGTTTACATTTTCCTTGGTGAATGTTATCGTGGCTTCTCCTCCGGAAAGCTGGTCATTTGCATCCATGCTGAAAGAAATGCCCTTCTTCTCCGGATCATTGAGGACTGCAAGCTCGTTGAGCTGCTTTACAGCACTGACAACGCTGATCTTCTGGAAATCGGCCCTGGCCACGATGATGGCCTGGAGCTTCTTGACCATTTCCGGGTTATTTGCCTCCTTCTTCTCTTCTTTCTTCTTCTCCTCCTTCTTCTGATCCTTTTTCTCGTTCTTGGTGATCTTGTCATTGCCGTTCTCGTCCTTCACCTGGACTCCGGCCGCCAGTGATAACGCAAACAGCAGGCCCAACAGACTTACCATCATTTTTTTCAACATGTCTTCTCCCTCCCTCTATTTTTCATTTTTTATCTGCATCATGTCTTTGCCATCACAGATAAACGGAAAATCCGCCCGTTTATTGTGCCACCAGGATAAAAGCCTCCTTTCGAATCCTCACTCGGTACAGTGGAGACTTCCCTGCAATTGGAACCTCTTGCCCATGGACCTCGACTAATTCACCTGCATGCTTCTTGTCGAACCCCTTATGACAAGGTTCGTAGGTATCTCGACCTTCCTGGGATTACGCATATCTTCCTGCCCGTTTATGATCGAGAACAGAAGATCGACGCAGGAACTGCCGGTCATTTCTGAATTTATGTCAACAGTACTTATGCCGGGATACACCTGCGAAGCTATCTGGCTGTTGCTGTATCCGAACACGCTGATGTCCTTCGGTACCCTGATCCCCTTCTCCTGGAAGCACATGATGACCTCGGCGGCAATCGCATCGTTATGGCACATGATCACCGTGGGCCTGTCCTTCAGGGAGGCAAAGTATTCGGCGCCGGCGCGTCCGGCCCCGGGCTTGGAATATTCGATTTCAAAAAGATATTTCTCATTCACCTTCATTTTCTTCTTCTTGAAGAATTCGTAATAGGCATTGGTCCTGTTCTTTGTGGTCTTGTCCCTCTCGTGGATGTTCATGATCCTGGCCATCTTCCTGTGCCCGTTCTCATATAGGTATTCCATCATTCGCAATCCCGCCTTGTAGGAGTCGGAATAGACCTGGGGGAAGCATGCTTCACTCTCATAGTGGCCATAGATAATTATGGGGATGAACTTGCCGATCATCCGTATATCGTCGTACGTGGCCCTCACTGGCGTTATGATTCCGTCGACATTAAGCCTGATGTTCTTCCTGGAAATCTCCCCCTTGTCCGTGAAAGTCAGGTCGGAATTGGAAACTATGACGAAATATCCCTTCTCCGAGGCGGCCTGATCCACCCCCCCGAGAACCTCCGCATAATACGGGCTCTTGCTCAGGTTGATGCCCGGCAGCAGGGAAAATAGTATCTGGTTCCTCTTGTCCCTCCTCCTACCAGGCCTGGAAACGAAAGTCCCTTCTCCGGATACCCTGTAAAGAAGGCCTTCCTCGACGAGTTCACCAACAGCCTTCCTGACAGTCATATATGACATCTTGAATCTTTTCGCCAGCTCGAACTCTCCGGGAAGCCGGTCGTCAATCCTGCCTGAAAGTATGTCCGCCTTCAGCACTTCCTTCAGGCGCGAGTATTTCGGAAGATCTGGTTTTTTACCGGCTTTCTTCATTCAACAGTCTCTCCTGTGAAATTCAGTTCTATATAGAGTTAATGAATTATATCGGAATCTGCCGGGATTTCAAGTAGGGAAAACGATAACTGATATTATCTTGACTTTCCGGCTCCGGACATTCTATTCCCATAATAAAGAATCTCCTGACGGCCATCCTATCCCACCGCAGGCAACGGGGTAATGGATACACTCCATAGGCTCGCGGCGGGCCGGAGATTCTTTATAACAAAAGGACATTATGAAAACTATCAATTCCTTGAATGTGATCACCTTCAAACATCCACAGGGGTGCTGCGGATATCTTATCGCTGACAAGACAAGCAAGGAAGCTCTCGCACTGGATGTCCATCTCGATCTCGTCCATGACATGGCTGAACGTGTGAAGACCGAAGGATGGAAGCTCCGTTATGTAGTGGATACGCACACCCACGCCGACCACCCCTCTGGTTCACGGGATATCGCATCGAAATTCAGCTGCACCCGGATTGCTCACGAAAAGGCCCAGCACGCAGGCGTTACCGCCCACCCCAAAAATGGCGGAAAAATTAATCTTGGCAGTCTCGAAATCACTTTCCGCCATGCGCCCGGCCACACCCCTGATCACATGGTTCTAATCGCCGACGGAGCGCTATTCTCCGGAGACTCATTGTTCATCGGCGGTGTCGCACGCACGGACTTTCTGGGAGGGGATGCCGGTCTTCTTTTTGATACAATACATTCTCTTCTCACAGATCTGCCGGAAGATACTGTCCTGTTTCCAGGACATGACTACCAGAATAAGAACGAGAGCACACTCGGCAAGGAGAAAAAAGAAAATCCTTGGCTGCAAATCCGAAATCGTGACGAATTCATACAAAAACTTACCGCAAATCCCCCTCCCAAACCAGCCAACATGGATCTTCTTCTTCTCCTGAACCGTGAGGGCGTTGACATTCCGCCAACCTTGTCTGCAGATGAAGCTTCTCGTTTTGTGTCTGACGGTGGAGCTTCCAGCGTTATTGATGTAAGGACCGGAGCAGAGTTCGAGGGCGAACACATTCCCGGATCGCGCCTTATTCCACTCGACCAGATTGAACTCCGCGCCGATGAGGTGAGAGCTGCCGCCGCTCCGCGCCTTCTGCTCTGCCGAAGCGGAAACCGGGCATCAATGTCCAAAAAAACACTGGAAAAACTTCACGTTGCGGGTCTGTCCGTAATAGATGGAGGAATTATAGCATATGAAAAGTCTGGCGGTAAAACTGTAAAAGGCCGGGCGATCATTTCACTTGAAAGACAGGTTCGGATTGTGGCTGGCAGTATGGTTCTTACCGGGGTGCTTTTGGGATTTTTCATCCATCCCGCCTTTTTGATTCTTTCCGGATTCGTTGGCGCCGGCCTGATCTTTGCCGGAATCACCGACTGGTGCGGAATGGGATTCCTGCTCATGAAAATGCCATGGAACCAGTCGAGTGCGGCTGAAAACGCCCCTTCTGCAGGAGGAACCTGCGCAGCCAGCCTGCCGCCTTGTGCAGGAACATGCGCCGCCTCTCTTCCTCCCGAAAATAAGAAAACTTCCTGAAAAACTATATCTCTCACAAAGCCACAAAGTCTCTAAGGTAAGATTTTAACCTTTGTGCCGCCGCCTGTCCTCCATAGTGCTTTGACGAAGGAGGATGCCTTTGTGCGAGAAAATAAAATTAGAATTCCTGCGGATGCCTTTTCTTCAGCTCCGGTATCGCCCATCCTCTGTCTGTCTTCTTCAGGAACTCACAATATTCCTTGAGACGGCCTCTTGCATGGAACGGACCTCCCTCCTTCATCACCGTCCATAGTGGATCCGTGTCGTACTGCATCGTCATCATCATCTCATCATGCCATTCGTTCAGATATGCAATTCCTTCCCTGACCTTCTCTGGTTCCTTCTCGGTCAGATCAATCTGCTCATGCGGATCCTTCTTCAGGTTGAAAAGCATGTCCTTCGAGAAAAGATGGTATCCGTCATGGTATGTCCTCATATACAGCCAGTCTCCAAACCTCACGCCCCTCTGGCAGACATGTGCACACTGGCTTATCACAAGATATTCCCTGCCAGAATCCTTTCCTGTTTTCAGTACCTGCGCATAGCTCTGCCCATCCCAGCTCTTGCATCTTTCCCTGCCAAGCAGTTCGGCGAGAGTCGGATCCAGATCAAGATTATAGTGCAATCCCCTGTCAACCCCCTTCTTCATCCCCGGCCAGTGGACTATCATCGGTATCCGGCAGGTGATGCCATCTGCTGTCGCATGCTCGCCATATATTCCAAGCTCTCCCAAGTTCTCACCATGGTCTGAACTTATGATTATCACGAGATCATCAAATACCCTTTTTTGTTTCAATGCCTTGAAAATTCTTCCGATATGTTCGTCCATATAGCGAATTCCGCAGTCATATCCGTCAATCATCCTCCGCAGATCCTTCATGTCGCGGATTTCGCCCGGATGACGCGGATATTTCGGATTCGTCTTGTTGTCGTACATGGCGATTTCACGGGCGCAGTGAGGCCCTACCATGTTCATGTGTTTATTGACAACGTCCTCGGTCAGCCATTCAGGCAGAGGGTCGTCCTTGAACGGGTTCCCGAACTCCTCAGGCGCACGGTACGGCGTGTGCGGATCCCAGTAGTTTACCTGCAGAAACCAGTTGTCCTGGTCAGCATTGCGCGTAATCCAGTCGAGAGCTGTCGGAGTTACCTCCTCGGCGGATTCCATTCCTCCGCTTCCAGTGTTGTGGACCTCGGAGAATCCCGCCAGGAAATAGTATGCGCTGTGCCGTTCGGCGAACGGGCTGATACTGACGGTCTTCAGTCCTGCCCTCCTTAACATCCCGGGTATGCTTTCCGCATCCAGCTTGTCCCTGAAACTCCTGGACCTCCCCTCGGGCCTGAAGTCCGCACATAGCCCACCGTGGTTGACAACTCCCGTATGTATCCCGAATCTTCCGCTCATCATGGCCGTCCTGGAGGGAAGGCATGGCGCATCAGAACAGTAGTAGTTGTCGAACCTCATCCCCTGCTTCGCGATCGAATCTATGTTCGGCGAAGTGTTCCTGTGATAGCCGTAGCATCCGAGATGGTCCGGCCTCAATGTGTCCAGATCAAGATATAGAATCCTCATTTTTCCCTCCTTATTTCAGCCACAGACTTTCACAAGACTTTATTCTGCGACTTATTTCTTAACTTTAATAATTACTTTTTCCGTGCCCTTCGTGTACTTCGTGGTTAAATCTCTTTTATTGCTTCTTTCAGCATCTTCGATATTCTCGGGATCTGCCTGTCGGCGTCCGGCCGGAAATTCTCCGCCAAGGCGACAACTCCAGCAAACTTGCCCTCATAAAACACCGGGACCGCATATCTCCTTACGCCGTTCGGATTGTACTCGACATCCATAGCAAATCCGTTCTCCCTGTCGTACTCCAGCATCTTTCCGCTGAGACTTTCTGAGATTCTTTTCCTCTCACCGCTCCTGTAGACCCAGTATTTTTTCCCGGCAGTGGAGAGTCTGAGATTGGAAATTGCGATCCTCGCAACAGCCTCTAACTCTCCGTCGAGGGGGCGTTCAAAACCTACCTTCGCCTTTACGTGTATGACTGCATCATCCGGTTCAGTCCTTTGAACCAGGATCATCTTGTCGTGGTTCGGCAAATACCATTCGGCAGTACGGCAGGTCTTCTCCGCAAGGGAATCCAGCAGATCCTGGATTTTAATGGAAAGTTCCTTCCCTGCGCTGTCTATCCTTGTTATTGAGACTTTCGCGGAATATTCCTTGGATATGGGATCGCGGTCCGCCATTCCGAGAGATATCAGGGTGTCGAGGTAGCGCAGGACGGAAGCCTTGGGTTCTCCAAGATTCTTCGACAGGAGTTCCAGGTTCTGCGGACCGTTTTTAGACAGCCTTTCCAGTACCTGCATCCCCTTTTCGAGCGCCGGCGCCGGTGATTTTTTCTTTTGTTTCATATATGATATTAGTTTTATATATGAAATATATCCCTCACGTAAATACTGTCAAGCTGGAATTGTGGAAATGTTTAAAATCTGGAACATGCCTTACGGCATTAACTACTAACTTATTCCAGAAAACATTTAGAATTCGTTTGTAGTTAAGCCCGTGAGGGCTGTTCTTCTGTTCGGATTTTAACGGCTTAGATCTTGGATTGCTTGCCAAGAATACACAAGGAAAACTCTGTGTCTTTGTGTCTCTGTGGTGGATTATTCCGTCCAGTTGAACTCCATGGTCTCGCCGTCGAGCTTCCATTTCGCCGGACAGCTCGTGTCCATCCAGTCGAGAGGCTCACCGGTCGGAAGCTGGACAGATGCCCTGCTGAAAGCCGCCTTAAGAGCTCTTTTCTGCCCTGCTCCAATGATTTCGCGTTTTGCTGAAACGAAAAGAGGAGATCCGCTCCTGGCGAGAAGATCGAGCCATTGGGAGTTGAGCCTCCATGGAATGTTTTCGGTGATTCCGACGCAGTCGGCGTCAAGCGCAAAAAAAGAACGGTTCTGGCAGGCCCTGAACGCAAGCGTGTTCACACCCATCTTCCTCGTGCGCGCCCATTCCCTGCCGCTCGTATCGTCCCCGATCCTCTGGATATGCGCATATCCTGTGATCAGATGCCCGACAGTGTTGCATCCTATGATGACTGCGCCGTCCGCTGCATCGCTGACGGTTTTGTAGACATCCTTCAGTATCTCGGCGTTTGTCTTTGAACTGTCGTGGAACGACCAGCCGTCTTCTGTAATGCTGTCACCCATCTGGAAACCCCAACTCCCGGTGACATCCCAAGTCGAGAAGTCATGCTTGATCAGTTCGTATCCCCATTTCCTGAAGAGACGAATGTCCCCTGCTATTCTTTCGAGGTTCTCCGGATCTGTCGGATCAAGAACTATCTCGTAAGGGTTGGAATGGCTTTTAAAACGCGTACCTTTTACAAGCTTCACCCACGGCCTGTCTTCGGTAGTCAGGAGCGGACGGTACCAGATGCCCGGACGGCATCCCACCTTTTTAATCTTCGACGCGAGATCCTTCATGTCGGGAAATTTCTTTCCACTAAGCGACCATGGTGCACCGCCGGTAACGCCAGTGAACTGCCAGCCACCGTCAATCACAGAGAATGGACGGTTCCTGGTGTTTTCCGAAATTTCCGAGCAGAACTCGGAATCATCCAGTATCCTCTTGGCGCTGCTCGTTCCGTATGAGTAATACCAGTCGTTGAATCCATAGACGGTCATTTTTGGGAGAAGCGCCTTCGTGCAGAGCTTTTTCATGAACTTGCAGCTTGCCTGATGCGGGGAATCCTCTTCCTCCCCCTCATAATGGACTATTTCACAGGCGGTAAGTTTCCTTCCCTTGAGACAAACGCCTTTTCCTCCGGATCTTGTGTCTATGGTCAGAGAATATCCGTTCTGATCGGCATGCCAGCAGCAGAATGAAGAAGCTCCGGTTTTTACTCCAATCCCGCAGGTCTTATTTCCGTCAAAGAACATGAAATACCATGGCATCGGCCTGTCTGGGACTATCCCCCTCCATTCAAGTTCGCCATAACTTCTCTCCCAGGCATCGCCGAGGATCCTGGCACCTTCAGGCATCGTATGGCGGAATTTAATACAAATCCTGCTGATCCCCTTGTTTTTTTCATCGCATGAAATGAAGATTTTTGCTGAACTCTCCTTGTCATCTATTACGACCTTGCAGGAATTCCTTGTCCACGCCGAACCGCTTTTCTTCATGGAAAGCCAATTAGTAGCCTCCTCAATACAAATTTCTCTTATTTTGTCTATCATTGAACTATCCTTTTGTTTATAAATTTTCTTCCACCGATGACGGTGGGAGAAAATTTATCATGGCGCCGATTCCCTTTCACGGAACTTTACCGGCGACAAGCCGGTAATATCCCTGAACACCTTGGAAAAATAGAACTGGTTGCTGAATCCGCAAGCGGAAGCTATCTCCTTGACCTGCATATTTCCTGTCTGGAGCAGGTTCTGGGCGTGCTTTATCCGTTGGAGGTTTATGTAGTTGACAGGACTCGTCCCGAAATATTTCGTGAAAAGATTTGTGAAATAGTTGGTCTGCAGATTCACCGAAGCTGAAAGATCCCCAATCATGATCTCCTTTGTGATGTTCTTTTCGATGAATGAAAGCGCCGGAGCAAACCTCTGCAGGCACTTCAACTTCTCGCCCTGGGCTGAAAAATCCGCCTCCTTGAAAAGATGCAGGAGAAATGTCCGCATGATCACGTCGCGTTCCGCAACATCGGGAATCTCCTCTGACGCAAGATTGTCTATCATCTTCTTCCATTGGCCCTCAACTTGCTTTCTTTCCTGTTTTGGAATTTCAATCTCGTAAGGAAACCTGAAGAAATCAAAAAGCTCAAGACCTCCTAATATCCTCGCCTTGAAATGGACCCAGTAGAGATCCATGCGATCTTCGCACCAGTAGCGCCCCTGTGAGTTCGCGGGAATCAGGTGCATGCTTCCGGGGAAAAGATCAAAAACCTTCCCGTGATGTTCGACATGCGCACTTCCGGACTTGAGCCAATACAGGCGGCTGAATGGATCACTTATCAGGATCTTTCCCGCACCCGCCCACTTGGGACCGCACGGTGTCAACGCCCCAGCGATCACATCCACCGAAAGAGATGCTATGATTGAATTCATGGAAATACCTTTGGGATTGAAGTAAGTACGGGCTTCAGCCTGTACCATCTTAATTCAAAGCATGGGACAGGCTAAAGCCCGTCCCTACTTTATCCTTCTTTCTTAGATTTTTATATGTTTATCATAATATTATACATATGCAAGCTCTGCTTGCCAATGTAAAATATTATAAAAGGAGGAACTATGAGCAGACAAGTTGCACTCGACAATATATTTCTCAGGCCTACGGAAAGGTTCGCGCACACTGAATATTCCCTGGGATATCATGAATCCTTGAAACAAAAGTTCCCTGGGAAATCTTTGGATGACGTTTTCGACATCGATTTCCTCTGGTGCGTCAATGACGGACCTATCGACTGGAAGAAAGCCGGACGCGCCACCGACATGGGGCATGCAGGATACGCCGCCGACGGCAGCGACCAGCGGAACTCGTCGGAATCCCCATTCCATGACGCCGAGGAAATCTATGAATTTGATCCTGTCAGGGAATACGGACTCCCTTCACACAGGGAACTCGTCAGGCATTATCAGAACGTCTACGACAAGATGTGCGCAAACAGTCCGAACCAATTGTCCACAGGAGGCTATTACAAGACTGTTGTCTCTGGAGCAATCGAGTCATTCGGCTGGGAGATGCTTCTCGTAGCTGCCGCCGACAAGGTGAAGTTCGCAAAAGTCCTTGAAAGATTTGGCAGATACACGGCCCATTATGCCGCAGCCTGGGCTGAAACTTCTATTGACGCCTATATCCAGCATGATGACATGGTCTGGACCGAAGGCCCGTTCATGGAACCGGAATTCTACCGGTCCGTCATTTTCCCTCTCTACAAGAAGATGTGGGAGCCTCTTAAAAAGAAGGGGAAGAAGATACTCTACTGTTCAGATGGCACATTCGACATGTTCATGAAGGACATTGCGGACTGCGGAGCTGACGGTTTCATCTTCGAGCCTACGAACAACCTTGATTACGTAGTTGAAAACTTCGGAAGCACCCATTGCATAGTCGGCAGCAAATGCGACTGCCGGACAATGGCGTTCAACACCTGGGAGGACGTGAAGAAACAGATGGACGAGACAGCCGCCCTGGCCCGCAGATGCAAAGGATTTATCTGGGCGACCGGCAACCACATGCCCGCGAACGTGAGTGACGAGATCTGCATGAAGTACCTGGAGTACCTGCGCAAGATCTGGAAAAGATAATTGGACGGAGCGCTGGCATCCTGCCGGCAATTAGAGGTCTTCTGCCTGTAATTTATTTTCCTCTTTTCAATAGAAAGCTATAGACACGCTAAAGATGTGAACTCCAACGATTGAGACACCACCCTGTAGGAGTTCATCACGTGACCACGTTGACACGTGGAACGTGACTCACGTGCCAACTTTAGTAGTGTCTTATCTTAGCTCCATTCGGGTTTGCTCCCTGACAGGTTCCAGAAACCATCGCCTTGAACAGATGACATTTCGTTCGTAGTAGCGCATGTTTGCGCGTTCTTTTGCTTTTCAGGATCCATGAATAATGCTAGAGCACGAGACCCTACTACATAATCCCATAATTCTCCAGCCATATCCCCTTGAATTCCAACGTGTTCATACTACATTACCTTAAAGCGGGGCGGTTCACAGGCTAGGCAGATACCATTTCAAGCCATCATTCATGACTTGATGTTTAGCCGCCGACTTGATACTAATAAACTGTTATGAGCAGAATCGTTAAATTAACAATTATAGAATATGAATACAAGATGAAAAAGGAAAGTAATCATAACCAGACGCCTCCAGATAATCCGGCTCCGCCGTCTTCCTGAAGTTTTTACGTTAAAAACAAAGAAAATATTCTCGCACAAAGTCACAGAGGCACAAAGCAAGTAAATGGAGCAAAAGTTTTAGGAAAAGAGTCGGAGAAAGAACCCGTTTTCAAAAGGGTTTGTCTCAGCCCGAGCAGGAATGCGAAGGGAAAAATAAACTTGATGACTTTCTTCGTGGGCTTCTGTTTTCTTCGTGGTGAGAATTCTTCCCGACTCCTCCGGGCCGGGATCTTCGACTTTGTGCCTCTGTGGCTTTGTGAGAGAAAAAAGAAATTAGAATTTTTAAGGTCCTCTATATTCCATCCCATACAGGTTTGCCAAGAAAGGTGGAAAGAGACTGGGCATCTTTGCGCAGCTTTTCTGAATTGCCATGGTCGATGACATTTATCCGGGAGCCGTCCTCCAGTACAAGATTGAGCTCGTAGCTGTAATAGGAAGACTTGTTTCCGCTGCAGTATTCTGATACGAGCTGAAGCGCATGTATCTGATTCAGCTTCGTATAGTGCTTGAGTGTCTCGGGATTCAGCATCTTCTCCGGATTCTGCCAGCCTTTCCAGAAATGGCCCGCCCTTCTGTCGAAGACAATTGGCTTTGTCCCGAAATAGAGCATAATTCCGCCTATGATTGCAAAGATAGATCCTATCAGGATAGGTACAATTGTTTCAGGATTTAATCCTAATTTACCTTCAGAATACATTGCGATTGGAACCGCAAGCATCACTCCTAGTCCGATAAAAAGAAAGATCAGATAGAAAAATTTGGCTCCCCAGGATGAACGGAATTCCATCCTTTCCGGACCCATGGCGATCAGCCTGTGCGTGCAGAAGTTCGCTCCACCTCCCTTTGCCGGAGTCCAGCCTGTCTTGCCCGCCAGCGGATCGTTGAAAATACTGGGATCAAAAGATTTCCTTGCACCCGAAAGGCTCTTAAGGAATTCCTGTATGCCGTTGATAGAGAAATTGAATTTCATAATGTAGGAAAAATAATCCGGAACTGGTGAATAATCAAGGAGTTTGCCATTTTCCCCCATTTCAGGATTTTTACATAACGCCCCAATTATAAGCCATGGCACAAAAACTACGTTGCTTATATGTCTTGTCTTTACGTCAGGCGCTTTGGCCTGACCTTGGAATGCGGTGATTCATCACCGCTTTGTATCGCAAAATTCATTTTGCGAAATTTAAACGAGAAATGAATTTCTCTGAACAAGGCGGGAATAAATTCCCGCACTCCATGTGATTCGCTTCCCACTTCGCCCCTTGGGCTACTAGGGACAGGTCGCTCATCATAAAACAATTTTAATACGAATCATTTAATAATTTTCGATTCTTACCTACTATTTCTTCCTCTGGGCCTCGGTTATCTCGAGACCTGTCGAATAATCAAGCTGGCGCGGTTCGTATTCCTCGTTCTCGCGCTGGCGTGTCATGCCGGTGTATGACCAGCTGGCATCCTTGGCATCCTTGCGCCACGGCCTGCGTTCCCAGTAGTAGCCTCTGAAGGGATCGCGTGTCCTGTTCATCCATTCGAGAAGCTTGTCATGGAGACCGTCCCTTATCTTCGCATGCTCCTCGGAATTTATCAGATTCTTCATCTCGTAGGAATCTTCTTCAAGGTCATAGAGCTCATCGGAAGCCAGGAGGTTTATCACCAGCTTGTAGCGGCTGTCACGGCAGCAGCGGATTGGCTGGAATCCGCCGAACCCGTCATGGTCGACCTCATAGCGTCCGAATTCGATGAAGATTTCATCGTTGATAAACACATCAGGATCTTCAAATGCCTCCAATACGGTGGTTCCTTCAAGAATGCTGGGTATTTCAACATCCATAAAGTCCATCATGGTCGGAACAATGTCTATGTGTGATATGAGGCTCTCGGATGCGGACCCTTTGGAAGCAACTTCCGGACATTTCACGATGAGAGGAACATTCGTTATCTCCTCATACATCGCTGCTCCCTTGCCGCCTATGGAATGGGAATTCATCATGTCTCCATGGTCGGTCGTGTAGATCACAAGTGCATCGGGGGCGTTCTTCTCAATCGCCTCCATGACTCTTCCGATCTCGTAGTCGACATACGAATTGCATGCCAGGAAATAAGTATAGGCATCAAGCTTCAGCGAGTCCTTGTCACCCTTGCATGCGTCTCCAGACCAGGCCTTGTGGTGTTCCGGCTTGTCATCGAGCCTGTCCCAGATGTTCGGGCTCTTCGGGAACTCATAGCCCTTGTACATGTCGATAAAGCGTTTCGGGCAAAGGTAGGGATGATGCGGTTCGTCATAGGAGACGACAAGGAGGAAATCCTCATCAGTGTTCTTGCCGATGAAATCTATCGCCTTGTCAGAAACCCTGTGTCCGTAGAGGAAATCTTCAGAAAGATCCTCCTCATTGGTTTTCGGAAGCCTGGAGCGGACACGGTCCTTCTCGCTGAGTTCTTCAAGATAGCTGCGCATGTCGTACCAGTAATTTTCATCCCAGCCTTCAGGGCATCTTCCGACTCCGAAATAGTCTCCTCCGTCAAGGTGCCATTTGCCGATGTATGCGCAATGGATTCCGTTGTCTGCGAATCTTTGTCCAATCGTCTTCACATTGTCACCAAGCGCCATGCTGTTGCCCCAGCTTCCGCTGGAATGCGGATAGATCCCTGTGAACAGTGCGGCACGCGCGGGCCCGCAGACCGGCTGGCAGCAGTATGCCTTCTCGAAACGGACGCCCTGCTCTGCGAGCTTGTCCAGGTTTGGCGTCTTCATATCCTTGTTTCCATAGCATCCCAGCATGTCCTTGCGCTGGGTGTCTGTCATGATCAAAACAACTTTTCTACCTGATCCCATATTTTTTTCCGTTTCAGTTAAAATTGAATTCATTATTTGAAAGGATGAGAATTTATAATATCAAAGGAGATTTTCTACCTTGAAAGCAAAATATAATCAAGGGAACCTTTGAAATTTGACATATCCTGAATAAAATAGAAGAAGCAAAACGAAATTTAATTATGAAACCAAACATCTTACTGATTTTCACGGACCAGCAGAGGGCCGATACCATAGGCGCTCTTGGAAACAAGATCATCAGGACTCCGGCCCTAGACCGACTGTGCCGTGAAGGAACCGCCTTCACGAGCGCGTATTCCCCGAGCCCCGTATGCGTCCCGGGCAGATGCTCCTACCATTACGGACAGTATCCCTTCAACACGAAATGTTATGACAACGGATCACCTATGCCTTCAGACAAACCTTCATTCATGGATGTGCTCAAGGACAACGGATACCTGACCTATGGAATCGGGAAATGCCATTTCACTCCCGATGGCAAGGCCATGCGCGGCTTCACAAAGAGGGAGACTCAAGAGGAGATTGTAAAAAGCCCCAAAGAGGATGATTATCTCAAATTCCTTTTCAATAATGGATATTCTCATATCATCGATCCTCATGGAATGCGCGGCGAGATGTACTACGTCCCCCAGCCATCCCAGATCTCGGCTAAATACCATCCGACCCAGTGGATTGGAGACAGATCGATCGAATTTCTAAAATCCCATGCGAAATCAAGGAATCCGTGGATGCTTTTCAGCAGTTTCATCCATCCGCATCCGCCCTTCTCACCGCCCGCATCATGGTACAAGATGTACCGCGCCCCGCAGATGCCATTGCCGAAAGTGCCTGAAAACTGGCAGGATCTCATCGTATTCATCAACCGTTTCCAGAACAGGTATAAGTACCGCGACCGTGGAATCGACATCAATCTGCTCCGCTGCATGAAGGCTTTTTATTACTCGTGCATTTCGTTCATCGATTTCCAGATAGGACGCATGCTGGACGAACTCGAGAAGTCCGGCCAGATAGACAATACTCTGATCATCTTCACGTCCGACCACGGAGAACTCCTCGGCGACTACAATTCCTTCGGAAAACGCAGCATGCACGATTCCTGCGCCAGGATCCCTCTTATTGCGAGATATCCGGAACGATTCAGGAAAAACTCAAGATGCAGGACACCGGCAAGCCTTGTCGATGTATTTCCGACCATCCTGGAATCTGCCGGTATATCTTCCAGGACTTTCAATTCCGATGGCACAGACCTTGCCAAAGTACAGGAACTGAAGGACAGAAAGATATTCTCCCATTTCAACAATGCCGGGAACGGGCTGTATATGTCGCTCGACAGGAAATGGAAATATTTCTACAGCGCACCCGACGACAAGGAATTCCTCTTCGACAGAATCAACGATCCGGAGGAAACAAGAAATATCCTCCCAAAAAACCGCAAGTCTGCCGCTGAAATGCGCGATTCTATTATCTGCGAACTTTGCAGATCTGGGGAAAAGGAATCCGTTGACAAAAACGGCTGGAAAAAATACCCTGTCAGGAAGATGCCGGAAGATCCTGATGCCGGACTTCTCATCCAGGATCATCCGTGGGCAGAAACATGTCAAGTCCTGATTTCGATTTGACACTTTAAATTAAAATTACTTTGATTAGAACAATGATTTATTTCTTCAAACA
>MHBH01000090.1 GCA_001804805.1 Lentisphaerae bacterium GWF2_49_21
CCTCTGGTGTTCCAGTTGTTCCTACAGGAGCATTGCTGGGTAGCTATGTTGAGAAAGGATAAGCGCTGAAAGCATCTAAGCGCCAAGCCTGCCCGAAGACTATATATCCCTTATACGCAAGTATACTAAAGGCCGGTCGAAGACTACGACCTCGATAGGCTGGAAATGCAAGTGCCGCAAGGCATTCAGTTTACCAGTACTAATCAGCCGTGAGGCTTAATCACCTTTTTTCCAACCGTCGATGTGACTATTTATGGACGGCTGGGAAAAGGAATAAAATACACTTGATGAATGTTGCAAACCTATTCTTCTTATTTTTATATTTTCAGAAGCCATAATAAGCTTCTAAAAGGTTTCCCGGTGCCCATAGCGAGAAGGTTACACCCGTTCCCATTCCGAACACGGCCGTTAAGGGTCTCTGCGGCGATGGTACTACACAATAGAGTGTGGGAGAGTAGCGCGGTGCCGGGATTTTTTTTTGCCGATATTTTTTTCGCGACGAAAAAAATATAAGTAATTGCTTTAATACTTATCTGGGATATCTTAAGCAATTAATAATCTTGATGGGGTCATTTTGAATATTTACCAGGAAACATCCTATAACGGGAAATCTGTAAGCAACTTTGTCGAGGAGGAAAGCATTTTCATTGAATGCGACTTCACCTCGGCGAACATCCATGGAGCCGTCATTACCGACGCGATCTTCATAGCCTGCAACTTCTCAAAGGCGAATCTGGGACTATGCACCGCATTCAGGACCAAATTCATCAGCTGTGAATTCGATTCGACCCTTTTCAAAGGCTCAAATCTCGAAAGCAGCGTGTTCATCAACTGCAATATCAAGAACTGCGACTTCACTTCGGAAGCTTCCGGAGGCAAGGGTATCTTCAACGACATTACCACTGAAGGATGCACGGTCGAAGGTACCTTCCCGGAAGAGTAGACAATTGCAATAATCTGCAATTGTCTGTTTTCAGGTGTCAGAGTCCAGTTTTCAGGAAGGAAATTACATGCAAGATATTTCTATTTAGATTGGACCATCTTTTTTTCTAACCCCTGACACCTGAAGCCCGACACCCGGATTTTTATAAGGGGAATATCTCTTTGTGCTCTATCTTTTCGCCGCAGAATACGCAGGTCTTGCTTTTTACGGATACAGGACGCGAACAGTTCTTGCATTTCGAGGTTGAGGAGGTGTAGGCCTTAGCCTTTTCAAATTCTACTTCAGTTATCTTCTTCCTGAGATCCTCGTCTGTCGTACCCGTCTTTTCCCTGAGCAGTTCCCACATGGCCTGGGTGATTATTGTAAGATGGTGGATTTCATCCCTGAGCCTCTGGTTTTCAACGGAGGTCTGCTGGGCAAGACCCTGGGCGTCCTTGAGCTGATCCTTCCTTAGGTTATCAGTAGGATAAATGTGAAAATTCAACATCTTGACCCCCTTGCGCCTGTCGGCGGCTATAAAGTAACTTATTGTTAATCTGGCACATTTTCTTCAAAGTTCAAAATAACTATTAAATTTATTTGTTCCCGTATGAAATTCTTCCAGTTGTCTGATCAATTTTAATGCTTACATAGCTCTGTGAATTCCTGTTTGTCATCGTCAAGGATGCCCCGATATATTTCGCTTCGGCCAATTCGATATATCTTCCACTGGGAGTGAGCCCATTCGGCTTGAATACGACTGCAGCGAAATCTGTGGCGGATGAACTGCCTCCTATGTCGGAACAATCAACCCCCTTGTTGGGTGAAGTTGCAGGCAGCGGGGATGGAGATATCGTCGTAATGGTTCCATTTGAGGGTGTGAGATATCCGGCTGTCGTGTTCACTCCGTCGTCGTCATCTACCTCGACTATGGCGACTCCTTCCGGAAGTAATTCCCAGGTTTCACCCTGTATCCATTGCTGGAAATAGTAATTGCTTCCATTTTTTGCAACAATGCAGGCCCTGTATGAATTATGGAAATGACTGTCTGGGAAGCTTGTGGCCGCCGGCTTGCCCGAGCACTGGGGCATCAGGATGGCCACATACTGTCTTTTGCTTATGGCATACGATCTTGCAAGATTAAGCTTCGTAGAAAGGGTCCTTGCAGCAAATTCAGCGCCCTGCCCCCTGATCAGCCTTGCGAATTCTGGCGCAGTTATGGACATCAGAATTACAAGTATCCCGATGACTACAAGTATCTCTATAAGCGAGAATTCTGATCGTGTAATTTTGACGGCCATTCCCGCACCTATTTGTTTTCTACGATTGAAACCAGCTCCTGTATGACGTTGAAAAGGCCGTCAAGGCCGGTAGGCTTGACAAAATAAGCCCTTGCATTCAGGTTCTTCACCTTGGATTTGTCATTCTCGCTCTGGGAAATGCTGAGGACTGCAACAGGTATTTCCTTGAGCTTGTGGTCCTTGTTTATCTCTTCAAGCACTTCAAATCCATTCATGCGCGGCATATTGAGATCGAGGAGAATCAGATCAGGATACGGCCTCTGGGTGAATTCCCCTTCCATCCGGAGATATTTCATGGCCTCGATTCCGTCCTGGGCGACGTTCACATTGAACTCCCTGTTGCTCTCCTTGAATGCCTCAAGGGTAAGCTCTATATCATCAGGATTGTCCTCGACCATGAACACCTGGATGATTTTGTTCTTCTTTTTCTCAATTATCATTGACCGTTCTCCTTTCTGTTTGCAACTGGTATGGTAAAATAAAATATTGCACCCTTGTCCTGCTCCGATTCAATCCGTATCGAACCGCCATGGCGTTCGATGATCCTTTTGCACATTGCGAGGCCGACCCCGTAACCAGGGAATTCCGACTCCTTGTGCAGTCGCTGGAATATTGTAAATATCCTATCGAAATATTTCGAGTCAATACCGATTCCATTGTCTTTTACATAAAACTCGTAAAATCCGTCCTTTTTGGCGACTCCGACATGTATTACGGGAATGTTCTTGTTTTTCGAAGAGAACTTGATGGAATTGGCTATAAGGTTCTGGAATACTCTTAGCAGCTGGAGGAAATCCGCATATACGGATGGGAGGTTGTCGTGGGTGATCCTGGTGCCCGTTTCATTGATTGCGACCTCGAGATTGCCGAGGGCGTGTTCGAGTATCTCATTGCAGTCGACCAGCTTGAAAGGTTCCGCATGGGTGCTGATCCTGGAATATTCCAGCACGCTTGTTATCATCACCTGCATGTTTTCGGCTGCTGCGTTTAGACGTTCTATGTAGTGATCGGCCTTGGCATCCAAGGCTCCGTGATATCTTTTTGAAAGCAGCTGGATGAATCCGGAAATTGAACGCAGAGGTTCCCTGAGATCATGGGAAACCGCATAAGAGAATTTCTCGAGATCCCTGTTTGAGCGCTCAAGTTCAATCTTCTGGGTCTGCAGTTGGGATATGAGGTCCTTATGTTCTATGGCGTTGTGCAGGGCCTTCATGAGGATCTTCCCATTCAGCTTGTGCTTATATAGGAGAGTCCTGGTGTCGATTCCGAGCGATGCAAGATCAAACTCATTGTCATCGAAAAACGTAAGAGCCACAAAGGGTATTGAAGGGAACATGTCCCTGATCTTGAGAAGAGTATCAGAATCGGTTTTCAATGGAGTTTTAAGGTCGATCAGGATGGCGTCTATTTTCTCCCTGTTTAGCAGTTCAAGGGATCCTGGTACGGACTGTGAATAGAAAAGTTTACAGGCCTCTCCGGAAATTTCGCTGAGGAAATCCCTGATGGTCTGTATGTCGCCGAGATCCTTTTCGATCAAAAGTATCTGCATGTGCCAATAAACCTCCGTCCTGTAATTCTATGAAAAATCACCCCGATATTCAAGGGTTTGATCATATTTTCCATGAAAATATCCATCAAGATACTCCACATTGTTGCAATAGGCTGGCATTTATCATATAATTAGGTTGTAATAATTTGGAAAAATACCGGATTCCGGAAAGATCTGGGAGTTTTTTATGTCGGAAATAATGAAAATATCGGGATTTCAACACTCCCGCCGTGGCATTGGCAGATCCTGCAAGCCCATGTATTTCAACCTGATTGAGCTCACCATAGCCATTGGAGTGGTCGGGATTGGTTTCACGGGTATAATTTCCCTTTTCCCAGAGGCTTTGAAGACCACCCGTGATGCAATAGGCGAGAATTATTCCTCCTATGTGGCCAACCAGTTCCTCATTTATATTGCAAGAAGCTGCAATGATCCCACTAATAATTATCAAGGGAATACAAAGGATTTCTGGGAGGAATACATATATCCTGCTGACACACTGCCTATACCGGAATCATGTCCGACTGGAGCAGACGAGACGGCTGCGACTTTTGCAACTTCTGCCGAGGAAGGGGGGATCTATACCTCGGACAATCCCGGAATCTACAGGGTCAGGCAGGGGACCTCGAACCTTGTAGACTATCAGGCTACCATAAGGATATGGAAATCAACAATCAAGAACATGTATATATATAACCAGAACTATTCCGAAATCGGTTATGAATATGCCGTCAATCTCAATATTGAGATAAGCTGGCCTTCGGAGAAACCATATGGGAACAGAGAGAAAAGATATTATATGATGGAAATTTTCCGGCAGCAGTTCTGAAAAGAATGGATAGGTGGATATGCTTAAAATCGCAAAACCAGCAACATCTGTTTTACGTTTCACCCTGATTGAGCTCATCGCCTCAATGGGGGTCTTCGCCGTTCTTATGCTTATATTAATGACATTCTTTGATTCCGCGCAGAGGACTTGGACGGAATCTTATAACAGAAGCCTGGCCTATGAGAACGCAAGGATCGCCTTCGACCTGATAGAAAGGGACTTGCAGTGCATCTATTACCAGCAGGAAAACGTGCCTTTCTGGCATAAGGCGGCCACTGCTGCTGCCTGGACTGCCTACAGGAACCAGATGCTCGCATTCGTCTCTCAAACTCCGGTACCTCCTAACAGCTACTGCGAGTCCAAGCTATGTGAAATCAAATATCAGCTCTATTACGCCTCGGACCACAATGATGCCAATGATGGCTGGCTACTGAGAAGTGCAACAGGGGACAAGAGTGATGCCAATATTGACAATTCAAAGTGGAACTTCAACCAGAATTTCACAGTCGGGCTGTCTGATGCACTAAACGCCTTTACTGGAAACACGGATTCCAGCGATGATTTCGACAAGATAATCCCATATGTCACAGATCTCTCTTTCACATGCTACAAGCTCAACGGTTCTGAAATAACTCCTGACTCCTCCGGAACCGCCACCACCGAATTCCCATATTCCATACGGGTGGATATAACTCTCATGGACAGGAACTCCTTTGCAAAATGGCAGAACCTCGACAGAGGAGGAACGGCGAACGCAGCACAGTTCAAGAACGACCGTTCCAGGAAGTTTTCCAAAACCTTTCTCATAGGGGAGAGAGGGCAGTATGAATAAAAATATTAAAATCCATGATTTTATATTATTTTTGAGAAGGCGCGAGGAGGGAATGGCACTGATAATGACTGTTGCCATGCTTTTCATGCTTCTCCTCATGGCTATAGCATTTGCATCGACTGCCAGGATGTGGAAGCAGGCTGCCGGAAACAGCAATGACCTTGCTGTTACAAGGCTTTTTGCCGAATCCGCTATCCAACGGGCGATTGGCGCACTCAGGTTCTACAGCTCAATCTCCGGAAACCAATATGCCGATGTCATAAGTCATGACGAGGTCGATTCAATTACTGCCAACAGGAAAAACTTCGATACTTTGTACAGGATTGCAACTGTTTCAAATGATGTCCAGTATGACTGGGTATCCCCCTATGATCCTGATGCAGTCGATGCTGTCCACTGGCAGTATGTGTATAACGGCCTTCCCGGTCCTTCTGATGCAGGATATGATGCTAAAAATCCAAAGAAAATCATTGGAAGAATTGCCTACGTGACAGTTGCCGTTGGAGGGAAACTAGATCCTGCCGCATGTGTGGACCATAACTCAACCGTCGGCAGCGCGGTGAATGAAAACGGAGCCAGCGAGGAAAGAAATGGGATATATGTAAAAGAAATCAACATACAGGATCTGGATCCGGCAAACGCAACCACATTTCTGCCGGTGGCAACTATCAGCAATTTCAGCTCGGCAAATGCTTCGCCGGCAGGGAGACTTGCAGACGGTGAAAGATGGATCGACTGGGATAAGCTTTTTTCCCCGTCCAAACTCAATATTACAGACAGCATCCAAAAAGATGCATTCAGAACCTGGTTCACTATCGACAATCCAGCGGATCCCGAGGCGTTCTGGGTAGATACCGACAATGACGGTCTTCAGGATTCCGGGGAACTTTTCCACAGGTTCAATCTGGCAAGGACAGATTGGAATGCAATGGCTGTCGGGAATATAATAGCTAGTCCGACAACGTACAGCAATGCGGCTTCAACATACGACGGCAATGGTATTAAATGGCTCAATAACTGGACGGATGCCGGTACTTACTCTACGGTCACCGCCAGGAAAAACCAAATTGCCTCGAATATCAAGGATTACAGCGATTCTGACGACGACGTGACAACCGACAGCACCACGGCACCTACCTACACAGGAAATGAGAAGACCCCCTATATAAATGAACTTGCCCTGGAAGTCCAATGCACGACAACAATGATAAATATTGAAGGTCCTGAAAAGGAAGCTCACTTGGATTTCTACATCAGGTGCGGAGGGGAGATCATAAACATGTATGGGGAGAATTTCTCAGCGGCGACCACCCTTCGTATGATCGGAACGATAGATTTTGACTATCATGCACAGGATCCTCCGGATGTCCAGCATTATTCTGGGACATACGACAGGACATTTGATCTCACGGCAATTGGAAGTTCCTCCTACAAGTTTACCTGGGATGTTCAACCCTTTCTGGTTACAAAGACCATTATCTGTCTTCCTCCTCATAAGGTCTGGGTTGATAATTTGAAAGTCGGAGTGAATACGTCCATTCTCACTTATAACGGCAAATTTGCAGACTGTGCAAAACCCGATGCCGCAGGAGAATTCAGTAATACATTCCTCCATCTTGTGGAAAGGGACAACCATGGAATTGACACCACTTACTTCGAATACCAGGTAGATGACCCGAGGCAGAATCTCAATTCCGGAGACTGGCCACAGGCGACATGTCCGGTACAGCAGGATCCTGCCATCAGTCCAGTATATGTCTATACCGGAACAATCGATGCCATAAATAGTGGAGTAACCTGCACAACAAGCGGAGACGCGGAGACCGGGTCTACTCCCCCGACCATTTCAACGGCCTTTATAAGGAATGCCCCTATGAAATCCCCTTGGGAGCTCGGATGCATACATCGAGGAGGAAAATGGGAGACAATAAACCTTCTGACATATAATGAAACTGATGGACATTACGGTATTACTCCAACGGCCGGTGGTGGGACATTTGCTTCAGGGGACGCCAATATTCTGGATCAGGTCAAGATGACAGGCAATACGGAAACATACGGACTTGTAAGCATCAATGCATCAACAGACAGCGTCCTAAAAGCATTGATTGCCAAGATAAGGGCGGGCGTGCCTTGGAAGAATAATGGTTCGGATGGTACGTCCGGAACTGCTGACGACAATTCACCCGGCAGCAGGAACAATGGTACCGAGCTTACCTACAATACCAACGTGACAAATATAGCTTCAGCTATTTCCGGATCAGCGTACCGCCAGTTTAAGACAAGGGGACAGATAGTGAAAGTCTCCAAGCTCAGCGATGGAACCGAGGCGACTCAGACTAAGAATGCGACCAAGGAGGAGATCATCGGCAAGTTCATCAATCTCACAAAGGCGACTTCCATTGATGATACCATTGTCATAATCGCCCTTGCCCAGGCGATCAAGGATGTCGGGGACGGCAAAACGATAAGCAAGGATCTTGATGCGAACGGGACTATCGGGAGTGCAGACGAGGCCACTGCCACTGTCAAGTACGATATCAATGGGGATGGAGATATCACTGACACCATTTCCGAAACTTTTAGCAATTGCCAGTATGGTACATACAATCAGTATGCCGATGAGATACTTGCGGAGCAGAAAGTGCTTGCTGTTGTATCCAGGAATCCGGTCAGCGGAAAATGGAAAATCATAAAATTCATGTATCTTGAGGACTGATCTATGGGAAATAATGGTACAGGCATAAAATTTACAAGCATATTGATGGCAGCTGTTTTTTTGGCCTCCTTTTTCATAAGCGCCCAGGAAGAAGTGGTTGTCAAGGGAAAGGTTGTCTATTCAAAGTCAATGGTAGATGCGAACCTGAAGACGATAAAGGACATTGTCAAGGATGGAAACAAGATGGGAGGAGGGACCAGGGAGGTTCAATCCTCGCAGATATACGGATTCATCTATCAGATGAATTATTTTGCGAATTACGCTGAGATTGAGAAGGTCACGGGATATTCCCGCGACTGGTTTTCAGCCATGAAAAAGACACTTGAAGAGATGTGGATTCCAAAGAGCAAGATGGAAACGGCTGTTTTGAACAAGAATGAGAAAATTGTCGCCCAATATGAACCTGTCTACAAGGCTGCCCACAAGAAATTCCTTGACCTGCTCGATCATCCTCAGAAAGCCCAGAAGAAGAAATAAGACTTTCATCTATTGGAAGACAGATATTCTCTGATTGCCGCTGCAAGATAATTTCCGAATATCTTAGCCGTTTCCTGGTTTACTTCCTGTCCCCTGGCCTCGGAGTAGGGGAGTTCCAGTGTCATTGCGGCCTTGGATCCCTGTTCATATGCCCAGTTTGAACTTGTCTTCAGCCCCGGAGGATTTCCGATGTTCCAATCCTTGCCAAATGGAAGATTGTCCTCAATGAAATATGGAAGAGGCCCCTTGTTGACTTCCATCAGGGCTTTGCCCAATTCCAGCTGTTCCTTCCAGTTGTCCGCGTGCCTTGATCCGGGAATGTAGATGGAATTGTTCCCCTTGCCCCTTATCCACGGGCAGTGGATGTCGAGGAAAAGGAAAGTTTTCCCCTTGATCCATTCCGGGACAAAATCCATTATGGCCTTGGTTTCATTGTATACGGCATCTGGAATATAATCCCTGTTATGGTCGTGTGGACGCCTGTTCTTGCCCTGGTCCCCGTCTTCAACACCGTCCTTGTCGACAAAGGGTATTATCATGATCCGGGCATTCTTAAGGAACCAGTCCGATTCCAGGATTGATTCGATGGCGCCTTCCACCGCATAATTGGCCATCATCTCGCAGCAATGGTGGCGTGCCGTTATCAGAATGCGGAACTCGCAGTCCGGCCCGCCAATCATTAGCCTTTCAACATCCCTTCCCTTTTTTGATTTGCATAATCTGTCTATTTTCAGATTTGGATTATTCCTGTATTTTTCCAGGAATTTCTCAAAATTACGCTCCGAATAAGGCATCCCCATGCTGAATCTGACATCATTTGCGGTTTTTGGGAACTGAAACTCAAATGATGATGGACCGAGGTTTTCAGGGAGAAGCCAGTTCCATGTCCATCCGTCGTCGAGGCTGACGGCTGCGCCATGATCTGTCAGGAGGTTTTTTCCTGTGAGATTGAATTTGAGTTTTTCCCCACCGGCATCCTTTATCCTGAAACACCAGTAGAACCAGTCGCCCTCGGTGTCCCGGAGATCCTGCCGTATATAGATATCATTACCGTCAATTTTCTCAACGATGATGTTTCCTGTCGGGAAATCGGAATCTATTTTCATGGAAATAATCTATCACCTTGTAGTTTAAAATTCGAACAAGGTCAACCAGTGATAAGGATTATTTTCACGGCAATTTGAGTTTTGAGGCTGAAAATTCTTGAATTTACTGATTAAATATGATAGAATCACAGCTTCCGCAACTGGAAAGAATATTATCCGATGAAATATGCTATTTTATCTGATATCCATGCGAATCTGCATGCATGGAATGCCGTCAAGGACGACATGGAACTTGAAGGTGTCGAAGCAGTGGTCTGCCTTGGCGACATCATCGGCTACGGACCCAGGCCCGTCGAGACCCTTGATTCCGTCTGCTCCAGCTCCAACTATATTGTCCTCGGAAACCATGAAGCCGTGATTGAGGGTAGCTTCGACCGTTCACAGTTCAATGATGAAGCCTGGAAGATGATCGATTGGACAGGAAATCAGCTGAGTCCGGATGACGGAAAATTCTTCGAGCAGCTTCCTCTTGTGATAGAAATGGATTCAGGGACATCCAAGATCCTCTTCGTGCACGGTACTTCGTTCCAGCCCGAATCCTTCAGCTACATAATTGAGACTGAAAGTGCAATGGAGGCCTGGAACGCCTGCGATGCGGACATTATTTTCGCCGGACATACCCATGAAACCGCCATTTTCATGCTTAAGGAAGGACATGTTTCAAAGAGGAAAGTCGCAGATTTTTCAATAAAGCCCGGCAGAAGATACATTGTGAACGTCGGCAGCGTTGGTATGCCAAGGGAAACTGATTTCAGGGCGGGTTACTGTATCTTCGACACGGATTCAGGTCAAATATCCTTTAAGAAGGTGTCATACGACTTTGAAGCGTTCAGGAAGGATGTCCTGGATATCATCGGTGAGTCTGAGCAGTCAAGACATGTTCTCAGCTGTTTCAAGGGATCCCAGCATAAGCCGATCAAGGAACAACTCGACTTCGTTCCATCCACTGTAAGCCAGATACTGTCAAGGCAGATGGTGTTCAGGGAGAAAATGTCGGTAAGGGCGGATGGAATGCCTCCTCCAAGGCAGTTCCGCCTGAACAGGGCCGCAATCGGAACTGCCAAGGAAGTCAAATCGAAATCTAGCAGGAAGCATCCTGGAATAAACAAAAAGCTCTGGTTTTCCATCTGCGGATTTTTCCTGATGATCGCGATAGCCGCGACACTTGTCGCCATATTTATTCCTCCTCCTAAGGCTATACCGATTGAGACTGCCGGTAAAGAGGAACCGGCTGCTGTTGGCGCCGCGACCGCAGAGAACAAAACGGAAGTTTCTGACAGGAAGACCGAACCTGCACCGACCCCGGAAGTCAAACCTGTGGAGACAAAAGGTATTTCACTGCCCAAGCGGAAGGAAATCATCCCGGTGGCCCCGAGCACAGTGGGAGTCCGCCTTGAAACGAATTTCGGAAACGGTTCAAAGTATATTAAAGTTTCCGGACAGGACAATTCATCGCTGCCTGAAGGCTGGCGCGAGTCTTCCGCCTGGGGGGATCCGATGTGCAGCTATTCATTCCAGCCGGAAGTGGATGGAGGCTTCTTGAAATGCGATGGTGCGGCGAAGGGCAGGATGCTTATTTATCATGAGTTCAACGGGCTGGCGCCCGGAAAGACATTCAAGATCACCCTGAAGGTGAAAGGTACGGCCAAATCAGAAGTCTATGTTGCATTCGGTGCTCTGGAAAAGCCTTGGAACGTATACGACAATGCAGCCCTCCGCCTCCCTGGAGATTGGAAGGATGTCACAACGATGCTCACCTGCGGACAGGTTCCTGCGAATACTCCATCAGGTTTTATGATATATGCTCGCAGTCCGGGCGCCTTTGGAATCATGTCGGTAAAAGTCGAGGAAATCAGCTTTCTTATGAGATAATTTATTCACGAGGAACTGGTGAATAAATTATACTGAATAACGGTCTACTGAAATAACCATTTATGGGGAGACAGTATGAAAATTGGCAGAATGAGAGAGTTGGTGCGCACTATTTCAAGAGGAACAGTACTAACGGCAGTCCTGGGCCTTTTGCATTCGGCCCATGCCGCCGATGAAGTGAAGGTGCCTTCAGACAAAAGTAAATTTCATATAATCGTGCTTATGGGGCAGTCGAACATGGCCGGATCAGGACATCCAGTTCCGCCTGAGTACATCAAGGCGGATCCAAATGTGATTTTACTCGGAAATGACATGAAATGGACCAGTGCGAAAATCAACTTTGGAGCTGGGTTCGGGCCGGGGCAGGCTTTTGCCCGTCATTATGCTGAACTTCATCCAGGAGTCACTGTCGGCCTGATACAAGGAGCCCGCGGAGGCAGAAGCCTGAAGGAACTTTCAAAGGGAGGCAAGGACCGTGATGGCGCTCCCAACTATGACAATGTCATGGCGAAGATAAAGGAGGCGATGAAGGTCGGGATACTGAAGGGCGTACTCTGGCACCAAGGAGAAAGCGACTGCGGGGACAAGGCCTACGTTGAAAAGCTCAAAGTCCTTGTGACCGATTTACGGACCGACACCGGTATTCAGGATCTTCCTTTCATTGCAGGTGAACTTGGCCGTTATGCGACATGGACCTCAAACTTCAATACCAATATCATACCTAAGGCGAACACTGAAATCCAGTATTGCTCCGTAGCAAGTTCAGAAGGTCTCCTGGACCTCGGGGACAAAGTTCATTTCTCCGGATTCTCCTGCGAGGCCCTCGGGAGCAGATATCTGATGGAATACCTGAAAATCAAGGAACCCGAGCTCGCCACAAAATTCAAACCGGCCCTTGATGATATAACAAAGAAGATGGCAGCGAAAGATGCTGAATGGATAACTGTAGTAAATCCCTCGATGTCCGATGGCGAAACGAGACCTGTCGGCTGGGACGGGAAATGGACTTCAAAGGGGAGTTTGAATGCCATACGCGATGACAAAGATTTCGCATCCGCCCCGGCTTCGCTTAGAATCGAATCGGCAGGAGGTCCGGTACTTGGTTCTGTTACGACTCCTATCAAGGAAGTCTCCGGCAAGAATATCAAGGTGACCTGCAAGATGAAAAATGCGGGATTCGCAAAATGCTGTCTGGTAATAACCGGTCTTGACGGCAGCTACAAGCAGGCGTTGAACAAGGAACTTATTGATGCGAAGGATGCTAAGGAATGGACAATCCTTTCCGCTGAGTTTGTCGTTCCCTCGAATGCAGTCAATGATCGTCTTGCCATACTTGTAGAAGGAGAGGGGAAGGCATGGCTCGACGATATTTCCATAGAAAAGTCAACTCCTCCTCCCGAAGCGGCTTCACCCGATAAACCAAATATCGCTGGAGGAACCAATATTGCCTTGAATAGTTCAATGTCAGAAGGAGATGACAAGCCGACGAACTGGACGTCTGTCTGGACATCCAGCGGGAAACTTAAGGGCAGTAAGGACACACAGACCTTCAAATCCGGACCCGCCTCCCTCAAGATCGAATCCGATGGAGGACCTGTGAAGGGAAGCATCAGCCAGAAACTTGAAGGTGCTGCAGGAATGAAATTGAAGGTCAAGGGCTGGGCGAAATGCCAGGGTCCGAAGACCTGCTCTGTAGGAATTGGAACCTTTGACGCTTCCTGGAAGATGATTAAGTGGATACATGTATTTGCTAAACCGGGTGATTTCGACTGGACCCAGTTCGAGCAGGATGTTGAAATCCCCGCAGAGGCTGTAAATGTCAACCTTGGGCTTGGGATAGACGGAGAAGGAGCCGAATGGTTCGATGATGTGGAAGTCATCGTTGTCAAATAATTATATGGAGAGCCGGCGCTTGCCCTCATCCATCCGCAGTGACTCATTGGATGCAGGGAATGGTTAAGAAATTGTCTCTTGTTTTATTCTTATTTTTATGTCAGGCGCTCCGGCCTGACTTTGGACTGCGGCACCCCTGTGTCGCTTTGTATTTATTTCTAAATATTCCCGGAATCCAAAGCGGCAGAAGGCTGCCGCATTCCAAAGATTCGCTTTGCCCATCAATAAATCATTTGAATCCGGAACAGTCAATAATCTCGTCTATTCTTAACATCTTTGTTAGTAGTCTGTCTGGGGGAGCCTGTCGGACTTAGAAATGAGTTCAGATGAGGGCGTTTTTGCTTGTAGTAGCGCATGTTTGCGCGTACTTCAGAATTTTGTTTTGGAAGAATCCTCTATATCCTGATCTGTAAGCGCAAAAGCCCTGCTTATCTCCTCGGGTATGGCCGTTGGACGTCCGCTTTTGGCGTTCACGAACACCCAGTCAGTCTCTCCTCTGACAAGCAATTTCCCATCGGCAGCCCTCAGGAACTTATAGCGGCGCATTGATCTGGCACGGCCGAAATCGACGATCCATGTCCTGACATGGAGAGTTTCACCTGCAAATGCAGGACTCATATATTGGATCTTGTGGGAGCGGACAACCCATGTACATCCTGCCCTGTGCATGGCATCCATGCATCCGGACCCTTCGAAATGACGGACCGCCACATCCTGCATCCACTGGACGAAGGAGACGTTGTTGACATGACCGTTCCCGTCTATCGCATCTTTCGGAACTGTCATCTCATGGATGAATACAGCATTTCGTGAAATTTCGGATTTGTTATACTGTCTGTACATATAAGCAATGTTTATATAAGCAATGTTTATAGGCGACTTCATCTCCGACGACTCACTTGGCTTTATGATCGTCTCCGGCCTTGCCGCTTTCATCCTGTGCTTTTGTTACAACTACCACTTCACCTTCGCAGAATATCCTTGAAATCTGCTTGCCCTCCTCGCTGGAAGCATATCCGGTTTTCTTGTCCTCAAGAAAAACCGTCATTTTCCTGCAGGTTATCGCCGTCTCCCCGTCATCGAACTTCACGTTCCCTGTGAAAACAGCGAAGTTCTTGGCGATATCTATGTTGATCATATCGGCTTTTATCACCGTGAGGATTTTCTTTATGCTCTTTATCTTAGGCTGTGCAAGCGGTATATCCTGTGCAGATGCAACACTGCAGAACAACAGGGCAGATATAGTGATTTTATGAAAATTAAGCATCAAAAATGAATGAGCCTTTTAGCCCTCTTACACGTGTATGATTGCCCATCCCCCGTGCAAGCTCGATGAGCTCTGCATCGGAATAGGTAGGCTCTGATGAAAGATTGTCATCTATGACTTCAGCGGCATGGAACTGCTGGAGGGTCCACGCAGTGACTCCCAGGCTGTTCAGTTCTTCACGCATTCTTCCAAGGATTTCCGGACTGTGGAATTTCTTGTGTACGGTGGTCCTGACATCGAGGATTATCTTGTTCTCTATGGCGTATAATATTGTCCTTTGGACCCTGTCTGCAATATCTTCAAGGCATGACTTTGTCAAATTCATGTAGTCTGCGGCAATAGACTTGTAGTCAAGACCCAGTGCGTCGAGGCATTTATTCTTATGAATACTAATAATAACTTCAGGATTGCTGCCATTGGTATCAAGTTTGATAAAGTATCCAAGCGACTTGATTCTTTCAGTGAAGCCTGTAAGTGCGCTGTACATTGATGGCTCGCCACCGCTTATTACGACACCTTCTATCTTGCCGCGCCGTTTTTCAAGGAAATTGAAGATGAAGCTGTCTGAAAGACGCGGCTGGCTTTCCGGATCAATTACAAGATGTGGATTATGGCAGTATGGGCATCTGAAATTACAGCCTCCCACATAAAGGATGCAGGTTATCTTCCCTGGGAAGTCTATGAGGGAGAATTTAGTAAGTCCGCGAATATCCATAAGTAACTCCTGTGGGCGGAAAGGTATCGGCGGATGTGCGGCATTTCAAACCACAAAAGAAAACAAGTGCATATAATTGCACGACAAGGCGCACGGGCATGTCCCGTTCGCCTTGTCATGTTAACATGTCAGCTCAGGGCCGAAAATCAGGCCACTTTTTCCTTTTCCTTTTTCCTGAGTTCAGTACTGAAAGCTTTTCTATCCTTGAATTCTTCCTGTTTTCCCTTGTTCCAGTTCTTTACCGGACGGTGATAACCGCACACCCTGCTGAAAATTTCCGTTTTCATCCCGCATTTTGTAGCCATTTTAGTTTTCGACTCCCTTTTATTCATATCATTGCCTCCTCTTCCTGCTCCATGGGTGGCAGTGGAGCAGGTCTGAGATCGTTTTATATTTTAAATTGAACTTAAAACCACTTAAACAGTATTAACGCACCTAATAACTGGAAAACAGTTCTCTATGCTGACATAATCTTGAGCTGATGAGGTTCATTCTCAGCTGATAGAGGGCATTCATGATGCTCACCGGGAATATATCCATGAACAGGGCATATGCTGAATGTCGGTGTTATTGTGAAATATGGAATCTTATAGTTTTCGGCTATCCTCTTGACCAGTGCAGCAACTTGATTTTCATCCTCAATCCTCTCGCCTACAAAACCATGGAATACAGTTCCCCCGGTGTACTTCGACTGTAGAGGCTCCTGTATGTCCAGGGCGTCAAAGATATCATCGGTATATCCAACCGGAAGCTGTGATGAATTAGTATAATAAGGATCAGAATCTCCAGCGCAGATGATCTCGGGATATTTTTTCTTGTCGATCCTTGCAAGACGATAGCTTGTTCCTTCGGCAGGAGTCGCCTCGAGATTGTAGATGTGTCCTGTCTGGGCCTGGTAATCCGAAATCCTCTCCCTCATGTAGTCCAGCACCTTGAGTGAAAATTCCATTCCTTCCCTGTCGGCTATGCAGCAGCCCTTGAAGTTGAGGCATGCTTCATTCAAACCTACGAGCCCTATGGTGCTGAAATGGTTCTTCAGAGTTCCAAGATACGTCTTTGTATAGGGAAGAAGATCGCCGTCAAGGTGCCTCTGTACTATCTTCCTCTTGATCTCCATGGAATCCCTGGCCATGTCCATCAGATTGCCGAGTCTTGAAAAGAATTCGCTTTCGCTCTTGGCAAGATATCCGATCCTCGGCATGTTTATAGTTACTACACCAATAGAACCAGTCTGTTCTCCAGCTCCAAAAAGTCCGCCGGTCTTATTGCGGAGTTCGCGGATGTCCATCTGCAGGCGGCAGCACATGCTCCTCACATCACCGGGCTTCAGATCGCTCTTGATGAAATTCTGGAAATATGGAAGGCCGTATTTACCTGTGACCTTGAAGAGAAGTTTCGCATTTTCGCTGTCCCAGTCAAAGTCATTTGTGATGTTATAAGTGGGTATTGGGAACGTAAAAATCCTGCCATCACGGTCTCCGGCGCTCATCACCTCGAGGAATGCCTTGTTGATCAGATCCATTTCCTTCTGGTAATCCCCGAAGAATTTTCCATCCTGGAGTTTTCCTCCTATGATTATGGGAGACTGCCTGAGATCTTCTGGAATGACCCAGTCGAAAGTAAGGTTCGTGAAAGGAGTCTGTCCCCAGCGGCTTGCAATGTTAAGGCCGAAGACGAATTGCTGGAGGTTCTGTTTTATTTCCTTGTATCCGAGATTGTCCTCTCTGACAAACGGTGCAAGCATGGTGTCGAATGAGTTGAACGCCTGCGCACCGGCCCATTCCGTCTGGAGAGTGCACATGAAGTTGACTATCTGTCCGAGCGCCGTGTCGAAATGCTTTGCCGGACCCGCGCTTGCGCGTCCTTCGCAGCCCTTGAATCCTTCAGTCAGAAGCTGCCTCAGGCTCCAGCCTGCGCAGTATCCGACTATTCCGCAGGAGAGATCATGGAGATGGAAGTCTCCGTCCCTGTGGGCATTGGCTATTTCCTTGGGGTAGATATTTGAAAGAGTATAATGGGCGACGACCGAGCCGCTGACATGGTTCAGGAGGCTTGCGTAGGAGTATCCTGCATTTGAGTTTTCATTTACACGCCAGTCGTTCTGTTCGATGTAGGAGGACACGAGATCCTGCACATCCATCATCAGTTTCTTGCCTTCGCGCATCTTGTCGTGCTGTGCGCGATATAGGATGAATGATTTTGCAGCCTTGGTAAGGCCTCTGCGGATGAACGCCTGCTCGACGAGATCCTGAACAAGATCGATGTCGGGCACATCGTCCTTCACCTTGATCCCGTTAAGGGCGGCGATGACGTCCGAGCATATGGTCTTGGAAAGCTTCTCGTTCCCAGTGCCAACGGCCTTGAGGGCCTTGTTGACGGCAAGAGTTATACGTTCTGCATCGAATTCGACTATTCTTCCATCTCTCTTGCGGATGCGTTCGAAATTTGATTTTACAGACATGAAAAATCCCCCTGATCAATTTCTTGATAATGCTATAATTACTAGGGAAACAGGTGGCTTGATTCCCCTGACACCTCGATTATGGAATTATAGTAATACTTTTTGTTGTGGTTGGCAAATCGAAAACCACTATATATTGTGTTTTTTTTGTAAATATTTTTATCTTTCGAAATAACAGAGTGTTGCATAATAATTTTAGGCGTGGACCGGGCAATTCTAATTTTGATTGATTAAATATTGGAAAACCACTTGATAGTTCACCTTTTTTATGATAGTTTTTTCGTCTTAATACCCATAAATAAAAATTGATCGGCCTATGGACAGGAACAGAAGAATATTAATAGTCGATGACCAGCAGGATCTGCGTGAACAACTCGCAAAACTTCTTCTGCGTTCAGGAAAGAAAAACGAAACCCTCTCCCTTGTCCAACAGATGAGATCAAAGCTCCTAGGAGAATCCCCCGATGTCCTGGAGGAGGGGGCCTCTGAAGAACAGTCATACGTCGTCGATACGGCCGAACAGGGCGAGATCGCCTTGGAAATGGTGAAGAAGTCCCTCACGAAGGAAGAACCGTATGCTGTCATGTTCCTCGACATGAGGATGCCTCCCGGCTGGGACGGGCTCAAGACGGCAAAGGCCATCCGCGATGTGGACAAGAATATTGAAATAGTGATTATGACGGCATATGCCGACCATGATCAGAAGCAGATCGCCGACACCGTCGGAACCCCTGAGAAGCTCCTGTATATCAAGAAACCTTTCCAGGCGGAGGAGATCTACCAGCTCGCGCTTTCCCTCACTACGAAATGGTCGCTTGAACTTTCGGAGAAGCAGAGGAAAAACTGGCTTGAAGTACTTCTCAGAGGGATGTGCAAGATTAAAAGCCCTTCAATAAACGAATCCGGAAACATCTACCCCCAGACGCTCAGGTCGCTCATGGATTTCACAGAGGCGAAAAAAGGCATTATAGCCACCTATGACGAGTGCGAGGGCGGTTGGAAGGTGGAAACAGTCTTGGACGTGGACAAGGGTGAGGCGGAAGAATTCGTCAGGAAGAACACCTCCTATCTGCATGAGAGCCGGACCACGCAGCATTTTGACGGGAAATATATCCTCCCGCTGAGGAAGGACGGTTTCTTCGCGGTTGCAATACTATATGATGTGAAGACAAAAAGCGATCCCGAATGGTACAAGCTCCTCAGCCTTCTTGTAATGACCTCCACCGAAGTCCTTAGCAATACGGTATTCATGAACGACTATATCGAGAATGAGAGGCTTTCAGTGCTCGGAATCGCCATGAACAAGGTCTCCCACCAGTCGAAGAACATGCTCAACCAGATCATGGGTTATGCAGCTATGATAAAGGACTCATCGGACAGCAGGACTGCTGATACCGTAGGCAAGCTCCTTGAATCAGGAGATGCCATGCTGAGAATGCTCCAGAACCTTTCGGTTTACAACCACAATGGGAACATAGCCGTACAGGACTGCGATCTTGTCCAGATAATAAATGCCGGATGTGAAAGCGTAATCAAGACTGTCAGGAATGCATCGAAGAAGATAACAGGACCCCAGGAACTCAAGATAAAGGCCTCGCCTGAACTCATGCAGATAGCCTTTGCGAATCTCGCACTTAATTCCGTGGAGGCCGCCGCACAGAGGAACATGGACAAGATATTCTTGAACATTGAAATAAAGGATTCGGATGGGAAGATCACAGTGAGCTTCGAGGACAACGGCCCCGGTGTGCCGGATACTGTGAAAAAGACTCTCTTCAATCCATTTGTCACAGCGGGAAAAGGAACTTCAATAGGACTTGGTCTTCCAATTGTGAAGCAGATAATTTCGAAGCACAAGGGGAATATCGTCTACGACGAGAGCTTCGGTTCTGGAACAAGATTCCTTATAACTCTTCCCAAGGCCAAGGACTGAAGCGCTCTTGCGAGCTTTTCAGACGGCAGTCCAATCACATTGTCGAATGATCCCTCTATTCCAGCTATCAGCATTTCTCCGTGTTCCTGGATCGCGTATGCCCCGGCCTTGTCAAGAGTATTCACCTTTCCGATATAATCATCGACTGCCGGATTGGAAAGTTTCTTGAAAATGACTTCCGTGGAATCACAGAACACGCATTTGGCCCGGACTTCCTTTTTCACCAGGCAGACGCCTGTCAGGACAAGATGTTTCCTTCCTGAAAGCATGAGAAGCATTTTTCTGGCTTCGGATGAAGAAGAGGGTTTGCCGAGGATTTTGCCATCAAGCTCGATCACTGTGTCAGCCCCGATCACAAGAGATGAAGGATAGGCCTCCGAGATGTTTTCAGCTTTTCGGCAGGCGTTGACAAGAGGAACCAGCGAAGGGCAGAAATATTCGTTGGTTTCTTCTGCTGACGGGGTGAGGGACTTGAATCCTATCCCCATTCTTGAAAGGATTTCCTTCCTGCGGGGCGATTCCGATGCAAGTATTATTTCAGGGACGCCCCTGTCTTCTGGAATTTTTTTCAAAAACCGCTTTTCCTGGATTCAATCTTCCTGAGGGTCAGCTTTACTTCCTTGACGGTGTCTATTCCGAATCTTTCCTTGAGAGTGTTGAGGATGTTGTTCTGAAGTTCATCGGAAAGAGTGATGAAGGAACTTTCCTTGTCATTGTCAAGATTCACCTGGAGTTCCAGATACGAAATGTCCCTGTCTTCGAGAAGATGTACCTTGGATATTTCAATGAGATCATACTCCTCTCCGATGGACTTGACCAGATCGGATATTGCACCTGAGCTTATGAAGATTGAACCTCTCGGTCCTTTTATCTCCACGCCGTGAGACCGCCTCGGATAACGGTAGATATAGCGCAGAAAAAGGAAAATCAGAGTAAGTCCCAGGATCAGGACAACGGCTGTCAAATATCCGTACTTGAAATTGAGGAGATCCCTGTTGTTGGCCTCAAGAAGCACATTGAGTATGTCTTTCAAATTTCATCCTCTCTTTCTTCAGTGTCGAGTTCCTGGACTATTACGTTGACGTTTGTAACTGTCATTCCGGTCATCTTTTCAACTTCCCTCATTATGGCCGACTGCACATTGGCGGCAACTGTTGGAAGATGAGTTCCGTAGGCGATGTTCACCTTGACTTCGATGGCCACGGTGTCGCCGTTGATGTTGATGGCGATCGATCTGTCGCCTATCCTGCGGTTGCCTATAATCTCGGCTATGTTGTCCACAAGCGGGCTTCCGGCAATCCTTATCACTCCGTTCACGCTGCAGGCAGCCTTCCTCACTATCGACGAAATGACATTCTCATGTATCTTTATGAGACCCATCTCGCTACCGTCGCTTTTGAGGGCGCCCGGTATCCTGCTTGTATGAGCTTTCCTGTTTTCCTTCATCTGTTGGTCCCTCCCTTGACAGCCGGTTTACCGACTACTTCAGCAAAATAACCTGTCTTCATGACTCTTTCAATATAACCCGTATCATAATTACCGGCGACAAAATCCTTAGAACCGATAACAAACTGTGTGAAAGGAATGGTTGTGTGCACCCCTTCGATTATGAATTCATCAAGAGCGCGCCTGCATTTTGCAAGTGCCTGCTCCCTGCTGTCCGCATGTATTATCAGCTTGGCTATCATGCTGTCATAAAATGGAGGAATGACATAGCCTGTGTAAACATGAGAATCTATCCTGACTCCCATTCCGCCTGATGGAGAATAGAGAGTCACCTTTCCAGGACTTGGAGAAAAGTTGTTATAGGGATTTTCAGCGTTGATACGGCATTCTATGGCATGTCCTCTGAACTGGACATCCTTCTGGCGGAACCTAAGTCTTTCCCCTGCGGCTATTCTTATCTGCTCCTTGATGATGTCGATGCCGGTCACGGATTCTGTCACAGGATGTTCAACCTGTACTCGCGTGTTCATTTCCATGAAATAGAAATTCTTGTTGGAATCGACAAGGAACTCAATGGTTCCGGCGTTCCAGTATTTCACGGCGCTTGCGGCCTTGATGGCGGCATAACCCATTTTCTTCCTCATGTCGGGAGTTATGAACGGAGAAGGGGATTCCTCGATCAGTTTCTGGTGCCTTCTCTGTATGCTGCAGTCCCTTTCACCGAGGTGTATTATGTTCCCATGTTCGTCGGCGAGGATCTGGAATTCCACGTGATGGGGATTTTCAACGTATCTCTCAATATAGACTCCGGCATTTCCAAAGGCCCTTTCCGCTTCAGTCTTTGCGGCATGGAACCCCTGTATCAGGCTTGCATCGTTGTGGGCGACCCTCATCCCGCGTCCGCCACCGCCTGCCGATGCCTTTATGATCACCGGGAATCCGAGCTTCTGGGCTATTTTCCTGGCCTGGTCCGGATCGGTAATCTCACCGTCGCTTCCGGGAGTCACCGGTACACCGGCCTTTTTCATGGTCTCCCTTGCGACGACCTTGTCTCCCATGGCCTTAATCTGCTCCGGGGAGGGGCCGATGAACTTTATATTGCAGCTCCTGCAGATCTCGGCGAAATGCGCGTTCTCAGCCAGGAATCCATATCCAGGATGAATCGCATCGACGTCGCATATTTCAGCTGCGCTTATGATGTGTTTTATCAGGAGATAGCTGGATTTTGGAGAGGCCGGTCCGATGCACACGGATTCATCCGCGAAATGCACATGCAGGCTATCCTCGTCCGCCCTGGAAAAGACTGCGACCGTCTTGATGCCCATCTCCTTGCAGGCGCGTATGATCCTGAGCGCAATCTCTCCGCGGTTGGCGATTAAAATTTTATTGAACATTTGAAAAGTCCTGTCTGGTTCGGATTGTTATTCAATGACGAAGAGCGGCTGGCCGAACTCAACAGGCTTGGCGTTTTCAACAAGGATCTCCTTGATGGTTCCGCTTTTCTCAGCCTTGATTTCGTTCATGACCTTCATGGCCTCGATAATACAAACCACGGTGTCGGGATTCACCTTTGAACCTGTTTTGACAAAGGACTCGGCGTCAGGAGATGGAGCCCTGTAGAAGGTTCCGACTATCGGGGAATCAATGGTCTCACGCTTTGCAGTTTCAACCTTGGAAGCTGCGCCGCTTTTTGCATCCCCTGTCTCGGCGGGAGGCTGTGAGGCCGGAGCTGCTGCCGGCATCGTGGTGATCACGGGTTGCTGGGTATGGGTAACCGTCATCATCCCAGGATGTGAATTTCCCCTGCGGATGCAAAGGTGCATGTCGTCTGATTCGATCTTGAATTCAGTGAGATCATGATCCGACATCAGTTCCACTATGGTTTTAATTTTTTCGATTTCCATTTTCAACTCCCGTTAGTTTTGTTTTTTTAAATAGCCGGCCATCGCCCTGAGAGCCCATTCATATCCGTCGGTGCCAAGTCCGCATATCTGTCCTATGCAGGCCGGCGCGGTGACAGATTTCCTCCTGAATTTTTCCCTCCTGTGGATGTTGCTTATATGAACCTCGATGGCAGGGATGCCAACTGATTCAAGGGCGTCATGTATTGCTATGCTCGTATGCGTGTAGGCAGCTGGATTGATGACAATCCCGTCCACGCCGTTTTTTATTGATGAACATATGGCGTCAACTATCTCCCCTTCGCTGTTGCTCTGCAGGAAGCTGATCTTTATCTTGAGCTCCTTCGCCACGGACTCGAGGCGTCTGCGGACACCATCAAGGGTTTCGGAACCATAGACCTCCGGCTTCCTGATTCCCAGGAGCTGTAGATTCGGGCCATTTATAACTGTTATTTTCATAGGAGTCTTAAAGTCAATAAAATGTTTTTTGAGAACGGTAAATATACACTTGTTTGCATATAATTCCAGAAAAAAGCAAAATTCGGGAATGAAGATCAGCGCTCGGGCAAAGGAAGCGGCGTCATTGTGAAAACATGGGGGGAGATCAGCTTCTTCTGCATCTCTTCTTCAATGGATTTGGATGTGATCAGGATTTTCCTGGGTGTATTGTCGGTAACAGCCTTTACCGGTGCAACTGGCGGAGGCGCCTCTGTAATGCCTATTTTCATCAGATGGTATACCATCAGGATGCTGGCCGACAAAATCACGCATGCCGCGATAACAGTGAGCATTATCCGCCGGACCTTGATCTGCTGGAGCAGGTTTACCTGTTTCCCCTTTTCAAGCTGATGTATTACCTCCTCGGGAACTGTATATTCAAGCACCTTGCCTTTGACCTTGTTGAGAAGTACCAGGACTTGGTTTTCATCAACATGGTACAGATAGCACAGCGTCCTTACATATGCGTTAACATAAACTGGGGCGGGCAGGTTTTGGAAGTCATCCCTTTCCAGGGCCTCAATGAAATTCTTCTTTATCTTCGTGGTTATTGAAACCTGGTCGATGCTCAATCCGGATCTTACACGTCCTTCCTGCAGGATCTGCCCGGAAGTCGCATTGTCCGATGAAAACTTTTCGATGACATTGTATTTTTTCGGAGGTTTTGGAGTTTCCTTCTTTTCCTCATGCTTTACGGGAGCCGGTTTAACAGGCGCTGCTTTTGCAGGAGGAGCGGCAGATTCCTTCACCGCGTTTTGCTCGGGTTGTGGCGGTTTAGGGGCAGGAGGGTTCTCTTTCTTGTGCTGATGGCGAGGCTGATGGGCAGGTTCAGCTTTTGATTCAACTTTCGGTTCAACCTTGCGTTCGGGTTTCTTCTCCTCCTTTTTCTCTTCCTTCACTTTCGCCTGGAGCTTCACTGGTTCGGATTTTTTCTCCTGGACAGGAGCAGGTATGGATGCAACTGGAGGAGTAACTTCTGGAATGGGGATTGGAGCTGCTGCAGACGGAGCTGCCGGAGCAGGAGTTGGAACAACAGGAGGAGTTGAAACTGGAACAGGTTCGGCTTTGACAGGCGCCGGAGTTTTGATCTCCTGCTTGACAGGAGCCTCAACCTGTTTTGGTTGTTCTGGAGTTTTCACAGGCACCTTGGGTTCCGCCTTTTGAACGGCAGGCGCTGGTTCAGATTTGACGATTGCCGGTGTTTTCACTTCCTGTTTGACAAGAGCCTCAGCCTGTTTCGGCTGTTCCGGAGTTTTCACAGGTACCTTAGGGTTCGCTGCTTGAACGGCAGGCGCAGAACTTGAAGGTTTAGTTTCCTTCACTTCCTGAGTCTGGGTCTGCACCGTGGCCTGTTCCTGTATTGACTTCTTATATGGTGGAGGAACATGATGTACAGGCTTCCTTGGAGCAGATGGAGATGATATGTCATCAAAATTTCCAATATTCGGATCTATGGGCTTTGGAGCTTCCTGTATGGGATTGGCGGTCATCTGCACGACCTGGACCGGATCTTTCTTCGGAGGTTCGGGAACAGCAGCCTTTACTTCCGGTTTGGGATCCGGATCTTTTTTCTCCACTGGCTCCTTCTTCTCCTCTCCTGCGAAATCAAGGGGCAACGAGCCTTCATTGGACTTTGAAGACTGGTTGAAAAGATCGTCTTTATGCTTGGCCATTATGCGTATATCCGAAAATTAATAGTATATCTACCTTATATTATTTTGAAAAATGAATTTTACAAGTCCGGAAAAACATGTCGGCTGATGTAAGGTCTTTTCTTTAAAGTCCTCCTGAAACCTCCCGCAGGGGTAGTTTTTGCTCTTCAAATAGAGAAACTTCCTTAAAATCAAATATTCGCCTCATAGGATTTCATCACGGGAATCCCATTGGGATAGGTGATTCCAGATATCAGGTTGGAATTCGCCAGGATTCTTGCCCCGTAAAAATCCGCCTTAGCGTGTTTTCGGGCCTCATTGGAAAAACCGGTGTATGTGTTTTTCCGGAAGTAGTATTTAATTGGAAGTTCAGGACAGCCCATCGACAGCTCCTTTGAGTTCAGCTATGCTTATGAGCGGCTACACTTACAGGCAAATCGTATGTAAATGAGTAATTGCATCGCTCAATGCCGAAACATTCACACGGCACGGTGCTGCAATTCTTCCTTGATTATGCGGCGGAACATCATTTCCGTCGGCTCCTTCTTCCTGTGGATGCTCTCCTTCAGGACATCGTTGATCATGGTCTGGTAGTTGCCGCCTCCGGAATCATCGACCTTCTTCTTGTACCAGTTGATTATATCCCTATCGAGCCTGATGGTTATCCTGACCTTCTGCCTGCCGGAAGAGACGACGGCTCCCCTTTTACCCTTGCTGAAATCGTAGTTCTTTTTCATAGTGTCACCCCTGATAGTCCTTTATTTCTGTTTTAGCGGCCTTCCTCGCCGAGATCATCCGGATCGAGTCGCCCCGCCAGGTATAGACGACTACGAGTATCCTCCCGAAGCAGTCCATGCCGACAGTGACGAATCTCTCCTCGCCGTTCTCAACGTCATCCACGGTCAAAGCCCCGGGATCTTCCAGAGCTGAAACGGCATCTGCAAGAGCCACCTTGTGCTTTTTCAGATTGACCTGGGCCTTTGTCTTGTCCCATTCATAGCTCATGAGTTACTGTACATACACTGTGCATATATTCAAGTCCTGTATGAAATTTTCCTCAACTTATGTGCTCCCAACATCTTCCGCTTCCCCACTCCACGCCCGCCCGGGGACTGCCCGCCTCCGCTCCTGCCGTCCAGTGCACAGCAGGTCAATTCAGGGGGTCAGTGGGGGCTTTACCAGCATCGGGTTGGGGTGGCTGAATTCCTTGGACACCTATAGTAGGGCTTTGGGATTCTTTATTTGATATTCTTTTCCTAAGGTTTTCCAAGCTAATATCAGATAAGTATTGATTAGTATTTAAGTCGAGATAATAATATCTATCAAAAACACTTAATGAAAAAATACCATCTTTATTAGTATCCATCATTGCTTCATAAGTGCCCTTGATGACGTTATTTGAAATCAAAGTCCATTTGCCCTTCTTATCAATGAAATCATTCTTTTCTTCAAGCGTACCGTTGGATTTTACAGTAAGAGTTGTAGTCCCTTCAAGTTGCTTGTAAGTTCCTGCCTGTGGAGAAGGATGGCAACCAGCCAAAATTAAAATGAAAAACAGACATGGAATTATTTTAATCATTTTCTAATTCCTATTTATTAACTTTTGGGCTTTCAATAACTCTATTGCTTATTGAAGAACGGTGCCATGCTGGACATGTCCTTGTATTATAATATGTTACATGCATAACTTTGGTGTTTTCTATTTTGGTTTTCCACCGTTCCTGAATGACTGTCGGCCGGAAAACAACTTCCAATGAGATGACTTGAAAAATTTGTACACCATAAATACCTTGATGCGGCTGGTGTGTGGGAGCCTTTGATTTAGACAACTGATTTTTTCAAAGCTCTCCTGAACATTCCGGATTTTGTCCTCCCGGCATCTTGTTTTTTGCCGTCCGGCCAGACAATTGTCACAGGCCTGGCGGATTTAAGATCATATTTCAGTACCAGTTCCTTTTTTCCGGAAAGTTCCAGAGATACATTGATCTTGTCATTCCCTACAGGAGCGGTGCCGGATACTTTTCCATATTTGGAAAGGTGCGGCCTTAAGATTATTTTTTCAAATCCCGGACTTCCGGGCTTCACTCCAAGGACACAGGATAAGAATTCGTAGATAGGGGAGGCGCTCCAGGCATGGCAGTCGCTCCGGGTATGTTCGAACGGAATCTCGGGGAATGTCGTGAAATTCCATTTGAGGACGGACTTCCAGTTCTCAAGCTGTTTCCAGAAAAGCTCGTAGCATCCGACCTTCTCCCACGCCCTGAAAAGATAAAATGAGAAATAAAGGGTGGCCTTGCTCAATTTCTCGTTTTCAAAGATCTCGCGTCCGAGCGCTTCAGCCTTCCTTCCAGTTACTGCATCAGAAATGATCGCCCAGGAATTAGTGTGCTGGCTTATGAAATTAGTTCCCGGCATGTCCACATATAGGCCAAGTTTCCTGTCAAAGCACAATTTGTTGACCGCATCTATGGACTTTTTGTATTTCCCTTTGAATTCAATGCCGGACTTGTCCCCGATTTCCTCCGCGAGATATGCTGCGGTGCGGCATGCTTCAGCGTATTGCATGGTATTTATCGTCAGTGGATTGCTTGTCGTCCTCGCCGGATTTCCATTTGGCCATTCAGGAAGCCAGTCGGTGAAGTTCCAGTAACGGAGATGTCCGATCAGGCCGTTTTCCATCCTGTGCCTTTCAAACCACTCAAGAACAGCCCTTATTCCAGGGAATACTTCCTTGACCAGTTCCTTGTCGCCGAAATATTCGTAGTAGTCGCGGACCATCATCACCCAGTAGAGGCTGAAACCGACAATGATCTGTTTCCAGGCTGAAGGATAGCGCGACTGGTTGATTCCCTCGGGAAGACGCGACCAGTCGTATTGGAGTATCGCCTGCCTGCCAAGCCTTCCGTCCCCGGTTGAGGAATATGAAATAAGGGCCTGGATTCTCGTGTCGCCGGTATACTGGAGCTGTTCGTAATAGGGGCAGTCATAATAATGCTCATGGGCGCAGAGACGCGCCGTCCGCCAGGCAATTTCCCATATCCTGCGGATTTCGCAGTCGCCTGTTTCAAAGTCCGCCTTGAGATCCAGAGGGAACATGAAAGTTTTGAAGCTTGGCGGATGCATTGTAATATGGGAGGAGGAATGAGGATTGATCTCAATCTCTACAAACCTGAATGTCCTGAACCAGAACGGCTCGAAGCACGAGGTGCCTCCGTCAAGTTTCAGGAGATCGCTGTATCCGAAAACGACACCGTCCTTGCGGTCCCTCTCAAGTTTTTTACCTTTGACAAAAAGAGATTCCGAATAAGTTATCTTGACGGTAGAATCCCTTCCTCCGTCGAATTCAAAACGGGGGAACGCGGTTGTCAGATTGCCTGCATCAATAGTGATTTTTGAGTGATAGGAAATTATCAACGGGGATTTGCCTTGGAGCCAGTCGGTGACAGATGATAGATCAACGCCTTCAGCCTTTACAGCGGATTTGAAAATATCCTCTTTCTCCTCCATCATCGGGATCTGCCTCGGAACCAGCCACCACTGGGTGTAGGGATCCTTGACTGTGCTGCGGAGCGTAAAAGGACCGAAATCCTTGGGTTTGAGCCACAGTGAATCATTGAACTGGGAATACATCCATTTCCTTGGAAGATTGGAGAAATCGATCTTTTCCATCGAAGGGATTGCCGTATATGTCCTCAGATCATATTCGGCGTCAAGAGGACGGTGGAATCTTGATTTGTCCTCGTCGCATTTCCAGTCATCAGGAGTTTCAAGGTTCAGGATCTTCTTTTCGTTCTTGAAGATTCCGCCGGCGACTAGGAAACCGGATCCGGTATGCATTTCGGCAATAGCGACTTCTTTTCCGCGGGAACCGCTTCCGAAGACAGTCACATGCGCCGCAATGGCGTGCCTGCCCGGTTCGATATCAAGGTCATAGGTTTCATAGTTGTAATGTTCGGGATCGCTCCGGCATGGGCCACGTCCTATTATCTTTCCGTCGAGATAGAGATTATATCTGTTGTCTGCGGAGACGTTGAGTTTTAACCGGCAGGATTTCTCCTTGATATCAAACGCCGTCCTGAAGAAGATGAAGCAAGGCTCCTTTGGTTTGAAATCCGGATGCCAGCACCAGCGGGTCTTTTCGGTAAAAAGATTTTCCATTATAAAATTTTACTCCGGAAAATTTTATGATTTGTAGTTGTCGCGTGAGACGAGTATGTCGCGTTTTGCGCTTGCTCCCATTGCAGGGCCGACAAAGCCCTTCCTTTCGAGGTTCTCCATGATGTTTGCGGCCTTGTTGTAGCCGACGCCAAGCCTTCTCTGGATGTAGCTGGTGCTAGCCTTTCCATCGGTGAGGATCGCCTCGATTGCGCGCTTTTCAAGATCATCGTCGGAGTCGCCGAAAAGATCACTGTCTCCACCCTCATCCTCGCCGTCAAGCGGAAGCTCATCCTCCAGTTCCTCGGCTTTTCCGGCGAGAATTGTCTCGTCGAAGGTCTGGTCCTGCTGCTGCGAGACGAAATTCACGACCTTTTCTATATCCTTGTCGGAAACAAGGGCCCCCTGTATGCGTTCAAGACTGGAACTGCCCGGAGGAATGAACAGCATATCGCCGCGTCCGAGAAGTTTTTCAGCACCCTTCCTGTCAAGGATCACTCCGCTGTCGACGTATGACGAGACCTGGAACGCTATCCTTGTCGGCAGGTTGGCCTTGATCACGCCGGTTATGATCTGCTTCCTGGGCGTCTGGGTGGCGATGACCATGTGCAGTCCGGAGGCGCGTCCCTTCTGTGCGATCCTCGCAATCGAATTTTCGACGCTCGCCTTTGCTTCAGTCATCATGATGTCGGCAAGCTCGTCTATGATCACGACAAGAATCGGCAATTTGTCCGGGATCTCGTTGCCGTCGTCGTCGAGTATGGGTACCGGGCTCTTCTCCCGTTTATTGAAATCAGAAAGTTTTTTTGCCTTGACCTTCGAGAAGATCTTGTAGCGCCTTTCCATTTCGTTCACCCCCCAGTGCAGTGCTACGGGAACTTTCTTTGGATCATTGACGACCGGAGTGATCAGATGCGGGAGGGTCGTATATGTGGTGAATTCGACCATCTTCGGATCGACCATGATAAGCTTGAGCTCGGAAGGAGTGTAACGGAAAAGCAGACTCATCATGAGCGAATGCATGCATACGCTTTTTCCGCTTCCGGTCGCGCCGGCGATGAGCAGATGCGGCGCACGGGCAAGATCCAGGATTATCGGGTCGCCCGCAACATTCCTCCCGAGAATGATAGGTATCTCTATGTTGGGCGAGTTCCATGGACCGGATTCCATTATCGAACGTATTGAGATGAATGAGACTTTTGTGTTGGGGACTTCTATTCCAACAGTGTTCTTGCCTGGGATCGGTGCGAGTATGCGCACGCTTTCCGCCTGCAGATCCTTGGCGAAATTGCTTGCAAGACTGCTGAACCTCTCCACCTTCACCCCGGGATCAAGTGAAACTTCATAGCGGGTGACCCTCGGACCTGAGGTCTGACCGATGACTTTTCCCTTTATGTCGAAACTGTCGAGTGTAGCCTGCAGGATTATTTTCTGCGCATCTATGGATTCCTGATCCTCCCCATGGACCTCCTTGCCCTTGTCCAGCAGGGTGATAGGAGGCAGGGCATATTCAGAGACAGGTCCCGCCTTCTTAGCAGGCTGCTTCACCGTCTTTTTCTTCAGCATTTCCGCGGCAAGCTTCCTGGCATCCTCGGTATCTTCAGTCTTTACAGGAATCTCCGGCGGGGGTTCCACGCGGTGTTCTCTTCCTTCATATTTATCCTTGTACTCCCTGTATTTCTTGTTGCGCTCCTCCTCGCGTTTCCGGCTCAGCGTTTCAATGGATTCCTCAAGTTCGTCTCCTTCCTCCACATCCTCCTTCTCCTTATGCCTGACAGCTTTTATTATGGTCTGCCAGTCCGCCAGCCATATGAATATTGAACCGCTGATCAGGAATACCAGCGCGACAATGAGGGAGCCGACAGTTCCGAAATTGCTGGTTATGAGGCCGGGGGCTACAGACAGCTCCGGTGCCGCCAGCTTCTGTCCGATCACTCCTCCGGAGAGGGCGGACAGAGGGATATTTTTCGAACCGATGCCGAGATACTCCGTTATAGTGGCAAACTTCTCAGGATGCATTGCGAAAAGGACAGTGATCCCGATGATCACGGCGATCACAGAACCGATATAACCCCTGCGGTTCACCGGATATGGCAGGAGCGGACGGAACGCGCAGACAAGCAGGATGATCAGTATCGGATATGTCGCGATGCCGAACAGGTAGAATGCGATCCTCGCAAAATGGGCGCCGAACGGGCCTATCCAGTTTTTAATATGGGCGGAGGATCCTCCTTCGATGACCGAAAGGTCCGAAGCATTGTGCGACAGCACGGACAGCAGGAGGAGGAGGAATCCTATTATCAGGAAGACATACCGGAACCTGAATCCGCCCTGCGGTTGTTCCTGATCCTTCTTTTCCTCGTCTTCAGCTATGTTATTTTCTATTTCATCCATATGTTGTTTTTACTGTTTGTCCTGATTTCAGTTTCAAACAGTAAAAATAACACGTCTTGTCATTATTTCGAACTGCTGGAATTATAAACTGCTCCATAATAAAAGAGGCAATTTCAAAACTGCCTCTTTTGAGCTGATTTCTAAAGTAGGAGTTCACAGCTTCAGCTGTGCATCCCCTTGATGATAAGACACAACTAAAGTTGTGAACTCCAACAGGCGCATTTCCAAAACAATATTATTCTGTATTTTGAAATCAGCTCAAAAGACTAATGGTAGGACATTTTATGTCCCTGCCGCAATAAAAGAAAAGATGTAAATATTTACTGAACTGACATAGTTCAGTGAATATTTACCTCCACATGCAGTTCTTAGCTTCGCCGACTCCAAAAACCCAGTTCGCATCTTCAGAGGAATCTGCAGTCATGAGAGCCATTATTTCATGGGAACCGGATGAAAGTTCGACATCCTTGAAATGTCCCTGTCCGGCCCTGTGGAAAGAGGGAATCATCTTTCCGGTGCCTTCAAAGAGTAAAGTTCCATCCAGATAGAGAGAGCTTCCCATATACGTGCTAAGCATGATTTTTCCCTTGAACGCCTCTTTTACATTGACGGAATATCTCACTGCAATCGTCTTCCCTCCATGCACCTCTTTTGGAACATAGGCGTAATTTCCCGGAAATACGACAGGTTTCATTTCCTTCGAGATGGAGGTGATCGCAGCTTCCGTGCAGATTTTCAATCCGGACTGAATGTTTCCGGAATCGACAAAGGCTATTTCTGCGGTCACAAGAGAAGGTTCCGAGGATTTCTCAAACTGGTTTGACGAAGCAAGTTTGTCGGCGAGAGAGGAGATCATATCCGTGAACCCGTCAAGTGTCGGAGGATGGGTGATACCAGTGATCTGTTTGTTGAGCACAAGGCTCCTGCCGATCGGCTTGAGCCATTTTTCGCCTATCTGGTCAGGATGAAGGATTCCGAAGATGGCTCCGGCTGTCGCGCCAGTGCAGTCGGTGTCCTTTCCGCAGTTTACCGCACAGCAGATCGTTTTACCGAAATCGCCGTTTCCTGCGAGGAGTCCCAGCACAGTGAATCCAACGTTTTGGATGGTGTCCGTGAAGTTCGGATGGCCATATTTTGAGAGGATCATCTCTCTTACCTTCATCAGATCGCCGTACATCTTCCACCATGCCATCGTGTCTATGGAGACGCCCCGGACTTTTGATTCAAGCGGAAGATATGATGTGGATTTTAGGATTATCAGTTCCAGATCATTTTCGCGGAAGCAGAGGGATTCCATTACGGCGAAGAACATTTCCGCCCAGATTCCGTCGCCCGAATGGTCGGTGCAGGCGTCCTCATAAGCGTATTGTGCAGCCAGCATCGGATTCCCTGGTGCGAGGCAGGCCCATATTTCACTTCTAATCGCAGCGCCCATTCCGTTGTTGAACCAGTTGTCGCAGATGCCCGAGAACGGAGGCCTGATCCCGTTCCTGAGGTTGCGGATGCAGACGCCATATTCATCCCAGGGGAATTCGACATGCTTCAGCCAGGCGTCCGCAATTATGTTCTTGTCGACCTTCGGCTCCTTCATTTCGGCCATCACGCAGGCCCATAGCACCTGGAGATCAAGATCATCGTTTGGCAGCATCGTTGTCGGAACCGGATTGTAATAATCGAGCGACAGCGGGCCGTCCTTCCCCTCATAAGGAGTTCCAAGAGTTCCTCCTGCAGCTTTTCCCAGCCAGCATCCAAGGACTTTCTTCCTGTATTCAGTTTTGGTCAATGAAATTGTCATAATTATCTCCTTTGTTAAAAATAATTTATTCGTCGGAATAAATTATGCCGTGACAAAAGTGACAATTGATAGCACGATATTGCCAAAAGGTAATTTTTCATGGATTGAAGTGCAGGTGCGGTACTAAGTTAGGGAGTATCAATCAAAGACAGCCTAAAGGCTGGACTCCAAAATTTGGAGTTCACACTTTAGTGTGCCGTCTTATTTTGGATTTCAGTTCTTTGGGAGATTTTCCTTGATTGAGACGTAGCTCCTGAAGCGGTTTGGGGGGATGCCGGTGCATTTCCTGAAGGCACGTGAGAAGTAGTTTGCATCGTCGAACCCGCATGCCACGGCGACCTCGGAGAGAGGCATGTCGCCTCTTTCACGCAGGAGACGGCTCGCTTTTGAAATCCTTATCTTAAGGAGATACTGGATAGGCGTGCATCCCGCCGTCTTGCTGAAGTACCTGATGAAGGATCTCTTCGACATGCAAGCCAGTGAGCACAGCTTTCCGAGGTTCATGTCCTCATGGCAGTGGGACTGCATGTACGGTATCACCTTGCCAAGTCCGCTCCACCTGCTTTCAATCCTTGCGTCCCGGCTTTCCGAATACCTGCATGCGGTTATCAGCAGCTGGAGCAGGAGGAGCGATGACATTTCGTCGGATGCGGCATCGGGTTCGAACTGTTCCCTTTCGATCCTGTTTACGAGGGAGAGGCATTCATCAAGTCTTTCCCGTGTAAGGTTTGCGGGCTGGATGAATCGTCCGGTGAGCATATGGGAGAACAACGTCCTATATCCGTGGCACAATGACAGGACGCCTTTCCTGTTGTTTATGAAATTCTTTCGGATCAGCACATTGGACAGCTTGAAGTCGCGGCACTCCAGATAGGCATGTTTCATTTTGCTGTCGACGAGGAAGAAGTCGCCCGGCTCGATCCTGTTCCTGTTTTTTCCAACAGCGTGCGTCGCGGATCCGCCGAGCACGAACACGAGCTCATCGAAGTCGTGCGAGTGCTGCAGGGTGTCCCCCTGGTTGACCTTCTGTACGATCACCGATGAATTCCTTCCCCCGAGGCAGAGCTGCCTGAAGAAATATCTCCTGTAGGTGTTGGGCCTGTTCTGCGGTATGGCTTTTATGTTCAGGGGCATGTCTGGAAATCCTTTTTTCTCGAGAAAATCTTATTTTATACAAATGGTCCGCCTGAGCCGGATTTGCACGTTCTCAAGTAGGGACGGGCTTCAGCCTGTCCCATGAAATTAAGATGGTACAGCCTAAAGGCCGTACCTACTTGTTCGCAATCGTCAATATTTAGTCTTTTTTTAATTTACGGACATTGGCAATAAAGTCCAGTTAATTGGCGATTTTATGCTTTCACTGAAAATCTGCCAATGTATAATAATGGCAAGAAAAAACTTACATGAGGTGATTGATATGACGTTCGCATCAGCATTCATGTCGGCAACAGTCGGATTTGTTTTTTTCGCATCGGCGGACTGCATGGCGCAGGCACTGCCAGGGAAGACCGGGGAAGCGCGTGTCGGAGACGTGGTGTTGAAGATGGACTTCGACAAGCCGGAGGAACGGGAGAAGTTCACAAAAGCACCATGGGCGAAATGGGTGAAGGAAGGGGACAAGGGACCGACAGTTCTTTTTGTCGACGTTCCTAACACGGAAAAACCTGGACACTACAAAATAAACATGCCGTTCGACGTCACCGCCTATAAAGGCATGTCACTCCATTTCCAGTGCATGGCGAAGACGGAGAAGGTCACCCAGCCGCCACAGCCGTACAATGGTGTGAAATACATGATGCACACCGTCTCTACCGCCGCCGGACAGCAATGGAAGAACCAGGACAAGGTATTCGGGACGTTCGACTGGAAGAAACTTTCGTTCAACATGTCAATTCCCGATGATCTTATCAGCGGCGATATTTCACTGGGGCTTGAGAACAGCACCGGCAAGGTTTGGTTTAAAGACATTGTTGTTATCGTTTCAAGGGGCAAGATACTGCCGCGTCCCGCGCCGATGGTGAATCCTCCGCCGGCATACAAGGGGCACAGTCTGCCGCGCCTGCGCGGGACGATGTCGCCGAACCAGTTCAAGGACGAGGATATGCGCGTACTCGGCCAGGAGTGGAATGCCAACCTCATACGCTGGCAGATGACCAGGTTGTGGGGTAAGGCAAATGTCGGACGTGATCTGGGCGACTACGACAAGTGGATTGACGAGGAGATTGCAGATCTTGACAAGGCTCTTGAAGCCTGCAAAAAGTACGGGCTCAAGGTTGTCATCGACCTGCACAGCCCTCCCGGCGGACGCTACGATGACAGTTCGATGGCGATGCTGACTGAAAAGATCTACCAGGACCATTTCGTCAAGATATGGGAGAAAATCGCCACCCGCTACAAGGGCAATCCCGCGGTCTGGGGCTATGACCTGATCAACGAGCCTGTGACCGGAGAACTTTCGACCGACGGGCTGGCAGACTATCTTGGAATACAGGTTCTCGCCGCAAAGGCGGTCAGGAAAATAGACCCGGATATCCCGATAATAATAGAGTCGGACAGCTGGGACAGCCCCGAGGCATATACATATCTCGAGCCCGTCAACATAAAGAACGTCGTGTATCAGGCGCACATGTATTATCCGGGCACGTTTACGCACCAGGGAGTCAATAATAATCCTGACACTCCAGTCTCCTATCCGGGAATGATCGACGGAAAGATGTGTGACAAGGAGGCGTTGCGGAAATATCTGCAGCCTGTACGCGACTTCCAGCTTGCGTACAATGTCCATATCTACATCGGCGAGTTCAGTGCGATCCGCTGGGCACCCGGCGACAGCGCCTACAACTACCTGAAGGACTGCATAGAGATTTTTGAGGAATACGGATGGGACTGGAGCTACCACGCATACCGCGAATGGAATGGCTGGAGTGTGGAGTACGGTCCCGACAAGAAGGACAATAATCCTGCAAAGGAGCCGACTGAGCGCATGAAGCTGCTTCTAGGATGGTTTGAAAAGAACAAAAAACCTTAAGATAGGGATGAGATGATGAAAAGTAAAATCTTCATAATTGTTTTGTTTGTTGCACTGGCAGGGGCCGTTAAATCATTCGGTGGCGAGATTGTAATCAAGGAGGATTTCAGCAAGGCACCGGCCAAGATCAGTTCCTGGGAGAACCGTTGGGAGCTGAAGGACGAGGCGATCAGGACAAAGGACGGTCTCAAAGCATATTCCTCCCTGCTTATGGGGAACCTGAACTTGGAATTGAACCGGACGACCCTGAGTTTCAAGGTCAGGCAGAACCAGCTCGATCCGAAGGGGAGCCTTTTCGGAGTGAAGCTGAATGCCGGCAGGGGAAACCAGCTCCACCTGTTCTACCAGAACGGACTGATGCGCTGCATACAGACGGTTGAAGGGAAGAAAAGCGAGACGGAAAACTTCGGCAGGCTCGTGTCGCCGTTGACTGAGGGGAAAGACGCACCATGGACGGAAATAACCTTTGACATTGCTGATTCAGCAATCAAGTCGAAAGTGAACGGACAGGACGTAGGAAGCATAGCATTGAAAAAGGAATGGAATATAAGCCTTCCAATCACGGAACTTGATTTCCACGCCTACCAGGCCGATGTCAGTTTTGATGATCTGTCGGTCGTTTCGGCGGAAAGCACGATAAAAGTTGAGGCCCAACCGAGTGACAAGATCCTTTCACAGATGGATGTGGCTGAAAAACAGGCTGCCGCAAAAGGACCGAACGACTACAGGATCCTGTTTATAGGTGACAGCATTACCAGGCATGGATTTTCCAAGAAAACTGTCAGTGAGATGGGATGGGATCATTTAGCGGGAATGGCCGCGACCAAGGAGGAGAATGACTACGCTCATCTACTCGCCGCGAAAATCCAGAAGCTCATGCCGGATAAGAAGGTCGATCTCCAGTTCCACGGCAAAGGTGGAAGCGGATCTGCAGCGCAACGTCTGTCCGCGATAACTGAATTTGCGAATATCGCAGCCGACCTGGTGGTTGTCCAGCTCGGGGAGCACGAGAAGGAGGCCGTTGGTGCGGATGCTCTTGAATCAAGCTACAAGAAGCTGTTGGAGGCAATACGCGCTTGGCCCTCCAAACCGCTTGTCATTTGCACTGGTGTCTGGAACCCATATAAGGCCGGAGAAAGGACTGTATATACTGAATGGACCCGGAAGGTTGAAGACACAATGCAAGGAGTATGCAAGAACATGTCGATTCCTTTCGCCTCGGTGGAAAAATACGCCCTTGATCCGTCCTGTAGTGGATGGGGGACGTCCGGAGGTGTAAAGTGGCATCCGAACGACAAAGGCATGCAGGGATACAGCGACGCGATATTCGCAGCTTTCGAGGAAAGCCGTAAGAAATAAGATTGTATTTCGAAGGGGGAATCACAATGAAGAGACCTTTCACATTGATTGAATTGCTTGTCGTAATTGCGATCATCGCAATACTCGCCGCCATGCTGCTGCCTGCCCTGCATAAGGCGAAATCAACCGCTAGAAGCATCGTCTGCATCAACAATCAAAACCAGCTCGTGAAAGGTGCGGAGCTCTACAATGGCGACTGGGACGGATACATTGTTCCAAGCTTCTCGCCCACTGGCGAAAAAGGCATGCCCGATCTGCGCAACTGGACCGGTTTCCTCCGTGAATACCTGGGAAACAACAAGAACGCTAGTTTCGCTGCGGCGACAGATCTCGCCGTCGTCGCCTGTCCTGAAGCCCCATTCCGTTTCGGATACGGACACAACGGCGGTAATCTGGGATGGATCAATGTCAACAACGTAAATCCGAATTTCTCGTTCTGGACAAAGGTAACCCAGGGAACCAATCCTTCGAAGACAGTGATATTTGTCGACAGTGTGGCTCCAGGCGGGACAAGCGATGACTGGAACTGCGGGAAATGGAAGCCGCATGTGCGAGGAGGAGACAGCACACTCACAGATTCTGTCGTGGAATTCAGGCATTCTCCTGGAAACAGCTGCAACGTTGGATGGCTCGACGGGCATGCAGACTCCAGAAAGTACGGGGATGGTTTCCTTACGCCGGGAGTAGCCACGTCTGAGCTTGAATGGTGGGATCTGAAGAAATAGCTGGAGCCCATTCGAAAATGAGGTAACGCGGACATTCCTGTCTGCGATTTAAAATTAAATTTGACTCCACAGACAAGAATGTCTGTGTTACCTTTTCCAGCAATATCTAGCTAATTATGGTAATCTGAATAACAAGGAGACAATATGATCAGATGCATGGTGTTCATATCGGCTGCGATCTTTGCAGTTACCGCCGCAGTGGCTCAGGAGAAGTCCGGAGATGTGAGACAAAGAGGTTTTACCGTCGATAAGATGATTCCAGAAAACCTTGAGTCGATGAAGAAAGATTGGAATGCAAATTCTGTCAGGGTCATGCTCAAGCCGAACTCTGTATCACGGCAGGGCAAGATGAAGACATATGGAGAAGGCTGGGATAAGCTGATGAAGGAGATGTCGGCGTATCTGGACAAGGCCGCAGAACTCGGGATCGGCGTCATCCTGGATTTGCACGAGGTACCGAACGACAACCAGAAGACATACAGCGACGACAGGAAAAAGCAGAAGACGGAATTCTGGCATGACAGGACTAATCTTGATGTCGCCGTTAAATGCTGGAAGCAGGCCGCGGAACTCTGCAAGGACAGGAAACAGGTGATCTGGTATGACATCCTGAACGAACCTCTCGACTGGGAGGATTTCCCAAGTTATGTAAAAGTCTGGCCGGAATGGGCGCAGACAATGATCGACGAAATACGGAAGATTGATCCGGAGAAGGCGGTTGTTGTCGAGGTCGGACCTGGCGGACTCTGCTGGGGATTCAAGGATTTTCCAGTGCTGAAGGGGAAGAACATTATCTATTCCACGCACCAATACCAGCCCCATGTATACACGCATCAGGGGATATCCGGCCTTAACAATACTGATCTCGCCAAGGCGTATCTCAAGATGCAGCAGAAATGGCCGGGAGAATTTTCCGACACCGGTGGAGGAATGTGGGACAAGGCAAGGCTCTACAAGGAGCTCGCCCCGATGATCGAGTTCCAGAAAAAGAACAATGTCAGGATCTATATCAGCGAGTTCGGAGTGGCCAGGTGGTCCCCTAATTCCGCCGATTATGTCAGGGACAATCTGGAAATCTTTGAGGAGTTCGGATGGGACTGGTCGTTCCATGCATACAAGGAGAATCCCATCTGGGATCCGGAATATGAGCCGGTGTTCGGGGAGAATGCGAAAGCGAAGGAGACGACTCCGGTCGGAGCAGTCCTTAAAAAATACTTTGAGAAGAATTCAAAGTAGGATGGATTGCCAACCTGTCTGACTTAGAAATGAGTTCAAAAACGGCTGAATTTGTTTGTAGTAGCGCATGTTTGCGCGTTCTTCAGTCTTTCGAAGTTCCGTTAAGAACGCTCGAACACGAGCTACTACAAGCGAAAAACCCTAAGTCAGACAGGCTCATCCTGAGGAATCCTGAATTCTGCTCCTTGCAATAACTCTATAATTTACTTTTGCTCGCCATATGTCAATTTTAGTGGTTCCCTTCAATATTTTCCTGTAGGAATGAAAATCTTCAGGATGACAGTATATTATGAGCCCTAACCAAAACAAAGGGGATTTACCATGCCTATGACCGGTAAGGAAAGGATCTCGAATATTCTCAAGAGGAAACCCGTCGATCGCATCGGACTCTACGAACACTTTTGGGGAGACACCCAGAAAGTCTGGACCGACCAGGGACATATCAAGAAGGACGAAGATCTCGCCACGCACTTCGGGTTCGATATGTCTGGATGCTGGGCGTTCAACTATGTCGCCAACATGGACTTTAAAAATGAAGTCATTGAGGAGGATGCCGAGACCAAGCTCGAAAAGGACGGAAACTACGCGATCCTCCGTCGTCACAAGCTCCACAACGCAACTCCTGAACATGTTGATTTTACCGTGAAGGACCGCGCTGGATGGGAGGAGCTCATCAAACCATATCTACTCAAGACTGACAGGCGCAGGATCAATTTCGAAGGATATAAGCAGGCAAAAGAAGCTGCGGCGAAAAACAACCGTTTCTTCTGCTGGTCAGGAGTAAATGTCTTTGAACAGATGCATCCCATCTGCGGACATGAGTATATGCTAATGGGAATGGCGCTGGATCCGGACTGGATCAAGGACATGACCAACACACTTTCAGATCTGAACCTGAGGCTCATGGAAGTTCTTTTCGCCGAATGCGGGAAGCCTGACGGGATTTGGTTCTACGAAGACATGGGATTCAAGGAAAGACCGTTCATGTCGCCGGAAATGTACGGGGATATGGTACAGCCTGCACACAAAAAGACTTTCGACTATGCGCACTCCCTCGGTCTCCCTGTAATTGTCCACTCCTGCGGATATGTCGAACCTCTGGTTCCAGGACTTATTGAGGCGGGAATGGACTGCCTGCAGGTGATCGAGATCAAGGCTGGCATGGATCTGCTCAGGCTCAAGAAGAATTTCGGGCACAAGATCGCATTCTGTGGTGGTATGGATGCCAGGAACCTGGTCGCGAACAACAAGGATGCCATCAAGAAGGAACTGCAGCAGAAGATACCGGCTGCCATGAAGGATTCTGGATACATCCTGCATTCGGACCATTCGATTCCGACAGACTGCAAATACGAGACATACCGTTATTTTGTTGATGAAGGATTACGGCTTGGAACTTATAAGTAGGGGCGGGCTTTAGCCTGTCCCCATTCCTAGATTAAGATGGTACATGCTTCCGCCGTCGCTAAGAAGCTATGGCGGACATGAGAAGCGCGTACCTACTTTCTCCACACGAGGATGGACGTCAGAAGATTCTTTAATTTTTCTTGGAAAACCACTTGACTTGCCTTCATTGGCATATTATTATTTCATCTATACTGAAATATAATTCATCATTGAGGAAATTGATATGCCAGGAAATGAACCAGTTCAATCACTTATAAGAGGGCTGGACATCCTTTTATACATAACTCAAAGCCGAGATGGACAAAGACTTAACGATCTTTCCGAAAAGATGGACCTCAACCCGAGCACCGTCCACAACCTTGTAAAGTCCCTCCGATTGAAGGGATTTGTGGAAAAATGCCAGGATGGACGGCTGAGGACAGGCAATGTCTTCCGTGAACTGATGAAGACAAATACAGTTTCCGGATTCCATGGAAAAGTGGAAATGGAGATGAAAAACATTGCCGGAAGATTTAGTAATGCCATCCAGACTTATTCCGAGATCAGCAATTCCGATATAAACGTAATTATCAGGATGAGTCCCGACATGCCCGGAATAATCCAGCATCCGACGGCTACAAGATTCCACCTTTATTACAACGTATCGGCCCTTGTGCATCTGGCCTTTGGAGATTCGGAAGCAATATCATGGCTGAAACTGAGCTATCCGTTCATGGAGGAAGGTTTGAAATATTGGAAGGACGAGAAAAGCCTGCTGGAATATCTGCGGAAGACGAGAACCCAGGGATATGCAAAAAGTCCGTTCACTGAAAAAGAAGTCCTGAGGATTGCCGTTCCGGTTTTTTCTGGCAAAGGACTTTTACGGGGCAGTCTTGGAATCTCGCTTAAATTGATGCCTGACGAGAAAATTGATATGATTGAAAAGAAATGCGCAGAAATTCTTATTGCATCTGCAGAAAATATTAAGGAGGAATAAGATGAATACGATGAAGGCCCAGGGAACTGAACGTGAATTTGAACAGGAGGATCTCGATGATCCGGTAGAAGCCGCAAGACTTGTGAAAAGGCAGGCGCTTGCTTTTGGTGCGGATGCCGTCGGCATTGGAAACATTGAGAGGTGGGAAGGCTCACCGCTTCAGATGGATCCCCGCCAGATAATGCCCGAATGCAAATCTATAATCGGGATGGTCTTCAGAGTGATGCGCGGAAGCATGAGAGGAATTGAGGAAGGCACCTTCTTCAGCAATTATTCCGCAATGGGATATGGCGGACTTACCTATCTCTACATGCCCATGACCGTCATAAACCTCAGCAAGTTCATCGAGGACCGCGGTTACGAGGCGATCCCTATGGGGCACCAGAGCGACTGGAGAGCCATTGACAATCTCGGCAACATCAGGAAGGATTATTCGCGTCCGGTCGCTCCCGGAAGGGCGGCACCTGACATCATGGTCCAGCTGAGAATAGCTGCATATCTTTGCGGTCTCGGTGAAATCGGATTCAGTAAGATGTTCCTCTCGTCCCAGTTCGGACCCAGGAACCGCGTAGGTCTCGTCCTGACCGACGTGAAGCTCGAACCGGATCCGATTTATGATGGTCCCCAGCTCTGCAACAAATGCATGGCATGTGTCAAGGCTTGTCCTGGAGGATGTATTAAGAAGGACAAGACAATCAAGGTCAATCTCGCCGGAAAGGAAGTTGAATGGTCTGATCTTGACATGATCAAATGCGACGATACGTTCAAGGGTGGAGTCAGGCTTGAAAATGAAATTCCGGAAAATGAAAGATACGTCAAGGGAGACAAGAGTTTTGGGCGTGGATCTTGGACACCCTTCAATGAGAAGCCGAAGAACCTCTACAATACCGGGCAGGCCGTATGTGGAGCCGCAGGCTGTACAAGGGCATGTATGATATCGCTGGAATCGCGCGGGGTGCTGAAGAACAAGTTCAAGGACAAGTTCCGCAGGCGCAAGCAGTGGAAGGTCGACTGGAGCAAGGATCCGTATCCTGCCGCCTATGAGGCGCCATACAAGATCAAAGATGCAAGCGACGCCGACTGAGGGAATTGTAAAAGCCAACTTCCAAATTCAAAAATAGAAAGAACAGCCCTTACGGGCTTGACGAACAAATTCCAAATTGAAATTCATTCGTTTGTAGTTAATGTCGCAAGACATGTTTCTTAATTGGAATTTATTCAATAATGAAAAAGAATGGGAAAATCAAATTTGCCGTCGGATACCAGGAACCTGAGAATGGAGAGGATTTCCTCTCCATTGTCGAGGATTATCGCGGGCATATTTCAGAAATATATTTTGCCTGGCCTGGAAAGGCCTCCGGCAGACCTGCGCTTGGCAAGGGCAGGGAAGCTGAATGTTCCATTGAAGAGCTCGAATATAATATTTCAGAGATCCGGAAAATGGGTGTTAAACTGGATCTCCTTTTCAACGCCGCCTGCTATGGAGGCAAAGCCGCCAGCAAGGAGCTTGAGAAAGAGGTCGTGACAACTGCGAAGCGGGTGATAGATGTCGCAGGAGGGCTGGAAATCATTACAACCTCATCAATTGCTATCGCCTGGATCTTCAAGAAGCATTTCCCAAAGGTTGAAGTCCGGGCATCTGTAAACATGAAGATAGGCTCTCCAGAATCAATGAGCTATGTTTCAGAGCTTTTCGACAGCTTCCATCTCCAGCGGGATGTCCAGAGGAACATCAGCCACGCCATGGAGACCAAGAAATGGTGCAAGGAAAACGGAAAGAAACTCTGCATCCTGGCTAACAGCGGCTGTCTGTACTACTGTCCGGGCCAGCTTTTCCATGACAATCTTGTTGCACACGATTCAGAAGTTTCCGGAAAAGAGGGGATCGATGGATTTGTCCCGCATGTCTGCTGGAACCTTTTCAAGGATCCGGAAAAGCGTTCCGCCATTTTGAAAGCCACCTGGATCCGTCCGGAGGATATGAAAAACTATGAAGGCATCGCGGATGTTGCGAAACTCGCAACCCGCATCCATTCGAACCCGAGAATGGTAATAGATGCATATGTCAATGGAAGACATGACGGCAACCTTCTTGATCTTTTTGAGCCGACCTTCTCGATGGCATTGGCCCCGGAGATAGTTTCAAACAGCAAGTTTCCGGACGACTGGTTCAGGAAAACGTCGACGTGCGGACATAAGTGCCATAAGTGCGAATACTGCGATGAACTTTACCCAAAACTTCTTGAAAGATTGTAAATGGACTGCGGGATACCAGAGAACTATAAAGCATATAATTGAGGCAATTTCAAAATTGCCTCTATTGAGCTGATTGCTTTCGTTGGAGTACAAGCTTCAGCTTGCGTAACCTGTTGAATAGTAAGACAAACTAATCCGCCGCGGCGGACCAACGGGCATATTTCCGCGACAACCGGTTTATTGTATTTTTGAAATCAGCTCATTTACATGAGACAATTGATATGTAGGAGTTCACAGCTTCAGATGTGTCTTGGAGAGTTAATTGAAGAGCACAGCTAAAGTTGTGAACTCCAACATATATCTGCATGAAACAATATAACTGGTCAGTGTAAGCAGAATTTATAGATTGCCGGCGGGACCTGTCCTGACCTGTAGTGAGCTTGTCGAACTAGCTTGTCGAAGGATGCCAGCGCTCCATAATATTATAAAATTTCCGTCCGGAAAATTTATTATTTCTTCGGCTTTGTCTTCTTTATGATGTCGTAGAGGGGGCTTTCCTTCTTGACCAGGTCTTCCGGAGACTTCTTGTCACCGTTCTTCGTAGTCGCCTTTGCCCCTTTTTCCATAAGGAACTTGACTATGTCCACCTTGAGGTCGTCGGTGGCCTTTTTGTTGAGAAGAACAACATGCAGAGGAGTATTTTTAGATTCGTCGGGTTCATTGACATTTGCTCCAATGGCTATAAGCTCCTTTGCGGCTTCAAAACTTCCAAAATCAGTCTTCTTGTCACCGCCGGGTATTCCCGGTGAGTCCAGCAGCTCATGCAGGGAGCATGCATTTCCCCTGTCTGTAAGCTTCGCCCCGTATTTGATGAAGGCATTTACTATTTCCATGTAGTTTTTGACATCTGCGGTACGAATATTCTTCTTTGCAAGGATTTTAAGAGGGCCTTTTCCTTCCTTGTCCGTGACGCTGAAGCTGAGCTTTTGTCCGGCAAGATAATCTAATGTCGCCAGATAGTCCTTCTTTCTTGCATCATTCGGAGAACCCATGGCGCTTGCCATCTTGAGGATGGCTGTCTCTCCAGTAGCTGCAGTTTTGGCGTCCAGCTTTGCCCCCTTTTCAACAAGGTACTTGATGATGTCCAGCCTTGCCATTCCCGCTGCCTCAACAAGGGGATAGCTTAGATACTCCATTTCCTTGTTGACAATATCAGGTTTTTCCTCGACAAGTGATTTCACCTTTGCAAGGTTGTTGTCGGTGATGGCCTTCATCATAAGGTTCTGCGAAAAGCAGGAAATCGAAAGTAAGATTGTGACGACAGCAAGCAATGTCTTCATAAAAACCTCCCCAATATGTTTTTTTGTAGAACAAAAAAACATATATTCGGATATGGAATTTTCAATGAATGATATGAATTTGATTGTTAAGCACAACCCGGATACTGTATTTCAACATTATCAGAAAGGGAACAGATGAAAGCTTTGTTATTTCTGCTTCTTTCATTATTTTATCATTTTTCCGCCATTTCCACGGATTGTATACCACTTGGCAGAACAACTATGACAACCTCGAAGCATTTGCGAAGGAAGTGAAGAAGTAGAGAAAACAGGTTTTTGCGGGGACATAGTACTATGAGCAGAAATAACAAAATAATATTATGTGTTGTACTCTCTTTTGTGGCATTCGCATCTGTTGCAATTGTGATAGGAATACAGCAATTTAGGAAGGAAATGCACAAAGGATTCATGAATCCTCTGATATATGAATCTCCAAGTCCAAGTCAGATGGGGAAGGCCATGTTCGTAACCCAGGGTTTTCAGGATAGAGGAATGCATCTTTATATAAGTGATAACAAGGCAAGACAAGAAAACATTGACGTGGGTGAAATATTTTGGTCTCATACCAAGGCAACAAGAGCAACATGGTCTAAGGATGGTTCAATCATTGCGTGTGAAAACGATATTGGGAACCATGAATATTTCTCATACGTATATGATTTTCAAAAGGACATATTGTATTATCCACCTGGAATTTCCTGGTGCAGCGCTGAATATAATTTGTCAGAAGAAGCATGGGCTGAACATTCCCAAAAAATGAAATTACTTATTGATGAAAGAGGAGGAAGAACCAAGGACATAGATCTTAACCTCATTTATGGAAACGGCCGTGCTCCTTCCACTAAGGAATGGGAAGAGTTGAATAAATTATACAAACCGTTCGAGACAAAAAGTAACAGGTGAACATAAATCTCCATAGGTATGGAAGTAGCGCTGCTTTCTTATTATTGCTTGCAATTATATACGTATATGATATAATAGTGTACGTATAAAAAGAGGCGGATATGAAAAACAAACTGACAGTTGCAATCGAAAAGGATCTGATTCCTAAGGCCAAATCATATGCGAGGAGCCATGGAACTTCGCTGTCTGAAATTATTGAAAAGACATTCAGGAGCCTTCCTGAAGGGAGAGGGATATCTTTTTCCGGCAGATGGAGGGGCAAGTTTACGGCTGCCCGTAAAAACGAGGACAGGTTTAAGAAACTTGCTGAGAAGTATTTATGAGGATACTTGTCGATACAGACATACTGATTGATGTTGCCCTTGACAGGAAGCCATTTTCAAATGACGCATCATTGCTTCTGGACAAGCTTGAAATGAAACAAGCTGATGGATTTATTGCCTGGCACTCACTATCAAACTTATATTATATTTGCTCATCTTCCATTCAGGACAGGAAACTGAAGGAATATATCAAAGAACTTCTGATGTTCCTATCTGTATCAGCAACAACATCAAAAGATGCAAGTTATGCATTAGGCCTGAATGTCGGCGATTTTGAGGACGCCCTGCAGATTTCCGCAGCAATATCATGTAAGGCAGAATTTATTGTCACAAGGAACATAAGGGATTTCAAGCATTCACCCGTTCCTGCATGCCTTCCTGGAGAGATCATAAGGATTATTGATAGGAACTTATAAAATTCCTGCCGGCAAGATGCCGGCGCTCCATAGGATATAAATTTGGTTCGTTTTCATTTTGAGTGGGTTTCTATTTTATGTTAGTGGTTCGTAATGGGCATTGACTTTGGTAAAGTTCAAATTGCCA
>MHBH01000091.1 GCA_001804805.1 Lentisphaerae bacterium GWF2_49_21
CTGCAAGGCCCCACCCTTAATCAATGCCTCTTCCGCACGCTTGCGCGCGGTGTTGTCGGTGCCGATCAGCAGATAGCCGATGATTTTATTTTGAACGTCTCGCAGTGCCGTGACCGATACGACCGCCGGGAAGCGGCTGCCATCTTTACGGATATAAGTCAACTCATAGATGTCCTCGATTCCGCGTGAAGCCTTGAACACCAATGCCTCGAATCCAGGCGTGATCGGAGTGGAGAGTTCGACGCTCAATGACTTGGCTCTCGCTATCACTTCCTGCGGATCGGAGATGTCGGCAGGTGTGATCTTGTTCATTACTTCAGCGGCGGTGTATCCCAGCATGCGTTCCGCGCCGACGTTGAAGATCTGAATGACACCCTTCGCGTCGGTGGCGATGCTCGAGAAGTTGGCGCTGTTGAAAATCGCGGCCTGCAAGGCTCCAGCCTTAAGCAACGACTCCTCCGCACGCTTGCGAGCGGTGTTGTCAGTACCGATCAGCAGATAGCCGATGATTTCATTTTGAGCATCTCGCAGTGCCGTGACCGATACGACCGCCGGGAAGCGGCTGGCATCCTTTCGGATGTAGGTAAGCTCGTAGATGTCCTCGATTCCGCGTGAGGCCTTGAACACCAATGCCTCGAAGCCGGGAGTAATCTGGGTTCCGAGCTCGATGCTCAGCGACTTGGCGCGCGCTATGACTTCCTGCGGATCGGAGATGTCGGCAGGCGTAATCTTGTTCATCACTTCGGCCGCCGTGTAGCCCAGCATGCGTTCAGCACCGACGTTGAAGATCTGGATGACTCCCTTCGCATCAGTGGCGATGCTCGAGAAATTGGCACTGTTGAAAATTGCGGCCTGCAAGGCCCCCTCTTTAAGCAGAGCCTCTTCTGCCGCCCTGCGCGCGCTGATGTCATGAACTGTACCCTGCACCCAGACCTGTCCCTTCGTCTGCATCCGTTTCAACTGCACTTCAGCAGTAAAGGTTTCACCGTTCAAGCGCCTGTATTCCCATTCGAAAGACAGGGAACCTTCATTCAGGACACGCTCGCTCATCTCCTGTGCCTTCTCTGTCGAATGCCTGCCGTCCGGCTGCAGTTCCGGAGAGATGTCCCCTATCCCGAGTACGATGAAATCAGCCTTGTTAGCGGCCCCGAACAAGCGCAGCATCGCATGATTCGCATCGGTGACGCACCGCGACGGAGGTGTCAGCACCAGCAAGGCATCGCGAGAACGTTCGAACAACTGCCGATAATGCTCCTCGCTGTCGTGCAAGGCCTGCTGCACTGCATTTTCCTCGGTGACATCGCGGAACACAAGCACGACACCGACCACCTGGCCGCCGTCGCGAATCGGTGCACAGCTGTCGGCGATAACTCGCTCGCTACCGTCGCGTGAAATCAGTACGGTATGGTTTGTCAGTTTCTGTGGTGTACCATGCGCCAAGGTTTCAGTTACTGGGAAACTGGTTGGTTGGCGTGTATCCTGGTTGATGATATGAATAATCTCGTCCACCGGGTGACCGGCGGCTTCCGCCTGCTTCCAACCGGTGAGATGTTCAGCAATGGGATTCATGAGCGACACGCACCCGTTGGCATCGGTGGCTATCACTGCATCGCCTATGGACTTGAATGTAACTGCAAGCTTGTCCTCGCTGATCCGCAAGTTGATGGCGGTCAGCAAGAGTTTTTTATTCGTATCCTCCTGAATCTCGAGCAAATGCTGTGTCTTGAGCTGAACTAATTTATTCAGCCGATGCCGTGTCTCCCGAAAGATCAAATAGATGAACAAAAGTGCACACAGCACCGAAAGTAAACTAACGGCAATAATGATGCCAAACATATGGTGCATGTTCGATTGAAACTCTACATCGTGCTTGGCCAGAGAGTTTTCCTGTATCTTGATGAAACTGCCCGTTTCGGCACGAATCGAATCCATCAACCGCTTGCCCTGCCCAACTCTAACAGCGGCCTGCACGGCAGTCATGTCCTGTTTGCGGTGCAACTCAATGATGCGCGAATTTTCCGCCAATTTGGCATCAATCAATGGAGCCAGCGCGTCCAAGCTTTTCTGTGCAGCCTTGATCGTGGTACTTTCACGCAATTCTTCCAGACGATCGACGCTATTGCGCGCCAGCAAACACTGTTCAAGAAAGACCTTGTCATCTGTCAGCAAATAGCCTCGTTGCCCCGTCTCAGCATCTATCAATCCAGCCAGCAAAGTGTTCGCGCGACTTATTACATCGTAGGTACGGCTCCGCGCCTCTGCCGCTTCTTTGATCTGCCTGAAAGCCCAGAACGATACCGCCACCAACACAGCCAGTATAACCATGCCGGCAAGCAAAGCAACAGTCGTTTTAGGAGCTTTCATTATGTGTCATCGTCCTTATCCATTTATTCGATCCGTTATCTGAAATTCCAAGTTCCAAATTCCGTCTGTGGCGGAAAAGCAACCAAGTTCCAGCTCCCATATAATGAAATCAATTCAAGAACAGCCCTTACGGGCTTAATCCGCCGTCGCTAAGAAGCTATGGCGGACAAGCTACGAACAAATTCGAAATTCGTTTGTAGTCAATGCCGTAAGGCATGTTCTTTTAAGTAGGGACGGGCTTTAGCCTGTCCCATTCTTAGAAATTAAGATGGTACATGCTAAAGCACGTACCTACTTATCTCTCAAACACGAGCTGCTACAAACGAAACACCTACTTCTGCATGTCAGCACCGGCCTTCTCTACGGAGCTGCCGGCTTTCCCCATGGCTTCGCCGGTCTTCTCGACCGCCTTGCCTGTAGCATCCTTTGTCGCCTCTGCCGCCGATTTTACGGCATCCGTGGTCTTCTCAGCAGCATTATCCACTGCCGTCCCGGCTTTCTCTCCAGGTTTCTCTCCACAGCCGGCCAAGGATACGATTCCAGCAACCAATATTGTACCCAGCACCTTTATCAAATCGATTTTCATAAGCATTTCTCCTTTTTAATATTTTTTATTTTCAAGACCTTTTCCCTCGCCATCAGCGCCGATGTCGAGTACTTGCGCAGATCACGATGAAGCAACAGGTACAGCAGCACCCGCTGCTTGACAGACAACTTGCGAACTTCCCTTCGCAGCCCGTATTTTACAAAACTTTGTGATGGATACATGGGCTGATCTTCAAGCATGCCTGCCACGCATGCCGAACAGCACCATCATCATGCCTCCAACTGCCGCAGAAATCCCAACGACGATATACCAGACCGTGGCGTCGGTGAAATGCCCCGTGAAGAAGTTGCTCCATCGATCAACCGCCGATTGAGACGCATTCAATCCGATCGTCAGAAGAATCACCCCGATGATCAGCAGAACGATTCCAAAAACACGTTGAGGACTCATAATAAACTCCTTTGACAAGGTGCATCATTGCACCTGTCGTCACTTAATCTGTTACGACTCTATTTCCCTTCATCGTGCCCGATGTATTCTGGTCGGTGGTGAAAGTGCCTTCGAATTCATCATGGGACAACAGAGCACCGTTCAAATGGAAATTGCGTTTGAAGTCGTTGCGTTTCCCGTCGATCATGAATTTCGGGCCATTTTCGGAAATGGAACCGGAGAGGGCAAACTCGCCAAAGGCGTCATTGCATTTGCCATTCAGCTTGTAAGACTCCTGGGCTATGGTCATTGTCCCGTTATGAACTCCGTCCCTGCCGGTCTCTTCGAAGCTGTATTTCCAGCTGCCGGTCATATTGTCATGGTTCGGGACCGACGAGCATCCGGTAAATAATCCGGCGGCTACGAGTATTGCTGCGAGAATGATTAGACTGATTAGACTTTTCATTTTATCCTGCCTCTATATCTTTCGTTGTTGAGGGGGAATGTCCCCTATAAGTTGCTTGGTTTTAAACGTGTAGACTCCCACATGAATTCAGGTTTCAAGTTTTAAAACTCCCGAACTTCAGAACTCTAGAACTTTCGAACTTCCATTCCAGCCCCACCTCCTTGTTTTCTTGTATTAGATTTTCCAATATTATAAGTATAGGCCGTGCCTGACAGCCTGCTATGGGGTGGACACCTACTTCCTTATGGGGTGAAACACCAAGTACATGTATTCATAAATACATGTACTAAGGGAAGAAAGCGGGATGTTGTCTTGTCACGCCGTAGCTTCTTTGCGAAGGCGAAAGCCCTGTCTCTACTATACGTATATTTGATATAAGAAAGATCTATACAGACTTGAGTCCCAGGGGGACGAAATGGAAATAGGCAGGGGCTTCAGCCCCTGTTTATTGCCGTGGTTGTGTTTGCGTGCCATAGGTACGCGATGTTAATGTCTCGGTTCTATGGTTTTCATGGCGTGCCTACGGTACGCCTAAATACATATAATCCATTCAACAGGGGCTGAAGCCCCTGCCTATTCTCATCCTGTCCCAGCCGGGACAGTCAGCATACATCAACTTATTGTATTCCAAAATGCGTATAGTAGATAGGGCGAAAGCCCTGGGAAGTCGATAAGGTAATAATGAAAAAGCCCCCGCAGGGCGGCGACATTGAAGAGAGCGACTGAGGGCACCCCTGCTGGCATCCTTCAATTCAGCCGGCACGTTGTCCGCCACCGCTAAGAAGCTTCCGTCTTCGCAAGGCCTACGCCGTGACAAGAAGGCGCAACAGGCCGGCGTTCCTATTCGAATTGCAATTATGCAATTACCTCAACGGTACATGACGGTTTCGGCTTCTTAATGTCGATCGTCGCTGTCTCCCCAGTCATTATGTCTATCCCCAAAGCCTCCACGCTCCAGGTCATCGTTCCCTCTTCGCTCGTGATCCCCTCCCCAATAACAGCCGGAACATATGATAATCATGATAATAGCCAGTATCAAACTTAGGATCCTTGTCATAATTCCTCCTTTGTCCATAAGATTATTATTTTCAGATGAGCTTATTTCAAAAATACAATAAAACGGTTGTCGTGGAAATATGCCCGTCGGAGTCCAAACTTTAGTTTGTCTTAGTATTTCCCGACACCCGTTGGGGCCGGGATCTTCGACAACAGGTTATGCAAGCTGAAGCTTGTACTCCAACGAAAGCAATCAGCTCAATTGAGGCAATTTTTTGAAATTGCCTCAGATATTTAAAAAGGCGCGGCTGTCATCGGATGACGTGCCGATCGCACATTTTCCTGAAATGGTACCCGTAAATGGACAACGTTACGGCCTGCTGCAAGTGCCGGGGGTGGCAGAAAAGGGTCCAAATCAGCAGGCTCCAATAGTGAAATCGTTCTCGTCCTACGATTCCGAGCCGCCAAAAGGAGAGTATGAGTGCATGGATGTCCCATAACTGGATAGTGGCTCTTGTCCGGATCGGCCTGGAGTTGCGGAGGTATGTCTTGATGCGCCTGTAGTAGTTCTCCGGGGAATAGATGTGCTTAAGGATTTTCCTGTAGCCGTCCTGCAGCACGCCATGTTCCATTACCGTACGGAAATTGGTGCTGCCGTCCACGTTGTCTCCCGAAGACTCCCCGAAAAGACGACCTTCTTTCTCCATCCGTTCATACAACCGAGTTCCAGGAAAAGCCTGCAGCAGTCCGACCATGGCGGTCACGATTCCGCTCTGCTGGATGAAGTCGACCTGGCGCTGGAAAATGGAAGGCTGGTCATGGTCAAATCCGACAATGAACCCTCCCTGCACCTCGAGCCCTGTGCTTTGTATCCGCTTCACGTCCTGCAGAAGATCACGGTTCTTGTTCTGCAGCTTCCGGCACTCGTTCAGGCATTTCTCATCCGGCGTCTCAATACCGACAAAGACCTTGTTGAAGCCGGCTTCGACCATCATCTCCATCAAAGGCATGTCATCGGCCAGATTAATGGACGCTTCCGTGTAAAAAGTGATCCCCTTCTTATCTTCGCGCCAGTCAATCAGGGCCGGCAGAAGGTCATTTTTCAGGAATTCCTTGTTGCCGATGAAGTTGTCGTCCACGAAAAACACATTCTCGCGCCATCCCAGCTTGTACAGGCCGTCCAGCTCGTCAATGATCTGGCCCGAGGTTTTCATGCGTACGCGGTGGCCCAGCAGCACGGTGACGGTGCAGAAATCGCAGTTGAAAGGACACCCGCGGGAGAATTGGATGTTCATACCGGAATAACGCCTGAGATCAAGCAGCTCCCACAGAGGCTTGGGCGTCTGGTGAAGGTCGGCGAACTGGTCGGACGAATAGACCCGTCGAGGATGGTTCTGAGACAGGTCCTTGAGAAATCCTGGAAGCGTCACTTCAGCCTCGTTGAGGACGAAATGATCCACGTCCTGGAACTGCCCGTGCTCATCTGTGAACAGGGGACCGCCGGCAACGACGAGCAATCCTGCCTCCTTGCACCGGGAGATAATCCTCCGTGCCGACTCACGCTGGACAGACATGGCGCTGATGAAAGCACAGTCGGCCCAGTCCAGGTCTTTCTGCCTGAGCCTGCGCACGTTGGTGTCCACGAGTCGGCGGGACCAATCAAGAGGCAGCATGGATGCGACAGTCAGAAGTCCGAGGGGTGGGAGAGGCGCCCGTTTGCCTACGAATTCGAGCGCATACTTGAAACTCCAGAACGTATCCGGAAATTCAGGATATATGAGAAGAATGTTCATAGCCTCTCCAGATATAATAGTTCCATGTTTCAAGTGTTAGGTTTTAAGTGTTAAGGAAATTCCCTGAAAATCTCCTGCCTAAAACATAAAACTTGACATCTAAAACTCCGATATCACTATAGAACCTGGCTGACATCTTGCTATGGGGTGAACACCTACCATTCCATGGGGTGAAACACTAAGGGGACGGTAAATCCATCCATCGTCATTTTCAACTATTCCCGGCAAACTTGATGACCTTGTTCTCCTTTTGAAATGAGGTGATCCTTTCGATCTCCAGCTGCGTATCGTACATTGAGGCAGGCCTGTCGAGGGGATTTTTTGCAAGGCATTTTTCAACTATGAGCGTATTCCACTCTTCCGGAAGATCCGTCCTTATCGAGCTGATGGAAGGAGGCTTTTCAAGCTTGTGCTTCTTGAAGAGCCCTATTGAGGTATCAGCCACGAAAGGAGGAGATCCTGTAATAAGATGATAGAGTGTGGCTCCATAGGAATAGATGTCGGACTGGGCGGTGGCGGGTTCCCCCATGAATATTTCCGGAGCGAGATAGATCGGCGTTCCGACGACGAACCCCTCCTGTGTGGTGCCGAGGCTTTCGGGGAGTTTTGCGATCCCGAAATCACTTAGTTTGGCCTTTTCAGATTTTATGTCGTAAAGTATGTTCTTGAGCTTGATGTCCCGGTGATAGATCTTATTCCTGTGCAGTTCCGATATCGCCGACGCGATGTCATGGGCTATATGGCCGAAAGTGATCAGCGGTACCTTGTTCCGTGTCACGAGATACTCCTCGAGGTCTACGCCGGCGACATGCTCCATCACAAGATAGGGGCACTTGTTGTGGTAGCCGCTGTCGATGAACTCCACTATGTTTGGATGCTTTATCCTCGACATGATCTCAACCTCGTTCTTGAACCTCTCGACAGTACCCTTGTTTTCGATGGAGCTCCTGGACAGCATTTTCAGGGAGAAGATTTTCTTGGTATCAGTATCCATGACCTTGTAGACCAGGGAATTCTTGCCCCATCCGAGGGGCTCAATGATGATGTAGCCGTTTATGTTGTCGCCGATGAACGGGATATTGTGGTTCATCTTGAATTTTAACGTGGTCGGTTCCTCCGGGCTGGCATCGTGATGACTTTTCCTCTTCCTGTTCATAAGGAGCTTTACCCTTGTGAAGAGCTCGGCGCGGCTGAAAGGCTTTTCAAGGAAGTCGTCGGCGCCGCATTCGATCAGCTTGTTCTGGATCTCCTCGATGTCATGGCCGGAAATCAATATCACCGGTATATCGCAGTTGGACTGCCTTATCAGTTTGCATATCTCAAAGCCATTGGTGTCGGGAAGAATCACGTCAAGGACCACGAGCTCGATATCGGAATCGACTGTTTTGCCGGAGTCCTGTGGAATCAGCCCCAGGGCTTTCAAGGCATTCTTGCCGTTTGAAGCGGTCTTGATGTTCCTGAAGCCTGCAGCGGCAAGACTGCTCTCCATGAACTTGAGTATGGAACTTTCATCGTCGACGACAAGTATTGTCTTCCCCTCATGCGTTTTTATTTTCTGAGTCTTCAACCCCGGTATAATTGTGGATGGCGGCTCCATGCGCAATACTTTGGCATAAGCGATCGCCTCCTGCGGATCGGAAATGTCGGCCAGCATGATCTTGTCGGTGGCGACGCTCGAGAATTTGGAACCTTTAAAAACAGAGGTCCGCGTGAATCCCGTCTTAGACAGAGACGATTTCTCAGATAGCTCCAAGCTCACGCTTTTCCCTTTGTCAGCTGGCGGTAATTTCATCATTCAATCTCCGACCTTGGCAGTTTGCTCAATCTGATTTTTAAATAAGCAGACTAATCTTCTTGCGGCTCCGGACACTCGACCGTTTTGAAGTATAGGCCCTGGCTGGACCTCTTCCTATGGGTTTAACACCTACTTTCCCATGGGGTAAGAACCTACTATAGATAATAATTGACTTTAAATATTTGTCGGTTAAATTATCTTCATGGCAAGGGGCAATAATTTAAGGCTGACACTGAAGAACATGAAGCTAAGCGGAGTATTACAAATGAAGCAGGCGAATGCGACATCTCACCCGCGCGCCTCTATTCTGACCGCCGCAAGAAAACGGCTGCAGCTGGAAACCGTCCGGCGCAAGGCAGCGGAGACGTCCCTCATGGAAAGCCGGCAGCACTACGGTCAGTTGCTGGTGAAGTCGGGTCTCATGAAGGAACAGTTACGGAAGCTGTCCCTCCGGATCCTGCTGGCACGGAAAGAAGAGCGAAAGCACATCAGCTGTGAACTGCATGACGATATCACCCAGATCCTGACGGGCATCAATGGCAGAAGCGCTTAATTCATATCGGTTTACGGGCAACACTTAATATGGAGTATTACAAATGAAGCAGGCGAATGCGACATCTCACCCGCGCGCCTCTGGTCTGGCCGCCGTAAGAAAACGGCTGCAGTTGGAAATCGTCCGGCGCAAGACAGCGGAGACGTCCCTCATAAAAAGCCAGCAGCACTATGATAAACTGCTGACGCAGTCTCATCTCATGCAGGACCAGTTGAGGAATCTGTCCCGCCAGATCCTGATTGCGCAGGAGGAGGAGCGAAAGCACATCAGCCGCGAACTGCACGACGATATCAGCCAGATCCTGACGGGCATCAATGTCAGGCTGGCCGCGCTGAAAATAGAGGCCACGGCCAATACCGGCAACCTCAAGAGGAAGATCTCCAACACACAGCGCCTGGTGGAGAAGTCTGTGGCTGCCGTGCATCGTTTTGCACGTGAACTGCGTCCGGCGATGCTGGACGACCTTGGGCTGATTCCCGCGCTAATGGCATTTATGAAGGAATTCGGGAAACGGACAGGAATTCAAATCCGCTTCACTGCCAAGGCTGCGGACGAAATCAAACAGTTGAACAATATCAAACGCACTGTGCTTTATCGAGTAGCCCAGGAAGCGCTTACCAATGTCACCAAGCATGCTAAAGCCAACCAGGTGACGGTGTCCATTCTTGTAGAGTCAAACGCCATCTGCATGACGGTAAGGGACAACGGCAAGGCTTTTGATGTCAATCACGCATTCAACGTAAGAAGACGCAAAGGACTGGGTATACTCGGCATGCGCGAACGGGTTGAGATGGTAGGAGGCACTTTCTCCATCGAATCCAAGCATGGCAAAGGAACCATCGTCCATGTGAAGATACCTCTCCGAAACGGAAACGGCGCAAAGGCTGACAACCAGGATCTGGACTTGCCACTCTGTGCAAAATAGAAATTTTCAATCGGAGAGAAACAATGAAAAAAATCACCATACTGCTGGCAGACGATCATTCAGTCGTCAGAGAAGGATTTCGAATGCTTCTGGAGCTGGCAGGAGATTTTGAAGTGGTCGGAGAGGCGGTCAATGGCCTGCAGGCGTTGAAAATGGCAAAGGAGCTTCATCCTGCCGTAGTTGTCATGGATCTCGCGATGCCGCAGCTCAATGGCATAGAGGCCGCAAAGCGGATTCTCCAGGAGATACCCCCGCCAAATACACCGAAAATACTGATTCTCTCCGCACACGCTGATGACGCCTATATCGAACAGATAGCGGCTATTGGCGTGAAAGGATATCTGGTCAAACAAAGCTCCTCCCAGATTTTATGCAAAGCAATCAAGGAGATCCACAAAGGCAATGTCTTTTACAGCCCTTCCATCGCCAATCGCCCATGCGGCCAGCAACAGGAAACGTCACGCCGACGGGGTGAACCAGCCAGGAAAGACGCCATACAACTGACTTCGCGCGAATCAGAGGTGCTCCAATTGGTTGCCGAAGGCCGTGCCAATAAGGAGATCGCGGAGGACCTTGGCATCAGCATCAAGACCGTTGAGAAGCATCGGCAGAGCACCATGAACAAGCTGAAAATCCATGATACCGCGGGCCTGACCCGCTACGCGATCTCGAAGGGAATTGTCGAGAGCAGCGTCCAGAGCACCATCCTCAAATAAAGAAATTCCACTCCGTCCACTATGCAGTTTGTCGAGCTCAGGTATTTATGTTCGTAGTCAAGCCATTATTGGCTGTGAATGTTTTGGTGGAGAAACACGCAATAATGCGTTGACTACCAGCAAATCAAAGATGCAAACAGAAGAGGTAACTGCCAAACAAAGCTTTCAACAGACTGCATAGGTCGGAGTACAATCATTTTTGTCAGGTACAGCCGTTCCGGCTGTGATATGGAGCGCTGGCGTCGCGACGGCATAGGCGTTGTGGCCTGTCCTCCACAGCTCAACGAGCTCTGGATTTTATCCCCCTCCGGTATGGGTGCACCCGGAATTTCCGTTTTCTTTATTTTCCCTTATTACAACAAAGTTCACTGCATACCCCAAGCCCAGCATTATCCAAAACACAGGCGCTACCGATATAAGGGAGTCGTTGAACACCGCAGTTGCCAAATAAGCGGTAACACCGAGAAAAGCACCTAAGGAAACAGTCGAATAGACCGTTCTTCTGTCATTGGCAAGCATTATCTTGATACTGATTGCAATATATGAGATAAAAATAATCAGGACGCATATGAGGGAAATAACGCCTGTATTCATAGCAGTCTGAAAATACATGTTATGAGGTTTATCTATTATCATATAGGGGCTGCTGGGATAAGAGCGGACGGGATAATATTTCAGTTTTGCAATGTAGTCCTGTTGAGGAAAGTGGAAGGCAAATGTATCGGGACCATTCCCCAGGAAAACAACGTCCTTCAGCAATGGAATAGTTCTTGACCATATGTAACCCCTGGTGGACGCCAGCCCCTCCCTGCCTTCAAATCCCCAGGAATCTGCCTTTATTATATCCGTGAACCCTCCTTTCCCATCACAGAATTTCAATCCCTGGCTTGTTATGGCGACCTGAATGACAGCATCACCATAAGACAGGAATATGATATTGTTCCTGTCAAGCCTGAACGTATAGTTGGAATACCTGGGGTCGTTGAATACATAAGCCTTCCTGGCATCGCTGAAAGTTGGAGCAAGCAGAACGCCATCTCCGGTATAGAACAGGAGATTGTTGGAAGCCATTTTTACCTGCATGGCGGTATTTGCCGTTGAATAAAAGATCGTATCAGGAGTAATCTTCACATCTTTTACATCGTCAAGCAATCCTGCCGGACCGGATGTGCCTGTTTTTACCTCGGTCTTAACATCCAATTTCATAAACTGTCTGCTAATCGTGTGTTCGGAAGAAAAATCTAAAACGATAAATAATACAATAAAGGAGGCAATAAGAACAGCTATGTTCTTTAACAAGGGCTTAATAAAATCCCGATCGACTTCTTTTTTTACCAGGGCGGATCGCAAGCCAGCTATGACAATTAAAACCAGGATTGCAGCTATCACGCCTATGTATCCTGCCCTTGAAAGACAGCCGATCCAGTTGGAAAAGACAAACATTGACACTATGTAGAAAATTACCTTTCTTGTCTTGTCGGTTTCGAAAATAAAAAGCACAATGGAGAGCATAAGCGCCATCTCCATAAAGCTTCCTACATAATTAGTATTGAACAGCGTGGTGCAGATGGTGTGGGAGGCAAATTGAAAATGCAGTTGCAGCAATTCCCTGTATTCGCGGGGGGTGATAAACATCCGTCCCGCACTTGTCTTAAAAAAGTCAAGAGGTCCGTATACCTCTCCGAACAGCTCTATCCTTCCTATAAATTGGAACAGCCCGATCAGAGAAGCAACAAAGGCTGAAAACAACAGCCCTGCCAGAATCAGCTTCAAGGCACCTTTCTCCTGGGCAATGTTCAGGACGACAACAAAGACAAGGATATAACCGAGGAGGACAAAAAGCCCCTCATATCTGTCAGGAAAACCATAGAGAGCTACGGCTGTGTGCTTTGCAAATACAGTTGACATGACTGCTGTCAATGCATATATCCCCGCAGGCACGTATATCCACGTCTTCGTAATAACTATTCTTTTATTTTTCACTCCAATACAGAAAATAATAACAGAAACAGATGTGAGAAATAAAAACCAAGTCATTTTGTAAAAAGAGAAAAAATCATAGTTTATATCGGCAGTCCAGAATTTTACAACATCAGGGGCCAAAGGGATAACTCTTAAAAATACGATCAGCGGGACAAAGGCTGCTATCGCTGCAATGACGACAGCGGTGACATTGTTTTTCGATGCTGCCACCAGGTCAATAAAAATATTGGATTGAGCTGCTTCGCAGCCTGGTCTATTTTTCTTCTTATTCCTTGCCATATAATCCTCTAGTTCCTTGAAGATAATCAGGCCGCCGGGTAAAATCAAGATGAACTCCCGGGAAAACCGCAAAGCGGGTGACATATTGTAGCCCAAGTCGCCAGCCCTATCTACTATACGCATTTTGGAATACAATAAGTTGATGTGTGCTGACTGTCCCGGCTGGGACAGGATGAGAATAGGCAGGGGCTTCAGCCCCTGTTGAATGGATTATATGTATTTAGGCGTACCGTAGGCACGCCATGAAAACCATAGAACCGAGACATTAACATCGCGTACCTATGGCACGCGAACACAACCACGGCAATAAACAGGGGCTGAAGCCCCTGCCTATTTCCATTTCGTCCCTCTGGGACTCAAGCCTGCAGAGATATTTCTTATATGCAAATATGCGTATAGTAGACAAGTCGCCAGCCTTGGGAATAAAGAATATGAAATAATCAAGAGCCCCTGCAGGGCGCGACATCACATAAATCCTGCTTGTTGCAATAAAGGGGGGATTTTCAGTTTAAGAGAAGACAAACTAATCCGCCGCGGCGGACCAACAAGAGAATGTTTCAACCGTTGGAGTCCAAGCTTTCCGTGTCCATTGGAGGCATTGACATAGGAGTCTGCTGGACTTATGTATTTATGTTCGTAGTTAAGCCATTATTGGCTGTGTATGTTTAGTGAAGAAACACGCAATAATGCGTTGACTACCAGCAAATCAAAGATGCAAGCAGAAGAGTAATTGCAAAACAAAGCTTTCAACAGATTGCCTTAGGTTGGAATACAATCTTTCCTGTCCGTAGCAGCCTCCTGACCTAGCCTGTGCTGTCTGGCTCGAGTTGTGATCGAGAGGAGATTGGAGAAGTCGTAAGATTGAGTCTTGTTGGAGTTCACAGCTTCAGCGTGGTTTTTAAAATTATCCCGTTGATAGTCAACTCCGCAAGGACTGTTTTCGTTTGTCCATAGCATGTCAGGCTGAACTGGAATCGCAGGCAAAAACATTCGGGGAGGGATTTCTCCCTCCCCGAATGTTATCATCTTACGCTTTGCTCAGGGACTAGTTACAGTATATGTGACTACTGTTACTTTGTCCTGGGCCATGACTACCAGCGTGTCGCCGGTGATCACGGTAGCCGATATCCCTGTAGTATCCCAGGTCTGGTTAACCTGACCCTTCGTAATAGCCGCAAGGAAGTCCGCCTTCACTACGCCGGCCGGTACATTAATAATTGTTCCCACGGCACCAACGTTGTTAACCGTATATGCGAGGGATGTGACTGTCGCGTCCGTGCCAACAGGAACAGGAGAATTGATGTCACTGGCATCCAATGTAACCTGGGTCTGCGCCAGCGCTCTGCCATTCAATACTGCGCCAGTTTTTATGACAACCTGCTTCTGGCTCAATATAGTTCCATTGAACGTAGAGTACGTTCCGAGAGTTGCACCAGTCAGGCCACCAACCTGCCAGAAAATATTAGATGCCTGGGCTCCGCCAGCAAGCAATACCTTAATACCTGCAGGGACGCTGCCACCGTCGGCAATATTGAGGTCCATTGCTATTTCAAATATCCATATTGCATTAGGATCACCTTGTGCGTCGAGAGTGACATCTGTGTTGATATTTACGCTGGTACTCCATTTGTAGACACCGGCATAAAGAGTCTGACCACTCAGATCTCCTGCGTATAGCTCTGTAGGCCAAGTCGGTGCCCGTCCCGCAGCATCACTTTCCGCAGTCATCATGTCGCCGATAGCAATCCCCATGTTAGCCGGAGTTGGTACAGCATAGTCAGACGCATATATATTTCCAGTGACTAAGGATGATGTCGAAAACACATTCGAGGGATCCGCTATCAAGCCAAATCCAGTTATAAAAGTCGCAGCGGCCGGACTAATTCCAATATCACCAACAACTGACGTGCCAGCCGTGGTTGTAACTGCGGTTTCTCCCAGAATCACGAAGTTACCGGCTGTTCCCAGATTGACTGTCAAGGGCAATGCCACAGGCGTTACTGCATTGGAGTCCGCTGATGCAGGACCTTCTCCAATCGCGTTCGTCGCCGTTACCGTGAAGGTATAGGCTACGCCGTTTGTCAGACCTGTTACAGTTATTGCGCTTGAAGTCGATGTTGCCGTAATACCGCTTGGGCTGGACGTCGCCGTGTACAATGTGATCGGGCTGCCGCCATCAGACACCGGTGCAGTGAAGTTCACAGTTACCTGTGTGTTTCCTGCAATTGCGGTTCCAATAGTCGGAGCACCGGGCACTGTTCCTGCTGATACTGCTGCTGTTTCCGCACTTAGGATCGAGCCGGAGTAGCTGCCTGTACCTGTTGCCAATACTTTGATGAACTTAGTTAGATCGCCTGCAACTGGTGTGTATGTGTTCGCTGTTGCTCCGACAATGTTCGAATATATGCCACCTGCAGTGGCAGCTATCTTCCACTGATAAGATGCTGTTGCACCGGCTGGTGTCAATGCACCGGCTGTCAATACTTGACCTACTACTGGTGCGCCAGTTATTGCTCCTATTGCTGTGAGCGGGGCTTTTGCTACTGGTCCTTTTGCCGCACTCAGGATTGTGCCAGAATAACTGCCTGTACCCGTTGCTAAGACTTTAATGTACCTATTATAATCTCCTGCAACTGGTGTGTATGTGGTTGCTGTTGCGCCTGCAATGTCAGCATATACGCCAGCTGATGAGGCGGCTGATTTCCACTGATAAGTTGCTGTCGCACCGGCTGGTGTCAATGCACCGGCTGTCAATACAACGCCTACCTGAGGAGTGCCGGTTATCGCACCTATCGCTGTGAGCGGGGCTGCTGCCACTTCTGCTGTCGCCGCACTTAGGATTGCGCCAGAATAACCGCCTGTACCCGTTGCCTCTACTTTGATGAACTTAGTTACATCGCCTGCAACTGGCGTGTATGTGGTTGCTGTTGCGCCTGCAATGTCAGCATATGCGCCACCTACGGTGTCAGCTATTTTCCACTGATACGTTGCTGTTGCAGTGTCAGGTGTCAATGCGCCGGCTGTCAGTACTAAACCTACTCGTGATGTGCCGGTTATCGCACCTATCGCTGTGAGCGGGGCTGCGGTTACTGCTGCTGTCGCCGCACTTAAGTTTGTACCAGAATAACCGCCTGTACCCGTTGCCTCTACTTTGATGAACTTAGTTAGATCACCTGCAACCGGGGTATATGTGTTTCCTGTGGCTCCAGCAATGTCAGCATATACGCCACCTACCGTGTCAGCTATCTGCCACTGATAAGTTGCTGTTGCACCGGCCGGGGTCAATGCGCCAGCTGTCAATACTGAACATACCTGGGATGTGCCGGTTATTGCACCTATCGCCGTGATCGGTGCTTGTGCTACTGCTGTTGTTGCTGCGCTTAGGATTATGCCAGTGTAACTGCCTGAACCCGTCGCTTCAACTTTGATGAACTTATTTGCATCGCCTGCAACTGGTGTGTATGTGTTGTTGGTTGCTCCAGCAATGTATGTATATGCGCCAGCTGCTGCGGTAGCTATTTTCCACTTATAAGTTGCCGTTGCGCCTGCCGGGGTCAATGCACCTGCTGTCAATACTTCACCGACCTGGACTGTGCCGGTTATTGCAGCTATCGCGGTGAGAGGTCCTTTTGCCACTGCTACTGTTGCTGCACTTGTTTTCGTGCCGGTGTAGAAGCCTGAACCTGTCGCCACTACTTTGATGAATCTAGTCGCATCGCCCGCAACTACTGTGTATGTGTTCGCTGTTTCTCCAGCAATGTCAGCATATACGCCAGCTGATGTGGCGGCTGATTGCCACTGATAAGTTGCTGTCGCGCCGACTGGTGTCAATGCGCCGGCTGTCAATACAGAACCTACTTTAACTGTGCCGGTTATTGCACCCATCGCCGTGATCGGCGCTGTTAAGGCACCTGTCGCCGCACTTGTCACCGTACCAGAGTATTTGACCGTGCCTGTCGCTGAAACTTTGAGGAACTTGCCTGCATAGGCTGCAGTTGGTGTGTATGTCATTGCTGTTGCTCCAACAATGTTTGTATATACACCGCCCACTGTGGCAGATGAGGACCACTGGTAAGTTGCTGTGCCGACCGGTACCAATGCCGGTGCCAATGAACCTGCTGTCAATACAGAACCTGCTGCTTCTGTGCCGGTTATTGCAACCCCTGTGAGCAGTGTCGGTACTGTCAATGTTGCTGCACTTGTTTTCGTGCCGGTGTAGACGCCTGAACCCGTCGCTACTACTTTGATGAACCTGGTTGCATCGCCCGCAACTACTGTGTATGTGTTCGCTGTTTCTCCAGCAATGTCTGCATATACGCCAGTTGA